>NZ_BAWH01000004.1 GCF_000586435.1 Psychrobacter sp. JCM 18901
TATCTGTACAGTATAAATCTGCCATAAAAAAACCGCATATATTTCTATGCGGTTTTTCAGTTTATTTAGTACAGTAACTATGCAGCGAATAAATATGCAACGAATATATTAATATTTGTTTTCTACACGCCAGTCATCTACTTCACGCTCTGCGTCTTCTTTAGCATGACCGTAACGCTCTTGTACGCGGCCTACTAGCTTGTCACGGCTACCTTCGATATGGGTAAGATCGTCGTCTGTTAGCTCAGCCCATTTTTGTTTAACTGAACCTTTCATTTGGTTCCATTCGCCTTTTAGAGTATGTTCGTTCATTGTATTCTTCCTTTTATTGAACTTATTGTATTTGATCTATTTTTTTAATCACTATTTTGGTTTTTATTTCACGATATCGATTACTGATACTACTATTTAATTTTTATTCTAATTGTATTGCACAAGAATAAAGGATCGGTTCCAAATATCTTGTTATATTAAATATAGGATTTTTCAATTCAGCTGTCTGTATATGCTATGTTTACAGTGTTACTTAAATATAATGAGCGTTTACTAAGTGTTATCTGCAAGGCTGCTGTAGTAGTACCACGTAAATTACGTTTACTATGCGTGATAGTAATTTCTTCTATGAACTTGTTTTTTATATAAATATTAAGAAAAAAATATTATTTATCCAAAAATACTTATGTAAATAAGAAAGCAGAGACTCAAAAATAGAGTAGCTGCTTTTTTATTATCCTTGAAATTAATTAAAATTTATTTCGTCGAATATTTATTCAAATACTGATGATAGCGTTTGGTGAGTTTCTTTATTCGTATACGATCAGAAATTAATGAGAAAATTGGCGACGCATTTGGTTTGGGTGATTTTCCTTGCCCCATGCGCTGTAATTGTCGCTTGATGACCGCCATTGTAGCAACTGCACTTAAGGTTTTATCTTTCCAGCGTACCACAGGATTGTGAGCACTAAGCGTACTATCATTTTCCCAGTCATTCGGTAGAGCAGGGTTCATGCTAATGCGGTTCCCATACCAACCACGTCAATCCCTTGCGCCAGTACATCTTCTGCGACAGCCAATCGCCTAACGCCACCTGTCGTCATGATAGGCATTGTAGCAACTTGAGCAATCTCTTTTGCGAAATCTAAAAAGTAAGCTTCTCGTTGCAACGTGCGACCATCTGCTGTGCTGCCTTGCATGGCTGGGCTTTCGTAGCTGCCACCTGATAGTTCAACCAAATCTACGGCCAATTCATTCATCGCTGAAATAACCACTTTGGCATCATCTGCATCAAATCCTCCGCGCTGGAAATCGGCTGAGTTTATCTTCACAGCGACTGCAAAGGTAGGCGCAACTTGAGCACGAACGGCTTTGATTACTTCGATCAATAGTCGCATACGATTCTTAATCGAACCGCCGTATTTATCTTTACGTTTATTGGTAAGCGGTGATAAAAATTGAGAAATTAGATAGCCGTGAGCGGCATGAATTTGTACACCATCGAAGCCAGACTGTTCTGCTTTTAGTGCACTATCGGCGAACCGCTGTATCAGTTGCTCGATATCTTGCTGCGTCATCGCACGAGGTTTGCCAAATAGATGAGAGTGCTTGCCCAAGTCAATTGCCACGTCAGAAGGTGATAGCACATCACCGCCCATGGCAGCATATACTTGACGGCCAGGATGATTGAGCTGCATCCAAACCTGCGTATTGTTGTGCTTGGCAGCATTTGCCCACGCTCTAAAAGGCGCTATCTCACTGTGTTTGTCTAATACGACACCGCCAGATCCTGTCATAGCGCGGCCATCAACCATCACGTTTCCAGTGATTAACAGACCTGTCCCGCCTTCTGCCCAGTTTTTATATAGACGGAGCAGAGTAGGGCCAGGGACTTGACCGATATCAGCCATGTTTTCTTCCATGGCAGCTTTCGCTAAGCGGTTGGGTAATGTAGCGCCACAAGGCAGCACTAAAGGGGAGAATACAGGTGATGTCATGATGGTGGCCTAGAAATGGTTGTTTTGTGAAGCATGAGTTCTACTATGGGTTTGGCTATAGACATATGGTTTAAATGACTATAACCTTATAGCTAAGATATTCGCTGTCGGTAATTGACCATTATCACCACATTTTTTTGGCACAATAGCTCCTAAGGTAAATTACTGGTGTGTCGATATAATTATCTATTGAATAGGAATACCTTTGCATTGAATGTATTAGCTCCAGATTTGACAGTCCCAGTAGAGTCCAAACGTGAGCTGGCGAAAGCTAAGACTCGGCGTGCGTTATTAAAAAGTGCCTTGCGGTTGTATAGTTTGGAAGGTGCTCAGGGCATGAGCATGAATAAAGTTGCCAAAGGTGCAGGGATTGCACAGCCCAGTTTTTACAATCATTTTGAGAGCCTAGAGGCGCTGCAAAACGAGCTGAGCACCCAACTAAAAGACAATTATCTATCCCCGATGCGACTGGCATGGGTCAATATGCTCAAAGATTATGATGTGTTGAGTAAAGATCAGTTTAATCAGCAATGTCGACAATGCCTGATTATGATTTTTGATTCTGCATTTGAGAATATCGCATTGTTTCAACACTTACTCGAAGACCGTCCTAGATTTAGTGACAGTATAGAAAACCAGTCATCATTAAATAATGGACTGGGCAATCTGATTACCGAAATACAAGAAGAATGGACAGAGATATTTATTCAGGGATTACAGTTATCCAATCGTACTTGCGAGCGTAGTGCTGTCAATCTATGCGTCGATATGGCGGCGGCACAGGTACATGAGTTGATATTGGGCTGTCATCAGCAGCGTTACTCAAGACAACAAGCGATTGCCACGTTGAGTATCAGTTTTGACGCACTGTTCGCCAATTTTTTTGCACGGAAGCAATACTAGTCAGTAGTGATAATAAGCAAAAATTATTGTCATGAAGCCTAGAACAAAAAACACAACAGGGAGAGTGACTATGGCCACAACCACGGCTGCACCAACGTTAGGCGAAGCGCAAACGCATTTTAGAACTTGTACATTGTGCGAGGCGATGTGCGGTGTCGAAATAAAACATGATGGCGAAAAAGTCTTGTCGATTAAAGGGGATAAAAACGATCCCTTTTCGCAAGGCTATATTTGTCCGAAAGCCACTGCTTTACAAGATTTGCATGAAGATCCTGACCGTTTGCGTCAGCCGGTAGAAAGAACGGCTGACGGTTGGAAATCTATTAGTTGGCCAGAAGCGTTGGATAAAGTTGCTGCAGGTATTCAATCCATACAGCAAAAGTATGGTCAAAATGCGTTGGGTGTTTATTTGGGTAATCCTAACGTACATAACATGGGCGGTATGTTGACCATCAAACAACTGCTTACCAGTTTAAAGACGCGCAGTCGTTTTTCTGCCACTTCTATCGACCAGCTGCCGCATCATATTATTAGCATGCATCTGTTTGGTCACATGCTGCGCATTCCAGTTCCTGATGTCAATAACACACAATACATGCTGATCATCGGTGGCAATCCGCTGGCTTCCAACGGCAGTATCATGACTGCGCCTAACATGCGTCAAAAGCTAAAAGATATCAAAGCGCGCGATGGCAAGGTAGTGGTGGTTGATCCAAGACGTACTGAAACTGCCGACATCGCTAGTGAGCACCACTTTATTCGTCCAGCGACGGATGTATTGCTGCTATTAGCCATGCTCAATGAAATCTATACGCAAGGCTATGCAAAGCTCGATACTAGAGTGGCTGCCTTGGCACCAGAGATCGATCGACTTGCTTTGTTTGCTGAACAATATACGCCTGAGTCAGTGGCAGATATCACGGGTATTACCGCAGCCGAAATCAAACGTATCGTCAAAGAGTTTTGTGAAGCGGAAAGCTCTGTTTGTTATGGCCGTATGGGTATCTCGGTGCAAGAGTTTGGTTTGCTGAGCCAATATCTATCTATGGTCATTAATATCGTCACGGGTCGTTTAGATGAAGTGGGCGGACTCATGTTCCCAAATCCTGCCGTCGATGTTGTGAACAGCTCAGGCCCAGGCTATTTGGGTAAACGTCATAGCCGCGTCAGCAACTTGCCAGATTTTAATGGTGAGTATCCAGTGGTTGCGATGGCAGATGAGATGTTAGTCGAAGGGGAAGGCCAGTTAAAAGGATTCGTTACGGTCGCTGGTAATCCTGTTTTGAGTACCCCAAATGGTGAAAAGTTGGATGAAGCATTATCTCAGTTAGAGTTTATGGTTTCGCTTGATTACTTTGTGACTGAGACCAGTCGCCATGCCAATATTATTCTGCCGCCTGTATCGCCATTAGAGCGCGACCACTATGACATTACTTTTAATGGTTTTGCCGTGCACAATGTCGCCAAATATTCGCCTGCTTTGTTTGATAAAACTGACGATACCAAGCATGATTGGGAGATTTATTTAGGACTGGCAGATCGCTTAGACAAAGATGCGCCAGAAGCAACGCAAAAAGAACGTGCCGCGACAAAAGCCTTTGGTCCTAAGTTCTTGTTAGAGCAAGGTCTAAAGTATGGACCTCATAAAGACGTGACATTCGAAGCCTTAGTCGAAAACCCACATGGTATTGATTTAGGTCCGTTGCATCGGATGTTGCCAGAGGCTATTAAACACGCTGATAAACAAATTCATCTTCATGTCGATTTTTATCAGTCAGATTTGGCACGTGTTAAAGAAATGGTGCAACAGTACAACAGTAATGAGATTGTGCTAATCGGTCGTCGTCATGTACGTAGTAACAATTCATGGTTGCACAATAGCCATCGATTGGTAAAAGGTAAATCTCGCTGTACATTGATGTTGCATCCGCAAACGGCAGCGCAGCATGGCATTGCAGACGGTCAAGATGTCAGAGTAACTTCTCGAGTGGGTAGCGTGGTCATTGCAGCAGAAGTGACGGATGAGCTGATGCCAGGAGTGGTCAGTATCCCGCACGGCTTTGGTCACGGCCGCAAAGGGGTTAAGCAAAAGATTGCTCAAGCGCATGCAGGTGTCAGCGTTAATGATTTGACTGATGAAACCCTAATTGACCAATTAAGTGGCAATGCGGCAGTTAATGGTGTGCCTGTACAACTGGAAGCGCTTGAATCAGCAACAGATGACGCATTGGCTACCGCATCATAAACCTTGATGAATAGCGTAATCACTTAAGAATTGTCCTAAAATAAAAAGAAGGCGCTTACTATAGGTAAGCGCCTTCTTTTTTGCACAAAATTTTAATCTATCGCTTATCCGATTAAGCACTTATACCAATAAAGTCAAAATCAACGCTAGGTATTTCGCCCTGTATCAATAAGCTAATGGCTTTTGCAGAACCACAAGAATGTGTCCATCCCAATGTACCGTGTCCGGTGTTGAGCCATAGATTGTCAAAAGTCGCTGAAGCCTTACGACTGCCATGTTTGACTTGACCACAGTGCGCGCGTCCAATTAAAGGTACGTTCGATGGGGTCATCGGGCGCAGTCCTGTCCAATATTGCACCGAGTTTGCGATGATGCCTTTTGGAAATAATTGCTGCACACGCCGAGTGATGGCTTCACAGCGCGTAGCATTTAGGTCTAGGTTATAGCCATTGAATTCAGCCGTACCAGCGACTCGCAATTTGTCACCCAGTCGTGAGGTGACCAGCTTAAATTCATCATCAATCAAACTAACAAAAGGTGCTAAGTGGGGTGCGCGCGGATTCACCGTATACGTAGCCGAATATCCCTTTGCTGGAAAAATAGGCACATGAATATCTAGTGGTTTTAAGAGAGGAACGCTATAGCTGCCAAGCGCGACCACATGACTATCAGCCGTAAAAGTCTGCGCATTTTCGCCTTTTGGACGGATAGTAATACTGTGTACATGCGGACGGGCAGAGTCGGTATCGGTATTGAGCGCTAAAATTTCGGTATCATATAAAAACTGTACGCCAGCATCGATACAACGCTGCGCCAAGCGCTGGGTAAACAGGTGCGCATTGCCAGACTCATCACGACTGGTATAAGTCGCTCCAGTGAGCTTATGCGCAATTGGGTAAAGCGCTGGCTCTAAATTGACAGCATTGTTAATATCAATCACATGGCGCTCACAACCAAGCGCTTGCATGCGTTCAGTTGGTTCGATAGCCGCATCAAACTCTGCCTGATTGGTATAAAAATGCATGATACCGCGTGTTTGCTGCTCGTAGTTGATGCCAATATCCGCGCGTAGCTGTTGTAAGGTATCTCTTGAATATAGACCTAGGCGCACCATTTGCACCAGATTGGCATCGGCTCTATCGGCGCGGCACTCTTGCAGAAACTGCATGGCCCATTTGAGCTGAGCTTTATCAGCGCGCAAACGATACAGTAGCGGAGCATCTTCTTTAAACAACCACTTGAGCGCTTTCATCGGGGTCGCAGGGTTGGCCCAAGGCGTGGCATGTGAGACAGATATTTGACCGCCGTTGCAAATGATGTTTGCATACCTGCCGCTGACTCGCGTTCAATCACGGTCACATCATAGCCTGCCTGACGTAGATACCATGCGGTGGTCACGCCCACCACGCCTGCTCCGAGTACCGCAATATGTGTCATAGGATTCTCTATGCTCATGTTAGTCATGACGGTAACTCTTTATTGAACTACCGTCACCTTTGCTGCGTCGCTTGCCTGATTCGATGTGCTTTTATTTTGGGCGTGCGACATCTACTTGTAGGGCAGCTGGCAAGTCCAATATGCTCAAATCACTCTCTGCCAATTGTTCAGGGCGTGCCACGACCAAAGCGGTAAAGCCATCATCATTTTTCATCGCATTGACTACTTGGATTTTATCGAGCTTGTCGCCTGCGCTTGGTGCTGCACCGGTGCCTTGTACATAGTGCAAAAATGCTTTGGGTGCAGATTTAAAGTAGATGCGAGCGATGACTTCTTGGCCTAAGTAGCAGCCTTTATCATAGTCCATGCCGCCGCGTTGATGTAGACGCAGCTCTTGCGGTTGGAATTCACCTTGAGTCGCGGCTACGATCCAATAGTTACCAGTGGCAATACTGCATTGCATCCAAGCTTGTGTATCCTCAGTCGTATTATGGTCGTCTTTATGACTAAAAGTTGGTACATTATCAAGGACACAAGGATAAATTGGTGTCGGCGCGCTGGTTTCAAATTTAGAAAATGCACCATATTTTTTTAAGGTGGGCTTGTAGAGCATCCGCGCAGTCAGCACTAATGACCACATCATATTGCTTTTCTGCTTGTTTCTTAATCCAAATACCAAATTCAATGCGTCCCTTTAAATTACCAATGGCAGCAGCTTGATAGCTGAGGCCAAGCTTAGTGACATCACAGGTCAATTGTCCTTGAAAGAATTTTTCGGCATCCTCGCCTTGAATGGTTAATTGTGAAAACTGCGGCAGTGCTGATGTGTCTGGAGACTGAGTCATTGTTATTATCCTTCTGATGAGAGCTTATTTATTAGGGCATATCCCTAATTCAAATGTTTATGACTAAATGGGCTAAAAATGGATATATCTTTAGCAAACGGCGTCAAATAGCTAGCCAATAGCTCGATATTACCCGCGCTATTTTCCTTGTTTACCTGCGATTTATCTCATTTTTATCGCCATTTTTAAAATAGGGACACGCCCTAATATAGAGGGTAAATCGAAGTGATAAAAAAATTATACGGGCACTTTTATCATTGACAGTATATGTGCACATTAAACTAAATGAAGCTAAGAAGAGTACCACAAAAAAACCCTGTCATAAAAAAACGTCATCAATAAGCGATGAGTTAAGTGTTAAATTGGGCATAGCGTTTGATTTTCAAGCGTACAAATTGGTTAAAGATGGTGAGTTACGGTACAATATCAGCTCTACAATTAACCTAATGTACGATGGCTGCCGAGGAAATAATGAGCTTACCAAATTGCCCTAAATGTGATGCTGAATATACGTATGAAGATGGTGCGTTACTGGTATGTCCTATGTGTGCTCATGAATGGACGGCGGCTGAGACTGATGCAGCGCAAGCTGAAGACCAAGACGCAGTTATTCGTGATGCTGTTGGCAATGAGCTACAGGACGGCGATGCGGTGACGGTCATTAAAGACCTAAAAGTCAAAGGCTCTTCAATTGTAATTAAAGTAGGGACGAAAGCGAAAAGTATTCGCCTGTTGCCAGATGCTACTGACGGTCATGATATCGACTGCAAACTTGATGGCTACGGACCAATGAAGCTTAAGTCTTCTGTGGTCAAAAAAGCTTAAATTGTAAAAACTTCTTGAAAGATTCAATAATAAACAAATATAAAATAGACGCTCAATCACAAAACATTGTCGTTATAAATGTCGCTATAAGTAGAGAATAATTATGAGTACTAAAAACGAACAGCTCTTTGCACAAGCACGTAAACATATCCCAGGTGGTGTTAACTCGCCAGTTCGCGCCTTTGCAGGAGTTGGTGGTACGCCAATCTTTATGCATCGTGCCAATGGCAGCAGAATTTATGATACCGAAGACAATGCCTATATCGATTATGTTGGCTCGTGGGGCCCAATGATTTTAGGTCATGCGCACCCAAAAGTCATCGATGCGGTGAAAAAAGCCGCTGATGATGGTTTGAGCTTTGGCACACCAACGCCGTTTGAAACCACCGTTGCTGACAAGATTTGCGAAATCGTGCCTAGTGTTGAAATGATTCGTATGACTAGCTCTGGTACAGAAGCGACCATGAGTGCGATTCGCTTAGCACGTGGTTATACTCAGCGTGACAAAATCGTTAAGTTTGAAGGTTGCTACCATGGGCATTCAGACAGCTGCTAGTAAAAGCAGGGTCGGGCATGCTTGATATTGGTGAGCCAACGTCTAAAGGCGTGCCTGCAGACTTTGCTAAGCATACCATTACGATTCCTTATAATGATCCGCAAGCGATTAAGGACTGCTTTGAAAAATGGGGTGAAGAAGTCGCCTGCGTTATCTTAGAGCCTATCGCTGGCAACATGAACATGGTTATCCCGACACAAGAGTTCCATGATACGTTGCGCGCAGAATGTACGGCTAATGGCGCAGTATTGATTTTTGATGAAGTCATGACTGGCTTCCGCGTTGGTCTTGGCGGTGCACAAGCACATTTCGGTATTGACCCAGACTTGACTTGTTTTGGTAAAATCATCGGTGCTGGCTTACCTGTTGGTGCTTTCGGTGGTAAAAAAGAAGTGATGTCTTGCATCGCGCCACTTGGCGGTGTCTATCAAGCTGGTACATTATCAGGCAATCCACTAGCGATGCGCGCTGGTATCGCTATGTTTGAGGACTTAACCGCAGAGGGTTTCTACGACGAGTTAGCAGCGAAAGTTGATCACCTAGTGGATGGTTTCCAAGCAGCAGCTGATAAACATGGCATCCATCTACGTACCAATAAGCTGGGTGGCATGTTTGGCATGTTCTTTGTTAAAGACAATGAAACTGACACGCCAAAGAACTTCGATGACGTGACAGAGTGTGACATGGACATATTTAATACTTTCTTTCACGGCATGCTAGATCGCGGAATTTATTTGGCACCGTCTGCTTATGAAGCAGGCTTTATGTCAATCAAGCATAGCGATGAAGATATTGATGTGTCAATCAAAGCGGCTGATGAGATATTTGCAGAAATGGCAAAAGCATAGTTTAGCCATGTAAGTTATTAGCTAACTAAAAAGTTAAAGCTTAAAAAAACCAGCAAGGTCATCCCGTGATCTTTGCTGGTTTTTTTGTTTATCGATATCTTATTTATAATCATATTGGGAATAATATAAAGTATTTTTGAAGATTGTTTGTATAGACATTAGCGTGACTGATGCTTATACAGTTCTTGCCTGCGCATCCGAAAAACAGACAATAAGTTATGATATTCTGAGGTAAACCCAGACAATTGAGCAAGGATGCAAACGAATGAGTACCAGTACTTCTAGCAATACCGCGCCATTATGGCAAGCCACTTACGACCAATACGGCCTAGACAATCATTTGAATGTATTGGAAGGTAAGCAAAATCTGATTGACTTACTGCAACCAAAGATTGAGCAACATAGTGAATTTCCAGCTTTTAGTATGGGTGCGGCGTCGCTCACTTTTGGACAGTTAAACATTGCTAGTCGACGTTTCGCTGCTTTTTTTACAAGCGCAAGGTATTGAGAAGGGCGATCGCATAGCGGTACAACTGCCAAATATACTGCAGTATGCCGTGGTACTGTTGGGTTGCCTACGTGCAGGTGTGGTATTGGTCAATGTCAATCCCATGTATACCCAATATGAATTGGCACATCAGCTCACTGACGCTCAAGCCTGTGGTCTAATTGTGCTAGATGGTATGAGCACTGCTTATGAGCAATTAGATGACACAGTCAAAGCGCAGTTAAAATGGGTGGTCAGATGTTCCATTGATCTTAGCATTGCTGATAACGACATTGCCTTGCTCAGTCAAATTGGCACAGCACAATCTGCGAACGCAGATGAGCAAACACATGCCTCGACCAAATCATCAAATGAGTCATCACAGCACAACATAATGTTTGCACATATTATGCAGGCCTATGATGCAGAAGCGTTTAAAGCCGTTACGATTGTACGTGAAGATTTGGCCCTACTGCAATATACAGGCGGTACGACTGGCAAGCCAAAAGGCGCCATGCTAACTCATTATAATGTCATGGCCAATGTCTGCCAGTGCTACGCGATGTTTGGTAAAACGATTGAAGCCAATCGTAGCGAGCAGATTAAAATACTTAATCCCTTACCGCTTTATCATATTTTTTCGTTTACGGTCTGCGGCTTGCTAGGTCTTTATGGCGGCTGGGAAGATATATTGGTCACTAATCCACGTGATATCGATGGTTTAGTGAATACCATTGAACAGCACGGACCTCATGTTATCCCTTCAGTGAATACATTATTCATTGGCATGCTGCATCATCCAAAATTCGCTAGTCTAGATTTTAGTCGTTTAGCCTTATCTATCGGTGGCGGCACAGCGATTATCAAAGCGGTTTCTGATCAATGGCAGCAAGTGACAGGTATGATTATTAGCGAAGGCTATGGTATGTCTGAGACGGCACCCGTTATTTCTTTCAATCCGTCTGGCATTACAGAGTTCAATGGTAGCGTCGGACTGCCGCTTGCTTTGACAGATATCCATATCATTGATGAGAATGGGAATACGTGTCCAACAGGTACAAGGGGTGAGGTCTGTATCAAAGGGCCACAGGTCATGCGCGGTTATTGGCAGCGCGCCAATGCAGATACTTTCACCCCAAATGGCTACTTTAGATCAGGTGATATCGGCGTAATGAATGATGAGGGGTTTTTGACACTCGTCGACCGTAAAAAGGACATGATACTGGTATCAGGATTTAACGTATATCCCAATGAAGTAGAGGCTTCATTGACTGAACATCCCAAAGTGCTCGAAGTCGCTGTAGTCGGGGTGGCAGATGACCATAGCGGAGAAGTACCAAAAGCATTTGTGGTCAAAAAAGATGCGAATCTCACCGTAGAAGAGCTACAAGACTTTGCGAGTAAGCGCCTAACTGGCTATAAGCGTCCACAGTCCTATGAGTTTATCGATGAGCTACCTAAGACTGCTGTTGGCAAAATTTTGCGTAAAGAACTGAACTGCGATAAGTGAGCAGTGTATTTCACTTATAAGAGTGACATCGA
Source organism: Psychrobacter sp. JCM 18901 (assembly GCF_000586435.1). Lineage (GTDB taxonomy): Bacteria > Pseudomonadota > Gammaproteobacteria > Pseudomonadales > Moraxellaceae > Psychrobacter. The sequence continues at coordinate 11,680 of NZ_BAWH01000004.1, forward strand.
GATAATTCTTAAAATAAACAAAAACAGGGCTGCTATTTTTAGCAGCCCTGTTTTTGTTTATTTAACTTATATGACGACTAAACGTTATCTTGTTTTATCAAACTTGCGATCTCTCAAGCTAAGATTGCCTCGTAGCACATCGCTATACATACGAAAATCACTGACAAAGCTTTTCAATGGAAACTTAAAAGAAGCGGGTTTGTTTTTTTCAAAGAAAAAGTGTCCAACCCATGCACAGGCATATCCAGCAGCAATACCCTTTACCAAAGGTTTGGCTGAGCCAGTTTTGACAGACTTTGCCAGTCCTAATAAGCCAAAACTACTGCCTGCGAAATGTAGGCGGCGACAGGCCATGTTTTGATGCTCATCTAAGTAAAAATCATAAAATGCCTGTTTGGGCGAGTTTTCAGTTTTTACCATGTCTTTTTTTAGCGCTACTGATGGGGGTTTCAGCATTTTGGGTTGCGTCTTTTGTCGTGGTCTGATTCATATGACTAGCTTCCTTGCTGGTGAGGTTGATAACTACTAATTGCGGATGATTTTTAACCGATTAGTTGGTGGCTTTTGAAGTAAGTGATACGGATAAAAATTCTGTAAATAACGGTTTTTTATCATGATATTGATAGCTTTCAATGTAGCAAACCGATATACGTAACACAAGCGCTAGATGCTGAGTCGATACCTGTCAGCTCATAGGGTGGTCTCCGATGTTCCCGCTATAGTTTTGCATCGCTTGCGAGTGTTTAGCATAAATGCTTTAATGACAAAATTGCCCTGGTTTTTGTGGTTACTACTTTTTTTCTATACATGTGATTTTATAACTATATAGCACGTGATTTTGGTAAACTATCCACTCTCTCTAACACGGTGACAACTTGTCCTATGCCTATTGACTACCTTACGAATCCGCAATTGGCGATGATGAATGATGGCAGCCATCGATATTGGTTCCAACAGTTTCCATTTAGCTATTGCTCGTCTTGACCACGGGGAAGTGCGAAAAGTAGTCTCGATGTCTGAAAAGGTACAGCTCGCCGCCGGTCTGGACGAAAATAATATTCTAAGTGCAGCCGCTGAGCAGCGGGGTCTTGATTGTTTAAGCCGCTTTGTGGCGCGTTTGGATTCAGTACCACCAGAGCGTATTCGTGTGGTCGCGACTAATGCGCTGCGTCAAGCCAAAAACGCCAACGACTTTATTTCCCGTGCCAATAAAATCTTGCCAAAACCTATTGAGATTATTGCGGGCCGCGAAGAGGCGCGATTGATTTATTTGGGCGTCTCGCATACCAACGAGAGTAGTGATAAACGCTTGGTTATGGATATTGGCGGTGGTTCGACAGAGTTTATTATTGGTCAAAATTTTGATCCATTATTGACTGAAAGCTTACAAATGGGCTGCGTTTCTTTTACCCAAAAATTCTTCGCTGATGGTCTGATTACTAAAGAAGCTTTTAATAGTGCGATTTCAGGTGCACGCAAAGAAGTCTTAGCGATTAATGGTCGCTATCAAAAGACAGGCTGGAGCAGTGTGGTTGGTTCAAGCGGTACGATTAAAGCGGTGCGTAATGTCCTAGTGTCAAAGGGTTGGGCCGATGAGCAAGAACGCATTACCTATAAAGGTGTCAAAAAGTTAGAGAAATTGCTGATCAAGATTGGCAATATCGATGATATCGAGTTAGAAGGCGTCAAAGAACATCGTAAAGCTGTATTTCCTGCTGGTGTGGCAGTACTGCGTGCAGTAATGAAAGTATTAGGCGTTGAAACCATTACCTACTCAGATGGTGCGTTACGTGAAGGCGTTATGTACGATATGCTTGGCCGTTTTGCTAGTGAAGATGTGCGTGACCGCAGTGTATTGGCGTTAATCAAGCGTTATTCAGGAGACAAAAAGCAAGCCAAGCAAGTGGTGAAAACCAGCCGTCATTTATTTGAACAAGTAAAAGACAAGCTTGCGCTGTCCAATGATGATTGCGACTTGCTCAGACGTGCTGCTTTCTTGCATGAGATAGGGCTGGCAATCAGTCATAGTAGTTATCACAAGCACAGTGCGTATTTACTTGAATACTCTGATATTCCAGGATTTTCGCAAGTTGATCAAAAACGCATGGCGCAGTTGATGCTCAATCATCGCCGCAAGCTCAAAGCCGATATGCTAGAGCAGACTTGTCAGATTGGCGGTGATCAGTTGGTTTATCTCTGCTTATTGTTGCGCCTCGCCGTACTGGCACATCATAGCCGCAGTGATTACGCGCTACCAGAGCTAGAATTAAAGGTAGTCGCTGAAAACAGTTGGCAAATTACCTTAGCGGATAGCAGTGAACATTATGCGTTCTTGCTCGCAGACTTGCGTACTGAGATTGACCAGTTTGCTAAATGGGGCGTACAGCTTAGTGTGATTGAAGCTCAAGAGGCTGAGACTCCAGAGGTTGAGCAGTTACCATTGTAAGTACCGGGTTAAAGATTAACGTAACAAAAGCGGCGTTGTCGATAATGTCATGCTATTTAAGATGTGCTACTATAGCTCCTATTGAGTTTACAACTGTACTTTCATTATCTGAATACGGATAACGATATTATTCTTAAACATAAATACATTAAGTATAATTATTAAAGGGAAGCGTCTATGAGCACTGTCTGGGATAGTGTGCAGCTTGCACGACACGCCAAGCGTCCATTATTTATGGACTATGTTAATCAGCTTTTTACCGAATTTGACGAGTTGCATGGCGACCGTGCTTTTGCCGATGACAAAGCCATTCTAGGTGGTCTTGCACGTTTTGATGGTCAGCCTGTGATGGTAATTGGTCAGCATCGTGGTCGTAGCACCCGTGAGCGTATTGCTCATAACTTTGGTATGGCCAATCCTGAAGGCTATCGCAAAGTGATTCGTTTGGTCAAAATGGCTGAGCGCTTTAACATTCCAGTGATGACCTTTGTGGATACCCAAGGTGCTTATCCTGGTATTGGCGCAGAAGAGCGCGGACAGGCGCAAGCGATTGCAGAAAGCATCGCTGTGTTTTCTAGTCTGAAAGTGCCTGTGATTGTGACTATCATTGGTGAAGGTGGCTCAGGCGGCGCATTGGCAATTGGTTGGTGATAAAGTAAATATGCTACAAAATAGCATTTACTCAGTGATCTCGCCAGAAGGCTGTGCTTCTATCCTCTGGAAAACCGCTGAGAAAGCACAAGATGCTAGTGAAGCGCTAAAACTAAACGCCATTAACCTTTATCAAATGGGTTTGATTGACGCTGTCATCGAAGAAGGCGAGGGCGCACATGTGCAGCCACAACCTGTAATGAATGCCTTAAAAGCATTAATCACTGAACAGCTCGATGAAATTAAAGACTTAGATCCTCAAGAGCGTTGTGAGCTACGTTATGAAAAGCTAAAGTCTTTCAATTCAGAAGTGATGCTGCCTGCTTAATTGGTTGTTATGGCGCTTTCGTTAAGTCACTATTATTAATAATGGGCTTTTCATATTAGAGCCTGAGTCTTAGTGCTAAAATAAAAACGTGTCATTTAATGGCACGTTTTTTATGGCTGTTAGTATATAAAGCATCTAACGTAACTAAGAATAAGGCTGAATATGACCAGCAGCGCAATCATCTCGCATCCTATTAAACCAATTGCTGATTTGCCAGTTGATGAGACACTAGAAACCGCCTTATTGAACAGTATGTCTGAGTATAGTGATCAGTTGCATGGTCGCCGTCTTTGGCTGGCATGTAGTGGTGGACGTGATTCATTGGCACTTGCAGCGCTGTGTGTGCAGCTCTACCGACAAGGTAAATTGCCATGTCTGCCGCAGCTGTTACATGTCGATCATGGGTTACAGTCGGATAGTTGGCATTGGGCTAAGCATGTTGCCAACTGGGCGCAAGCGCAGCAGATACCTTGTCGCATTTTACAGGCACAAGTGAACGGACATGATGAGCAGGCCGCTCGGCAAGCACGCTATAATGTTATGCGAGCTCATATCAATCAAGACGATGTATTGCTATTAGCGCATCACGCTGATGACCAAGCCGAAACGGTATTGATGCGGCTCATTCAAGGCGCTGGAGTCAATGGTCTCTCTGGTATGCAGCCATGGCGAGTGCAAACACAGGGCGTACAGTACAATATCCTGTGGCGACCTTGGCTCACGATACGACGAGTCACTATTAGCGCCTACGCCAAGCGCTTAGAGCTGCCTTATATAGATGATCCTACCAATGACAGCGGCGACAACGTACGTAGTGGGCTACGCTGCGATATCATGCCAATACTGGCTACATACAATCCTAATGTTATTGATAATATTGCTCGCAGCGCTCAGCTGTTAAGTGATGCACAGGATACAATCAATTCTCAAGCTATGCAGGATGTGCAGCAGACAGAAAATACAGACCTGCAACTTTTACCCGCACAGCGCGTACTAGATATCAATGCGTTGCAAAAGCTACCCATGTATCGTCAGCGGCAATTATTGCACTATTGGCTCGGTCAAGATGAGCCGTTACCACCTGCTAAGCAACTCGTCGATGATGTGCTAACTCTCAGCCAACGTGACGACCAAGATCATCAGACAGAACTGTTTTGGCAAGGTCGTAAGGCATCTTATACCATTCGCCGCTATCGTCAGCAGCTCTATCGTATGAGTAGCGGGTGGCTGTCTTGGCTGAAGTTACCACTGACCGAGCAGGTGCTGCCACTATCCAGACTGACCTTATCTAGTAACTTATCTAGTCATTCAGCTAATAATTTAACATCACTCACCATACGTAGCAGTGATCGTTATACTTGGCAGTTGCAAGTAAAAGCAGATGCGCTGGTACGATTGTTAGAAAATAGTGCGGGCGGTATAGCACAGCAGGCAGTGTTAAAAATAGCACCGTTAGACCGTAAGCAACGGTTAAAAACTAAGATGGCTGCGCGTCCACAAGCAGGAAAAAAACTGTATCAAACGCTTGGGATTCCACTATGGCTACGAGGAAGCTTGGTTGTGGTTAGCATTACCTTTATAAATGAATTCGAAGATGGAAATGATATACAAACTGATATCCCTCTATTACTAGCGTCACCATTTGAGAGTTGGCTCTTGAGTTCTGAGCAGACGGGTAACGATACCGATAGCGATGCTAAAAGCAATCAATTGGCTGAGTACATTGCAAGTGAGCTTAGTCTAAAATAAAAAGTGTCAAAAGTTTAATATCCGTTGGCTGACTCATTGATTTTTATCAGGTTGATGTCAGGCGTGACATTTTGAATTTATCAAACGGTAATAGTGGCAGTATGATAAACTGAGTGTCATTTTACATATCAGTATGTTAAGTTGAATACCTTTGAATTTTGTGACTAGGAGACAAGTATGTCGGTATTAGATAATAAAAAAATCAGTTTTATTGGTGGCGGAAACATGGCACAAGCGCTCATTAGCGGGCTTGTGGGTTGCGGCATCAAACCAAATCTAATCACGGTCGCCGATCCTAGCAGCGATGCACGTGAGCAATTAGCCGCCAAAGGTCTAAATACTGTTGATCCAATGGCTGATCCAAAGTCTGCTGTGATCGGTGCGGATATCGTGGTGCTAGCAGTCAAACCACAAATGATGAAGGTGGTCGTTGGTGCTTTTGCTGATGTGCTAGACAATCAATTGGTCATTTCAGTGGCGGCAGGCTTGTCGACTGATCTTTTATCAAACATGTTGGGCGGCTATAGCAATATCGTCCGTGCAATGCCAAACACGCCTTCTATGATTCAAATGGGTGCGACTGGCTTTATGGTACAGATAACATTTCAGCAGAACAGAAGCAGCTAGCAACGGCCGTTATGGAAGCCTCAGGTTTGGTCATGTGGGTTGATGACGAAGAACATATGCATGCGGTCACAGCCGTATCAGGTTCAGCGCCAGCGTATATGTTTTACTTCATTGAATCGATGGTCGATGGGGCAGTTGCATTAGGGTTAGATAAAGAACAAGCCTCAGCACTTGCTATGCAGACCATGTTAGGTGCTGCAAAAATGGCGATGAACAGTGATGATGCGCCAGCTGAGTTACGCCGTAAAGTGACTTCACCGAACGGTACTACTCAGGCAGCGGTCGAGTCAATGCAAGCAAATGAGATTGGTCGTCAAATCAGCGAGGCCATGCAAGCTTGCTATGATCGTAGCCAAGCGTTAAGTGAAGAGATGAGTAAGTAAACACTGACAAGGTGTGCTGTGAGTCACCACTGACGACACACCTTATGTAATCATCAGCATCTGATAATGACATTTGTCATCCTAGAATCTGTTAATAATGTCACATTGAGTAGCACTTCATGAACAACATGTTATTTCAAATTTTTGATTTGGTCACCACATTCGCTATGATGCTGGTGTTTATTCGTTTTATGTTGCAGTTTGCAGGGATGGATGCGAGCAATCCGATGATTGCACCTGCTTATAAAGCGACGCATATCGTCGATGTGTTCGGGCGTATTTTTCCGACTGTTGCACAGGGTCGTATTAGCATTGCCGCTATCGTGCTGATGTTTTTGATTCGTCTAATCGACATTTCTGGAAAAGCCGCATTGACGCATAAAGGTATTGCCCCTGTACCGCTATTCTTTACGGGTACGACTAGCTTATTGTTAGACTTTTTACGCATGTGTCGCTATTTAGTGATTGGTTCTATTATCGTTAGCTGGATTGTGGTGTTTACCAGATCTGAGCATCCGATTATTGGCATTATTATTAATTTGGCTGAGCCTATTTTGGCCCCGTTTCGTCGTATCACGCCGAATTTAGGTATGCTCGACTTATCGCCAATGGTGGCTTTCTTAGCATTTTATTTGCTGGAGATATTCATCGGTGGTTTGGCCGCGAGTGTGTTGCCAACCTTGGGTTAAGTCTAATCAAATTTAAAGACTGTCATAAAAAGGCGTTCTATAGAAATATAGAGCGCCTTTTTTTATGTCTGCTACTTGGGTAAGCTATTGCTTTGTAAATATTCTAAAAACGAACAAAGCGATTTGGTATGAGCTGAGCTTGCGCATCATCAGGATGCGGTGCATCAGCTGCCCGCAATGTCTGGGTAATCCAACTGTCTGCGGCTTGCACAGCATCGATGAGAGCATCGCCTATTGCCAAGCGTCCAGCGATAAAGCTGGCAAGTGAACATCCTGAGCCATGGAACTCACCCTCTAAGCGCGGCAAGGTGCTTTTATGGACCATTTCGCCCTGTATATATAAGTACTGCTCTATATCACCACTATCAAAATCATGTGAGGTCTTTACTAATACCGCATGAGCGCCTTGAGCACATAGCTTTTTCGCACCGACATGCAGGTCTTGCTCACCGCTAAGCGCTCGTAGTTCATGAGTATTTGGAGTAATTAAAGTAGCATAGGGCAGCAATTGTCTAAAGGCGCTAACCAGAGTTTTTTTTCATCGCCCAAGCTGCCACCGCTATTTGCAACTAGTACAGGGTCTAAGACAAATGGCGTATCCTTATCGATAACTTGATCAGCAAATAGTTCAGTCAACATTGCGATGTTATCAGTGGTGCCTAGCATACCTGATTTGATAGCACTAACAGGTAAGTCATCAAGTACTGCAGTAGCTTGGGATTTTACCAATGATGCGGCACAAGCCTCAAAGCCAAATACCTGCTGTGAGCTCTGGATAGTGACCGCTGTACACGCGATGGCTGCATGTGCCCCTGACTGTCCAATGGCCTCGATATCCGCTTGTAATCCAGCACCGCCTGAAGGTCTAACCCTGAAAAACACAGTACGACAGGTCGCATAACAGCTCCTTTTGAGATATTTTAAAGTAAGTGATAAATACTATAGCCACCTACTACTAAAAAAATCTATCATAGTCTTATGCTTGTGGATGGGGCATAAAACGGTAGAATGAGTAGACCTAATATTAATAAGCAGTTTGGTCGTTAAATTTAGCAATGATATGCCGCAATTTTCCGTATAAAAATGCAATATAAGTACTTATATTTATAATTTTGATAAAAGCCGCATTAAATCTGTAGACAACGCTTGCAATTCGTTTCGGCTTTGTTATAATACTCGCCCACGACATGAGACGTATTGTTAGCATCAATACTATGTTTATAGAAATTTTATAAATGTCTTGAATCGTTAGGTGAAGTGGGTGAGTGGCTGAAACCAGTTCCCTGCTAAGGAACCATACGTGTAAGCGTATCGAGGTTCGAATCCCTCCTTCACCGCCATTTATTCAGTTGTTATTAGAGTAATAACGCAATATACTGCGTTAAACATTTTAATAATTAATTCAAAAAAATAATTTTTTTAATTAAAAAAAGATGTTGACACAAGCGATATTATCTATATAATGACCAACCTAATTTACTGCAAAAGATATTATCTGCGCAGTGGATAAAGTGCAAAATACGCGCCTGTAGCTCAGTTGGATAGAGCACTTGGCTACGAACTAAGGGGTCGGGAGTTCGAATCTCTCCAGGCGCACCATTTGCATAATAGCTTAATTTAAGCTGATAAAACATTAAAATAATCGCCTGTCTTATGACAATTGGCGGTTTTTTTATGTCTGTAACTTTCACCCTTCTACTTATTTATTCTTCGACCATCTCTTGTATGTAGCATGATTGGACAGCCATCTACGATTTTAGGCCATCTACGATGTTAAATAGTCATCTAGGATAATGTACGATAGCCCCACCATTTACGGTACAATAGCGTTACTATTCACTGCTTGCTATGAGCTTGTACCATGTCAAAAAGTCCATCTAAACGTCCGTCAAAAACGACTCGCAAATCAAAGCCTCAATCTAGTGCGCCTGTACAGCAAGATCCTAACGAAGAGCCAACCATCGCTAAGCCTATGATTCGTGTCGTGGCGATTCTCTATGATGGTATGCTGATTTTGGCATTACTGTTTTTGGTCGGTACTATATTGACTGTGGTGGGTACACTGTTGACCATGGAGACGGGTACTGAGTCCTCACAAGCTCAGTCACTGCCGCTCTGGTATCAGAACGCCATTATGACGCCATCGTTTGTACTAACACTTGTGGCATTCTACGGAATATTTTGGCGCCGTGGTGGTCAGACATTAGGTATGCAGACGTGGCGATTAAAAACGATTAATGATGCAGGCCAATGGCTAACGTGGGGTCAGTCGTTTAAGCGTATTTTGGCCGCTTGTTTGATGCCGTTGATTTTCGGCATTATTGGCAGTCTTATTGATGGGTCACGCGCAGCCTTATTGGCCAGCGCGTTTCTTGGTTTGGTATTCAACTATGTGTTCTGTCTGTTCAACCCTCGCGGTCTGGCGGTACAAGATATGCTGTCCAACACCATCACCCTAAAAATGCCAAAAGTGGCACATGAAGGGCTATGGCGCGGTTTTAAAAATCGTAAGAAAAATCTTAATCTGATTTTATTGACGTAACAATTTTTATTAACCTAGTAACTCTTATCGACGTGATAATTTAGTTGTAGCACTGCTCAGCTGGTTTAGCCTAAACAGTTACATACTAACGCTTTGAATCAGCCATGCGGTGTAGCCCATAAAGAACAGCACCAACGTAGCACCTGACGTACGACCGAATTGGCGCTTTGTTTTAAAGGCAAACACGCATAGTGTCACTAGCAATATCGTCAATAGTCCCATTGCCATTACATCACGCGATAGAATCACTGGGTCGGCGGCAATAGGAGCGATGACCGTTGCCAAGCCGACAACTGCCAAAGTATTGAAAATATTAGAGCCGATGATATTGCCGAGCGCCATATCATGCTCGCCTTTACGAGCTGCTGACAGGCTCGATACCAGTTCAGGTAATGAGGTCCCAACGGCGACAATCGTTAGACCAATGATAAGCTCACTAAGCCCCCATAGCGTTGCCAACTCGACAGCACCCCAAACGATAGCGCGTGAGCTGGCTACGAGCATCAGCATACCGATAATTAAACTGACAAGACCACGCGTTACGCTTGGTTCTAGCTTTTCTAAGCTCTCTGAGTTATTTAAGTGCTCTAAGTTATTTGAGTGCGCTGAGTCAGCACTAGCCACGACTACATCGTCTTCGTGCTCATGATAGCCTTCGCGTATACTCATTATGATCTGTAGTCCTAAAACGGCGACCAACAAAATCAACAATACGATACCATCAGCTTGGCTCAATGTCCCATCACGTAGCTGCCAAGCGGCGATGACAGTAATCAGTAGCAGCAAGGGCAAGTCGCGCTTTACGATGCTTCTACGGATGATAATAGGGCTAATCAATACGGTTGCACCGAGTACCAATGCGATGTTGATGATATTTGAGCCATAAGCGTTACCTAGAGCCAGCTCAGGGCTGCCTTCTATCGCTGCTAGTACTGATACCACCATCTCAGGCGCTGACGTGCCTATACCCAATATTAAGACACCAATTAAGAAGCTAGGCACACTAAACTTCTTTGCTAGTGCTGTCGCCCCATCAATAAAGACATCGGCACTCCAAACTAAAATTGCTAACCCAATCAGTATTGCAAGCGCGGCCAACCACATCAGTATGTTTCCTTATATATGATGAAAAATGTGAATTTGATAAATAAAAGTGGCATAAAAAAAGCCGAATCTTGATTTAGATTCAGCTTTCCCTTTAGCATCGAGATTTTTAGTAATAATAGCAGCTAATTCAAAGATGTAACTTTGTGTTTATCTTAAATTTACCAAAACCTCACCATCCTGTCATATTAAGCAACTTGTACAGGAATGATATTTGCAGTGTCTTTTACAGTGTTGTCTTCGTTGCAATAGACCAGTTTTGGCTGATACGTTGACGCTTCAACTTCATCAAAATGCGCGTAAGCACAAATGATAACGATATCGCCCAAATCTGCCATATGAGCCGCAGCACCATTTAATGAGATAATACCAGAGCCCGCCTCAGCACGGATAGCATAGGTGCGAAAGCGCTTACCGTTGGTCACGTTATAGATATCAATAGATTCATTTTCGCGTAGACCAGCAAGATCTAATAGATCGCCGTCGATACCGCAAGAGCCTTCATAGTGAAGTTCAGCGTGGGTAACACGGGCACGGTGTAATTTGCATTTAAGCATATTAAGTAGCATAGGTTGGTTCCTTGGCGTAACTGATATTAATTAACTAAATCAAAAGGTTAATGGGGATAAAACTGCCAAAATAAAAGGTCATTATCATTGAATGACTATATTATTCTGGTAATTTAAAGCCATTAATTTGTGAACGTGCTTTTTCGACCTCTCCATCTAGCAATAAGGGGAGCGCTTCAAATGCCGCCGTCAATGCGCTGTCAATGGCGATTTGCTCATCGGAAGACGCTTTTGAGAGGACATGTCCACTGACTTTGGATTTGTGACCAGGATGACCGATACCCACACGCAGACGATGAAAGTCATTACCGATATGCGGCGTGATATCACGTAGGCCGTTGTGACCACCATGTCCACCGTCTGTTTTGAGTTTGATACTACCAGCTGGAATATCGAGCTCATCATGAGCAATCAACAATTCATCATTTTTGATGCCATAGAAATTTACCATAGGCACCACTGACTGACCAGATTTATTCATAAACGTCAGCGGCATAAGTAAACGCACATCAGACCCATGAATTTGCCCACGCCCTGTCACTCCATGAAACTTCTTATCAGGGAGAGCGTGATATTAAACTGCTGAGCCAAATGATGGACAAACCAAAATCCTGCATTATGACGCGTAAACATATACTGCTGACCAGGATTACCAAGACCGACAATAAGCTTTATGGCCATAAAAACACCCTGCTTGAATTTGATAAATAGGGGTAAGGTTTGAAGTACTGATAGACAGTTTATTTTCAAACCTTACTTACAAAAACAGCAGGAGATTTTAATCACCTGCTGTCTTATTGACTAAACGAATGTATCACTAACCAGCACAAAATAATGCACTAGTTAGAAACAGTTATTACTCGCTGTCTTTGTTTTCGTCAGTACCGTCGTTTTGCTCAGTTGCTGGTACTTCATCAGCATCAACGTCAGCATCAGCATCAACTTCTTCTACTGTTGGTGGCTGCATGTTAACGATAGTACGGTCATGACCGTCTTCTAGCTCAAGCTCATGGATAACAACGCCTTCAGGAAGTTTGATGTCTGATAGACGGAACAAATCACCGATTTCCATGCCAGACACATCTACTTCTAGGTATTCAGGAAGTTGTGATGGTAAGCAGATAACTTCGATATCAGATACTAGAGTAGATAGTACACCAGCAGCAGCAGTACCAGGCGCATCTTCACGACCAGTGAAATGAACAGGAACGTTCATGTGGATTTTCTGACCTTTTACAATGCGCTGGAAATCAGCATGCATTGGGAAGCCTTTAGCTGGATGGCGCTGCAAGTCTTTGATAACTGCTTGATGCTCTTCACCGTCAACGTTGATAGTCAAGATGTGTGAGAAAAACGCTTCGAATTCTAGTGATTTTACTAGTTCGTTAAGCTTAATAGAGATAGCTGTTGGCTCTTCGTTACCACCATAGATGATAGCAGGAACTAGGTTCTGCTTACGTAGGCGGCGGCTCGCACCTTTACCTTGTAGTTCAGCAGCACGATCAACGGCGTTTAGTTCAAAATGATTAATGCTCATGGATATAATCCTATAAAAAAAAGATGAAGTGTCTGGTCATAAAAAAAAGTGGATTTGCGACCAATCCACTAATACGTGATGATAGCTAATATTATCGTTACGAATAAAACTCGTAATGTCTAAGCTTAGCCATTTGCTTATAGCAGCGCTCGCTATGATAATTACTATAACGATGGTTGCTGTTAAGCATGATCAGCACTTTTGATAGTGCTGGCCTAATAAAAACAACGAAAAGGTCAGCACAGGCGCGCATTATACGTGATTCTGTAGCAATAATAAAGACCTACGTAAAACGCCTACACAAAACAAAGCGCCAAGTAAGGATACTTGACGCTCTGTTTTTTTAACTATTTAAGATGTCTTATGACAGTCATTGCTATTCAAAATTAACGCAATGGCTGTTTTAAAAATAACTGTATCAGATTAAGCGTCAAACATCGCGCTAATAGATTCTTCGTTATTGATACGGCGTAAGCTTTCAGCCAGCATCGGTGCAATACTTACCTGACGGATTTTGCTACATGCTTTGGCTTCAGCAGATAATGGAATCGTATCAGTCACAACCACTTCATCCAATGCAGATTCGCTGATGTTTTTTTAGTGCATTACCTGATAGGACAGGATGCGTGATGTAAGCTAAGACGCGACGTGCACCATTTTCTTTCAATGCTTCGGCCGCTTTACACAATGTACCTGCAGTATCGACCATATCATCAACGATAACGCAATCACGGTCACGAACATCACCGATGATATGCATTACTTGTGACTCATTGGCACGAGCACGGCGCTTATCAATAATTGCCATGTCGGTATCGCCTAACTGTTTGGCCATCGCACGTGCACGAACCACGCCGCCTACGTCAGGTGAAACAACCATGATATTGTCATAGTCTTGCTTTTGTAGGTCGTTTAGCAATACAGGTGTGCCGTAGATGTTGTCTACAGGGATATCAAAGAAACCCTGAATCTGATCTGAGTGCAAATCAACAGTCATTACGCGATCGATACTGACGATGTTCAGCATGTCAGCGACCACTTTAGCCGAGATAGGTACACGAGCTGAGCGTGGACGACGATCCTGACGAGCATAACCAAAATACGGCATGACAGCTGTGATACGGCCAGCACTAGAGCGACGCAAAGCGTCAGCCATCATCATGATTTCCATCAAGTTGTCGTTGGTCGGTGCACAAGTAGGCTGCATGATAAACACATCTTTACCACGTACGTGTTCTTTGATTTCCACGGCAATTTCGCCATCAGAAAAACGCGTGATGTCAGCTTTACCAAGAGGTATGTGAAGATGATCGGCTACGGTTTTTGCTAATTCTGGGTGGGCATTACCCGTAAAAATCGCCAAATAAGGCATGACAGAAGTCCTATTGATTGACTCAAGCAGCGACCGCTAAGCAGTGTCAAACTGCTCAAATTAAGAAAAGAGTGGTGAAGGTGTTGAAGTATACTATTACAGTAAAAAATGGCAGGGGTAGCTGGACTCGAACCAACGGATGTCAGGATCAAAACCTGATGCCTTACCAACTTGGCTATACCCCTGTAATGTCTAGGCTATGAACAACTGATATATAATAGCGACTAAGTAGTCGTTCTCAATATAGTGTCATGACCTGTCAGTTATCTAAAAAACGGATAAACCGTTTAAAACATAACTTTTCCCTAGCGGTGTCCATTGCGAACTATACCGAAACTGGGATAACGTTGTCAATGACAATAAGATAAGTGGCTGTCTATAAACCGCTTATACTCGATGTATCTCTAACGCTTCGTACTAAAAAAATGGCAGGGGTAGCTGGACTCGAACCAACGGATGTCAGGATCAAAACCTGATGCCTTACCAACTTGGCTATACCCCTATTGTGGCGACCTATTATAAGTAAATTTTCAGATTTTGCAAGTCATTTGCAGCTTTTTCTGGTATTTATTCATCATAGGTTACTGCTGGCGCTGTTTTAGCAAATTAAAATAGGCAATCCTACCGTTGTCATTATTTAGATGATAAGAAATCTAAAGGTTGTATGTGCTATTTTAAGTTTCCAACGACATACCCTGCACAAGGCGCATCTGCAATCCACTTCGCCACAAGTTTTTTTATTAATAGCCACACTCGCATCCAACGGCAAAAACACTGCGCTACCAGAGCCAGTCATACGTGCTGTACCGAGTGCTCGCGATTCTAACTCCTGCAAATAATTAAAGGCATCTGCAACAGCAGGCGCGAGGCTTGTGACCACTGGGGCAAAGACATTATGATAAGGCGTAAGTAAATCTTGAACGTAATAATTAGACTGACTTTGAATCTTCTGTATTGATAAGAGCGCGATATCTCGCTGTAGTTTAGGATGCGCAAATAGGGTAGCGGTATTGACATGAGCGTTAGGCGTCAGTACTAAATATTGCTGGTCAGGCAACTCAATCGTAGTCAGTTCTTCACCAATACCCATCGCAACAGCATCTTGGCCAAATATAAATATTGGTACATCTGCACCTACAGTCGCGCCAATCTTTATAAGTTCATCACAAGTAAAATTAAGCTGCCAAACCTCATTGAGCACTAGCATAGTCGTTGCTGCATTAGATGAGCCACCGCCTAGACCCGCGCCCATTGGCAAATGCTTATCTAAAGTGATATGCACTTTTGCTAACTGCTCAGGTAAAGTGTTTGACTGTATGGCAGATGCTAGCAATGCGCGTGCCGCTTTGAAAATTAAATTGTCTTCTATACTAATAGTGATAGCCTCTGCACCATCTAATATCAGTAGCTGATGACAGAGTTGATTAGCGCTTAATTCACTAGCTATAGTAGAAATTACGACATCGTTGCTAACCGAAAAATGCAAGTAATCGCCCCAGTCAAGTAGGCGAAATACCGTTTGCAAATTATGATAGCCATCGGCTCGTTTACCAGTGATGTGCAAAAATAGATTGAGTTTTGCAGGTGATAAACGGGTAATCATAGAAGCAAATGATGAAGCTATATTTTCAGTCATATTTTTTTATCATACGGTGCAGTTATAAACAGCTATCTTAATTAGCAATGATGGTTTTTAGCGTAGTTCATATCATTAATCAATGATGGATTAATGGTTAATCGTCATTACAACTTTGTTGCCTTGTGGTTGTACTGCGCTAATTTTACTAGGTAGCTTATCTGTACCTTTATAAGTAAAGCTGGCTGTCCACTCACCATTGACTGAGCTAACTAAGCGGCTCTGATCATCCATTTGTGGCGCACTATCTGAAGGTGCTGGGCGACCAGAAATCCAATAAGGCATTTGTGAAATTGGTGCTTGCCAACCAGTCGCTTTCTTTAGCAAGGTTTCAGGGTCGTCAGCGGTCAATGTGCCTGTCTTTTCGCTGACTAGAGTAGCGGTCTGACCATTGTATTCGATGTTGGTTTTACCAATACCAAGTGCGCCAATCAGCTCAATAGCAAATCGGTCGTTTTGCTGACCCCATGCATAAAATGCACTACCACCTTGGGTACCGGTCGAATCATTCGCAGGCGTCGTCACCCCAATTTTACCGGTGATATTAAAACTCTCTAGCTTTTTGGGTTGCTCAGCGTTTTGACCTTGTACAGTAGTCGTCGATTGGTTAGTCGCATTGGCTGTTTTTAATGACTGACAGCCAGAGGTTATGACCATGGCTGCAGTTATAGCAGTAAGCAGAGCCAGTTTATTTGGCTTATAAGAAGTGATTGATGCTGACATAATAGTTTCTCAAAATGGAAAGATGTACAAAGATATTAGCTTAAGCGTTATTTGTTGCTTGGTTATGCATGGCTGTTAGCTTCTTATAACGACCTTGTAATTTATAAATGCTTCGTTATTTCTAAAAACCTTATCAACTATCATATCTCTGTGACTACAAAGCTCGAATAACATATCCAAAATCAGCGCTATTAATACAGCTGTATGCGGTCATTGATATTATGTTGTCCAAACGAGAAGCGCTGCTGCAAATCTGCGAGTAATGCCTCAACTTTGTCATTGTTGCCTAAGCCTTGATAGGCGCGCAATAGCAGCGTACCTGAGCGCAGAGTTGGCAGCACATCATAAGGTGTCTGTAGATAGTCGATGACCTGCTGATAGTTTTCTTTGGCCAATGCATTGCCTGCCAAGACATTTAAGGCTTGCAGATGTAGGTCGTTATCATAACGTGGGTCATCGTAGCGAATCTGAATAATTGCGGTAGCTAATGCTAGACCTTGTTCTGAGCTGCGCTCATTTGCCAGTAGCAACTGTGCATAGCTCAACTGATAGGATAAGTTACTAGGATCTAATGCTTGCAAATGGTTAAGCAGGGTACGCTTAACGACATAGTCTGCTTTATCATCTAACAGCTGAGCCCGCGCAAAGAGTAGCATCTCATTATCAGGATATTTACGAGCGGCACGGGTCAGTAAGCGCAGTGCTTCATCCGACTCGTTTTGTTGCCACAAGATATCGGCCTGCATGACAAAAGTGTCAGGCGCGAATACTGTGAAGTCTTTGCGCAGCTTCTCTAAAGTCGCGATTGCCCCATCGATGTCATTATCGAGTAATTCAAACGCCACTACCTTTCTACGCGCTTCTAATACCAAATCCTCTTGCATGACGCCATTGAGGTAGTATTTAGCTTGATCGAACAACTGCTGACGCTCAGCACTGATACCTAGATAATAGTAGGCTTGATCAAGATACGCTGGACTCTTAGCAAGCATATTGAGTAGCTCATCGGCGCTAGCGTACTCTTCGATATCTAGGCTTACTAAAGCTGCAAGCAGGGTAATTTCAGAATCATCATTGAAACGGCTATGCGCCTCAAGCAGTAACTTCCACGCTTGTTCGCTTTGCTTTAAATCTAATAGATAGCGAATCTCATATAAATATAAGCTTTTGCTATCAGGGTTACGTAGACGAGCTTGACTGACATAATTGATGACGGTTTCTGCGGTCACGATTTTACGCAATATATCGGCTTTTAACGTAATAAAGGGCACGTAGTCTGGCTGACGCTCTAGCGCTCGATTGATATGAACGATAGCCACTTCAGGTTCGTTAAACTGATAGAGTAAACCTGCTTTTAATACTGACAATGAGGCATTTTGCTCGCTATCTAGTGGCTGCAACGCGGCAAGAAGCTCACGTTTGTCATCATCATTATTTGGGTAAATGCCTATGAGAATTTCACTTAAGTCTGCGCGTGGGTCATAGCGCAAGATGCGGTTTAAAGTTTCACCCGCTAATATATAGTCGTGGGCGCGTAAGGCCAAATGCGCGACATAAAACCAAGCAGGTACGTGGTCAGGGTTTTGGCCTTGCCATGTCTTGGCAAACTGTAATGAGTCTTCAACCCTTTCGTTACGCAAAGACAAGCTAAGCGCTCTCTCGAACACGGCTGTCGCATCTTCTTTAAAAGACTGTTGCTTATAAATAGAGACCGCGCGTCGTTTGTCATCGCGATCGGCAGCAAACTCGGCATCCAGTAGAGCGTACAAGCTTGGTTCACTAAGCTCAGGCTGCCATAAACTGGCTGGCGCTAAGCATTAATGTTTTTTACGTTTTCTATAGTAAGCGTGTCTTCATTATAAGGTGTATCAATCGCAGCACTACTATCATTTACTTTATTGCCATTTGGCTTATTGGCAGTTACCTTATTGTTAGCTGCCTTATTATCGGTAGCAACGGATACTTTAGGAATTTTTGCTTCTAGCAATATATCGGGATGGCTGGCATGAACAGGGGCTGCCAAACACAGGCACACAGCTAGAGACAACGCTAGCTTATACCGTTGACACAGGCGCTCAATAGCGACATGCAATAAAGCACGGAGCTAGAGTATTCGCTATAGGGATGTGGTGACCGAAGTAATGACCCAAAAAAATCATAGATAGCCGTATTCGCCCATGGTTTACCTACACAGATAAGGCAAGTTTGTTTTAATCATTTTAAGTTAGATATTGGCAATATGTACCCATGACAAACATTATAAGAGTAGACCGATGAGATAAACAATAGCATCCGTGTTACTCAGATATTGGCAGATCTGACTGTATGAATGTGCTACTAGTAGCGAGTACGTTGCCAAAGAATGATACTGAAGATGATTAAATATAGATATGTCTGTCGAACTGAATATTATAGAAATATAACAAGTTAAGATAGAGTAAGCGAATGATTTAACATTATATTATTGACCATAAGTTAAAACCCAGCTATTGATTTTATAAATCGTATGAGTAGTTGATTTGTTACATTTGCGACCAGATACAGAGATATGGTTATCATAGACGGGTGAGTGTTAATTAAAGCCCGCAATAATGATATAATAGGCGGTTTTTAGGGTCTTCCTTTTTAGCGCTGTCGTCAAAAACTGTCTTTTAAAAATAATAAGATAGCGTAAGGGGCAACTGAGCGTCATGTTTATGGTCTATCGATAATGAGATTAGTGGTCATTGGGGTCAATCACAAAACTGCACCAGTCGCTCTGCGAGAGCGCTTGGCGCTTGTGGGTGACGATGTAAATGTCGCGCTCAAACAAATAGAAGCCTTTACTGATGGTAGCGTGATCGTCTCTACTTGTAACCGCACCGAAATCTATGCGCTAGTGCCGCACATTTCAACGTCGCAGCCCGCTAATAGCCAATTATCTGATGTGCAGGATATCAAAGCTGCTGGCCAATCATCATCCAATAATACTTTTAGTAGTAGCATGAATATCTCGTCTGCTGCGATTAGTGCGCACATTACCAAAATCAAAACGTGGCTGGCTGACTTCAAGCAACTATCACTCGTTGATATTGATCCTTATCTCTATGTACATCGTGATACTCATGCATTGACTCATTGGTTAAGAGTGGCAGCTGGTCTCGATTCTATGATACTGGGTGAGCCGCAGATTCTCGGGCAAATCAAAAACTCTGTGCATCTGGCTCAAGACCAAAAAGTACTCAGTAATCAGCTCGGTTGGATCATCGATCAAGTATTCGCTGCCGCCAAACGAGTGCGTAATGAGACACAGGTTGGCGCACAGGCTGTATCGCTTAGTTTTGCTGCCGCCAAATTAGTCACACAGATATTTGATGATTTACCCAGCCGTACTCTACTGGTCGTTGCGGCAGGCGAGATGAATCGCTTGGTGGCCACCCATATCGCAGGCCTAGGGGTTGGACGAGTCGTTATCTGTAACCGTAACCCCGAACGCGCCGAAGCATTAGCGGCTGAGCTACGTGGCCCTAATCGCCGCGTAGACGTTAGACCCTTACAAGAATTGCCGCAAGTATTGGCGGAAGCTGATATCGTTAGCAGTTGCAGTGGTAGTATGGATTTGTTGATTGATAAGACAATGACCATACAAGCGCTCAAGCGTCGCCGTTATCAGCCGATGCTTATGATAGATTTGGCCGTACCGCGCGATATTGATTCTACCATTAGCCGTATTGATGACGTTTATCTGTACTCTGTCGATGATTTGCAGCATGTCATTGCAGGTAATATCGAACAGCGTCGCCAAGCCGCAGTGGATGCTGAGCTGCTAGTGAGTCAATTGGTGGTTGAAATAGATCGCCGCTTTCAGGTTCGCCAAGTCGGCAAAGACATTCAGCAGTACCGCGCGTGTACTCAAGGTCAGGTGGATAAGCTGCTGCATGAGTCTATTGCTAAGCTGCAACAAGACGATGTCAGTCCAGAAGATATCATCACTGAGCTGTCACGACGTCTGACTCAAACACTGACCCATGCACCATCGAAACTGATGCGTAAAGCTGCCCGCGAAGGCGATAGTGAGTTGCTAGACTTCGTGGTGTCAGGACTACAAGATGCTCATCGAGGGCATTGATGTTTTTATCGTGGCTTTATAAATCAAAACTTATCAATCAATACCTATCAATCAATACCTATCAATAAATGCTCAATAGCGCAAGTCATATCGTTGCCTGAGCGTATCGTTGTCAACCTTCAGTATCAGTGCTAATATCAAGCTCTCATGGATGGCTTAGGTCAAGATATGTGCTGGTGTTTGCTCGTAATATGACTATAAATATATTAACTTCACGTTAGTAGACCTCATCAGTGTTCTTTGTTTTTTGTTTGTTTAAAGACAATACATCTCTAGACAGCGCAAGACCTCACCATCAAAAATAATAGCATTTGATTATAGTGCTATCTAATCCATGTCGCATATTATCTAACCATACACTAGGAGTGTTCAATGCCTGCATTACGTCAAGATATCGATCCAAACGGCTTATTAGAGTATTCAGTGGTTTACACCGATCGTGCGCTGAACCATATGTCAAAAGCCTTTCAGCAAGTAATGAATGACCTATCTAGTGACCTAAAATCTGTGTATAACGCGGACGCCGTGGTGATCGTTCCTGGTTCTGGTACCTATGGTATGGAAGCAGTCGCTCGCCAGTTGGCAAATGATGAAGACTGCCTAATCATTCGTAATGGCTGGTTCAGCTATCGTTGGACGCAAATCTTAGAAAAAGGCAAAATCGCCAAGTCATCTACAGTCCTCACGGCCAATCGTGCTGACGATAGTGAGTCGCCAAAGCCGTTTGCTCCAGTAGATATCGACGTTGCCGTAGCCAAAATCAAAGAAGAAAAGCCAGCAGTGGTATTTGCGCCGCATGTCGAAACCTCTTCAGGCATCATCTTGTCAGATGACTATATCAAAGCGTTGAGCGAGTCTGTGCATAGCGTTGGCGGATTGCTAGTCATTGACTGTATTGCTTCAGGTTGCGTATGGCTAGATATGAAAGCATTGGGCATCGATGTACTGATTAGCGCACCGCAAAAAGGCTGGAGCAGTACGCCGGGCGCTGGCTTGGTCATGCTAAGCGACGCTGCTGTCAAAAAAAGTGGACAGTACTGAGTCTGATAGCTTTAGTATCGACCTAAAGCAATGGTTGAACATCATGCGTGCCTACGAGAATGGCGGTCATGCGTACCATGCGACTATGCCGACAGACAGCTTACGTCAGTTCCGTGATGCTGTGAATGAAGCCAAAGCAATCGGTTTTGATAAATTGTGTGACGCGCAGTGGACACTTGGCAAACGTATCCGCGAAGTACTAGAAGCCAAAGGCGTTGAGAGCGTCGCTGCTGAAGGTTTTAAAGCACCTGGCGTTGTCGTCTCTTATACCGATCGTGATGATATGCATAAAGGTAGCGCGTTCGCTGAAATCGGGGTACAAATCGCGGCTGGCGTACCATTGAAAGTGGGCGAGCCTGATAATTTCAAAACTTTCCGTTTGGGTCTATTTGGCTTGGATAAATTGACTGATATCGATGGCACAGTAGCGCGTTTTGAGACGGCACTTGATAAAGTGTTGGGTCAGTAAAGATACCAAGTAAGATGGCTGATAAAGATAGTAATGTGATAGCTTATTAAGTCTTTTTCATTGCCCTTTTTAAAGCCTTTGCAGGGCAGTCTTTACAGTTATAGAAAATACTGAACCATTAGTGTCATGCTAGGTTCAGTATTTTTTTACCTTTTTATTATATTTTATAATATAATGTATTTTTATAAATTAATACTCAAGTACGTATTTAATAAATTTAATTAGGTAGTCCGTTATGAGCATACAAATAGACTGGCAAGCATTTACGTCGATCTCCTTAGTTGGGGGTCTGATGCTAGGCGTAGCGACGGTTATCTTACTGCTAGGTATCGGTCGTATAGCAGGTATCAGTGGTATTTTTTTCAAGCCTACTAAAGCCCAAGCGTGTAGAGATGTGGCAGGTGCTGTTTATACTGGGTCTGGTCATCTCACCACTGCTATATCAGTTGGCAAGACCGCTACCTGAGGTAGCTATCAGTACTTCCGTGCCATTATTGATTGGTGCAGGGTTATTGGTCGGCTTCGGCACGCGTTTAGGTTCAGGATGCACGAGTGGGCATGGTATCTGTGGTAACGCACGGCTGTCTCCACGGTCATTGGCAGCGACTGTCACCTTTATGCTGTTTGGGATTGTGACCGTTTATATCGGTCGTCACGTACTAGGCCTACTATAGCGAACTCATGCAGATTGCCAGATGAAGACTGATAGTCGGGCTAACGCGTAAACGACATACGATGGTTAATAAAAGATAACAATAGCGAGATACGACGATGCTAAAAAATATAATCGGATTGCTAGCAGGACTGCTGTTTGGACTGGGACTACTGGTGTCAGGTATGACCGATCCTGTAAAGGTACAAGGGTTTTTGGACGTATTTGGTGCATGGGATATCTCCCTTGCTCTTGTGATGGGCGGTGGTCTGATTGTCGCTTTCTTCGGTGTACGATTAGCAAAGCGTCAACAAAGCAGCTGGATTGGTACACCGATTGATATGCCAAGCAAAACTGTCATTAATAAAAAAATTACTTATCGGTGCGATGTTGTTCGGTATCGGCTGGGGGCTAGTTGGTATCTGCCCAGGACCTGGAATTGTATTGCTCGGTACTGGTCAATGGCAAGCCTATGTGTTTATTCCTGCCATGATTATAGGAATGCTGGTTTATCAATGGCTTGAGCCTAAGCTTGGTTAACATAATTAGTTCTCTATAAATATAGTCAGAGAACTACTAAGCGGCTACGGCGTTATCCTCCCTAGACGTACTATTTGTACAATCTGCAGTCGGCTGCCTTGTACCCGCTTTAGACTTCTTTGACTATAGGCTAGCACTCGAAAAAAGGTCAGTCACTTATACGTGATTGACCTTTTTAATGGGTGTTGATTGATGATATGACTTAATAAATCACCGTTCTATTTCGCACTAGCGGTGACTTTTGGCGTTTCGTGTGCCAACGATTTAGCCGCTTGGCGTAGCTCAAATTTTTGCACTTTACCGGTACTGGTCTTCGGTATTTCTGCAAAGACAATATATTTCGGCACTTTAAAACCTGCTAGGTGCTGACTACAATGTTCCATCACCGTATCACGTTGCAGAGTACTACCGGCGTGAATTTCGATAAAGGCGACAGGTACTTCGCCCCATTTGTCATGCGGCGCGGCGACCACAGCACAGCTTTCAATCGCAGGTAATTTATACAAGACGTTTTCTACCTCGATACTAGAGATGTTCTCACCACCTGAGATGATGATATCTTTGAGTCGATCCATAATTTTGATATAGCCATCAGGATATTTGACGCCCAAATCGCCTGTACGGAACCAGCCATCAGCGAATGCCTCTTCGGTAGCCTTGCGGCTTTTTAGATAGCCTTTCATCACCATATTGCCACGTAGCGCCAGCTCGCCCATCTCTTCCCCGTCAGCGGCGACTGGTTCAGTCGTACCTTGCTTAAATACTTCAAACCCTGCCATCAAGTGTGACGTTACGCCTTGACGTGATTTCTTTTGGGCACGGGTAGCTACATCAAGCTCATTCCATTCTTCCTGCTCAGCGCAGACCGTCACTGGCCCATATACTTCAGTGAGACCGTAGACATGAGAGATATGAAAACCCATTGCTTCCATTGCAGCCAGCATGGTTTCAGACGGCGGTGCACCCGCGACCCAACCTTTGACCGTATGGGTGATAGCGTCTTTATACTCTAGTTTGCCGCCAGCAATCATATTGTGCACGACTGGCGCAGAGCAATAATGGCTAACTTGATGCTTGGCAATCAGCTGCAATATCAAATCAGCATCAATTTTTCTCAAGCATACATTGACCCCAGCACGTTCAGCGATGGTCCACGGAAAGCACCAGCCGTTACAGTGAAACAGCGGCAGCGTCCACAGATACATCGGGTGCTTGGGCATGTCCCAATCTAAAATATTAGAGATAGCATTGAGAGTTGCACCACGATGATGATAGACCACGCCTTTAGGCTTGCCTGTCGTCCCAGAGGTATAATTTAGCGCAATGGCATCCCATTCATCTTTCGGCATCTCCCAGTTATTCAGGCTGTCTGAACTGGCTACTAATGCTTCATAGCTCATGTGCCCAAAGCGCTCGACATCGACAGCCTTGTCCGTTGAGTGAATGACGATTAAGTCTGGAAAAGTCTCATTGATGATATCGGCATAGTCAGCAAACTCGCTGTCTAAGATGAGAACCTTCGCTTCGGAATGCTGCAAACAAAAGGTCAGCGCATTGATATCGAGACGGGTATTCAACGTACAGAGCACGCCGCCAGACATCGGGATGCCAAAGGCGCATTCGATCATCGCTGGGGTGTTCGGTAGCATGACCGCGACCGTGTCGTTTTTATCCACGCCCAGTTTGCGCAGACCATCAGCCAGTTGACGACAGCGAGTATAGGTCTGTTGCCATGTCTGAGTGAGGTTATTGTGTTCTAGATCGTCATAAATGATGGCAGTCTTATCAGGATAAACTTGCGCGCTGCGAATGATAAAATCAATAGGTGTAAGTGGTTGATGGTTGGCGGCATTTTTGCCAAGACCTGTATGGAAATCTGTCATAATGATAGTCCTTTATCGTATTTCTATAATGCGTCAGTACGTTAACGTCAGTATATTATTTAGTACAGTAATCTAGCATAGAAGCTATAGGTATAAGTCGATATTTATCGATTTATATCTTAGTCTAATTTTTAGGTGACATTAAGCTAACGGTATATAATCTACCTCAAAATTTGGCTGAGTTTTGTGGTGTTTGCTTAACCATATGCTACAGTGCAGCCTGTTACACCGTCCCGCTCGTTATAGCAATTAATATAGTGCTCACTCATCAGTCGCTTGTCTGCATAGCTGACAATAATCGCGGTGTGTTACGATATCGATGATGCTAAACCTCTTAGCTCCACTAATTCTAAAAAGCCGTTTTTAAGAAGTAGCCTCATAAACTATTCATAAGGAAAATGATATGTCTGCCAGCCATAGTGCCAATACGATCCAAACCGCTAGCACCAATGAACACTATCCGCATTTATTTGAGCCGCTAGATTTGGGCTTTACTACGCTAAAAAAACCGTATGGTTATGGGCTCAATGCATACTGGGCTTGAAGACCGTTTTTATAATTATGGCAAGTTGGCGGCGTATTTTGCAGAACGTGCAAAGGGCGGCGTGGCAATGATGATTACTGGCGGTATCTCGCCTAACCGCGAAGGTTGGTTGTTGCCTGCTGGCGGAACGATGAATACCAAAGCTGACGTTATCAACCACCAGCGCGTTACTCGTGCTGTGCATAAGCATGACAGCAAAATCATCATGCAGATATTGCACAGTGGTCGCTATGGCTATCATCCTTTTGCCGTATCATCTAGCCCAATCAAGTCACCAATCTCACCGTTTAAACCGCGTAAGATGAGTATCAAAAACATCGAGCAGACGGTAAAAGACTATGCTCGCTCAGCCAAACTTGCCAAGCAAGCAGGCTATGATGGTGTCGAAATCATGGGCTCTGAAGGTTATTTGCTCAACCAGTTTTTATCAAGCCATGTGAATAAGCGTAAAGACATCTACGGTGGTGATATTCATGGTCGTATGAAGTTCGTTGTCGACGTGGTCAAAGCCGTACGCGAGGCGACTGGCGAAGACTTTATTATTCTATTCCGTTTATCAGTGATTGATTTGGTCAAAGACGGTAACGTCATGGATGAAGTCATCACCGTGGCTAAGGCGCTAGAAGAAGCGGGCGTGACCATCATGAATACCGGTATCGGCTGGCATGAAGCGCGTGTTCCGACTATCGTGACTAGCGTGCCACGAGCCGCTTTCGTTGATTTCACCGCGGAAATTAAAAAGCACATTAGTATCCCGATGATGGCAGCCAATCGTATCAACATGCCAGAAACAGCAGAAGAAATCGTTGCGACTGGTCAAGCTGACATGATTCAAATGGCGCGTCCATTCTTGGCTGATGCGCATTGGGTCAATAAAGCCAAAAACGGTCAGACAGATCGCATTAACACCTGTATTGCTTGTAACCAAGCCTGCCTCGACCATACGTTCGAAAACAAACGCTCGACTTGTTTGGTCAATCCGCAAGCCTGTTATGAGACTGAATTGGTCTATAAGAAAACCAAAAAGCCGAAAAAAAGTCGCCGTCATCGGTGGCGGTGTTGCTGGTATGTCAGCCGCTCATGTGGCAGCCTTACGTGGTCATGACGTAACTCTGTTTGAAGCAAAAGACGTGCTAGGCGGACAGTTTAACTACGCCAAAGTCATCCCTGGTAAAGAAGAGTTCTTTGAGACTATTCGCTACTATATCAATGAGCTTGAGCATCTAGGTGTTGAGATTAAACTGAACACCAAAGTTGATAAGGACATGCTTGAAAAAGCTAAGTTCCATCATGTCATCGTGGCAACGGGTGTCGTACCGAGAAGTCTAGAAGGGAAGCTCGAAGGGGCTGAGCTGCCACAAGTCATGAGCTATGCTGAGCTGCTGTCTGGCGAAAAAGCAGTGGGCAATACCGTAGCGGTCATCGGTGCTGGTGGTATTGGCTTTGATGTCAGTGAGTATCTAACAGCCAATCATGGCAAGTCGCTGGATGAAATCGGCCCTGAGGGGCTAAAAGATCCAAGCTATCGCCCTGAGCCGCAATCAATCAGCGAGTGGCGCGAAGAGTGGGGTGTGACCAACGATACCGACTATCAAAGTGATGGTGGGCTGGTCAGACCAGCAGCGATTAAACCGATTCGCCAAGTGTATTTGATGCAGCGTAGTAAAGGCCGTCTGGGTAGTGGTCTGAACAAAACCTCAGGCTGGGTACATCGTGCACATATCAAATCTCACGGTGTGATCCAAGTCGCAGGCGTGCAATATGACAAAATCACCAACGAAGGTATCTGGGTAACTAACCCACAAGGTCAAAGCCAGTTATTACGTGTCGATAGCGTCGTTGTCTGTGCGGGTCAAGAGTCAGTCGTTGAGCTGATGCCAAACGTTGGTGATGCACCAGACGCGCAGTATCATCTTATTGGCGGTGCCAAGCTCGCAGCTGAGCTAGATGCCAAACGTGCGATTCGTGATGGTGCTGAAGTCGCCGCTCAGATCTAAACTCTTTAGCATGAATGTTAAATAATGGACGGCGAGGGGATATCTCTTGCCGTCCTTTTTTATTTAGAATGAAAATTTGACTTATTAAACTATATATTCAGTCCAACTTATATTTATTCTGAGAGAATATAGAGTTTTTGCTCACTTACTCACGCTCTAATACAATCCCGTCAAAATACCCTCGCATACCACAATGCAGTCTTCTATATTGATCATCCATATCTCTTAATAGTAATTGAGTCTGGCCTTTATAAGTTGCTGGGTATAAACGCAGCTCAGCAGTTTTATTTGGCTGATCATCGTTGATGACCCAATGATTCTGTGACCATATGGCTTTACTCTCTCCTAAATCACAAGTATGAGCATTGGTAAAAATCAAAACGCCCTCGATAATAGAAAGATAAGGTTTATTAGCGACACTATGAATCGATACCGTGTTTTTTGCCTCTCCCGTATCTTCCCAGCGTTGAGTACCTGAATTATATATTGAGATTTGAGAGGTTTGAGAAAACTTACCAAAGGCACTTTTACTCGGTAAATCAGAAAGACTTAACTCATCTGAAAAATTCCAAGCCACACCGTAACTGCTTTGCGCTTCGATATACTCTTTATACTCACGTATCAGACATTCTTCACTTTTACAGGTATTACGCTGAAACGTAAGCCATGTGCGTTGGTTAGCAATGAACCTATCTTTAAAAGCTTTGCTGTCTTCATAGTCAGGAGCAGCACTAAAATGCTTTTATATTTCTTCGCCATTGTGTCATCAAGCTTAGAAAGCTCAGAGCTTTCGCAAACGGTTTTTTCTACCCAGCTAGCAGCTTTGTTGCAATCAAAACTTGCTGAATTTGCATAAGTGGAAAGTAGGCAAGTGCCTAAAATACCGATCGTAGTGATGCATAACTTTTTCATATTACCCTCATTTTTTAGAGCTTGATTGTATTTTAAGAAAGCTATAACTGTGATATACGTGTCATCATCACTTTCTGTAAAAAACGAATTAGCCTAGTCAGCCTCACTCACCTACCAACTGCCAATATTTTCCATCGAAATCCAAGGCTCAATAGGTTCTAAGTCTTCGCCATTTTGTAGCAGCTCAATTGAGATATTATTAGGGTCTTTAACAAAAGCCATATGGCCATCTCTAGGCGGTCTTAATATCTCGATCCCTGCCTGTATAAAGGTGTCGCACTGTGCGTATATGTTGTCGACTCTAAAGGCAAAGTGCCCAAAATTATCGCCATTGGTATATTCTCTTTCATCCCAGTTGTGTGTCACCTCAATCTCTGGCGCACCCTCATGCGTTGCTAAAAAAATATAAGCTGAATCTGCCTGATTCAGAGTCTTTCTTTCTTAGCAGTTGTAAGCCATAAGGTCACAATAGAAAAATAACGTTTCTTCTAGTTTGTTGGTTCTAATCATTGCATGTAAGTACTTCATGAAAATACCTTAATATTGATTATTCATAAAAAATGGAGTAATGGCAGGGTGGTTTTTATGCATCGTTAATATACAAAATCTCAAATGGCGTATGTACGATGTCAATACCGTTAACTATATACAGCGCATTTGTGTCAGTAACTTTTTACCAAGCAGGGCAAGCGGCACACTCTGGGATACTTGCTAGATTAAATCTGACGTCGCAAAATCTAACCTTCCATCTCACCAACCAACCATTTTTCAAAATCGCTCACTTGCGTTGCCAATTCAGGTTGCGCTATTGCTAGGTCATCGAGCTTGTTTTTAATCTCAGGCTTATTATATTTAACGCCAGTCAATGTCTTTTTAAGCAGATCAATAAGTTCAACATTTAGCGCGTCAGAGAAAATGACAACCTCTGTAATCATTGCCTGCTTCACATCCATATGCACATCCATCATGCCCCAATCAAAGCGTGTCTCGATATGATGGGTGAACTCAGGCGTTTTACCAAAGCGCAATCCCAGTCTGCCATCTGTTGATAGTAAGCGTTTAGCGTCGGCTGCTTAGCAAGGCTAGCCTCATCTAATTGCTCGACCTGTGCACTCTCTCCATGATATTCACAGAACGCTTCGATAATCGCATCAGACAATGTCTCGTGATTGATAGCCTCATTAAAATCTACCAAGTTTGCTACGCGAGCGCGCACAGATTTGATGCCTTTTGCTTTGAGCTTTAGTGGATGCGGATTCAGATAATCGCCAAGCTTTTGCATGTTGGCATTGACCAGCAATGTGCCATGATGAAAGCTGCGATCGGCGGCATGTCTAAATGCGCTGCCCGATATTTTGCGGTCACTGACCTGCATATCGTTACGACCAGACAGCGTGGCGTCTATGCCGAGTTTCTTAAGCGCATTAATGATGACGGTGAAGTTTGCTTCTTGGTCGTAAGCATCACTGGGTGATAAAAAAAGTAAAATTGGTATTGCCCAAGTCATGGAATACTGCGCCGCCGCCGCTCTGACGCCGCGCTAAAAATACATCGTCTGCTTCCATCTTATCGGTTTTGCACTCTACCCATGGATTTTGCGAGCGTCCAATAACCACGGTTTCAGAGTTACGCCATAAAAATAGGGTATGCGAGTCGGGATTAAGCGTATTAAATATCCAATCCTCGGTGGCAAGATTAAACCAAGGATTGGTCACAGCAGACTTTAGGATGCGCAGTTTCATGTATTTGACTCGTTAATAAACTGGGTTGGTAAGTAGGTTTTATAAATAAGTAGCATCATTCTTACCGATGCAGGGTTGTAATTCAATGGCTGTCTAACAGGGAGGTTGATTTTATCAGTGGCTTTGACAGTGGTGAAGACATTGAGTATATAGAAAAAACGGTGAGAGAACTTCATAGAGGATGGGGCTAAGGTTGATGCTTCAGTTTTTAGCGGGCGGCAATAAAAGCCAAGCAAAACACTCAGCTTTATTGCACTATAAATTGCTAGAGTACTCTGCTCTATTTAGCACAAATCTCCCACTGCGATTTTGTACTAAGATAACATTGCATAACCGCTTTACCAGACTGCGCATAGGCATCACTGACGATACGCTGATTAGTCGGCAGACGATATCTGATGATCGCGGGCTCGTCATTGATGGTGGTCGTCCATCCAGTCACTTCATTACGGTCATTATAGTTTGCGCTGGTAGAGGTCGCCATTTTGCCAAACCCTGGCAGGTTATAGGAGACCTGTCTAAAACTATAACTCATCGCTGCACCCTCAGCGCCCTCATACTGACAGTTTAGCTTTTTTTGTAGTTTATCTTGTTTATAAACATAGCAAGTGGTCTCATCTGAGAACTGACCAACCCCGCAAAAACCTGCCGTTGCAACTGATATCATACCGATAAATAACGCTATCCTTTTCATAATCATTCCTCAATAATTTATAAATCCTACTAATGATGTTTGCCATCTATTTTGTGTATTGCCAAATGCTAACCAATACTTTTTAGATAGTAGAAAATTAGTGAACAAATATCAACTAATATATTTACGTAAAACTTGAATTGATTTATCAGAGCTACTTTTAACAACAGTATTATTAAGAGTAGCTGACGTAGAACAGGGTTATAAGAAGAGTTTACTATGACTGTGGATCTGTTTTTATAGGTATTGAACTGATTGTTTACTTAAGGATGACTTTGGAGTTCTTTAGTATGTGAATAGAAAGGCGCTGGGATAGGCTAAAGTATAGGAAATATAGGATAGGCGCTGCTTACTGTATGCTGCTTAATGAAAAGGATTTGTCCAAATTTACAGATTATCAAAAAGGTGAAAACCTTAAAACTGTGCTAGGAAAATTAATAAGTGGATAAAAACTCACTATAAATTTTATAAAAAATTACCCATCAAACAATTAAAAAGTTATCATCATGAGTTTTTAATCACATGATAATTTTTACAACGCATCAGACGCTTATGACCGACACGAGTTGGTAAACGCAGTCTAAGCGCTTAATAGGATTACCCAATGACCAACCGTGACCTCATCATCTTTGTGACGCTCTCTTTTATGTGGTCACTCTCTTTCGTTTTTTATCGTATTGGCGTGCCTGAGTTTGGCTCATTGGCATTCGCAGCTTGCGTGTGATATTCGCCGGATTGGTCATGTTGGTCTTTGTATTGCTCAATAAGAAAAACAGAGTAGGCATCAAGGAGCATTGGAAAATGCTAGCGCTCGTTGGCTTGTTTTCAGCAGCGCTGCCTTTTGTGTTGTTCTCGTTTTCCGCGCAATCAGTGAACGCAGGCGTGCTAGCCGTGCTAAATGCTTCTGTACCGATGATGAGTGGTTTTATCGCTAGAGTCTTCTTTAAAGATAGGCTATCGAAAAAAACAAGCACTCGGTTTGGTCATTGGGGTGATTGGGGTAATCATACTGATGAGCGAAAGCTTGTTTGGTGGCGGCGAGCCAGGCAAAGGATTGATCGAAGGACTCCTACCGATGGGCTACGCGCTACTAGCCTGTGTAGGTTATGCGCTTGGGGCCAACATCACTAAAAACTATCTGTACGAAGTATCGCCAGTCGCTATCACCGCAGGCTCGCTCATTATCGGTAGTATCATTATGCTGCCTGTAGCCTTTAATGAGTTCCCTTATGGTAAAGATATCAGCATAAAGGCATGGGTTTCGGTGATCTGTATTGGTGTGTTTTCAACCGCCATTGCCCTTATTTTTATGAATCAGTTGATCAAAAATATTGGGCCAACGCGTGCCACGAGTATCACGTTAGTCATTCCAATTTTTGCGATTATTTTGGGCTATCTATTGCTTGGCGAGGCGCTAAATATACAAGCCATCATTGGTTCGATTGTGATATTGATCGGCACGTATCTGTCACTAGAGCTGTCAATTAAGAAAATGCTAAAGCCGAAAGACAAGACCCAGACGAACAGTATTTAAGGCTTAGTAAACAGTCTTCGTAGTAAATAAATACGAAGATTTGTATAGATGAATATTACTGTATCTGTTTGTAAATATTGCTTGGAATAATGAAATCTGTTCCCTATAAAGGTAGGCGCTAAACGTAGATTTACTAATGATATTATAAGTTTTTCTAAACAGCATGCGATAATAATTAGTATGATTGATGGTTGCTATAACTAAAGATCATAGATAGCAGCAATAACCAATAGGACAGATTATGGCACACGATATTTTATTTGAGCCTGTAAAAATGGGCACACAAACGCTAAAAAAACCGCATTATGATGGCCCCACTGACACGTCTGCGTGCCGTTGAGCCAGGCGATGTCCCTATCACATGGGCAGCAGAGTACTACTCGCAGCGTGCAGGGGCGGGCCTTGTCATCACTGAAGCGACGCAAGTATCGTTTCAAGCAAAAGGCTATGCAGGCGCACCAGGGCTACATACTCAAGATCAAGTCACTGCATGGAAAGCCATCGTTGACAATGTCCATGCCAAAGGTGGCAAGATCGTCGTCCAGCTATGGCACACAGGACTTGTCTCACATGAAAGCGTACAACCTGAACGCCGTGCGCCAATTTCAGCCTCAGATGTCGATGTAGGTATCCGTACCTCATTGCGTGATAGTGACAACCAAGCCATTCGCGCGGATGCCACGCCGCCGCGCCCAGCCAGTCTTGATGAGATTCAGCAAGTGGTTACTGACTTTGCGCATGCAACCAAGTGCGCGCAGGAAGCGGGGTTTGATGGTATTGAGATTCATGGCGCGCATGGTTATTTGCTGCATCAGTTTTGGGCCGAGCATACCAATCAACGTGATGATGAATACGGCGGTAGCCGCGAAAACCGTGCGCGCTTGACGCTTGATGTTATCGATGCATGTGTGGATGCTTGGGATGCAGATCACGTGGGTATTCGTATTTCACCACTGGGCACATTCAACAATGTTGAGGGAGGCTACGAAGAAGACGATAACATTTGGCTGATTGAACAAATCAATAAGCGTGGTCTAATGTATTTGCATCTGTCAGAGCCAGATTGGGCAGGTGGTACGCCGTATAGCGATGAGTTCCGTCAGCGTGTCCGTGATGCGTTCGATCAGACCATCATCGCGGCGGGTGGCTATGATGCGGACAAAGCTGAGAAGAACATCAAAGCAGGCTATATCGATGCGGTAGCATTCGGTCGTGATTATATTGCCAACCCTGATCTCGCTGAACGTATTCAAGAGGGCGCACCGCTCAACGAGCAGCATCCAGAGAGCTTCTATGGTGGCAGCACGGTTGGCTACACTGATTATCCGTTTATGAATGAAGTGTAAGCAATTATCCATCCGTCAGTATCACTGAATAGGCAGACAAACGCGTTATAAAAAGCCCTTTGACTATCGATAGTTAGAGGGCTTTTTTTACGCATTTATTTTGATTAATATCCAAAATTGCCTGTTTGATAATCACGGAACGTTTGTCGTAGCTCATCTTGGGTATTCATCACAAAGAGGCCGTGACCTACGATAGGTTCACCGATTGGCTCGCCGCTTAGCAGTAGCAATTTGATAGGTGTGTCTTCATCGGTAGTTGCAGGGTAGGTCAATTCGATAGTATCAGTAGCAGGTAATGATGAATGTTCAGATTGAGTGCCTACATGATTTCGAATAGGCGCTGAAAATTCAATTAGGCTGCCTGCGCTGACGGCTGTACCGTTGACCAATATTTGACCTTCTTGTACCAGGAGTAGGGTATTGTGCGTTTTCGGTACTTGTAGCGTGGTTGTACCTGCTGTATGTAGCTCAATATCCCACATATTGACTGGCGTAAAGGTCGTTGCTGCTCCCGCTATCCCATGCCAGTCACCGGCAATAATGGCAGCTTGGCCGATGACAGTTTGCTCATCGCTATTGTCTATCAGGTCAACGATAGGCATATCAGCACGTTTGATAGATTGGTATTTTGGGTCGGTCAGTTTATGGGCGCTTGGCAAGTTGACCCATAACTGCACCATACTAAATATACCACCACGTTGCCCAAAGGCTTCAGAGTGGAACTCTTCGTGCAGAATACCGCGACCAGCAGTCATCCACTGTACATCACCTTCTAAAATATCACCGCGCCCACCTGTCGAATCTACATGACTAATCTCACCTGCATAAGCAATGGTGACAGTTTCAAAACCTTTATGTGGGTGTTGACCAACGCCATGTGGCTGCATTTTATAAGCGGGGTTGGGTGAAAACGTTGTTGGCTTGGCATAGTCTAATAATAAGAAAGGATCAGTATGGCTATAATTAAGGTCTGGATTATCATCTAGATGACTGATCAGAGTTTTTACAAAAAAGCCGTCACCTACCAGTGCGACTCTTTTTCACCGTGAATGTGTTTAATTGAACGCATGGGTCACCTCATTAGTCTAATTAGAATTACTATCAATAGAAAAGCTATTATTAAGTAATACTACTATGAATATAAGAGTAGATTGTATGAGTTTTTATTACTATTTCATTCCTAGTGCTGTCGGCAGCGATTAAGCAAACGTTAAAAACTTATAAGTGTCCATGATTAGACGATCTCACCACTCACAAAACCACTTGCCCATGCCCACTGAAAATTATAACCACCAAGCCAGCCGGTCACATCAAGCACTTCACCGATAAAGTATAAGCCGTCTTGTAAATTGCTTTGCATCGTTTTTGAAGAAACCTCATCAGTTTTGACGCCGCCGCGTGTGACCTCAGCGGTACGGTAGCCTTCCGTGCCAGAAGGTTTGAGCTGCCAACCATTAAGGGTAATACCAAGCTCTGTGAGACGTTCGTCTTTAATATTAGCAAGCTCCGTATCTTTGATGTCTTCCCACAGATGCGTCTGTAGTGCTGCTAATAGCTTCTTGGGTAATGCATTATCTGTGTTTTCTGCCAATACGGTACGAATAAGCTGGCGTGGATGTGACTTTTTGCGAGCAAGTAAAAGCTCAGTGACGTCTATTTCAGGCAACAAATTGATACTGATGGTTTCCCCAGTCTGCCAATAGTTGGAGAGCTGTAGCATGGCAGGGCCAGAGAGACCACGATGGGTAAATAGGACGGGCAATTTAAAAGAGATACGCTCGTTACTGGCAATAACTGGCAAACTGATACCAGCCAAAGCACGGATAAGCTCGCCTGTTTTGTCAGTGAAGGTAAAGGGTACAAGGCTAGCGTCAGTTGGCACAAGAGTATGCCCGAACTGCTGCGCCAACTCATAGCCGATACCACTTGCTCCCATGGTCGGGATAGATAGTCCACCAGTGGCGATGACTAAAGACTCACAGCTATAGCCTGTTTGCGAAGATTGAGTGCCGTTCGCAATGTCTTTTTTTACCAAGCTTTTTACTCGTCGTTAGATAAAAGCGCTCACCGTTATCATGAGCAGCAGTTTTAACGTGATCAATCTGAGCATTAAGCTTTACTTGTACGCCTACAGCCGTGCATTCATCTAGGAGCATAGACAAGATATCTTGTGCCGAGTCGTCACAGAACAGCTGACCGTGTTCGCGTTCATGGTAGGCAATCTTATGCGACTCTACCATGCCGATAAACTCCCAACTTGGGTAACGACTTAGCGCTGATTTGCAGAAGTGGGGATTGGCACCAATAAAGTGCTCAGGCTCTACAAAGTAATTGGTGAAGTTGCAGCGACCACCACCTGACATCAAAATCTTTTTACCAGCTTTATTGGCATGATCCAAAACCAATACGCGGCGACCGCGCCGTCCGGCAGTCAGTGCACAGTACAACCCTGAAGCGCCAGCACCAATAATAACGACATCATAGTGAGTATGGTTTTGTGCATTGCGTTGATTAGTCATTGCGGTCTCGTAAAACGATGGGGTGAAAAAAAGTATAACCAGGCCAAGCATTGTTTTTATTAAAAACGCGGCTGACATTTTGTTAAATGAAGCAGTATGTTTAGTGTAGCTATTGTCCATATTTCACTAAAGGTTACAAGGATTAAATGCCCTAAGCCATACGCTGTTACCGTGTGATCACAACCAGCTGTCATTTTAGTACTATCGTTATGATAGCTGCCCCTATAAATAGCATTATACGTACCAGTATAAGTACTAATATAATTATCTAAACATACAGATGTACAGTGAAATTGTTATGTTTGGCTTTTGATGTCTTGCAACGGTCACGCTTATTTGTCAAACTAACGATGAGCGTCACACATTATGGAAGATGACTCTTATTGCTTACATGGGGCGCGTCATAGACGTTTATCCGTGTAGGTCATAATAATTAAAAGGGACCCAACACTATGACTCAGAAATC
Organism: Psychrobacter sp. JCM 18901; assembly: GCF_000586435.1. GTDB lineage: Bacteria > Pseudomonadota > Gammaproteobacteria > Pseudomonadales > Moraxellaceae > Psychrobacter. The sequence goes on from NZ_BAWH01000004.1 coordinate 48,483, forward strand.
ATTTCCTATCTCAGCCGAGTTTATGGCTGCTGCCAATACCACACCTGATAAGTACCTTACAGACTACCAGCAATCTATCGAATCAGCCGAAGCAATTGATGCTTTTTGGGCGAAGCGTGCTGAGCTAATCGACTGGATAAAAAAACCGACTAAGGTCAGTAACGTCAATTATGACTTAGATGATTTTAGCATTAAATGGTTTGAGGATGGTGAGCTGAATATTTCAGTCAACTGTCTCGATCGTCACCTCGAAGAAAACCCATACAAGCCTGCTATCATCTGGGAAGGCGATCACCCTTCGTTGCACAAAATCATCTCTTTTAAAGAGTTGCATGAAGCTGTCTGCCGCTTAGGTAATTCATTGCGCAAGCTTGGCGTTGTAAAAGGTGACCGCGTAACGCTATATATGCCGATGATACCGGAAGCCATGGTAGCGATGCTGGCATGTGCGCGTATCGGTGCGGTACATTCAGTGGTGTTTGGTGGTTTTTCTGCCGAGAGTTTGGGTAATCGCTTGATAGACAGTCGCTCAAAAGTTGTTATTACCGCTGACGAAGGTTTACGCGGCGGCAAGCACACACCGCTCAAAGCCAATGTCGATCACGCACTCGACATGGATGGCACTGAGAGTGTCGAAAAAGTCATTGTCGTTCATCGTACGGGTAACTCTATACCGATGAGTGGGCGCCGTGATGTGTGGTATCACAATTTGGTCGATGGTCAATCAGAGATCTGCGAGCCTGAAGTTATGAATGCCGAAGACCCACTATTTTTATTATATACTTCTGGCTCGACTGGTAAGCCAAAAGGTGTAGTGCATACTACAGGCGGCTATATCACCTATGCTATCTCAACGTTCCGTGATGTTTTTGATATCAAAGAAGATGACGTCTACTGGTGTACGGCAGATGTGGGCTGGATTACTGGCCACACGTACTCAACCTATGCACCATTGGCCAATGGCACGACAACGGTAATGTTTGAAGGTGTACCAGAGCATCCAACATGGGCACGTATCGGTCATATCATTGATAAGCATGACGTGACCATCCTATACACTGCACCGACAGCTATTCGCGCGATGATGAAAGAGGGCGACGCTTTCGTTCGAGAGTCGGATCGTTCTAGTTTGCGTCTGCTAGGTTCGGTCGGTGAGCCGATCAACCCAGAAGCGTGGGACTGGTACTACAATGTCGTCGGTGATGGTAAATGTCCTATCGTCGATACATGGTGGCAGACCGAGACTGGTGGCATCTTAATGGCACCAATACCAGGCACGGTCGATCTCAAACCGGGCGCGGCAATGACACCACTATATGGCGTCAAACCAGAAGTCGTCGATAGTGATGGTGCGATTTTAGAAGGCCCTGCAGAAGGCAATTTGGTGATCAGTAGCGGCTGGCCAGGCAGATGCGTACTATCTACAATGACCATCCACGTTTCTTAAAGACCTACTTTAGCGATTATCCGGGTCATTATTTCACGGGTGATGGCGCTCAACGTGATGAAGATGGGCATTACTGGATTACTGGTCGTGTCGACGATGTACTCAACGTGGCAGGGCATCGCTTGGGCACAGCAGAGATCGAGAGCGCCGTGGTTGCGCACCCTGCAACTGCTGAAGCTGCGATTGTCGGTATGCCGCATGAGATACGCGGTACAGGCATCTGTGCATTTATCATTCTAAAGTCAGGTGAAGAAAAGACCGACGATCTAAAAGCAGAATTAAAACGCCATGTGCGTGCTGAGATTGGACCAATTGCGACTTTAGATGCCATCTATATGGTCGATGCACTACCAAAAACGCGCTCAGGAAAAATCATGCGCCGTATCTTGCGTAACCTTGCAGCAGGGCAATATGTAGGACTGGGCGACCTATCTACACTTGCTGATAGCTCAGTGATTAATGACTTGGTTGAAGAAGTCAAAGCGGGTCGTGGAGAGTAAGTCAGCCTGCTAACGAACCTGTAGTGTTAAGGATAGTGACTCAATACTAGCCATTAATATTCATATATCGAAGTTAAATAAAAGCCATGTTATCGAGAATAGCATGGCTTTTTTTTACGTAGACGATATTGATATTGGCGCATTTTGAAGGTTCAATAATGCTAACAAGACAACATCGTTACCATTTTAATTGAGAATTAATTGACGAGCCACTCGGTACTTACTAGGCTAACTAATTAATATAGTAGCGACTCATAAATACTTTATAAGGTCCACTGTCATCATGACTGATCATGCTTCGTGCTCAATTGCTCTATCTGCCCCAAAAATCGCCATCATCGGTGGTGGCCTAACGGGATTGCTCACAGCAACACTATTAGAGCGCGCGTCAAACCAATCAAGCTCGTCATCTAACACCCCGCAAATCACTATCTTTGAAAAATCACGCAGTGTAGGCCGTTTAGCGACCCGTTATCGCAGCGATAGTAAAACTGATAAAAACTGGCAATGGTCGTTCGGTGCACAGTTTTTTACTGCGAAAACTGCTGTCTTTCAACAATTTATCGCGCCTTGGTTAGATACAGGGTTGCTACAGCCATGGTGTGCTGAAGTGATTGAGTTAACTCCTGCAAGTGACAATGGGCAACCGCCTAATATCCAAAGCAAAGAACAATGGGACGCGGTGCATGCACGCTACATCAGTACACCGAAAATGACCAGTTGGGGCCGTGAATTGGCCGCCGCGCTCAAGCATACGACCATAATATTTAAGACCCGTGTCGCACCGCTCACTCAGTATTTGCAGTCTCAAAATCAGCAGCGGTCTCAGATCCAAATTTTTAATCAAAACAGCAAGCAAACTGAGCTATTTGACGAAACTGGAGCCAGTCTGGGCTGGTTTGATTGGGTTATTTGCACAGCGCCAAATGGTCAGGCGGTAGAGTTGATGGCAAATAGTAAGTTTAGTCAGCAAGACAAAATTACTAAACCACAAATGCAAGCCTGCTATACGCTGATGCTTGGCTGGGATGATGTGCAAAAACTACCTGAAACATTAAATGGCCAGCTAACACCGCAATGGGATGTCGCTTATTTAAATAGCGCTATTCTCGATAGAATATTTATTGAGCATCAAAAACCTGCCCATGGTGAGCTACTACCAAGTATCACCATTCATGCACGTAATGACTGGTCAGAAGCTCACGTCGATGACGATATGGAGTCAGTCGAAGAACAATTATTACAGGCGGCAAAACAAGCATTAAATTGGAATGAAGACAGCGCACCTAGCCAAACAGATTGTCATCGTTGGCGCTATGCAGCTACTATTGTAAATAAGGATGCTGAAGAGCTAGGCATATTAATCGATGCAACCAAGCAATGGATCGTCAGTGGTGACTGGTGTGCAAAAGGTAATATTGAGAGCTGCTATCGAATAGCGCAGCAAACCGTTAAGGCAATCATGCAAACGCAGTAAGCGTGATATCCATGCTCATTATTTTGCATCGTTTTACGATATCTGGGTTTAGCAAAACGTAAGTAAAAAAAGGCCCACAGAGGAGGTACTGTGGGCTGAGGAAAACGGGGCATGTATTAGCTACAAAGGCCGTGGTCAAGAGTTGTTGTAATTATTGGTGCTCTCTACTGTTATTTATAAGGGTAATAATTATCAATACAATAGGTGGAGATATTTACTTAGCTATTTACATCTACTGATTTAAGTGTACAAGTGTTCTGGTACAGTCGCTATGATAGCGCAATTGAGTGCTGTCTGGCAGTTTTGGTTACAGTATATTACGTTGTAAAAATCCAAAAGACGCAAAGACTGGTATGAAGCACTGATATTTAGAGTAAGTAGCGGAGCTTTATGATGCAATCATTGATAAAGGCTGCTAATAATTTCAATAGCTTATGTCGATAATAGGGCGTCTAGTCAACCTTGATATCTTTGATAACTCAATCGCTGCAGAGATGGCATGACGCCTTGTCCGAAAAATGCTAAGCTATCTGCCATTATTATGTTCATATTAAACTGGGTTTGCCATGACTGACAGCACGCATTTGCATACGCAGGAAGAACCGCCAAGTTCGCAAAATACCAAGAGTATTTTTAACTTGCCTAACAACCTTACGATTGCGCGTATCTTGATGATTCCGCTATTTGTCGCTATTGCTTATTGGCCGCCAGCCATGGGTATTGGTATGCCTGCGATTTCAGACAATGTCATTGCGCGGGTTGGGATGAGCGAGTTTAGCGATAGTTTGTTGCGCCATTTGTTATTGACCGGCGTCTTTATTATTGCCGCGATTACCGATTGGCTCGATGGGTATTTTGCTCGTAAACTAAATGTTATGTCAGCCTTTGGTCGATTTTTGGACCCTGTTGCTGATAAGTTAATGGTGGCTGTAGCGCTCATTGTCCTTGTACAGTGGCATCCCAATATCATTATGGCGATAGCGGCTATCGTCATTATTTCGCGTGAAATCGCAGTATCAGCGTTACGTGAGTGGATGGCAGAGCTGGGTAAGAGTACTAGCGTCGCGGTATCTTATGTGGGCAAACTAAAAACCACGTTCCAGATGGTAGCAATTACCGTACTACTGCTTAATTGGCAGTCGCTTGAAACCATCGGTTATGTATTAATGGTCGCCGCTGTGATACTTACCTTATGGTCGATGATGATTTATCTAAAAGCTGCTTGGCCTTATTTAAAGCAAAGCGGATAATTCCATAAAACGAAAATAGTTAGCTCAAAACTTAGACAATAAAAACGCAGTCGCATTAGCCACTGGCGTTTTTGTTTTTACTGCTTATAAATCAGACAACTTATAGTGTCACTGAGTTGTTTTCGCCTAAGTTGGTCGCTTTCTTACCGTCCATTACTGCAGCAGTGGTCATCTTAAACATATTGACTACTGAGCTACCGCTTAGCCAGTATTCTGCACCATGTGGGACGACTTTGATTAACTGTACATTTGGATCTTCTTTACCTTGCTCATAAAACGCATTGTAAATTGGCGACCATAGCTCATCTAACTTCTCTTGGTCTTCGACCAATTCTGCTTTACCGTTAATTGAGACATAATCTTTTGAATCTTGACTGACATAGGCCAAGTTTACTTGTGGGTCTTTTTCAATATCTTTGATGGTCTCAGTGGTTTTATCACCAATAAACCAAATCTCTTTTGCGCCAATGCTCGTCTCGCTAGTAGTCATTGGGCAGGCATGTAAATGGCCTTCGTGAGTACGAGTGGTCATCATGGTAAATTTCACTTCTTTTACCAGTTCTTGTACTTTATCGATATGGTCTTGTCTACTCATAATAAATTTCCTTTTTTATAGTATTTTAATTGGGCTTATATAGCGTTGTTTTAATTAGCCGAGTTGAACAGTTGATTATTTATAGTAATTTTTCTTTAGGCTAGATTGATTCAACAATCAAATAAATATAAAAGTTAAACGTCATCGTCGCCTTAACAACTGAGACTAGAATACCGAGTTGTCACCCTACATTTATATAGGTTCCCAGTAATGCGATGTGAGAGTTTGTAAGGAATATGAAGGTTAGGTAAAAATTGTGACAGCGTAGATTTGAGCGTTCTATTTTTCGATGGATAATTCAAAAACAAATTAAAAACCTACTTTTTTTGAATTATCGATTCGCAAATAGTAAGTCGGGATAGAACGCAACTTATCGGCAATTTATCTTGGTTTAGACCTGCTTATTACAGGTCTTCTTGTTATAATACCCAGACCATTTACTTAGCATGGCAGAGATGCCTTGATCTTACGGATTATGCCTTTATGATGACCATCGCCGGACAACCGTTTCTTACCGATTTTCAGACGCAGCAACTCATCAGTCAGTTTCAGCAAAAAACCGAGCTAAATGTCAGTCAAATAAGTACACAGCAAGTGTATGTGCTATCACGAGAGCTATCTGGTGATGAACATAAAAAAGCGCTAGATTTACTAGCGGTTGACCAGTCAGCAACGCTAAATGCGCCGCAAGACAACCAACTACAAGTCATCGTTGGGCCACGTTTTGGTACGATATCGCCATGGGCAAGTAAAGCGACAGATATCTTTAATAACTGTGAAATCGAGATTAATCGTGTTGAGCGTGTTGTCGTTTATACGTTAACCCTTGATGAAAAAAACAGACGGTGACGCAGGCGAAAAACTACCAGTAGACGCTGAGCAGTTATTGTTTGACCGTATGACTCAGAGCTTGGTTTATGACTTGAGCGATGTCAGCAAATTGTTTGATGATCAATCGCCAGCATCACTAAATCATATCGATGTGATCGGACAAGGTCAGTCAGCACTAGAATCGGCCAATACCGAGTTCGGCTTTGCGTTATCCAGTGAAGATATCGACTATCTAATGAATGCGTACGTCAATGAGTTGAAACGCAACCCAACTGACGTTGAGCTGATGATGTTTGCACAGGCCAACTCAGAGCATTGCCGTCATAAGATCTTTAATGCCCAGTGGACAGTTGATGGTGACGTACAACCAAAGTCACTGTTCCAAATGATTAAAAACACGTACCAGTCGAACCCGCAAGGCATCTTGTCAGCGTACAAAGACAACGCTGCGGTGATGGCTGGGTCTGATGGTATGCGTTTTTATCCTATTCCGATTGACGCAATGGATGCCAATTCAATCCATCCTTACGACTTTCATCAAGAAAACATCGATATCTTAATGAAAGTTGAGACGCACAATCACCCAACAGCGATTGCCCCTTACTCTGGTGCGGCAACAGGTGCTGGCGGTGAGATTCGTGACGAAGGCGCGACTGGTCGTGGCGGCAAGCCAAAAGCGGGCCTAACAGGGTTCCACGTATCACATCTGCATATCCCAGAGCTTAGCGAAAAGTGGGAGCAGTCAGGTCAATTGAGCACTCAGGCTTATGGCACGCCAGATCGTATGGCAACCAGCCTTGAGATCATGACCGAAGCGCCATTAGGCAGTGCCAACTTCTCAAACGAGTTTGGTCGTCCAAATCTATGCGGTTACTTCCGTAGTTTTCAGCTAGACACTTCTGCCGCAAAAGACGGTAGCGAGATGCGGGGCTATCATAAGCCAATCATGCTGGCAGGTGGTTACGGCAATATCAAACGCAACCTGATTGAAAAGAATGCAATCAAAAAAAGGCGATTTGCTAATCGTCCTTGGTGGCCCTGCGATGCAAATCGGTCTGGGCGGCGGTGCCGCATCGTCAGTCGATAGTGGTGACCTTGATGAAGGTTTAGACTTTGCCTCAGTTCAGCGCGATAACGCTGAAATGGAGCGTCGTTGCCAAGAAGTCCTTGATCGCTGCTGGGCCTTAGCTGGTAATGAAGAGTCGGGCGATGATGTCGATGTAAGCAATAACAGTAAAGACGGCAACCCAATCGTTTCACTACATGATGTCGGGGCAGGTGGTCTGTCTAATGCAATGCCAGAGCTGGTCAATGACCATGAAATGGGCGCGCATCTGAACTTGCGTAAGATTCCATCATTAGAAGCTGGCATGTCGCCAATGGCCATCTGGTCAAACGAAGCGCAAGAGCGTTATGTCCTCGCGATTCGTCCAGAGAGCAAAGATCAGTTCGATGCCATCTGTGCTCGTGAGCGCTGCCCATATGCCATCTTGGGCGAGGCGACTGATATTCGTCAGCTAATCGTTGATGATGAGCTATTGGACGAGCAACCAGTCGATATGCCAATGCAAGTACTGCTCGGTGGTACACCAAAAATGCAGCGTAGCTTTGAGCGTACTGAGGGCACGTTACCAGCATTAGAGCTTAGTGATGTGAATCTAGCTGAATCAATCACCGATGTATTGCGTCACCCAACGGTCGCTAGCAAATCATTCTTGATCAGCATTGGTGACCGTTCTATCACGGGTATGGTCGTGCGTGATCAGTATGTGGGTCGCTATCAAGTGCCTGTATCGGATTGTGCGGTGACGGCATCAGGCTTAGTGGCACTAGGTGGTCAGCCAATGACTGGCGAAGCCATGAGTGTCGGTGAGCGTACGCCTGTTGCACTTATCAGTCCAAAAGCTTCTGCACGTCTAGCAGTCGGTGAAGCGATTACTAACATCGCTGGTGCGCGTATTGCTCAGTTGTCTGATATCACCATGTCAGCGAACTGGATGGCAGCATGTGGTGATGATGCAGAAGATGCAGCATTGTTTGACGCGGTCTATACAGTCGGCGAAGAGCTGTGCCCAGCATTGGGTATCGCGATTCCAGTCGGTAAAGATTCGCTATCGATGCGTGCCAACTGGACTGATAACGACAATGGCGAAAGCAAAGACAAATCAGTCGTGTCACCTATGAGCTTGGTGATTACGGCCTTTGCTCCTGTCGTTGACGTCTCAAAAACGCTAACCCCTGAGCTAATCAATGGCGACAGCGCGTTCTACCGCATTGACTTGTCTAAAGGTAAATTGCGTTTAGGTGGTTCAATCCTTGCGCAGACGCTTAGCCAATTAGGTAACGACTGCCCAGATTTGGCGCAGCCAAGCGACTTGATCGACTTCTTTAACTTTATCCAAGCGGGTAATGAGCAAGGCGTCATCAGCGCTTATCACGATATCGGTGATGGCGGTCTATTAGCGACCATCGCAGAGATGCAGTTCACCGGCCGTCAGGGTATCAAGCTGTCATTAAATGATGACAACTTACTCGGTCAGCTATTCAGTGAAGAGCTGGGTGCGGTCATCCAAGTATTACCAGAAAACGTCGCTGCTTTAATGCAATTGGCAGAGCAAAACAACGTCAGCGATATGCTAAGCCTCGTCGGTCAAAGCTCTGAAGAAGACAGCTTACTAATCCAAACGCCAACGCTCATGGGTGATGACACCTTACGCTTTAGCCGTGCTGAATTACAGCAAGCGTGGACGCAGGTCAGCTATCAAATCGCGCGTCGCCGTGATAATCCAGCCTGCGTACAGCAAGAGTATGACTTGATTGCCGATACTAATCATAAAGGCCTTATCGCAGCGCCAAACTTTGATCTGAATCAAAAAGGTCGAAGAACCCTATTTAGCCAGTCGCGAGAATAAACCAAGAGTTGCAATCCTCCGTGAGCAAGGCGTCAATGGTCAGACAGAGATGGCAGCAGGCTTTACTCAAGCTGGCTTTGAAGCGGTCGATGTACACATGAGTGATCTACTCAGTGGCCGTATCAACCTACGTGACTTCGACGGACTGGTCGCTTGTGGTGGCTTTAGTTATGGTGATGTACTGGGCGCTGGCTCTGGCTGGGCAAACTCTATCTTGTTCCATGACGAGCTACGCATGCAGTTTGTGCGCTTCTTTGCCCGTCCTAATACCTTTAGCTTGGGTGTCTGTAACGGTTGTCAGATGATGGCACAGCTCAAAGACCTTATCCCAGGTGCAGAAAACTTCCCACGTTTCGTCGCAAACAAATCAGCTCGTTTTGAAGCGCGTACCGTCAATGTAAAAGTTGAGCGTACCAAGTCGATCCTGTTCAAAGGTATGCAAGACAGTATCTTGCCAATCGCTGTGGCGCATGGTGAAGGTTACGCCACGCTAGACAACACAGAAATCGACGGTATGGCAAAACACGGTCAGCTTGCGATGCGTTATGTCGACAGCCAAGGTCATCCAACCGAGACTTATCCGCTCAATCCAAACGGTTCGCTCGGCGGTGTCACGGGTCTGTGTAGCACTGATGGTCGCGTTACTATCATGATGCCGCATCCTGAGCGTAACCTAAAAGCGTATAACCATAGCTGGAAACCAGAAGAGTGGGACGAAGACGGCGCGTGGATGCGTATGTTCCGTAACGCCCGTGCTTGGTTTAGATAGGCTAAGCTAAGTTAGCTTAAAGTATTATTTTAGATGTAAAAAAAGGTGAGCGCAAAGCTTACCTTTTTCGTGTTTGGGGTTTTAACTACTTAGCATTGTTTCTAGGAAGTATAGAGTTCGATGTAGGTGTAATTGGTCTGTTATTAGATAACTTCTCACTACGATCTAAAATAGTAAGACATAAACTGAAAACTAGAATCTGAAACTTGTCTCTCGGTTTAGAGAAATGGTGCACTAATGAAGGATGATCTGTTTCGGCTTCCTTGACCAAGTTAAATTCAGAACAACGAGACTTAATGGAATGAGATTCAAATGTAAGTTCACCCTCGGTATGCGCGAACTCATTACGAATTTTTCGGATTAAGTTTAAATCACGATATTCTTCTTCACCGATTTGTCCTAGGGCATAGCAAGTATCTACTCTAGAAGAAAATGTAGAAAAACTACCTGTTCCAGAAAATAATTTTTTTTCTATCTCTTTCGGTAAATTTATACACAGTCTTTTTATAAGATTGCCCAGTCTATTCTCTAAGTTTGACGAGAGTATAAGTGCACAACCTCTATCAGATTCTGTATTTGCTGAAGCAATCATTTGTTCAAGTGCTAAGTATTCTTGACTTTTCATTACATAGTCCTGACTTTTCAAAAGTTAAAGGGTTATCTTTCAATTAATGTTTCAAATATATTTTCATCTAACTACTCATTCTCTGAACGCTGATTAGTTTTCTTCCGAGCCTCAGCAATCAACTCATGAATCTTAGCACTTTCCTTTAGCACACAAGCATCATAGTTAGAGAGTGACTCAGACTCTTGTTGTTTTTCCTGATCTTGCTTGGCTTTTTCTGCTAAATAATTTTCAAGTTTATCAGCTTCAGAATCGCCCATAGTTTATCCCTCGTATGATTTTTACCCTATAAAAAAAACGGCACTGAAATCAGTGCCGTTCTATCAGTCGTGACAATTTAAAAGCTAACCACGACTACCCAAATGCTGAATCGCTAAAATCAATCCCAGCTTAAAATTACCTTACCGCATTGCCCACTTTCCATGATATCAAAGCCTTCTTGAAAGTCATCGATGTGCATGCGATGGGTAATGATTGGCGACAGATCAATACCGCTAATCAGCATTTGCTCCATCTGATACCACGTCTCCCACATCTCGCGGCCATAGATACCTTTTAGGGTTAACGCCTTGAAGATAATCTTGCTCCAGTCCACCGTGGTGGTGTTGGGCAAAATGCCCAAGAGCGCAATTTTAGAGCCGTTATACATATTGCTAATCATCGAATCAAAGGCCTGAGGCGAGCCTGACATCTCAAGCCCAATATCAAAGCCGTGCATTTTTAACGTATCAATAGCGCCTTCGATGGTTTCACCCTTGGCTGGATTGATGGTCATCGTTGCGCCCATTTTTTTGGCAAGCTCTAGGCGATAATCACTAATATCACTGACCACAATGTTACGTGCCCCTGCGAAGCGACAAATCGCCGTTGCCATTGAACCAATCAGTCCTGCACCCGTGATTAGCACATCTTCACCAAGTACTGGAAATGATAGGGCAGTATGCGTGGCGTTGCCAAAGGGGTCCATAATGGCGGCCATCTCATCGCTGATACGCTCATCGAGTTTGATGACATTATCGGCAGGTATCACCAAATATTCGGCAAACGCGCCATCGCGGTCAACGCCCACGCCGATGGTGTTTTCGCACACATGAAGCTTACCACGGCGGCAGTTACGGCAATGCCCGCAAGCGATATGGCCTTCGCCTGTGACTCGGTCACCTACTTCAAGATGCTTGACGCCATCGCCCATTTCACTAATGACACCGACGTATTCATGTCCGATAATCATCGGCGTGTTTATGGTTTTTTGTGACCACTCATCCCACTTATAAATGTGCAAGTCTGTGCCACAAATGGCGGTTTTTTTAATTTTAATTTTAACGTCATTGATGCCAACCGTTGGTTCTGGCATATCTTGCATCCAGATGCCTTTTTCGGCATGAGCTTTAACCAGTGCTTTCATACTTTTCTCTTGTTTAACTGTATTTAATTATTGAATCTAGATAAATATCGAACGACGCTTAATCAATCACTTTCATTTGCTTGGCGACTTTGATAAAGGCGGCGATACACTGGTCGAGCTGCTCGCGAGTATGAGCAGCAGAGAGCTGCACACGAATGCGAGCTTCATTTTTGGGTACGACAGGATAGAAGAAGCCAATCACATAAATGCCTTCTTCAAGCAGTGCGTCTGCCATTTGTTGCGAGATATTGGCATCATAGAGCATCACCGCACAAATAGCTGATTCAGTAGGCTTGATATCGAAGCCTGCATCTTGCATTTGCTTCACAAAATAGGCGGTATTTTCATGCAATTGGTCTTGTAGGGTATTGTCTTGCGATAGCATCTCAAACGCTTTTACCCCAGCGGCAGCCACCATAGGCGGAATAGAATTTGAAAATAGATACGGGCGTGAGCGTTGACGTAGCATCTCAATCATTTCTTTTTTACCCGTGGTAAAGCCGCCAATAGCACCGCCAAATGCCTTGCCTAAAGTGCCAGTGATTAGCTCAATGTCACCACGTAGATCAAACAATTCAGTCACGCCGCCACCAGTGCGACCGACTACGCCTGCTGAATGCGATTCGTCAATCATGACCATGGCATCATATTTTTGTGCCAACGCATGAATCTCATCCATTGGCGCTACGTTACCATCCATTGAAAACACACCATCGGTCACAATCAAACGAAAACGCTGTGCTTGCGCCGCTTGTAATTGCGTCTCTAAATCTTGCATATCCGCATTGGCGTAGCGATAACGCGCGGCTTTACACAGGCGCACACCATCGATGATTGAGGCATGATTTAACGAATCAGAAATAATGGCATCTTCGCTGGTTAGCAGTGGTTCAAAGGCACCGCCATTGGCATCGAAACAGGCGGCATAAAGAATTGTATCTTCGGTATTAAAGAACTTAGAAATTGCCGCTTCTAATTGCTTATGCAAATCTTGCGTACCACAAATAAACCGCACCGATGACATGCCATAACCTGAGTCTTCGATGGCTTTGATAGCTGCCTTTTTAATCTCAGGGTGGTCAGACAATCCAAGGTAATTATTGGCACAGAAGTTAAGCATCTCACGGCCATCGGCGATCTTGATGAGCGCATCTTGCGGAGAGGTAATAACGCGCTCGTTTTTATACAGTCCTGCCGCGCGTATATCGCTGATTTCTTGTTGTAGGTGTTTTTGAAAGGCTTGATACATAAATATTCCTTTTTTTAGTATTATTGGTGTTCGTTTGATAATAGAGATATTGAGACTGGTCATAGAACTAGGCTATCAAAGCCAAGCTATCAAAGCCGTGCAGCATCCTAGCCATCATTAAAACCAATGATAAAATCAATAATGCGGGAAGCCAACGAGATGGTGCGAGCAGTGATACTATCTATAACCCTGTGATCGGTGATTTTATCATTAGCCTATCGCAATAAATAGCCTAAATAGTTGGTAGATAGGCCTTCTTTTATAAAGTGATATAGTGCTGTTTAGTTGTGGTATTGGTTTCATAGCGGCTTAGCTATGTCTCAAAACATAAGACATCAACTTGCGCATCTTTATCATCTTGAGTGGTAAGCATTGATAAGTACTGTCTATCCAGTTATTCATCTTTGGGACGCTTCTGAGCCTCAGCGATCAACTCGTGAATCTTGGCACTTTCCTTTAGCACACAAGCATCATAGGCAGAAAGCGGCTCAGGTTCTTGCTCCTCTTTCTTTTTCTGCTCCTGTCTGGCTTTTTCTTCTAGATATTCTTGTAGTTCGTTTTGCTCATCTTTTTGAGAATTATTCATGGTTTATGTCTCCTGATAGTCTGTATTCTTTAATAAAAATCATCCCGACCAGCATATTTCTTATTTAGCGCCTGCAATATCGCATAGGTCTCACTATCCATATTACCCGTTGGCTGCTGCGCTCTGAAATGCAGCTGAAACGCATAGACGACATCGCGACTGGCCTTGTCCCACGTATCGGTATCGTTGATTTGATAGCCATACTTGCGAAACGCTTGCTTGATTTCAGGTATCGTGGCCGACGCAAATCCCTCTTGATTCATAAAGAATTGCTTATCAAATTCATCATACCAAGCGCCGATACCGTAATCGAAATACAGTCGCTCCCACGGGAACTTTGCACCAGGGTCTATCTTGCGCGAGGGTGCCATATCGGAGTGACCAATGATATTCTTCGGTGAGATGTCATAGCGCGTGGTGATATCTTGCACCAGTTGTGCGACTTTTTTTAATCTGCAACTCATCAAATGCCACATAGTGCTCATAAGGGTGATAGTCGAGCGTGCCATTTTTTTTAGTGCGTCTCGATATTCAGGCTTGATACCGCTATTGACGATCTCGATACCGATAGAGGTATCATTTAATATCGTCCGTCCTGCAAAGCCGCCATCACCTGCATGCCATGCGCGCTCGCTCTCTGGTACGAGGTTATAGATTCTATTGTCATCGTTGTCTAATACTAAATAGTGCGCGCTCACATTGCCTGTGGTCAATGTCTTTATCGAGCGCTCATTATCAGAGACTGTATAGTGCAGGACGATGGTTTTGATGCGCTCGCTTTTGCCAGTTGCTTGGTAGCTATCGCTATCGATTACATACTGCGGCGTTGACGTTGTTACGCAGCCAACGAGCGATAGCATAGAGGATGATATTAATACTGATGCCAATGCAATCGAGGAAATGTTTTTTTGCCATGAAATGCTCTATATAGGAAGAGTTGCGGTTATAGCTTCGTTTGCGTTTGCGTTTGATGCTACTGGTGTCTATCTCTCTCGACAGGTAAATGCTATTTGCCGTTAATTAATGACAGAATCAACGTTGGAATTGACTGCGATTTTTTTATAACCAATTGCCCCAAGCAGAATAAAGAATCCCAGCAAAACATAAGCGTTGAACGACAGCGCTGCTGGTGAAAATGGTAGCAGTAATAGCGATATAAAGACCACACTGATTAATACAGAGAGATAATTTAGCAAGCCTGCTTGTTTCTTTTTTTCGCTCATTGATGAGGTCAGCGGTCGTGACATAAGCGAAGCCAACGGTTATACCCAAAGACGCCATTGTCACGATATCGAGTAGGTAGTTTCTACCCAGCCAAGGAGAGAGTAGGCACACCAAGCATATCAATATAACGGTCTTTTGCTTACTGAATTGGTTGTGTTTATCTGTAAATACGCTGGGCAATAATGACGTGTCGCCCATAGATTCCAAGAGCTTAACCGATGACAATATAAAGCCGTTGATACCGCTCATTATCGAGCCAATCATAGCGATCGATAGCAGCCAGATGCCAATGCTACCAATCCGATTGTCTATGCCTTCACCTGTCGCCCAGTGGCTGTCTTTGATCGCTTGATAGTCAAAGCTCATGTTTAGCGCGGTAAAGTAGTTGATTAAAAAGTAAAACAACACACCAGCGATAAGTGAAATTAGGATAATGCTTTTGGTCTTGGTTTTTGAATCGCTAATCGCCTTTGAAATTTGCGGTGTGGTCTCAAAACCGACATACGCCCACGGCATAACGGCCAAGATAGGTAACCATGCCAGACTAGTGATAGAGCTGCTAGACATATCAGTTGGCAAAAATGCTTGGGTCGTTGGTGTCATCCAAAGTGAGGCAAAAAACAGCGCGGTGACTGATAGAATCATAAAGAGGGCGATATAGAGTTGGATTTTTGCGCCGACTCGTACACCTTTTAGATTGATATAACTGAATAAAATAATAGCCGCGCTGCATAAGAACACTTCACTGGCGTAGACTTCCCAACCAGCAATCGTATACAGATAACCTAATTGTAAGCCGCTAGGTAACAGATAGCGCAGTAGCAAAGCGACGGCTGATATATTGAGCGCGATAATAGAGATATAGCCTATCGTGACGCCCCAACCATAGATATAGGCATGCTTGCGATTGATGTATTTTTCAATCCAATAGATACCGCCTGACTCGTTCTCTGGCGTTTGAGTCAGCAAATTAATATAGGCACGCGCAACCATATAGATGGCTAAAGTACCGATAATAATAGCAACAGAAGAGCCTAATAGTTGCGACTGTGGCAAAAACAAATCGCCTGGCATGACATAAGCGCCCCAGCCGATGATCGCACCAACGCTAATCGCTATCGCTTGTAAGTAGCTGATACTTCCTGTCTGTTCACTCATGGAGTGCTCCTTCACGATCAAAGATGTAGAAGGAGAGAGTGTTTATTATGGAACTGACATAGAACATGAAAAACCTTGTGACGCCATTACGCAGGGTAGTGGCTATCTTTTATAAATAGAAAAGTCATATTAAAGGTTTTTGTTGAGTGTTACCTTTTCAATCCTGTTGGATTTTTTTAGCCAGAACCTTTTTCCAACTGTCCTCTAAACAGTCAATCGCGAGCCACGGTTCAATCACATTGGCATCAAACTTTTCTTTTGAGTTTGCCAGTTGCCACAGTGTCTCAAGTGTTGCAAACGGATAAGGGCGCTTAACCAAATACACGGGTAGATCAGCGTCTATAATGCCATCACGGACGACTTGGAAGTACCAGCCAGAGATACCTTGCTTGCTGACCCATGCTGCGATATTTGGTACTTTGGTAAATTGGCCGATTTGGTCATTGATTTTGTAGCAGGGGCGTCGCGGTTGGACGATACGTAACTGAACGCTAGCATCATCATTACTAATGTCTTGATCGCTTTCAAAATGCCCACCATATTGAAAAACATCGCCAATACAAACCATAGATTCGGTCATTTCAGGCAGACCATTGATAGCTTCAGTCGTAAGGTTTTCTCCTAGCGTACCGACGCGAACCTTTAAACTGAATTCTGCATTGATTCTTTCATATGTTGCAGGCGCTAGCTGATGCACGGCTTTGAGTGGGCCACCATGATGCTTGCGGTCAGCCTGTTCATCAGTGGTTAAGCCCATAAAGTTGACGGCGACAGGAGATTTGATAGGTGCTTTATCAATGGCGCTCATTTCTTCACGAGCAAATGGCATAGACTTACCAGCGCGAGCACAAGTGAGGGTAGCGATATGTAGGGGCAAGTCTTGGTTAAAGTCTGTTGAAGTTTGCTCAGGTGATGACGTGATCGATTCTGCGCTCATAAGGTTTCCTAATAGGTAAAATGAATAGGCTAAGGCGGCTTAATTTTAGCGGCTAATAAATACTAATATGAAATGAGCTTATCTGTACTCAATGATGTATCTGATTATACTGGTTCATCACCATAAAATTTACATAAAAAAAGACCAGAATAAGTATTCTGGTCTTTTTGATGGAGCGTCTCTTAACCTTGAACGAATATCGTCACTGATAAGCTTATTTGTTTTTGTTACGACGACCCGCAGTTTTCTTTTCGCGCGGCGTAGCAACTAGCTCAGCCAATTGCTCAGGTGATGACCATAGGCCTTCTAAGTCATAAAACTCACGCGCTTGTGGCGTCATCATGTGGACGACAACCGCGCCCAAATCAATCAACGTCCAGTCAGAGTCGATGCCGCCTTCACGGCCAAGTGGCATAAAACCAGCTTGCTTAGCTTCAGCGCCAACGCTATCAGCCATCGCACGTACATGACGCTTTGAGGTACCATCAGCGATGATGATGCGCTCTGTTACGTCAGTCAACTCTTCTACATTCATTACAGTGATGTTCTTTGCTTTCATATCATCTAGAGCGCTTTGTACTAGGGTCAAGCATTCTGTTAGACGTTCTGCAGTCATGGTGTTGGTCATAAATTTTAATCTCTTGAATCGTAAATATGTAAAATAAAGTGGTAAAACGTCAATTTGTCTTATCCGACTGATCATATGTTGTCAGTCACGCATAGAGACAGGATAGCAAAATGACATAGATAAGGCGATTTTAACGGAATTGAGCAGCAGAATATAGCTGATGGGCGATAATATATTGATAAACAGCAGGATTTAGCCATTTAGCTAATGGATTAGATTCAGTATTGCTAATGATATCATTTATTGATGCTATAGATGCGATTTGCCTCTCAGCGACTGGCATTTTATTTGTTAGATCGTCTAGTTTGTGTAGCAGCTCACGTATTTGTGTGCTTGATACCGCAGTAATAGGTCTCGAATCTATATAAATGCGTCCTTGATTGGCATTTTTCAAGTCAGTGCTTTTTAAGTCAGTGCTAGTCAGATCAGTACTATTTGGATTAGTACTGTTTGAGTTTGAGCTATCTGACGAGCGCTGAATGGTTTGAGTTAACAGCTCGATAGGTGAATCTGTTATATGAGGTTGCAACGACAATGGCAATTGCGATTGTAGAACGGCAATATCTTCCGTAGTCGCTGTATTGTTTTCAGAAGAGATAGTGCTGTCAGAAAATTTTTCGCTAATGCCATCGCTCACATCGGTACTGCTCTGACGATTAAACACCCATAGATTAACATGGTCAGTGAGACGTAAGCATCTTTCCATTTATCCAAACTATGGGCGCTGTCCATACCCATAATAAATATCAAACTGTCATTAGGATATTGCTGTCTTAATGTGCGTACGCTGTCGATCGTATAGACAGGCGGTGCTTGCCACAGCTCTAACTCATTGATCTGTATCGGCGTATTCTCTGTCGCCAGCTTTAACATCGCTAAGCGATGGTTAGGATCTGTACTTTGTGTCTTAAATGGCGAGCGTGCATTGGGTAATAAGGACACATGCAGGGCACGCTGTAGCCGCGTTGCGATTGGTAGTAGGTGCTGATAGACAGACATCGCGACTTCTAAATGACCATTATGTACTGGATCGAACGAGCCGCCAAGATAAGCACGAATGGCAGGTGTATGTGTTTTTTCTTGAGGGCTGTTGCTCGTATTTGGCATAAATAAATGTATAAAAGTAGATAGGGCGCATGTGGTCGTTGATGCACCTTGCTCTTTTACTAGCTGACCTTTTTTAGGGTAAATAATTTGATGATAGGGCTATTGTAGAGGGCAGGCGAGCATCTGTCATCACTATCTATCACCACCTATAGTCAGTGAAAATTAATACCGCTACATTATGCACTGTTAAATCAATTTTTTTTGCTTGCTGTGCCTGCGCAGACAGAGGCTGCAAAAATTGATATTAGCAGTACCGTATCGTTTTTGAGATACTTTGACTATACCACCACAGCACCAATAAAAAAAACCGACCATCATAATGATAGTCGGCTTTGTATAGGACTTTAATTAGCGAGCCTTACAGCGATTAAATCAAATCGCTATAAGCTTGAATGGCAGTTAACGCGATGGTATAGACGATATCGTCAACCAAGGCACCACGTGATAAATCATTCACTGGTTTATTCAGACCCTGTAGCATAGGGCCGACACTGACGACGTTGGCACTACGCTGTACCGCTTTATACGTCGTGTTACCAGTGTTAAGATCAGGAAAGATAAAGACATTGGCTTGTCCAGCAACAGGTGAGTCAGGCGCTTTTTGTTTACCGACGCTCATGACAGACGCCGCATCATACTGTAGCGGGCCGTCGACCTTGAGGTCTGGTGCGCGCTCGCGAACGATTTGGGTTGCACGGGCGACTTTTTCGACATCTGCGCCTGCGCCTGATGAGCCAGTAGAGTAGCTGATCATTGCAACTTTTGGATCGATACCAAAGGCAGCAGCAGACTGTGCTGATTGAATGGCAATCTCTGCCAGCTCTTCAGCATTAGGATCAGGTTGATCGCACAGTCACCATAGACGACCACTTGCTCAGGTAGCAGCATAAAGAACACTGATGACACGAGTGAGTACTGCGGCGCGGTCTTAATCAACTGGAATGCTGGGCGTACTGTATTGGCAGTGGTATGAATCGCACCTGAGACCAGACCATCTACTTCGTCTAGTTGGAGCATGATAGTACCTAAATAGACCGTGTCTTTTAGGTATTCAGCAGCGACTTCCGCAGTGGTTTTACCTTTACGACGCTCTACGACAGCGGCGATATATTTGCTCATATCGAGGTTATCAGGATCGATAATTTCTAACCCTTCAGGTAGCGTTAGATCACGGTTTTTGGCCACTTGCTCAACGTCACTACGCTTAGCAAGTAGTACGCAGTTGGCGATACCGCGACTCTGACAGATACAAGCCGCTTCGACGGTACGTGGCTCCGCGCCTTCTGGCAGCACAATACGCTTTTTAGCGTGTTGTGATTTTTTTGACCAATTGATGGCGAAACGCTGATGGTGACAGACGCGGCTCATGATTACGGCTGAAGTATTCTTTAATCCAGCTTAGATCCAAATGAGCAGCCACATAACGAGCCACTTCATCAGCACGTTCTGTATCATCACTCGGAATCTCAGAACTCATATGCATCAGGCTCTGTACCGTTTCGTAGCTGTCGCTTTCGACACTCATGACTGGTATGCCAGTTTTGAGCGCTGATTGCCAAAGCTCAGCAACTGTATCGCTTGGGGTGATACCACCTGTCAATACTAGACCTGCCAATGGAATTCCATTGATACAGGCCAATCCAGCAGCCAATAGCAAGTCATCACGATCGCCAGGCACGACCATTAACGTACCACGCTTAAAGACTTCATTGACGCGCGCCACTGAGCGAGCGGTTAGGCTGATACGGTTGATACGACGTGTCTTTGCTTCACCAACATTTAACCAAGTCGCATCAAGCTCTGTTGCGATATCCCATGTACGAGGCACAGACAACGAGTCACTAAAAGGGACAACACCGATAAGGCGGAACACTTCGGTATTAAACGAAGGCGATAGACGCTGAACCTCTTGTAGGAAGTTCGGATCTAAGCTGACAACGGCCTCACCCGGCGCGACAGGTTGATTATCAAAGGTGTTCGGCACGTCCTGTACCCGCATCAATATTACACCGAGCGTCCGTGAATCGATGACACCGCCAAACTCACGGGCATGGACATCTAGTTTGTCTGCTAAATAAGCAGGTTTGCTGATGTCAGCGGTACTGACAAATATAATCTTGGCATCGAGCGCATGGGCAAGTGCACGGTTAATTTGTGAAGCATAAGAGGTCTCAGTGGTTGGCACCAGACCTTCACAGATAATCACGTCATGACCATCATCAATCGTATGAAAATTGGCAATCACTTCTTCCATCAAGTCATCAAGATTGTCATCGCCTAGCATACGCTCGACGTGTTGACGGCTGATAGAGTCAGGCGGATTTAAGCCAAATGCGTGCATGGTCAATGCGCTTGAGCTGTCTAAGCTGTGCTGTTTGTCTAGCGTATCATCTTGCAAAAACGGCTTCATAAAGCCCGCTTTGATACCGTTATAATCAAAGGCACGGATTAGCTAGTGCGGCTGATGTCACACCGATACCGCGACTAATGGGAACAAGTAAAATGGTTTGCATAATGTGTCCTACAATTTATTTTATTTTAGACGTCGAGTCATTTTGAGCAGCATAAGAAATGCAGTATAAAAACACCAAGCGCTTTATCTTATTTGTTTTCAGCTTTTTATAAGCGTCTCGCAAGATAAGCGCTAGGCATTATAATCAATCGTCTTATACTAATTTCAATGCTTGACGAGTCTCTTGAGCGATGCGGTATTCTTCGTCTGTTGGTATAACCCACAGCTCGACACTGCTACCTTCTGCTTGGAAGCTGCCTTCTTGGCCACCATACAATCCAGCGTTCTTTTCAGCGTCCATTTTGATACCGAAATGACGCATGACGCTAAATACTTGCGCGCGTGGTGACAGAGTTTTCGCCGATACCACCTGTGAATACAATACCGGTGAATTCAGGCAGTGCACAGCTTAAGCTGGCGAGGTATTTACCAGCACGGTAGCAGAACATCTCGATGGCGAGCTGCGCATCTTTATGACCTTCGCTCGCGGCTTGCTCAATAGTACGCAAATCATTTGATAGACCAGAGATACCAAGCAGACCGCTTTCACTATTCAGCATCTTATCCGTTTCTTCTAGGCTAATACCGAGCTGACGTTTCAGATGCATATGTAAGCTTGGGTCGACATCGCCGCTACGTGTGCCCATCATCAGTCCCTCAAGCGGGGTCAGACCCATGCTGGTATCGAGACTTTTGCCATCATATACGGCAGTTGCTGAGCAACCATTGCCTAGATGTGCGGTTATCCAGCCATGAGGACCTTTTGCTTCAGTGATTTGGCTAGCACGTTCTGAGACGTATGCATGAGATGTACCATGGAAGCCATAACGACGGATTTTGTGCTCTTCGTATAGATATTTTGGTAACGCATAGCGAAAGGCGACGGGTGGCATAGTTTGGTGAAAGGCGGTATCAAATACCACAACTTGTGGGATATCAGGATAAATAGCTTGAACCGCTTCAATACCCAAAGCATTGGCAGGATTATGTAGTGGAGCCAATATTTTTAGGCGTTTTACTTCTTCCAACGCGTGCTGATCAACGCGAACCGCTTCAGAGTACTCACGGCCGCCATGTACCACACGGTGCCCGACAGCGATAAAGTGATATTGTTCTAGTAGCTCTAGGATTTTTTGTAGTGCCAGTTTGTGACTACCACCAGGGATAGAAATCTCTAACTTATCGCCATTTAGCGTGGTGTGTTTGATACGGGCTGTATCGAGACCTAAGTTTTCGGCAAGACCGGTGATACGAGTAGAATTGTCATCGCTAATCAACGCGTATTTGATAGAAGACGAACCGCAGTTGAGGACTAAAGTGGGGCTGGTTAGGGTTGATGTTTCACTGTTCTTATCATCAAAAGTGGTGCTTAGGTTGGCGCTCATACTCTATCCTTAGATTGGTTTTTATAAAGGGCAAATCAATTATATCGTTCGATACAAAAAAAGACGTCTATTGCCACGTCCTGTTTTATTATCATCAAATACTACATCACCGATATCTCAAGTGCTGTAGTAAGGCTCACAGCTGAGACATGATGTCATTGTTATATGGAATTGATGAAGTTGATAACCGTCGAGTAAATAAAAATAAGCCATATATATGCTGATCATACCAAGCAAGCATATTGGCGATTTTGTTTATACTTGGGCTACTATTTCTGACAGTGCTATGCATCCATGCTTATGAGGTAATGCGTCTGCATCTCAGGCTAGCATCCTATTGCCGCTGCAAACTGGGAATATAATGTAACACATTTTTGTTTCTACACCACGACAGGGGTAAGGTTTAAAATGTGTGATTAATAAATGGCTAAATATAAAATAAATCAATTATATTCAGTAAGTTATAGAAATATAAGTGGATAACTTGTATGGGTGACATAGCAGGGTTATGACTCACGAAATTGTAAGAAATATTGTCGAGATACCCATATGTCATACTTTCATATCTAAGCTCGCAGACGATATTACTATAAAAATTCGACTAATGTTTTAGAAAATATCCAACATCACGCAAATTTATTCACCAATCATATTCAGTATCCGTACAGCTTTATGTAATAATGCTATGATTAAAATAGTCATAACGACAGTGCTTTAACTGCTAGTTTAGCTGTCCACTTATTTTTTATTTATCACGATTTACTAACGCCATTATGCCGTCGTAAGCTCACAGGTTATCTATTATATGTCTACTATACACAGCCCTTCAGCAGCCAAGCATGCTAGCTCGTTCGCTCGTACCAGTCGTCAGGCTGTCGCCACTTTATTTATTGGTAGTGCGGTTATGGTAGGATTGTCAGGCTGCGGGCAAAAAGGCGATCTATATCTGGCAGACTCTAGTAGTCAAACGATAGAGGCAGTGCGTCTGTACTAGATAGTACTAGCCATCCACAAGATGCAGCCTTTGCGGGTATCGACGATGATAACTATCAAAAAAACCGCTACCTAGAAGAGCAAATGGTATTGCCTGAGCCTAGCACCGATCCTAACGACTATTAATTGCTGAGCCAATAACTGCTAAGCTAATAATCGCTAAACTGAGCCAATGGATAGCGGTTAGGTGCTTGTTAATTAACAATTTAACTAACTGTCGATTCTTTACTGCCTGATTGACTAAATAGCTTTAGAGTTTTGCTACCTAAATTTAATTTTCACCCTTGATAATCTGATTATATTAGAGATGTTTATATGAGTCATTCTGAACTACCTGCTGACTTGACCGATTCTGCTACTGGCGAATCCGTTACTATCCAAACTGAGCAAGGGCTATATGTTGACCCGAAAGCGTTGAGTGCTCACTTGCCAGCGCTCAGCTATCGCGACGATGCATTGTATATGGAGCAGGTCAGTATTGATGAGCTAGCAAAACAATATGGCACACCATGCTACGTGTATTCAAAGCAGGCAATATTGGATGTTTATCAAGCTTATACTGATAGCTTCGCCAGTCTGAATCATCAAGTATGCTATGCCGTAAAAGCAAACTCTAACCTTGCCGTGCTTGGTGTCTTGGCACAGGCAGGCGCTGGGTTTGATATTGTCTCCCGCGGTGAGCTTACGCGTGTGTTAGCCGCAGGTGGCGCAGCATCACGTGTGGTATTCTCAGGTGTGGGCAAAACGTACAGTGATATCGAATATGCGCTGACTCAAGGTATCGGCTGTTTTAACGTTGAATCTATCAGCGAGCTGACTTTAATCAATGAAGTGGCAAAGTCACTCGATAAGCCTGCGCCAATCTCGTTGCGCGTCAACCCTAACGTCGATGCCAAAACCCATCCATATATCTCAACAGGTCTTAAAGACAACAAGTTCGGTATCACTCACGAAGACGCATTAGCGGTTTATCAGCAAGCGGCTGATTTATCACATATAGATATCGTTGGTATTGATTGTCATATCGGCTCGCAGTTGACTGAAGTAGAGCCATTTGTTGCAGCATTAGATAAAGTTATTGAGCTGATACATAGCCTGCGTGACGCAGGTATTGAGTTACAGCATATCGATTTGGGTGGTGGTTTAGGTGTGCGCTATATTGATGAGACGCCTGTGTCTATCGATGAGTTTGCCCAAGCATTATTGCCAAAACTTAGCGAGCTTGGTTTGACCGTGTTCTTTGAGCCAGGTCGTAGTATCGTTGCCAATGCTGGCGTGCTATTGACTCAAGTTGACGTACTCAAGCCGACTGAACATAAGAACTTTGCTATCGTTGATGCCGCTATGAATGACTTGATTCGTCCTGCTTTATATCAAGCTGAGATGGCGGTGATTCCAAGCGTATTGCCTAGCGATGGTATCGATACGGATGGCACGCAGCCATGGGACATCGTTGGCGCTATTTGTGAAACGGGTGACTTCTTGGCAAAAGACCGCCTATTATCATTAGCCACAGGCGATGTGTTGGCCATCACGGGGGCAGGTGCTTATGGCTTTACCATGAGCAGCAACTACAACTCACGTCCGCGTGCTAGCGAAGTCATGGTGGCGGGCGATAATCATCAGCTTATTCGCAAGCGCGAAACAATTGAAGCGTTATATGCAGATGAAGCGTTGTGGCAGGCGCAGTAAGGCGATTAAAGACGAGCCAAAACTATCGCCGTATTTGATGATTGAAGAGAACCCATTGTGATAATGACAATGGGTTTTTTTATGACTGGATTTTGAGGAAAGTGTTTTTTAATTAAAGCTGATTCTTAATTGAAGGCATGCCTTTAGTTGAAGGCAACACCATTCACAAAAATTAGAGTAGCAAGGAAAACGAGTGCAAGTACTACTCACTGTAGACTAAACAAGTTTGACACCGCTAATCGTATTTTTTGGGATTGGTATTATTATGATTGTATCTGACAGCGTGCTAAGATAAGGCATACATAAAAATAGGATAGGACATCAAAGATATGCTAATAGAGTTTACTAAAATGCATGGGTTGGGTAATGATTTCATGGTCATTGATTTAGTGACCCAGCGCTTAGATTTGACCAAGGATTTGGTGCAGTTATTGGGCGATCGTCACCTAGGCATTGGTTTTGATCAATTGCTCGTAGTCGAGCCACCCATGCGCCCTGATGTCGATTTCAGTTACCGTATTTTTAATACTGATGGCACCGAAGTCGAACAATGCGGCAATGGCGCGCGTTGTTTCGCACGTTTTGTGCAGGCACGTAAACTGTCATTTAAGCAGCGTCTACGCGTTGAGACGGCCAGCGGTATTATTTCCCTGACTACTGATCGTTACGGTTGGGTAGATGTCGATATGGGCAAGCCTAAATTTGAGCCAGATGAGATTCCGTTTAGCCCAAGAGCGACGACCAAAATCCAAAACACCTATCATCTTGATGTAAATGGTACACCTGTACAGCTGTACGTTGCCAATATGGGCAACCCGCACGCTGTGATAAAAGTCGATGACGTACTTGATGCTGAGGTTGAGACTTTAGGCAAAGCAATTGAGTCGCATCCTGCCTTTCCAGATCGTGTCAATGTGGGCTTTATGCAAGTGATGAATCAGCGCCATATTCGTTTGCGTGTGTACGAGCGCGGTGTGGGTGAGACCCAAGCTTGTGGTACGGGTGCTTGTGCAGCAGTGGCTGTTGGTATACGTGAAGGCTGGCTTGATGAAGGTGAGGAAGTCCGCGCGCAGCTATATGGTGGCAGCATGATTATCAAATGGCAGCCAGGTTATTCAGTTATGATGACGGGACCGACCGCTTTCGTTTATGAAGGCGTGTTTAGCCAGATGGCTGATGGCACAAGCGGGACTTAAACCCAGTGCTGATAGCTGATAGCCGTTATTAGGCACATGGTATAAATGCCAAGGATGGTTCTAATATGTCCATTGATAAAGACAGTCAGGCGGCGAGCTCAGCACCTTGGCTATCTACTGAGCTGGCCGCTACTATCGAGTCGGACACAGCGTTACGTGAGCTGCTAGCACCTGTGCATCGTTGGCTCAATACGTTGTCTGTGCGCAACCATTCGCCGCATACTCTGACCGCTTATTTCGCTGGTTTAAATCAACTGGCGTTATTTTTGCGTGGTAAGTGCCTAACGTGGACACGCTGTGATAAACGGCAACTGGCCCAGCATATCAGTCAACGTCTCGATGAAGATAAGCTGGCGCTTGCCAGTGTCCAGCAAGAGTTGTCTGCGATTCGGCATTTTTATGGTTGGATGATTGAAGAAGAGTTAGCACGTATCAACCCAACCACTGGCTATCAACTTAAACGTAGTCCTAGACCGCTGCCTTCTATCGCTGATGTCGATTTACTAACTCAGCTACTCGATCAAGAGATTCCTGATACACCAGAGCAAGCGCGATTATGGTTGCGTGACAAGGCCATGTTCGAACTGATCTATAGTAGTGGCTTGCGTGTTGGCGAGTTGGTCGCACTCGATACGGCAGATGTGGACTTGTCTGATTTGCGGGTGCGAGTCACAGGTAAAGGAAATAAAACACGCCTAGTGCCATTAGGAATAAAGGCCGCAGAAGCGATTAATCGTTACCTACCACATCGTAATCTGTGGGTAGAGCAGATGGATAACGCACTATTCATCAGTGAAAAGCTCGGTACCAGATTATCAACACGGGCAGTGCAGCAGCGTTTAAAAGTCGCTGCTACTCGTGCAGGTATTGCACAGAATATGTATCCACATCTATTGCGTCATTGTTTTGCATCACATATGCTGTCAGGCAGTGGCGACTTGCGCGCCGTACAAGAGATGCTCGGGCATAGTGATATTAGTACTACGCAAATTTATACCCACGTTGACTTTGCAAAATTAACGCAGGTTTATGATCGCGCGCATCCACGAGCAACTCATGCTCAAAATGAAGACTTGTCCTAGCAATTAGGCACGAAATCTACTGTAATTAATAATCTATGCCAAACGATGACAGTCAAAGATAGGCAGTTTCTGACGGCCTTGCTCTTGCGCTTGTTTGTCTAATGACGCCATGACGATGGCATATTGTTTATCCAACTCGCTATCGTCATAGCTTGCGATAACAGTACTATCAAACGCTGTAATAGCTGCATGCCCCCATGTCTGACGGTACTACCATCTTGGTAGAGATGATCACCACCTTGCGCTGCGCCAATGACCATACATTGACTATCTAGAGCACGAGCACGTAACAACAACGACCAGTGCGCTTGTCCAGTCAAGTAAGTAAAGGCAGAAGGTGCACTCAATAGTTCAGCACCAGCTTGTCGCAGGCGCTGCGCCAATGCTGGAAAACGCAAATCAAAACATACCATCATGCCGAGTTGGTAGATTGTATTGCCTACTGCTAGTGGCGCAATTACGGTCTGCGTACCCGGCTCAAAGGTCGCCGCTTCGTTATAGCTGCCATGCTTATCAGCCACAGTTGCGGTAAACAGATGAATCTTGTCGTAGCGTGCGACACGGGTACCATCTGGTGCAAACAGCTGGCTCACTTGGCGCAATCTACCATCAGGAACGATAGTGCCATCAGGGCGATAATGGCAGGGTAACGAGCCTGCTAGTACATGGATACCAGCGGTGCGGGCATAGTCTGCTATCGTCGCTGATAAGTCATCAAAACGCTCGGCAGTAGCAGATTGCTGTCCCATACTACAGCAGTTCTCAGGCAATACAACAAGCTCAGCCCCTTGAGTTTGTGCATCTGTGATAGCGGCTTTGATATCTGCTAGATTATCCTCAACATTCTGCTGACTGTTCATTTGAATAGCAGCCACGTTAAGTTGATGGTTACTTGAATTCATGACAATATTCCTATTGAGTGTGAGCTGTATTGGCCATTTACCGTAATTTATTTATTATAATATTTTCGCGGTAATAAACAGATTGCTCATAATTATAGATAGCTCATCCTTGCCAAGATGGTAGTCTACTATCGATAGCAGACCAAACGTATCCGGACAAAATATAAATTATCATAGCAAAATTGTGATAAAAAAAATGCTATCGTCATGTCCTGTTAAGGTGACATCATCGCCTTAATTGGCAAAATAAATACAATATGACCAAGACTGGAGTGTAATAAGCCGCCCATGAGTATGTCATTCGGATTGGCGAGCACGCTAAGCACCTCACAAAAACTGACACCGCAAATGCAGCAAGCCATTAAATTGCTGCAGCTTTCTAGTCTTGAGCTCGCACAAGAGGTTCAA
The DNA here is from genome assembly GCF_000586435.1 of Psychrobacter sp. JCM 18901. GTDB lineage: Bacteria > Pseudomonadota > Gammaproteobacteria > Pseudomonadales > Moraxellaceae > Psychrobacter. The sequence continues at coordinate 77,353 of NZ_BAWH01000004.1, forward strand.
GCCAAACTGGATAGTAATCCGCTGCTTGAACGTATCGAAGAGGATGATGACGAGTACGAGAATAACCGTGACGATAGAGCAGATGAGCTAAGCGAGTCATTAACACTTGATAGCTGGAATCAAAGCAGCAGTGACGCATCTAGCGCAGGATCTGATAACCATACAGACTATGGTGACGATAGCACTGACAGCTGGGAGAAACTGCAGCAATCTAGTATTGATGATGGAGCGATGGATAGTGACAGCAGTTTTGAGACGGATAGCTTCGATGCTAGCAGTTTTGATAAAGAGAATTACGCTTCGACATCAACAGGCGCAGGCAATAATAGAGGCGATGAGGATTTTGATAGTTATCAGGGCGGTACTTCGTCGACTATCCAAGATCACGTACGTTGCAGCTCAACTTTAAGCGCTATCAGAAGCGGACACCCTGATTGCAGAGTATTTGATGGACTCTATGGATGACATGGGATTCATACGAATTGATATCGATGAGCTGCTACAGAGCTTTGATACCATGGCCAACTTTTATCAGTGGGATGAACGCGTTGAGTACGACGAGGTCATGGCCGTATTGCGTATGATCCAATCTTGCGATCCGATTGGCGTTGGCGCACGTCATTTGAGTGAGTGCCTAGCGATTCAGTTATCCAAGCTAGACGCCAATACTCAATATCTCAAAGAAGCAAAAGCGCTGCTAACGGCGGGCGAGCATTTAGTCAGTAACAATATTAAAGCACTGACTGAACGCACAGGCCTTGCCCCTGAGAACATCACCCCTGCGCTTAACTTACTGCGCACCTTAAACCCTTCACCCGGATTACTCTTTCAGATCAACCAGCCTGATTATACCAGCAGCCGGACAGTTACGATATTCCAGATGTATTAGTCACACCCATTAGGAGTCGTAAAGCCACTGCCAATACTGAGGCATTAGAAGACGGTTGGCATGTACGCCTCAATCCTGACACCTTGCCGAAGCTGCGAGTCAACCAAGAATATGCCAAATTAGTCAAACGCGGTGATGACAGTCCGGACAACCAATATCTACGTGAAAACCTCACCGATGCGCGCCTCTTTATCCGCAGTATCGAAGAGCGCAACCAAAACCTATTAAAAGTAGCAACCAGTATTGTGCGTTATCAGCAGGAGTTTTTGCAGCACGGTGCGACGGCCATGCAACCACTTATTCTAAGGGCAATCGCAGAAGAAGTAAATCTACACGAGTCCACCGTTTCACGTCTCACTACCAGTAAGACGATTTTGACACCGCAAGGACTATTTTCACTAAAGCACTTTTTTTTCTTCTCACGTCAGCAGTTCGGATGGCGATATCTCATCAACGGCCATCAGTGCCATGATTAAAAAACTAATCGCTGATGAAGATCCCAAAAAACCGCTATCGGATAGCCGTATTCAAAAAGAATTATTGGCAGATGGTATCGATATTGCCAGAAGAACTGTTGCCAAATATCGTGAAGCCATGAATATTGGCTCATCTACTCAGCGCAAACAGAAGTATTAATCGTTTAAATACAGCCATCTGCAACAATTTTGAGTAATCATTGATATTTCTGTGGCAAGATATAAAAAAATAAAATTTTTTTGATTATATAGAAACCAAGTAGAAATAATAGGTATTGTTACACTTAATTACAATTTAACGGCTTGCTACTGAGCGATTTTCATGACAAATTAGAGTCATACCAACAACGAACACCAAACGCCGATTTATAGTATTTATTTACAACTAATAAAGGAGACGATAAAAGGATACGTCGACACATTACTAGAGGCATTGGGATAGTTAGTGGTAAGGCAGGATGACAAGAGCAAGAATGCTACCTCATCTGTTGATTGTAAGTTACAAATAAAAGGACAACAATATGAATGTTTCTATCAGTGGTCATCATATCAGCGTTACAGAAGCTATGGACACAGCAGTACGCGAGAAGCTTGAAAAAGTAGAGCGTCACTTTGATCAGATACAAAGTATTCAAGTGATTTTATCGTTAGACAATAGCGGTGCTAGCGACGGCGGTAAAAAGAGCTATAAAGCTGAAGCAATTATGCGTGTCTCGGGTCAAGAAATGTTTGTCCAAGCGTATGAAGATGATATGTATAAAGCCATTAACGAGATGGCAGACAAGCTAGATAGACAAGTACGTAAATATAAAACCCGTCAAGAGCGCAAAAAGACTCAGGGTGCAGGACGCGATAGTCGCTATCAGGATCTAACCCCTGCAGAAGCAGTACCAGCAGCATAGTTCGAGTCTAAACTTTGAACATTATCGTTACAAGCTAGTGAAAGTAGACTAAGAGAATAAAAAAAATTTATAAGTAGCTACTGCATTAGTTTGTAATTGACATAAAAAAAGACCTCTAGCGTGTAATACGTTGAGGTCTTTTCTAGCATTCGTAAACTTAGTTAGTAAATTTAGAACGAAAATGAACTAGCTGTCAGCTCAACCTTATCTATCTAAACATTGTTAACCGCCGCCGACGGCTTGTACTACTTCGATATTCATACCTTCTACAATACGTAGTTGAGCAAGCTCGCTTTTTGGCATCAACTCGCCGTCTACTTCTACAGCGTAACGACCCTGACTAAGACCAAGCTCATTGATAACCAGTTGTACAGTCTGATGAGTGGTTTGCAAGCTTTTACCATTGACACTAATGGTGCTCATATTAAATACTCCCTACTAAATTAAAATTCCTGTTTATCTGCTATTCACTACGTATCTTGTATTTTATTACTGATAATTCATTGCAGCTAATGCAAAGAGCTAAAATCACATTAATTATTAAACAGCTCAGTTAACTGAATCTTTTAATCGAAAGACGGAAACGGCCAACCATAGCCAACCTGCAATCATAAGAACGCCGCCAATAGGCGTAATCGCACCGAACCAGCGCGGTGCACCAAGCGTCATGGCATACAAACTACCAGCAAAAATGATAATGCCAATTTGTAATAACCAAGCGGTCGTCTGAGTAATATATTTCAAACGAATCAGTAAGCCAACAAGCAATAATCCAAGCGCATGTACAAAAAGATATAGCGTTGCCGTATGCCACCACTCAAGTTGTTGAATGCTGACACGACCTTCTAGACCATGCGCACCAAATGCACCTAAGGCCACGGCGATAGCCATATTAATTGCTGCAATACCGATCCAATTTAACATTGAACAACTCGTATCATCTTAAGGCTACTGAATATCATCTGGCAAAATTACACTATCAATGGTCATCGCATCACGAATCTTGTCCATGGCATTTTTCTCAATCTGACGGACGCGTTCAGCTGAGATAGAATAAACCGCTGCTAACTCATGCAAAGTAGATTTTTGCTCAGACAACCAGCGCTGCTCAACGATATCGCGTGAACGATCATCTAAGGTACCCATAGCAGCGATGAGTGCTGATGAGTTGTTTTCTTCCCAATCCGCTTCCTCTAACTGCTCAGCTGGATCGATACCGTCTTCCAAAAATAGCTGCGGTGCATAGCGACCATCATCATCGTCGCTCGACTGCGCTTCAAACGAAGCGTCATAAGAGGTTAGACGTGATTCCATCTCTAACACTTGCTTGCGCGTGACATTCAAGTCATTAGCGATAGCATCCGCTTCTTCTAGTGTCAGCTGATTGTTGGTTTTCTTAAGGCTGCGCAAGTTAAAGAACAATTTACGATGAGCCTTGGTGGTCGCAACCTTGACGATACGCCAGTTGCGAATCACAAACTCATGAATTTCAGCTTTGATCCAATGTACGGCAAAGGATACCAAACGTACGCCTTTATTCGGGTCAAAACGTTTGACTGCTTTCATTAATCCTAAGTTACCTTCTTGGATTAAATCTGCTTGCGGCAATCCATAGCCCGAGTAACTACGCGCAATATGAATCACAAAACGTAGATGCGACATCACCAGTAGACGAGCGGCTTCGACATCACCTTCATCATAATAGCGATGCGCCAACTCTTGCTCTTGTACCGGCGTCAAAATAGGAATTTGATGGACAGTATTGATATACGCACCCAAGTTGACCCCTGGCGCTGACAGGTGAGTTGGCATAGCTGGTACCAAGTCGCGCGTACTGGTATTGCCCAATGCACTCGCGTCATAGGGTGGTCGCTGAGCAGCGGCTTTTAATGCAGCATCGCGTGCATCGTTTTTTTTATAGGAGCTGAGCCATCTTTTTTTATTTGTATTTACAGCATCAGTAGAAGTATTAGCCATATTCTTGACCTTGGTTAAATAGTTAAGCAAATAGTCAGATAAAAATCTTTATGATTTGATTGTAAAGGATAGCAGCGCTTAGTTGCTATCAGTTTTGGTAATGATGAAGTGATATATTGTAGCGAAACGCTGTAATGATGTGCCATCAACTGACGAATGGTCAGTAACTTCATTGACCACTAGCTTCAAATAATCTGCCGTCTGTGATTGCTGACTTTGTCGACAAAACGCTGTGATATCAGCTTGCGAGTTGGGGTCAGTTGCAACCACATACAGTGATTCGCCAACTGTTACGTCACGTAATGCGACCTTAGTTTTTAACAATGGCATCGGGCATGCAAGACCGCGTCCATCAACGAAACCTTTTATATTTAGTTCAGATTGCGATGTAGCTATATTATCTGAGTTATGATTTTCAGTCGGTAGCAGCTCTAATAAACTTGCAATGTCGCTCTGCTGTGCATCAGTTAAATTCGCTGATAACTGTATAGAATGCGATACACGTTCGATGACTAATTCACTAGCAGCGGGCATAACTTAAACCTTGTAGATATCTATATTTTAATTTGCTTTATTAATAATAGGCTTTGATATTGAGTACGAACATAATCCAGAAATCATAAATTATGAGGTCGCCATCACAGTCATCTAACCTACTATCATTGTTGCTTATTATACCAAATAGACAATGTATAGTTGCAGTTGAATATAATCAACGCTGTGTTCGGTTCACTAGAATCATATAACCAAGAGTTGCACGATTAGCAATTGCTCGATTAATAGTTATACGATTGAGACTTACTGCATAAATAATAGCCCAATAAATAATTACACAGCCATGTTGCGCAATCGTGACGGGTGGCTAAGTTATTGGTAGTTAAGTTCATTGTAGAATTGACCTTGTATAAACAAGCTCGTATAGTCGAAAAGACGTCGTTAACCATCTTATAGGATATGCACTTGTACCACGCTCATAGAACGAAGCGACCCGACAGCAATAACTCTTTAGTAGCCAAAAACTCCGTAGGCTTACCAATTATGTTGTCTAAGCAAAAAGGTAAACGTCATTTTATGAGTGTCGCTTTGCCAAGTAGTATCAAGGTAGGGCTGTCAATGATGCTACTAGCCATGGCTAGTGGTGCGCATAGTCGTGAGAGTCAAACGCTGCCATTGGCTGATAGCTCGTGGCAAGTCACAGATCCGCAGACGCTAGAGCTACCAAATTTGCGCGGACAAGGATTGAGCTTTGCTGAGCAATATCAAAACAAAATGCTTGGCGAGTGGTCATTACAGAATATCAATGGCCGTGTCAGAATGGAACATGATCCTTGGGTACAAGAAACGATAAAAGACATGACGTGGCGTCTCAATGCTCAAGCTCGTCAGCAAGCACCACTTGGCGTTGTTATTATTGATAATCCTAGTATCAATGCCTTTGCAGCGCCTGGTGGTGTAATCGGTATCAATACTGGGACGATCCTGTCAGCTAGTAGCATGGATGAGCTGGCGAGCGTCGTCGCGCATGAAGTCGCACATATCAGTCAACGACACTACGAAAGCGGCGCTGACGAACGTAAAAAAAGCCTTGCTGATGCAGCTAGGCGGTATGCTAGCCGCGATTGCTGCTTCAGCTGTCGATGGTGATGCCGCTGCGGCTGTGATGATGGGCAGTCAAACGGCTTCTATGAATAGCAGCATGGCGTTTAGCGTAGTAACGAGCGTGAGGCTGACCGAGTAGGGATGCAGATTATGACCCAAGCGGGTTATGATCCTCGGGCGATGCCACGGTTCTTTGCCACGATGAATCAGCAGAGTCAGTTAAATCAAGTTGAGAATCAATTTTTACCGAGCTTTGTACGCTCACATCCTCTGAGTAATGAGCGGTTGAGCGAGTCACAAAGTCGCGCTCAGCAGTATCCAGCGCTCTCATTGAGCCAGCAGCAGCGCCATCAAGCATTGTTTGATTTGTTGTATTGGCGTGTGCAAGTGACTGGTAAACATGCGTCTGAAGTGACGTTGACAACGGCCGCCAAAAACAGTCTTGGGGCCAAACTTGCGCTAATGCATTGGTATGGAGAGCAGCAGCGTTTTACAGATGCCAACAAGGTATTGGCCGAGATAAGTGCGTTATCAAGCACACAGCGTCAGAGTTTAGAGCCTCTATTGTCGATTACGCACAGTCAGTTATTAAGTGAACAAGGTAAGTGGCAACAAACCGTAGATGTCTTAGAGAGCCAACAGCGCCTCTATCCTGAGCGCCGAGACTTACGCCTTTATCTGGCCGAAGCGCTGACTAACAGTAATCAACCGATAAAAGCTCAAGCGCTGTTGAAGCCACTAACAGAACAGCAGCCAAGCGATCGTTATGCATGGCAAAGCTTGCAACTTGCCAATGAAAAACTTGCTAAGACCACCACTTCACCACAGTTAGCCAATATCGCGACGATTAATGCATTGCGCTATCGCAGTTATGATCAGCTATGGAATGGACGCTATGAGAGTGCGCTGACCTCTTTGACGCAAGCCAAACAGTTGACGGAAAACCTGCAAACCACGGATCAAGCCAATAGTGCGCGTCCGTTATTGGCCAATATTAATGCAGAACTCAAAGCAATAAAAACCGCCAAAGACTTTAAGCCTTAGGCGGTTATTTGTACAGAGTAGCCTGCCAATCAATAGCAAGTGCTAGCCTTGTAGCGCATCTTTGACCATTTTAGAAATCAAAGCAGGATCAGCACGGCCAGCTGTTTTGTTCTTTAAGACACCCATGACGCTGCCCATATCACGCATAGACGTAGCACCTTGCTCAGCGATTTCAGCATTTACCAATGCCATGATCTCGTCTTGATTCATTTGCTGCGGCATAAACTCGTTGATAATATCAATCTCAAACTGCTCTTTGGTGGCTAAGTCATCACGGCCATTTTCTGTAAAAATAGTTAGTGACTCTTGGCGCTGCTTTAGCTGTTTTTGCAAAACTTCTAATACTTGCGCATCATCAAGTTCTGTCTGACGGTCAATCTCGATTTGTTTCACTACTGACTGTACGTTGCGCAGTACTTTGACGCGCTCAAGCTCACGAGCTTTCATTGAAACTTTGATATTATCTGATAACGTCTGTTTAAGTTGGCTCACTGCTATTATCCTTATCGATCTGTTAAATGCTATTCGTTAGAGGTCGTTTGTTAAATTTTAGAACAAAACCTGCTGATAGTGGTTTTAATAAAAAAATTATGTCAGCAGTAATAACAAAAATTGTAGCATAAAAAAACGCCACTGATATCGATTGATAACAGTGGCGTTAGTGTAGCGCTTGTACTTAGCTAATCAGATTACTGATTAGTACATACGAGTGGTACGAATAGTTTCGCGTTGTAACTTCTTTTTATAACGCTTTACGGCAGCAGCTTTTTTTACGCTTACGTACTTGCGTTGGTTTTTCATAAAACTCACGCTTACGTACGTCTGATAATACACCAGCTTTTTCACAAGCACGTTTGAAACGACGGATAGCGATATCAACTGGTTCGTTTTCTTTAACCTTAACTGCAGGCATGAAGACTCCTCGATTAGGATGAGATATAAGGGCATTAGTTTGGCTGTGTATTAGTATTTAGCCGTAATATCTCAAGATTACAGGCATCAGCTCAAACTAGGACAATTCTCACGCGTTAGCGTAAGGGCAGGTATTTTAATAAAAAATACCAACAAAGTCAATGATTTTAAGTATTTATTGCCGATAGGTTGTTCAATTAGATAGCTATTTGAATTTGGCTCTCAAACTATGAATTCGACATATATACAACGCTTTATCAATAAAAAATCCCTACCGTCTATAACGGTTTGATTGGAGTTTATGCTATGATAATTCCCATATTATAGGGTCTATTGAACATTCAAATATTAGGACTGCTGATAGCTAAAGTTACACTAAACTAGGCGAAAACCGACGATAATGTCGAGACCTTAGCTAGGTTTTCAACAACGGTTGGGGTAATTTTAGCATCAGCTTGAGAACGGATCGAGCAAAGCACTGCTTTGCCCGTTCGCAAGGCAAGAGCTGTGCTCGAGTGGAGGGCAGTACTCTTTTTGTCAATATATGGCGAAATAGTTTAACCTAGAATGACTAGGCTTCAACAATTTTACTGCATATTGTCTAAGAAATAGTGACTGCCAGCACCACATTTGAAAGTTCAATAGACCCTAGTAAGCCTATGAACCGTTTTGTGTGTATTTTATTGAGGATGTTGGAATGAAAAAAACAGTATTTAACACGGCATTAAGCACCGCACTTATTGTAGCTTTAGGTGTGAGCGTGAGCGCTTGTAGTGGCGGTGAAGAGCATGAAGAAGTAATGGCAATCGATCGCGTTGACGAAGCTGCTGAGCTTGCCATCAAAAATGCGCCACCAGCTGAAGAAATGGAATTCCCAGAGACAGCACCAATGCCAGCGACTGATGCAGCTAGTACAGAAGCTGACGGTACAGCTACTGCTGAAGCAGGAACGGCTGACGCTGATACTACAGAAGCAGCAGCTACTGATAGTGCGGATACAGCCGCTGCTCCTACTGACAGCGCTGATATGGCGGCTACTGACGATACAGCTGCAGCCACTGCTGAGTAATTTAGTAGTCAATGGACTATTAGCTTAATTGACTATTAAACAGTCGTTGGTCGTATATGTAAGTACTTTAAGCTGATATAACGCATCATTAATTGATTGCAGACTGACTAAGTAAGGGTAAAACCATGATTGATATACAACCATATATGAACAAGCTGAAATTGTCTGTGATCAGCATGAGTGTGGTATTTGCCGTGAGTGCTTGTAGTGGTGATAACACAGCTACGGAAGAGTCGACAGCAGCCAATGAACCAGCTACCGCTGTAGAAGAAACAGCTGTAGCAGAAACCGAAGGCACGACGCCTGAGTCTATGGTTGATCCAGAAGCAGACACAGAATCAAAAGCAGCAACAGAGTCTGCCGACATAGTAGATGAATCAGTGGCAACACCTGAAACTGATTCTGAGCCTGAAGTGTTGGCCGCAGATGCAGGTGCTAAACTGTATGAATCAAACTGTCAGGTTTGTCATGCTGCAGGTTTGCTCGATGCGCCAAAGTATGGTGATACAGCGGCTTGGGCAGCTCGTCTAACCAAAGACAAAGAGACGCTATATATGCACTCGGCTAAAGGCTTTAATAAAATGCCAGCACAAGCGGTGAATGGTGTGACCGAAGCACAAGTTAAAGCAGCTGTTGATTATATGCTAGCGTCGGTAAGCTGATACGGTATATATAGAGTATGTAAGCTATTGAAATTTGCTAAACTGGCCGTCATTGTGACTGACAATGACGGTTTTTTTATGCACGCTTTTTGTCATGCCAGTCTGAGAATATACAGCTGTATCAAGCGAATTTGAGATAGTGTGTGGCTGATTGTATTATAGTCGGTGAACTACTAAACCGCTACGGCGTTACCCTCCTTAGATGTACTACTTGTACAATCTGCAGTCGGCTGCCTTGTACTCATTTTAGAGTTCTTTGACTATAGTTATCCAGTTTCTCAAAATGATGTAAGATAAAAGTGCGATAAAAATAGCACGAAAACGAAAGTATAAAGGCAAAAGTATGAAAGTATTGGGCTTAGAGACCTCTTGTGATGAGACGGGGCTGGCGATTTTTGATAGTGAGCAAATAAATAGCGACAACCAAGGTTTGGTCGGGCAAGTACTGTACTCTCAGATTGAGCTGCACGCACTTTATGGTGGCGTTGTGCCTGAGCTTGCTAGCCGCGATCATATTCGTAAGCTCGTGCCGTTATTGAATGAGCTACTCGAACAGTGCGATATGAAAAAAAGCGAGATCGATGCGATTGCTTATACCAAGGGACCTGGTCTTATTGGTGCATTAATGACAGGCGCACTGTTTGGTCGTAGCTTAGCATATGGTTTAGATATTCCAGCGATTGGTATTCATCATATGGAGGGGCATCTTTTGGCGCCGCTTATGGGCGCGAACCCTCCGGCATTTCCTTTTGTCTCGCTACTAGTATCTGGTGGGCACACGTTACTGATTGCTGCTCACGGTGTTGGGCAATATGAGATATTGGGTGAGTCGATAGATGATGCGGCGGGTGAGTGCTTTGATAAAGCAGCTAAAATGTTGGGTCTTCCTTATCCTGGCGGTCCTAATATTGCTAAGCTGGCAGAAGCTGGTAATCCTGACGCTTACGCACTCCCAAGACCAATGCTCCATCGGGGTCTAGACTTTTCGTTTAGTGGCATGAAAACGGCTGTGCATAATCTGATTAAAGATACGCCATGTTCGGGAGGATCGGGCAATGGCGCTGATAGCGACCCACAGATTCGTGCTGATATTGCCGCGAGTTTTCAGCATGCAGTGGTCGACACGCTAGTGAAAAAAATGTGTCAAAGCACTTAAGCAAGCAGATATGAGCCGTTTGGTAATTGCAGGTGGGGTTAGTGCCAATACTCATCTGCGTGAGATGTTAGAAGCGGAACTGGCTAAAATTAATGCGACGGTTCATTATGCACCGCCTGCGCTATGTACGGACAATGGCGCGATGATTGCTTATGCAGGTTTTGAGCGCTTGCAAGCAGGACAGTCTGATGATTTGGCCGTTAGCTGTATTCCGCGTTGGCCGATGACAGAATTGCCAGCTGTGTAATTGAGCCTTTTGTTCAATACGTTTATATGAATTAAGGACAGTCTATGCAGTGGCTTGCTATTGGTTTGGGCGCAGCATTCGGTGCTTGTTTGCGAGCTTGGCTATCGCGTTTTAATGCTTTGCACGGTTGGGTGCCACTCGGTACCCTGAGCGCCAATATCTTAGGCGGACTGCTGATAGGGCTTGCGCTAGTATGGTTTGAGCGCATGGGAAGCAATTTATCTGATCATGTACGCGTGTTTGTGATTACCGGATTTTTGGGCGGGCTAACGACCTTTAGTACGTTTAGTGCAGAGGTATTTGGCTTTATCCATGACGGGCGGCTGCTGGCAGGATTAGCGCTCATCGGCCTGCACGTTGGACTGACATTATTAGCAACTGCACTTGGCTTTTATTTCTTTAAGTGCGTACTTTGAGCTTGTATCGATATCACCTGCTTAATGAGTGGTCTGATTTAAGTGGTTACCGAAATACAGTCTGTTTTAAATGGTCTGTTAATGAGTCTAGAGGGCATAATGACTGGTTCCGCTGGGGTATACCTTATTAACTTATATGATAATAAAAGTATAGCTCGATAACTACATTCTGATCAAAATTTTAAGGGAATCTATAAAATAAGAAAAATATTATAAGATGGAGAAATCATGACTTACGACTTTAAAGATGTAAAAATAAGTAGAGAGTTTAGATACTCTCTTGGAAAAGAAATAACCACAGGCAAGTGCTATTTGTCTTTTCCAGTAAGAAATAGCTATGTTGATTATATAGAGTATTATGAGCTATCTCTTAAGCAGCTTAATATTTTCATAAAAAACAAAGAAGAGTTATTAGATTTTTTAGATAAGTGTAAGAGAAGAAAGAAAGATGAGCTGATGGCATTTTTTTCCTATAGCCCCAATTCGAGGATATCCAACCTGAAAAATGTGAAGTATAGAGAAGAGTGTTAGATTTTCACATGAACAGAATTACCAAGATTGTCTATAAAATCGTAATAGCGACACATCAAAGTTGTTAATAATTTTGTCTAAATTAGAATAGGAGACGCAAAGAGACTTTAAGTTACAGGTATACGGCCTAGTGTTCGACGCTGTATAGCGCATCGATCATGATTCAATATAAATTAGTTCGATAGAGTTTAATATTTACCTATATTTCAATTAACACAAATAATAAAATTTAACTCTTTGAACAGTTCATCAATATCCTCGTCATATATACCTATTTCCTGTACTCGTCTGAATGCAAAGCCAAATATCCTTTCAAGATTAGAGTTATCGTAATTCTTGCTTTTCACGATATTTTCTAGTTTATCTAACTCTGGAATTAGCACATTATGATTAACTTTGAAAAGAAAGTTGAGTTCGCCTAGGATTCTAATTGCTTCTAATTCATTAAATTCTGCCTTACTCATAACTATCTCTAGCTCATTGAAAGTATGTTTCATCTACTTAGCATATAAAAATAATGATGCAAAAGCTCACTATATGTACACAACGAAGTACATTGCTGTTGCTTCAAAAACTGGAACCATTGCTACTAATAGCCCACAGCCAAATATTTAAGTCCTCACTAGGGAACCATGCTTATTTCTATATCGTCATAGAGGTGAAATAACATGACAACATTTAATATGAATAAACCAGAAATAGAGCAAGCTGCCATTGAGTTTAAAATGGCGCTGATAAATTGGAAATCAAGAGAAGGTATTATAGGGGCTTTCTCTACATATCGTGATCAATGGACAGACGAAGATGTGAGTAAAGCTGTAAGTAAGGAAACACAAGTTATTAAACCAGTATTAGAAGCCTTCGAGCCTATATACCGTCTAGCTATACAGGGTAAAATAGAGAAGCCTTTTTCCTTTCAAAGTTATATGATGACTTATGTTGGTCGAGTACTGGGCGATGAGTTGTCATGGCCTGAAGTTCGCGAGCCGTATCAGAGAATGATTAATAGTTTAAAAGGTGGGTTAACTACAGAAGAGCTCATAGAGAGTATTTACTACAGAAATAATTTACTACCAGAGCATTATGATCAAGCGGTTAAGGAAATTGTAGCAGAGGGTTGGACGCATAATTACCCACAATAATTACTAAGAGTATTTTTCAATAAAAACCGCGAGCCAATCCCAGCTTAATCTAAAGATTAAGCTGGCCTTTCACATTAATAACTTTTATCTTATTCTCATAACGAGTGTTATGACAAATAAAGCTCTAAACCGGCTTCACAATCCCTTCTAACAAACTCGCAAAACCCTGCATATAAGCAATGTCTTGACTAGAAGTACGCGTCGCCGCATACAACTGACAATGTACGCCATCACCTAACGGACGGGAGACCACCCAGCCTTTTCTCTCGTATTCAGCAACCACCCAATCAGGCAATGCTGCTACGCCGCGTTCACTAGCAACCAACTGAATTAGCATCGCGGTCAGCTCTGTCGTACGAACACTCTCAAAGCTTACTTGTGCTGGCGTCATAAAGTTAGCAATGATATCGAGGCGTTTGGCTTCTACGGGATAGGCAATCAATGTCTCATTAATCAAATCATCAGGTTCAATAAATTTTTGAGCAGCTAAATCATGCGTTGGTGAAAGTACTAAGCGGCTTTCATACTCAAACAATGGCTGATAGCTGATACCGTCGAGCGGTAAGTCACTGGTAGTAATGAGCAGATCAATATCGCCTTCCATCAAGAGATGATGGGGCTCAGGCTCAAATCCTGTAGCAAAGTCTAGCTCAACATCTGACCATTCACGGCGATAGTGGTTAAGTATCGGCATGAGCCAATCAAAACAACTATGACACTCTGATGCTAGGCGTAATCTACCTGCTTGACCGTGCGCTAAGCGTTTAAGGTAGATTTGGTACGAGTAACTTGCGGTAGGATGTTGTCTGCCAATGCCAATACTGCTTTACCTGCTGGCGTAAAACTAAGCGGGCGCGTCCGGCGATTGACCAAGCTGATGTCGTAGTAGTTCTCAAGCTCTTTTAATTGATGCGAAACGGCCGAGGCAGTAACGTGTAGCTCATCCGCCGCTGCTGCAAGTGAACCATGCGCACGCAGCGCGGTTAATGTATTAAGATGACGTAGCTCAAGCATAATATGACCTAACCGCTAAGGTGAGAAAAATTCATTATAGTCAATATAGCGCTGACTTTCACTCATAGTCCGTTATTAATTCTCGGTTAATAAGCAATTAGTCAGCAATCAATATCTAGCGCTTGCGTAATAATAACTGTGAGATAACGACCAATACTAGTGAAGCAACCAGCAATAACGTACCAATGGCGTTGACTTCTGGCTTGAGTCCTACACGCACCATAGAATAAATGCGCAGCGGTAAAATCTCATAGCTAGGTCCCGTGACAAAGGTCGACACTACTACATCATCTAGCGATAAAGTGAAGGCAAGCAACCAACCCGCCATGACTGCTGGAAAGATAACTGGGATCAATACGGTGCGCACCATGGTTGATTCGTTAGCCCCCAAGTCGCGTGCCGCTTCCATTAAACGCTCATCCAAGCTACTCAACCGCGCAAAGACGGTAATCACAACAAAAGGTAGGCAAAAAGTAATGTGCGCCAATAGCAGCGAGACAAAGCCCAATTGCAAGCCAATTAATAAAAACAGTGCTAGCAATGAAATAGCGAGTACAATCTCAGGCGACATCATCAGGACAAATAGCAGCCCGTTTAGTAAGCCTTTACCGCGAAAGTTATAACGGTGTAATGCCAACGCTGTAAGCGTGCCTATCAAAGTTGAGACGGTGGCTGCCACCAATCCTAATACAATCGAGTGCCAAAACGCATCGAGCATCGCTTGGTTATTAAACAGTGACTCGTACCACTTTAAGCTAAAGCCGCCCCAGTTGTAGCCGATTTTTGACTTGTTAAATGACATCACCACCAAAACAATGATGGGCAGGTACAACAAGGCATAAATCAGTCCGAGATAGCCTTTGGCAGCGATACTGCCAATCTTAAGCGTACGAGCTTTTTTTATTCGGTGAGCTATAAGACATTAGGCCACCTCGTTAAAATCAGTTTTGCCAATACGGCGACTACTGGCATGGTAGGCCAGTAACAATACGGCCATTGCCAATGTCAGTAATACGCTAGCTGCCGCGCCAAAGGGCCAATCACGCGCATCTAGAAATTGGTTTTTGATGATATTTCCGACCAATAAGTTACGAGAACCACCCAAGATATCAGCCACATAAAACATGCCCATTGCAGGCAATAGCACGAGTAGCACACCAGAAATAATACCAGGTGTTGTTAATGGCAATACCACATGCCAAAAGGTCTGTGTTTTAGTTGCACCCAAATCCTGCGAAGCCAGTAGCATGTCATTACGCAAGTCGGTAAATACTGCATATAGTGGCAGTACCATAAAAGGGAACAGCAAGTAGGTTAGTCCTGCGATCACTGCGCCTTGGGTATATAAAATATCGATAGGCGTATCAATCACACCGATGGCTAATAGCAATTTGTTAATCAAGCCATTGTTAGCAAATAGTAATTTGAGCGCATAAGTCCGTACCAAAGAGTTTGTCCAAAATGGCAGGATCAATAGCAGCATAAGCAGCGGTTGCCATCGTACTTTTACCCTAGATACTAGCCATGCAAAAGGGTAGCCAAGCAGCAGACAGATTACCGTTGTGATACCTGCCATCCATAATGAGTGGACAAATACCTCAAAATACAATGGGTCAATCATACGCACGTAACTGTCGATACTGACAGGTAAGCTAATAAACGCGCTGCTATCGCGGGTCAAAAAACTGACAGCGATGACCAAGATATTTGGCAACAGCGCAAAAATGAGCAGCCAACCCCAAATTAGCCAAAGCGTGGCGGTACGAAATGGACTTTTACTGCCTAAGTGGTTGCGAGCCATCAGCTACCATCCTTTTGTGCAGTCGTGTCTGGCACAGCTTCAGAGTCTTCTGGCAATACCCATTCCCAACCATCTACCCATGAGACTTTGACTTCCTCGTTTAGTTTGTAATCAAAGCTTGGGTCATCTTCATCAAAGAACTCAGAGGCCTTAATGATATGACCATTTGCCAGTTCGATAATCGAGTCTAAGGTACTGCCTTTATAGTTACTCTCGATGACACGGCCTAACAGTCCGCTATGCTCGTTATCCTTTGGATCATATATTCGTAAGTCTTCGGGACGAAGTAGTAAATTAACAATATCGCCCACTTGCACGTCATTGGCAAAATTGGGACGACGTAAGTTGCGTAAGGTGGTTGGCCCTGCTTGCGCCTGCGCTTCACAGACTTCGACTTCGATACGTCCGTTGGTCACTTTACCATCGCGATCTGGCTGGTCTGGATGGACACCTTTGACCTCAGCTCTAAACAAATTGGTCTCACCGATGAATTTTGCAGTAAACAAATTGGCAGGGGTTTCATAAATCTCGATAGGCGTACCGATTTGCTGGAACGTACCGTCTTTCATTACGGCAATACGGTCTGACATCGAGAGCGCTTCTTCTTGATCATGGGTCACGAAGACAAAGGTAATGCCCAGCTCACGTTGCAGACGCTTTAGCTCAGATTGCATTTGCAGGCGCAGTTTATGATCGAGTGCGGATAACGGTTCATCAAGCAATAGCAGTTTAGGACGGTTAATCACCGCACGAGCAATCGCAACTCGCTGCTGCTGACCACCAGATAAATCTTGCGGCTTGCGGTTGGCCAAATGCTCTAGCTGTACCATCGCTAGCATCTCGCTAACACGTCTTTGGATTTCATCTTTTGGGACTTTTTTTAGCTTTAGGCCATAAGCCACGTTCTGGGCAACGCTCATATGAGGAAACAACGCATACTGCTGAAATACGGTATTGACCGGACGTTTATCAGCGGACAATCCCGCCATCTGTACGCCATCCAAATATATCGCTCCAGCGTTCGGCTGCTCAAAGCCTGCAATCAAGCGTAGTAATGTCGTCTTACCACAGCCTGATGGGCCAAGCAGCGTCAAAAACTCACCATGCTTGATATCAAGGTTGATGTCTTTTAGGACTTCGGTTTGATCATAGGTTTTTTTTAGACCAGTCAGTTGCAGCAGCACCTGATCATCATGAGGTGACGCAGAGGTGTTATGCGTATTTTGAGATAAATCGGTCATAATATCTGTTCCTGAGCGTCCAATAGCTATATGCAGCTGGCTGTCATTATAAGGATTGGCATGAGCGTAAGCATGTTCGGATTACTGTCTGAATGCTGCCTGAATGCTGCGTATTATAACAAACCCTTGGTATAAGTCAGTGCAAGTTCATTATAAGTTACGCGAGTAATACTGTCGTAGCAGCAATATATACAGCTATATTTTTAAATGTGACTACATTCACCTAGCGATATTTAGACAAATTTTTTTTACCGTTTTTGGGTTTTTATTCCTATACAATCACGTTATGGCTGACAAACATTATTAGCCTGATAGTTTGACGATAATTAGTCAGTCTGTGCTGGAATACATGTATGCAAAACAGCTTATAACTCTAATATTATTGATGATAAAGGATCTCTCATGCCTACCGATATACGTCCAACCACAGGTCAAGAAGCACTTGAGCTTTTAAAAGCAGGTAATGCACGCTACGTTGATAGCCTCACCAGTACCGATGAGTATATGCAGCGCCGTCCAGAGTTGGTCAAGGATCAAAATCCATTGGCCATTATTTTGGGTTGCTCGGATGCACGAGTACCCGTTGAGATTGTCTTTGATCAGGGTTTGGGAGATTTGTTCGTTATACGAGTCGCAGGTAATGTGGTTGCACCATCGCAGATTGGTTCAATCGAGTTTGCAGCCGAAGCCTTTGGTACGCAACTGGTGGTGGTACTTGGACACTCGAAATGCGGTGCTGTCACGGCTTGCGTTGAGACGTTGATTAACCCTGAGCAGAACTATTCACCTAACTTGCAATCTATCGTTGATCGTATTCGCCCAAGCGTTTATAACTTACACGAATTGGCAACTGCCAATGGTCAAGACGTCGATGCAGACGAGCTGGTCGACCGCTCTATCCGCGCCAACGTGCGCATGTCAGTCAGTCAGCTAAAGCATGGCTCACGTGCATTAGAGGACTTAACCAATAGTGGTCAGCTATTGGTAGTCGGCGCTGAATATGATCTAGAGACCGGAAAGGTACGATTCTTAGACAGCTAATATATCTAAATATGAACATATTTTGTTCATATCCTTACAAAACCCTATCAATTATTTTGCCAATTTTTATTATGATGAGAGACAGCAGTGAATCATGACAGTCGTGATTCGCTTATTTATAACACTCTTTTTTTGAATTATATTAGGATAATTATGTCTACTTCATCTAACAACAATAACGACGCAATAGACCAGCCTGCTAGCAGCGTTAATACGGATGGTGTTCAGCCAATTTCATCACAGACGACCGGTTTTACTTTTAACCACACCATGCTACGTGTCAAAGATCCTGTTAAATCACTAGAGTTTTACACTGGTGTCTTGGGTATGACTTTGCTTGCCGTTAAGAAGTTCCCTGACATGGGATTCGATTTATATTTCTTGGCTAAATTGACCGAAAGCGAGCGCGAAAACTTGCAACTGGCGATGATCTAGAAATTTTTGCTTTCCGCCAGCGTGGCATCTTGGAGTTGACGCACAACTACGGCACCGAGACAAAAGCTGACTTTAGCTATCATGATGGCAATCAAGATCCACAAGGTTTTGGTCATATTTGTTTTAGCGTTCCAAGCTTGGATGAAGCGGTTGCTTGGTTTGATAAAAATGACGTCGAATTCAAAAAAAACGTCCAGAAGATGGCAGTATGAAAAACATTGCCTTTATCAAAGATGTGGACGGTTACTGGATCGAAATTGTTCAGGCCGATTTGATGGGCTAATTGTCAGAACGACAGCACCTATTAAGATAAGTGCGTTAATAGAAATAAATAGAATAAAGGAGTATCACCCAGATGCCTACCTCTGAGGCAGACACGACACTGAGTGCTGAGACAGCTGCGCAGTCTACGACGACAGATGGGTTGACCTATCAAAGCATTCTTGGTTCGGCAAATGAGATATGGGTTGGCTTTGTTGAGCGCATCCCATATTTTGTCGCATCAATTATCGTTATCCTGATTTTTTGGTTTTTATCGATTGTCTTCAAGAAAATCGTTCACAAATTATTAGGTAGCCGTAGTCGGCATCAGAACTTAGTCAAAGTGTTTCAGCGGGTAGGCGGGGCACTCATTTTCTTTATTGGTTTTATGATAGCGATGGTTATTGCAGTGCCAGGGTTCACCCCTGCTAAGCTGATTGGCGCGCTCGGTATCGGTTCTGTGGCTATCGGTTTTGCTTTTAAGGATATCTTTCAAAACTTGCTTTCTGGTATCTTGCTCCTGATTTCAGAGCCGTTTCGTATCGGTGATCAGATCGTTTCAGGTGACTATGAAGGAACGGTAGAAGATATCAAAATCCGTGCAACCACCATCAGAACTTATGATGGCAGGCAAGTAGTGATTCCAAACTCAGATCTTTATACTTCGGCGTTGACCGTCAATACCGCTTATAAGCAGCGCCGTCTGCAAGTCGCAGTTGGTATCGGTTATGAAGATGATATCGAAGCGGCCAAAGCTGAGATTATCAAGGCGTTAAATAAGATAGAGAGCGTCTCGAAGAAAGCAACGCCAAGCGTGATTGCTACTGGTTTTGGTGGTTCGTCCATTGATCTCATGGTACGTTGGTTCATCGAAGATGGTACGCAAGCCAATAAGGTTGCCTCGATTCATCAAGTAATTGTAGGTATCAAAAACTCGTTGGATGCAGCGGGCGTAAACATTCCCTTCCCAATACGTACGATTGATTTGAGTGATCCTTCAGTAAGTGCAATCGTTAATAAAATAAACGAGCAGCAAGATGTTATGGATGTGAATAAAACAGTAACATAAAGCGTGCTCGGTGAAATATTTAATTAGTGTTAAAAATGTGATATCTAATAATACTTAGAAAACTAAAAAAACCGCCACATCAATTGATATGGCGGTTTTTTTACGTGTCGACTTGCTATAAATATAAAGGCTTATTCGTCTTTTGCTCTAAAGTCGGTATGGCATGATTTACAGCTTGCACCAACTTGTCCAAAGGCAGGCTTAACATCGTCCATGCTAGTGGCATTTTGGGCGGCGGCGTTTAGCTCAGCAGTAACTTTTTGAAAGTTTTCAGCTTCAGCACTGAAGCCATCAGCATTAGACCAAACCGCTTCGGTAGCATTACCTACCGCTTCTGGGTCTTCAAAATGACTCCAAGGCTTGGCGGCATCTTCTGCCAAAAACGCCGCTTGCTCTTTAAATACATCGGCATCAAATGTGTCAGGTGCTTTTGCCATATCACCCATGACGCCCATTGCATCGCCCCAGTTTTTCATGGTGTCTTGACGCGCTTGCACGTCAGGGTTAGATCCTGTTGAAGTGCTACAGGCCGTTAGACCCAGTGCAGCCGCCATCAAAGTAACGCTAAACAGAGATTTGAAAGATTTGTTGGTATGAACCTGTGCCATATGACTTACTCCTTTAAACTTGGCTAATAGTAAGCGCGATTAAAAACGCTCGCTTTGACTTAAAATATAGTTATACAAAATACTGCCTAAAATTCTTCTGAGCACAGTTGCTAATAAAGAACGTCTTCTATTGTAACGGTTATCTGGGCGATGGGAATTATATAGTTGTTATATCCTCGTAATATTTTAGATAAGCATAACTTAACTTGGTTATGGTTGGTTGCAGTGATTACATGGTAGTTAAACAACATATTTCTGTATGATAACAACGTAAAAGTGGCTCGTTTGGATAGTACTGACAATAAAAAAAGGCCAGCGATAGTAGCTGACCTTTTTAATATTTTCCAAAAATATGAGTATTTCAATATTTACGAAAACTACAGTGCTAACCAATCACGCGGTTTTAGATAGTAATCGGTCAACTCAAATTCAGGCGTTCCTTTAGCAGGCTCAAAGCGATAATGCCAACTAGCAAGCGGTGGCATACTGACTAGGATGGATTCGATACGTCCATTACTCTGTAGCCCAAATAGCGTTCCACGATCGTAGACCAGATTGTATTCAACATAGCGACCACGGCGATAGAGTTGAAACTCGCGCTGCGCTTCAGTATAAGGCGTGTTTTTACGCTGTTCAAAAATCGGCATGATACCGTCAAGATAACCGTTGCCAACTGCTTTCATAAAGTTAAAGCAAGTCTCGAAGTCCCAGCCGCGACTCTCGGTACTGACGTCATCATAAAACAGACCACCAATACCGCGTTGCTCATCACGATGGCGCAGATGAAAATACTCATCACACCACTGTTTAAAATCAGCGTAGATATTGTCCCCAAAAGGCGCACACAAGTCATGACAAACTTGATGCCAGTGTACACAATCAGCGAGTACTGGATAGAATGGCGTTAAGTCAAAACCACCGCCAAACCACCAGATAGGAGCTTCGCCTTCGGCTTCTGCTACGAATAAACGCACATTGGCATGGCTCGTAGGCACGTTTGGATTTCTGGGATGGACAACCAGTGACACGCCCATTGCTTGAGCTTTACGTCCAGCGATATTAGGGTGACGCGCGGTAGCAGAGGCGGGGAGGTTATGTACATGAATATGGCTAAACATGACGCCCGCTTTTTCGATGACCTCGCCATCTGCCAATACGCACGACCGCCCGCCGCCGCCTTCAGTACGTTCCCAGTCATCAGGTACAAAGGTCGCATACTCGTTGTTATTAGTGCTGCCGTCACGCTCTTGTGCTTCTAGTGATTCACAGATACGTGTCTGTAAATCAACCAAAAACTCACGCACTCGCATGATGTCGTTATTGGTTGGCGTCGTCACGGACGCCACCGTTGATAAGTCTGTTTCGTTATTTGTATTTGTAATACTCATAAGATATCTATTTATTCAGGTGTATGGCGGTATTAAGGTCTGTATCGAGAGAAGCGTCTATATCAAGATTGATATTTTTATCAAACAAGTGGCCCATGCGGTCACGTTTGGTTGCTAGATATTCCGCATTCATATCATTGACACCGACCAACAATGGCACACGTTCAACGACATCAATACCATGCTCAGTCAGATAAGCGACTTTGTTTGGATTGTTGGTGATGAGCCTGACAGCGTCGACACCGACATGGGCCAGCATCGGACCACACATATCATAGATACGCGCATCAGCAGGCAAGCCTAACATGAGATTGGCATCCAACGTATCATGCCCTTGATCTTGAAGGGCGTACGCACGAATCTTATTGGTCAAACCAATACCGCGGCCCTCTTGACGCAAATACAAAATCGCACCGCAACCTGATTCTTGGATGGCTTGCATGGCAGTATTGAGCTGCGGACCGCAGTCACATTTCAATGAGCTAAACGCGTCGCCTGTCAGACATTCAGAATGAATGCGAATGAGCGGCACTTGCTTCGCTATCGATTCGTTCTTTTGGTTCAATGCCGTGTCGTTTGAGGGTTGACTAGCCATGACATCTGTCTGTTGATCGACCACAGCTAGACCAACGGTCAGCATGACATGCTCTTGACCTTCGCTATTTTCAAAGATATGAATATCAAACTCGCCGTGACGAGTGGGTAATTTGGCACTAGTGATAAATTGATATGACATTGCTGTCCTACATAAGCCTAAAGTCGTGGCGGTGAAAAGTATGTTATTGCTGTTCGAGATGAGCGCTGTTAGAGCCGGTTACTGTTCGAGATAACTACTGTTTTCGAAATAACTATTAGTTGAGATGAGCATATCATCTAAACTTTACTGCTAAGATTAAGATGATACCAGTATAACCTGTTCATAAAGACAGCGTACTCATTGTATTTTTTTATAAAAACACACAAAGTTCACAGACGACGCACGATGATTAAAGCGACAATTAAAAAAAATGCTATTATGCCATACTATTTTGACGGATACAGTGACAAGTCTTTACCCTTACATTACTATGTCGTTACTAACATCCGCTATTGATGCAAAATAATAGGGCATAATGTCACCCTTCAGTAGTGAATAGTATAAAAGCATCAATATTTTGATATCAAAACGTTGGTATTGACGCGCAGTCTATTGTGCTAGCGTGTCTACTGTCGTAAGTAGCGCAGCTATACAAATAAGAAAGTTGCATGAATAATTATATGGTCGATTACATCAATAATGATGTAGGTATTATTGACGTCTTTTGATTATAGTCACCGCTATATTTTAAAGACACGTCTTGTCAGCAGATTGGTAGGTATCGTACGGTTTATGCAGCAGTCACCTCATTCTCCAAAGTCTCAGTCCCTATCTACATCAGTGCTGGATTCTGCTGCTCAGCTATCGAGCTTACAGCAGACCTATACTGTGATTCCACGTGTGCGCCCTCATACGCCATTGCTTGATGCAATTGATATACCCACTGACCTCAGCACGCTTTCGGCTGCCAAGCTTATTACGCTGGCTGATGAATTGCGCCTTTTTCTATTGTATTCAGCTGGTCAAAGCGGTGGGCATTTTGGTGCCAATTTGGGCGTGGTTGAGCTGACCATCGTATTGCATTATTTGTTAGAGACGCCGCAAGACCAAATCGTCTGGGACGTGGGTCATCAAGCTTATGCTCATAAAGTACTGACAGGTCGCCGTGAGCAGCTAGGTACTATCAGGTCTAAAGATGGTCTGACAGCATTTCCTGAGCGCGCAGAATCTGTCTACGATACATTTGGCGTTGGGCATTCATCGACCTCTATTTCAGCTGGTCTGGGTATGAGTCTCGCCCTGCGTTATCAAGGCCGCGAGCAAACGGTTGCTTGCATCATCGGCGATGGTGCAATGACAGGCGGCATGGCATTTGAAGCATGAATGACGCAGTACAGCAAGATGCTGATTTGCTGGTCATCCTAAACGATAATGATATGTCGATATCTTGCTCTATTGGCGGGTTTTCACGACATCTAGCGATGCTTTGGGAATCAGGTTATCAAGTGGATATCTCTGAGTCAGGTGAGCCAGTACTCTGTCATCGTCCTGATATGCAAGCGTTCGATCGCCGCAAACGTCATAAAGAGATGCGCGATGTTCCGCAGCTAGAAGACAACTTATTCAAAGCGATTGGTTTTACCTATTTTGGTCCATTTGATGGGCATAATATCCCTGAGCTACTGCGCGTATTGTCACTGGCGAAGCAAGTAAAAGGCCCAGTATTGGTACATATCTATACCACTAAGGGTAAAGGGTTTGCACCAGCAGAATTAGATCCAGTGGGCTATCATGCAATCAGTAAATTGCCAGTCGAAAATCATGATGACCATGAAGCGTCTAAAGCTGACTCTATAGAGCAGCTAAAAAAACAACCAAGTACAAAGCCAGCGTTAAAATATTCGCAAGTGTTTGGCCAGTTCTTATGTGATAAAGCGGCCGAAGACGATAAGCTGCTAGCTGTCACCCCTGCCATGGAAGAAGGTTCAGGGATGACAGACTTTGCTCGTCATTTTCCAGAGCGCTTTTTTTGATGTGGCTATTGCTGAGCAACACGCTGTCACGCTAGCGGCTGGGATGGCAACTCAAGGCGTCAAACCTATTGTCGCGATTTATTCAACGTTCTTGCAGCGTGGATATGATCAGCTGATTCATGACGTGGCCTTACAGAATCTCGATGTGATGTTTGCCATAGATCGAGCGGGCCTAGTCGGTGAAGATGGTGCCACGCATGCTGGCGTGTTTGATTTGGGATTTTTACGTTGTGTGCCTAATATGGTGATTGCAGCGCCAAAAGATGAGAACGAATGCTACCATTTGCTCAATACTTGCTATGAATATCCAGGCTGTACGGCGGTACGTTATCCGCGTGGTACAGGCACAGGTGCTGATATTGAGCAGCCAGCCCAAACTTATGAAATTGGTGAAGCGGTTGTCGAGTCAGTATTAGGTAAAGCTGATGCACCTTACAAATTGGCACTATTGGCCTTTGGCACGATGGTAGCAACTGCTCAGCAAGCAGCAAAAAGCTTAATAAATAACGATACAGCGTTAGATTGCCAGATACAGGTGGTCAATATGCGCTGGGTAAAACCGCTAGACACAGCAATGCTTGAGACGTTATTAGCGCAAGGGGTCACTCATATAGCAACCCTAGAAGAGCACATGATTATGGGCGGTGCAGGTAGCGCAGTGAATGAATATTTACTCAATGAGTCGGCAGCCTTTAAGCAAAGTCGTCCAGCTATTGCTAACATCGGTATTCCTGATCGTTTTATCGCTCATGGCTCCCAAGCAGAACAATTGGCAGACTGTGGTTTAGATGTCGCAGGCGTAATTAAACAGCTTAAAATGCTTTTATCGTAAGCGTTACAATATTATTTTAAAAAATTAATGCGCTAAAAAGGCATGAATTAAAACTGATATAAGCTCTTTAAACAGAGCAAACGCCTGCTAGCCGCAGGTGCTAACTTTTTTTTACAACTTGCGCAGTTTAGATGCTCGCCAAAGTACTGGCTTGGTCAGCGTGACGGTTTTTTTCGTTTTTATCGAACAATTTTAGTATAATGCGGGTGTCTTTTATAAGTTTTCGTTTATAAAAGACACGTTTTTAATCGCATAGATGTGGTGTGATGCGGCGGCTGTTTGGCATGTTGTGGGCACAAAGTTAGTCTTATTTTTTTATATTCATTCATCAAGCAAATAGGTTATTTATGGAACCCATGGTCGTCATCGCAGCGCGTACTGCTGAAAAAGTTGGTAAAGAGATTTTATATGCGCATCAAAACCGCCACAAAATCGAGTTAGATATTGAGTCTAAAGGACTTGATGGTTTGGTTACCCGCATTGATCGCTTTAGCGAAGAGCTCACGATTGAGACGCTAAAAGCCAGCTATCCTAATCATTCATTTTTGGGTGAAGAGTTCGGTATGCAAGAAGGCCGCGGCGAAGATGCTGACTGGTGCTGGATTATCGATCCACTAGATGGCACTAAGAACTTTGTCCACGGTGTACCTCAGTTCTGCGTATCTATCGCTGTACAGCATAAAGGTGTTACTCAGCACGGTGTGGTCTATGATCCAGTACGTGATGAGATGTTCTCAGCGAGCCGCGGTAAAGGCGCGCGTTTGAACAATCGCCGTATGCAAGTGAGCGAGCGCAAAACCATTGATGGCGGTTTCTTTACGACCGGTCATCCGCTTGAGCGTAAGCGCAATGGCGAAGTTATCTCTTATGCTAAACAGCACTTTGAGAGCTTACAGAAGATATCTGAGGCAGGTGGTCAGGTACGTCGTATGGGTTCAGCTGCGCTTGATTTATGCTATGTTGCTGCTGGTCGTTTTGACGGTTATTTTGAGATGTCTATCAAGCCTTGGGACATCGCAGCGGGCGAGCTTATCGTAACTGAAGCACGCGGTGTGGTGGTTGATCATACTGGCGCGCACAACTCTATGACATCAGGCTCTATCTTCGCTTGTAATGTGAAATTGCTTAAGCCATTGATGCAAACAGTTGTTCCAATCTGGGGTGACGCAATCTAAACGTTAACCTTAATGGTATTAACGTTTAGCGCCTAGATATAGTTAATATTTAGATTGAGTATAAATGAAAAAAAGCTGGTTCCATCATGGAGCCAGCTTTTTTGTTTTATCATTACTTTTATTGTCAGCTTTATCTTCGACGGTAATGCCTTTGAATGCTAATTCCTTACTGGTAGTTTCTAGCAACTGTAACTCTTCTTCTATGAGCATCAGCATATCTTGTACGCGAGGCAGCGCCTTGCTACAAGCGGTGATACCAAATTCAATCTTATCTAAATAACTGGCTAAGGTGATATTCATCGCTTGACCATTAAAGACAATAGAAGCGGGGTACAACGATTGCAGACGTGCGCCATTCCAGTACAGCGGTTTTTCAGAACCAGGTACGTTGGAGATAATCAGATTAAATGCCTGCTTTCTAGGAAATAATCCTGTCGCCAAATTAATACCTTGCCACGCGTATGAGACGATACTGTAGTTAATGACCTGTGCTTGGTTCATGCGGCGAAAGCGACGTTTGCCGTTATTCATACTGCGATGAATCAACTCTATTCTACGTAAAGGATTGTCTAAATGGGTACCCAAATTTGCCAATACAAATGACAGCTGATTGCCCGAGACGCTCTTATCTGTACGTAGCGACATCGGCACAAAGGCAATCAATGGTTTGCTTGGTAGGGCGTCCATCGAGATTAAATAGCGGCGAAGGGCACCAGAACAGACGGCGAGTACCACATCATTTTTGCTGATATTCAATCTCTCTGCGATATCGTTAAAGCGTTTGATGTCATAAGACTGTGCTGCTATACGACGAGAGGCCGAAATGCGCTTATTCAAAATGCTCATAGGCGCATCAAAAGTGCCGACATAGCCTTCATCGCTATAGTTTTTAAGGTTGTCTAGCAGCTCTGTGAATACAGGTTTGATGGTAGAGATTTGCTCTTTAATGATGCGTTTGACCGATCTTTCAGCTGGCAAGATAGCGTTGACATGGTTGCGATGGCGCGCCATCAACGACCACACTGGCAAGGTTACGGGTTCTGTCGCTGATTGCGATAGCGACTTTTGTACCAAACGCATCGCAGCGATGCCATCTACCAATGAATGGTGAATCTTAAAGTACAACGCAAAACGCTCAGGGCTGCCCTCAGTTTCGGGCTCGATACCCTCAACCACATGACACTCCCACAGCGGCATGGCACGATCTAATAAACGTCCATGTTCTCTTGAGACGTACATCAATAGTTCACGTACGCGTCCAGGACTTGGTAGCGCGACATGATGCAAATGATGCTCAACATCAAAATCTTTGTCTTTTTTTCCAAAAGGCTAAATGCTCAAGTACCTGATTAAAAGGAAAGCTGGGCGGCACATCAGACTCTTGCATTTGTTTCACCAATTGATAGACAAAATCGCTATCCGCATTGTCTGGCAATTCAAATAAAAACATTCCGCCCACATGCATCGGCTGCTTACGCGACTCAAGAAGTAAAAACAACTGGTCGACTGCGGTGAGAAGTCGCATAATAAATCCTTTTATGACGATAAGTGTTATGTGAAAATTATAATAAGTAGAGACTCAATCAAATAACATTTTTTATTATTTTATAGAGCGTGTTAAGCAATCAACCATAGCACTGACAGCACTATACGTAAATACTCAACACGCTCTATTATGACATGTCATTTATACTTCAATTTATTGAAAGAAATACCCAGTTTGTGGTGAGCTGGCAGTAGCATCTTACGCATTGGCATACGACCTGCCAAAAACGCAGCGCGACCTGCCCACATAGCATGTTTCATTGCGTGTGCCATCATTACCGGGTTTTGTGCATTGGCAATGGCTGAGTTCATCAGTACGCCATCACAGCCAAGCTCCATTGCAAGTGCAGCATCAGAGGCAGTGCCGACACCAGCGTCAACCAATACGGGTACTTTAGCGTTTTCGATTATCAAGCTAAGCGTATGTCGATTGAGTAGACCAAGTCCTGAACCAATCAAACTGCCAAGCGGCATAATGGCGACACAGCCCATACTTTCTAGTTCTTGTGCGACGATAGGGTCATCTGACGTATAAACCATCACCTCAAAGCCATCATCGATCAATACTTTGGCGGCTTTTAAAGTTTCCATAACGTTTGGATATAAGGTTTTTTCATCACCCAATACCTCAAGCTTAACCAAATTATGCCCACCCAATAACTCGCGAGCAAGCTTACAAGTGCGAATGGCTGTTTCGGCGTCAAAGCAGCCAGCAGTATTCGGTAATATCGTATATTTATCAGGTGAAATCACATCTAATAAGTTAGGTTCATCACTATTTTGTCCAATATTGACACGGCGAATAGCAACGGTCACGATTTCGGCTGCTGAAGCGGCAATGGCTTCTCCAGTCTCTGTCATGTCTTTATATTTACCGGTACCGACTAACAGACGCGAAGAAAAGGTACGGCTACCGACAGTAAAGGTATCCTGTAAAAGTGGTGTTGGATGAGTAGTGCTAACGTTCTCTGACATAACGGAAAATCCTAATATCGAGCGGGAGAAGGGACAGACAAAATATGATGGGTAATCTAAGCAATCTAAAAGGTGTAATAGACAATGGCAAGCGGTCTGCAAAAAAATCGCATGATATGCTAACTCTGATAGTAATAATAGGTGCTAGGCAATAGGTATAAAGCGCCAGTCAGATAAAATAATACCCGTCTAAAACAAAATGCTATTATAACAAACTCATGCAACCTTACTGGCAGTCTTTTTTGATTCGAACTGTTAAGGACAAGGCATCCATCATGTCTTAGCGTGCGTACTTCTTACCTTCTCCTCACTTATTGGGCCGTCTTTATGATGCAGTTGCCATACAGCTTTGCGAAACGCCATCAGATTTTGGCCATACTTACGATAGATCCTGAATTACCGCCGACATTGGTACTCACCAAAGCTACTCCGTTGTCAGCGATCAACGAAGCGGTACGGTTTTTACAGCAGCAAGGCATTCGCGGTGTACCCACTTACGAAAGTGTCAGCACGGACGATTTTGAAAAACGTATGAACGCAGCTTATGCTGGCAATACAGGAGAGTCTCAGCATATTGCTGCTGGACTTGAGGACCATCCTGATCTCGATAGCTTGGCAGATAGCGTCCCTGAAACTGAAGACCTGATGGATCAACAAGACGATGCACCTATTATTCGTCTGATCAATGCATTATTGTCCGAAGCCATTCGTTTAAGCGCCTCAGATATTCATATTGAGACCTTTGAAAAGCGCTTGGTCGTTCGTTTCCGAGTTGATGGTGAGCTAAAAGAAATCATCACACCAAAACGACAACTGGCTCCATTGTTAGTCTCGCGTATTAAGGTAATGGCTAAGTTAGATATCGCCGAAAAGCGAGTGCCGCAAGATGGTCGTATTAGTTTAAGACTGGCAGGGCGAGAAGTCGATGTGCGTGTGTCGACCTTACCATCAAGCTTTGGTGAGCGTGTGGTGATGCGTCTATTAGACAAGCAGGCTGGTCGTTTGAATATGACGTACTTGGGGTTGTCTGATAATGACTATACTGAGCTAAAGCGCTTAATCCATCGTCCGCATGGCATTATTTTGGTGACAGGGCCGACTGGCTCGGGTAAAACTACGACGCTATACTCTGCATTGACCGATTTAAATGATCAAACTCGCAATATTTTGACCGCTGAAGATCCGATTGAGTTTCAGCTTGATGGTATCGGGCAGACGCAGGTCAATAATAAAGTAGATATGACATTTGCTAAAAGTTTGCGCGCGATGCTCCGTCAAGATCCCGATGTAGTGATGGTTGGTGAAATTCGTGATTTAGAGACAGCAGAGATTGCCGTACAGGCGTCTTTGACAGGGCATTTGGTATTATCGACGCTACATACCAACACTGCTATTGGCGCGGTCACTCGCTTACAGGACATGGGTGTTGAGCCGTTTCTGTTGTCGTCGTCGCTTATTGGCGTAGTAGCGCAGCGTTTGGTACGTACTTTATGTTCACACTGTCAAAGCTGGCAGGTCGCTGATACCGAGCAAGCCAAGCTATTTACCGAAATTGGCATTGGATCAACGCTGAAAAGTGATGCCGAAGATATAGCAAGTGAGTCGATTCGTTTGCCCAAGCCAGTTGGCTGCGATAAATGTAATCAGTCAGGGTTTAAAGGACGCACCGCTATATATGAGGTTGTGCCAATCGACGATACATTGCGCCGTATGATTCATAGCAATACGGCTGAATATGAGCTAGAAGAGTATGCGCGCCAGCAAACACCGTCGATACGTGCAGATGGTTTACGTAAGGTTATAGAAGGGCGGACGACGTTGGAGGAGGTGCTACGTGTAACGAAAGAGAGCGCATTAACGGACGAGACAATACTGGTATAAATTCGCAGACTCGACATTGGTATAGCCGTCAAAAAATAACAGGCGTGGATAGCCAGTTATTTTAGTTTTAACGTTTTTCTAATTGTGGAGCTTTAGAGTTTTTAGCCGCTATTATTTGGCAGCCATACATTCAATCTCAACGCTTGCTCCAGCAGCCAGTTCTGATACGCCAAAAGCTGAGCGTACAGGATAAGGCTTTATCATCTCAGCTTTATAGACTTTGTTAAAGTCATCAAAGTCATCCATATCAGTCAGCATGACCATACATTTAACAATATCAGACCTTCGGTAGCCATATTTTAATAACGTGCTATGGATATTATCTAGCACTTGCTTGGTTTCAGCTTTGATACCGCCTTTGACCAGTTTGCCATCTTTAAAGCCAATTTGCCCCGACATATACAATGTATTGCCCATGCGTACAGCCTCTGAAAAAGGATAAGTACCGCCATCTCCCAAGAAAGTAGGAGCAGACTTAGCAATGCTGACAGCCGTCGTCGTATTAGCATTAGCGCTATGAACAAAACCCAATGAGCACATAGCGGCGAGCGCTAGCGTAGACAAGCAAGTACTAGGTTTGAACATACTGTTTCCTCATTGGGTTTATTATCAATTTTTACTAGCTACTTATCAGCACTATTATTTTGAGTAGATGAGGCATCGCTTTCTTCGATTGAAGCCTTGGTTTCAGTGTCATCTTCTGCGACTTTTTCAGACGCTTTACCTTGGCGGCGTGCCTCTAGTTCCGCTTTTGGTATCCATGCCCACGTCATCTCAACCACAATTGGATCGCGGTCACTGTCAGACTCACGATCTTTGATGACACAAGGAATAATCATCTCACCTTTTGGTGTGTTTAGGATATCCAAACGTTGTTCATCAGACAAGCTTGCAATAGCAGCAATTTGACCTTTTTTTTGATTGGGCGATGGAAATTTACCGAGTAAGATTTAATCAGTAGGATACGATCAGAAGGCAAGTTCAAACCCAAAATAAACCCTGTTGCCGTCTCAGCCAGTAATGTGATGGCGACTGCATGGATAGAGCCGATATGGTTTTGGACGGCTTTATTGTTGTTTAAACTAACGACGACTTGGTTTGGTTCTACCGTCTCATAATAAATGCCGGTCGTGCCGACATAGGGGACGACCTTGCCAAAGGCTTTAGATAAAATACTTGAGCGTGCTCCAGCAGGCAGATATTTGGTGACGGATAACAGTTTGGTAAATTGATTGCTAATTGGTTTTAGCGTGCTACTGGATTTCTCAACTGAAGGTTTTGTGCTGTCAGATACTTTGGCTGGCAGTTTATTGGTCAACTTGGCGGGTAGTTTTTTTAATAATCCTGACATACAAAATTCCTTAACGTAAATGAGTTGAATGACATTCTTAGCATGGCTTTTTATGATAGCGACACAAATATAGATAATGAAAGTCGCTACAAATACTATGGTACATCAACCATTGCCTTCCTACTATTATTAGCATGAACTGCTGCGCTTACAAAACTATAGTAGCGTGGCTATGTTGCTAGGTTATGTCATTAGTTTAGATCGCCACTTAAAGTAGTCTAGGTATCTTATATGCCAGCGTCATTTGGGCATTAATATTATTAAGTGATTGGTATAGTCAGTTCAATATAATTTGGATACAAGGAAACCGAGAGACAGTACTACAAATAGTAGACTAAGCGAGACTGGCACCCTATCTAGTTGATAGAGGATTGACTATAGTTACCATGCCAATAGACAGCCACGTTATAATGACAAAATGTTAGCATGTCTGTTTTAAACCTGTTTTCAATGCCGCTGGATAACGTTATGCCTGATATGTCTACTCATGAACCGACCAATATTATTTATACGGGCGTTGCTGGTACAGGTAAAACCTATAGATTACTGCAAATCGTGAAGCAGTATACCGACTATCTACCCAAGACTGAAAATGAAGATTTATTAGAACAGCTGCTGCAAGGTCTAAGCTGGCGCGAAGTATTATGTTTGGTATTTTTAGATTTACGTGCTGAACAGCAGGATTTGTTAAAGGTACGAGAAATTATTGATCATCCTTTTTTTATGACGAAGGCTGCTCAGAACTCACGTGATAAAAATCTAGATAGCACAGCTTGGTTAGAGTTACGTAGACATAGCCCTACGAATTCTCAAACAGTCAGTTTTGATAACCGTGCTAGCCAAGCTTATTTTGATAAAGACAATAGTGGATCATGGTATTTATTGCCAGAGAGTATGGTGCTACTAGAAGATTTATCGCAGCAATTAGCAGAGTTTCAGCAAGCACAGCGTGACAACCAAGCCCATCAAAATCAAAACATTGCTCAGCAACGTTTTAGTATGGTGAGCTTCCATCAAGCCTATGGTTATGAAGAGTTTGTAGAAGGTATACGGCCTGTCATGAGTGGCGCTGCTCAAGCAAATAACAGCCCTTCTAATCAAACTCAAATGAGTTACGCGGTGCAAGATGGAGCATTCCTGAAGCTGTGCCAACGCGCCGCCCGTGACCCTCAGCAGCGTTATGCCATGCTGATTGATGAGATTAACCGTGCTAACGTGTCACGAGTGTTTGGTGAGCTTCTCAGTTTGATAGAGCCTGATAAACGAGCGGGCAAGCCAAATGCGATGACAGTAAGTTTGGCATATTCTGGACGTGCCTTTAGTGTGCCTGCCAATGTCGATATTTATGCCACTATGAATACCCAAGACCATTCTTTAGCACCACTTGATATGGCATTACGCCGACGTTTTCGCTTTATTGACTGTCCGCCGCAGCCTAATTTACTATCGACAATTCGTGACAGCAATGACATTGATATTGGACTGTCTGACGGTTCAGAAACAGCTATGATAGATTTGAGTAAATTATTAATAGGTTTAAATAGACGTATCGTGCAGACATTGGGAGTAGAAGCACAGTTGGGGCATGCGTTTTTATTTGCAGTCACTCAGTTAGAGCAATTACAAACGGTTCTCGTTGAACAAGTTATTCCTCAATTGGCTCAAGCAGCTGGTGGTCAAATTACGGTGCTGCAGTATATCTTTAGAGATGAGCAGCAACCGACAAATAAGCAGTTCGTACAGGACAGTCAAGCATTAATGAATGACGACTTGTATAATCCGATGAACAGCCAAAACAATGATTATACTGAACACCAAATGTTTGCAGGGCAGAGTTCTTTTCTTGATCAATCTATGAGTATGAATAGCTATACTATCAATGCCGATCTGATCGCTAGGGATGGTGAGTTTAATAATGCTGCTATCTATCAGCGTTTGTACTAGCAGGGTGACTGTTCAGTGATAACGAATAATCAATATTACGCCAAGCAACGCGCTATCAGGCAAACAGTCGCCAGACTCGTATCCCTAACAGTAGTGTCGCTACCATAAATGTTATCACCGTGTTTGAGCATCAACGTTTGACCGTGCATGATTTTTTGCACGCGTCTGATTTCGATTGGCTAATAGCGCAAGAATTTGCAGCATTTACTATCAGGCGTAAGCGAGGGCAATGGCAGCTTAAGGTTGGGCACTACATTGGGATTATTCTACTGCCCAGTGGCATGACGCTTGAGATATTGCCAAAGCTCAATCAGTCTACTCAGTCTAGCGATACCGTCCAGACTCGTCATTGGGTACAGGGTATGCTATCGGATTTGATACATCTAGATGCGCATAACAATCGTAAGCTACCCAATACGAAAAACTTCGGTCAGTTTAGTTCCCAGTCCACTCCTTTACCGTTAAAAGTATTGCCCATATCAGACTGGCTGATTGAGCAGTTTTTGCAGCGTTTAATTGACTATCAACCAACCAAGCATTATCAGGCTCAGATTGAAAATCAGGCATCCCTGCAAGGTCGACTGCTTATCAAAGAGCAACTGCGTCATAATAGTATGCAACCGCATAGGTTTATCTGTGAAAGTAGCGTATTCAGTCACAACATGTTGGCCAATCGGCTGATTAAAAGAGCATTGGTTTACTTGATGCCTTTATTGCCCCAGTTTATTTCTTCAAAACTGTTGCAGCCATGGCAGCAAGTGCCTACGCTAAGCAACCGCGAAATGCAGCAGATAGCGGTAATATATGCTCAAGCAAAGCGTCAGCTAGACGTTCAGCCACTCCAAAAGCAAAAATTGCATGCCGCGCAGCAATTAGTAGACCTAGCATACTGGTTATTGAAACAGACGACAGCTGCGACAGGCAACGGTATTGATCCAAATAGACAAAACTGCTCTCAGCTAAGATTGTGTTTGTTAATTGATATGAATCAAGCTTTTGAGCAATGGGCAAGTCAGCGTATCGCATCGATGTTTCAACAGATTAGTAGTAGTTACCGTCCTTTTTATCAGACCCAAAGTGTCTGGCTAAACGATGCTGAGGGACTAGCATGCTTATCTATACGGCCTGATTTGCTGATATTTGAAACTGCCTCTGATGATTATCAAGCTCAGAGTGATATAGCAACTAGTCAAACTACAGCCAAAGACAAGACCAAAGGTCGCTACAGTCATGTCATCGATATTAAGTGGAAATACTTACCGCATGCTGCCGCAATTGGTGCGAGCGACGCTTATCAATTGACCAGCTATGCACAAGCTTACTTGGCGGGGCAGGTCTGGTTGGTTTACCCAGTGCTAGGTAGTGATAGGCAGCCAGTAGCGCTTAAGCAGCAAACTCATTATGGTAGTAATGATAGCGACAGTAGCGATGATATTAAAAACAATGAATCAATTGATGCCCATTTATGGTTAATGCCGTTTGATGTTTTGACAGGTACACTCAACGGTGAAGTACTGCCACATTTGGACAAAACTTAATATCGTTATCAATGACAACGCGAATGACTAATGGATAAAGGGTCTTGCTACCATTATTTTGGTGAAATTGACGTAATTTTAAAAAAAATTAGCGATTATTTGAAATTAATCGAAAATAGGTGTTGACACAATCGCCTTTACCCCTTAATATGTGCACCTCGATAGCGAGGAACATTAACAAGTTAGCGGCATTGCGACAACGAGTTGATTAACAAACTATCGTGATAATAGAGAATTTCGGAGTGTGGCGCAGTTTGGTAGCGCATCTGGTTTGGGACCAGAGGGTCGTAGGTTCGAATCCTATCACTCCGACCATCTATTTTAAGAGCCTTACAGGCTTTTTTTATGTATAACGGTTTAGTTTCTGATATAGTAAAACATATTGTAAAGTAAGCTTAGTATATAAAAGTCCTCTAAGAGCGCCTGTAGCTCAGCTGGATAGAGCATCTCCCTTCTAAGGAGGTGGCCGCAGGTTCGAATCCTGCCAGGCGCACCATTTAGCCTGCAAATCTTGCCTATTCTTTGGCAATAGTTATGGCGGTTGTAGCTCAGTTGGTAGAGCCCCGGGTTGTGATCTCGGTTGTCGTGGGTTCGAGTCCCATCAGTCGCCCCATATTTTATTCTGTATGTACCTACATACAAATCATACCTTAATCTAAAAATATATCAGTAATAGCACTCGCCCTTGATGGCGATTTTTTTATGCCTATTCGATTTTATCTCTATATTATCTTTATAAGATTAAACAGATAGAGTTTGATAGCATCTTCAATACTAGATAATCCCCCAAATTTTTATCAACATTGCCTGTAGGTTTTCCTTAAGGCCTAGCGTGACTTTGTCTACTCTATTATTGTTTAGTAATTCTAATAAGTAAATAGACATGACGTTTTAAATGATGCATTATGCTTAAGTGTTATCACATCCATACTATTTAATAAAAATTATTTATTGGAGCAAGCATTGGCATAGAGGAAACTGACAGAAATTGTTATTAAGAACACTATTATTTTTTTAAGATGAATCGTTATTAATCTGCATTATTGAGGAATTGATTGATGGACGCACTGAGTGTATTGCTGCAAAACGTGCATTTATTTGAGACTAAGTATTACCGTCTAAATGGCACTGGCAATTGGTCTTATTCTATTACTAGAAAAGACACCATTTTATTTTACTTAGTAATGTCTGGCGGTTTTTGCATCGATGTTGGTAATGGTTTACGAGAAGCTCGCGCTGGCGACATGATCATGATTCCGAATGCGCACAAACATGTGAGTTACGCACTCAATCACCATGGCGATGTTGCTGAGTCGCTTGATGAACTATTGAGCAATTGCCCTGAGCGTACACTTGATATCGATGGCGATGGAGACCCCAATTCATCTTTGATACTGATCGAATGTAAGTACGACAAAGAGATGATTAATCCTCTGTTGTCAGTACTGCCACCGATATTACCTGAACTCAATGATGCTGCTGACGGTCGGTTTGAAGTGATTGATGTAGAGATAAAGCTGCTAACACTAGAAGCTGAGCGTGAGCGTATGGGAAAAACAGCTGTAATCAATCATTGGGCAAGCATCATGATGATTGAGTGTTTGCGCGTCTATATTGAAAGCTTGCCTGAAGCCACAGAAAACTGGCTCAAAGCCATGAAGGATCCATTTTTGACTAAGGCGCTAGCCGCAATGCATGGGGCACCGGGTGAGAGCTGGACCATTCATCAGCTTGCCGAAGTGGCAGGGATGTCGCGTTCCAGCTTTGCACAGCGTTTCAAAGACACTGTTGGCATGCCGCCACTGACTTATCTGATCGATTACCGCTTACGATTGGCGGCACGCTATTTACGCTTACAGCAAAACAGTATTAGCCGTATCAGCGAGATGGTGGGCTACGCCTCAGATTCAACTTTTAGTCAGGCATTTAAACGTGTGTATGGTGTTTCGCCAAAAGCATACCGTCAGCAGTATCGACAGAACAATCTTGCATAGCTTCAGTTGCTGTTTATTTAAGTTATTTAAGTAGAATCTCGACGATAAGCGCTAAGGTCATCTATATGTCCTTGGCGCTTTTTTTAGTTTGTGAATACATATTATTTTTAGATGTTGAACCACTCATATCTATAAAATCTTTGTTAACTGGCTATGGCTATTTTAGTTAAGGGCAGCTGACATTGAGTCTGTGTTCAGGTATTATGGGTTGATGAGTCGTCGAGACAAAAGCGTTGATGTTGTAGCGCGTTATATGTCCTTATACGATAGGCATATAAAAGGATCGAGACGATGTTTATCTTCGCTGCTGATGGTATGTTATGACTGAACCGACCGCAAAGCTAAATGCAGGAAGTAATGGCCAACAAGAGGCTGCTGCAACTGCTAAATCAGAAAGTAATGTTGATAAAAACACTGCTATAGAGAAACCGCATGTCAGCAAAAATGCGCCGAAAAATGAGTCGGTAGAGACACCTGATAAGGCGGCATTATTGACGATGTTTACTTTGTCAGATATCGAGGCGGTAGCAACTGAAGCAGTAATATCTGAGTCATCCGATAGTCTTACAGTAGCTGCAAAACCTGTGGCTCAAGAAACCAATGTTGCTACGCAGCGTGTTGCGCTTTATCGTGCTCAGCATGAGCGTACTCGACTGTTATATATGGCATCTGCCA
Organism: Psychrobacter sp. JCM 18901; assembly: GCF_000586435.1. Classification (GTDB taxonomy): domain Bacteria; phylum Pseudomonadota; class Gammaproteobacteria; order Pseudomonadales; family Moraxellaceae; genus Psychrobacter. The sequence goes on from NZ_BAWH01000004.1 coordinate 115,753, forward strand.
ATACGCGTCCTACTTATCTAGTACAAACCCTGAAGCCGCAATTCGCAGAATATCAGCAATATTTACTTGCGCAGCAGCTTGATAAGCGTGGGTTGATGGATACGGATACGCTCGAAAGACTCTGGCAGCAGCTGCATGTGTCGATGACATTATTGCAGATATCGTACGTCATATGCCTGCGCAGCAGCCCGCCGGTTGGCAACTGACGACTCAAGATGGTCGCAATCCATTGTGCTTTGCTACGGTCGGTAAATTAAAGTACGGCAAGCCAATTCGCGACCAAGGTAGTCTCAACAGTTATGTACTTGGGCACTTTGGCGTGAGTAGCTTTACCTACGATCGAGGCTATTATATTGGTCATGTGGTTGGTTATTTATTCAGCTGTTATTATTGTGCTCACTTGTCGATTACTTATGGCGTCACAGCCCTTGGACAGCAAGTCGTGGCTGACTATGATTACGCCAGTCTTGAAACCCCGCATATGGTCAGATTATTACAAGGTCTTGACGGTTATTGCAAAAAACGCATTTATCAGTTGGCTGTCATCTGTGCGCGCTTGAGTGTTTTTGCGAGTGATAAACGTATTGAAAGAATGCTAATCGCTGAGGTTAATGACTTTGATAAAAAGCTACAGCAGCAGCATTTGGATGTCTTATTATTACAAGGTTTGATGCCTGATAGTAATGACTCAACGCCACTTTTTTAAGCGTCACATGTCAAATTAATAAATTTCTATTAAGTCATTAATTATCACTGTCTACTTGTAAGCTTCTTAGGATATCTGTTGCCATGCCTGCCTATCATTTCAAAGCGCTTGATGACCACGGTGTTGTTCAAAAAGGCTTGCTAGAAGGGGACTCTGCGCGGCAAATTCGCCAGCAGCTGCGTGATAAGCAATGGACACCTGTTGAAGTCAATCCGGTCAATGACAGACAGAGTCAGAGCAAGAACCGCTACAAAAAAACCGTCTGCATACGAGTTGGCATTGCTGACACGTCAGTTGTCTGTATTATTGGCAGCGGGTATCCCACTTGAGGAAACTTTGGCAGCGGTTGCTAAGCAATCTCCAAAGACTCATATCAAATCCTTAATGCTTGCAGTGCGCTCACATGTCTTAGAAGGGCTCAGCTTAGCACGTGCTCTGCAACAAGCCGCTAGCTTTCCGCCGTTATACATCGCTACGATTGCCGCAGGCGAAAAATCTGGTCATCTTGATCTTATCCTCAATCAGCTAGCAGACTACACCGAAAACCGCTTTGCGCTCCAAAAAAAAATCCAAGGGGCCATGGTCTATCCGATTGTCCTGATGGTAATGGCAATTGCGGTAATTATGGGACTGATGAGCTTCGTTGTGCCCAAAATTGTCAAAGTCTTTGAGCAATCTGAGCAAGCGCTGCCTCTAATTACTCAAATTGTTCTCACGCTATCGAATATCATTACTCAATGGTGGTGGTTAATATTATTGGTATTGGCAGGTACCGCATTTTTATTCTACCGTTTCGCCCAAACGCAAGCAGGTAAATTAACCATTGATAGCGTGGTGCTTAGATTGCCGATACTCGCCAGATTGTCCAAAGGTCTGAATGCCGCGCGATTTGCCAGTACCCTGGCGATACTAGTACGCTCAGGAGTGCCACTGATTGAGGCATTACATATTGGTGCTGCGGTCACGACCAATTTACATATCCAAAAAAACCATTATCACTGCGGCTGATAGGGTCACAGAAGGCTCTAGCTTGTCTAGCCAGCTAGAGAAATCTACTTACTTTCCACCGATGATGGTACAGATGATAAAAAGTGGAGAAAACTCAGGCGAGCTTGAAAATATGCTCAGCCGTGCCGCCAATATGCAGGAGGCAGAAGCAACCAATTTTATCAGCACCTTATTATCATTACTTGAGCCTTTAATGCTGGTGTTAATGGGCGTAGTAGTTATGATTATTGTGATGGCGGTTATGCTACCTATCGTCAATATGAACGATTTAGCAGGCTAGGTTCAGTCGCTAGCCTATGATTTATTATTTTTTTACGTATAGCTAGCTGCCAATCTCCAAAACCTCTATTTAGTTCTCTTTTACTCTATTTATATCACCTAACTTGCTTGCTAAACCTTGGACTAGCTTTCTTAAGGTTTGCTTACTGTTGTATATTGTTGAACGAACGCTATTTTTGCTATGGCAAACACCAGCGCCGCGCTATATTAAGCATGGTTTAATAGTCATACATTTAGAGTCAGCTAACATTTGGCTTCGGCTAAAATAGCAAACCCAAATTCAAACTAGGTACAGCGCTGGATAAAAATAAAACCATGTTATAGTGACAATAGTTTCAGAGCTCATTGATATATCATTGATGAGAGCTATGATAGAACGCCACTTTTACTATTTACATAACTGTGATGACCAAAGCAATGACTATGACTGACAAACTCCAAGTAAGTATGACGCCAAAAAGTGCTATTCAAAATACGCAATCCCATCCGAATGTTGTAAATGACCAAAAGACTGTTTCTTCAGCTATGCAGCGCAGTGCGACAAAAAAAGTCTGGTCAAGTGGGATTCACTCTGATCGAGATTATGGTCGTTATTGTGATCCTAGCCATTCTTGCTGGATTAGTGGTACCAAAAGTAGTTGGTCAAAGTGATAAAGCCCGTGTGAAAACAACTGAAACGGCGCTTGCTACTGTCTCAAATGCGCTAGATATGTACAAGGTTGATAATTCACGCTATCCAACAACCGCTCAAGGTTTAGAAGCGCTTACGACACCGCCTGCTGATGCAAAAAACTATCCTGAAGGTGGGTATATTAAAGGTGGCTATCCAACCGATGGCTGGGAAAATGAGATGCAGTATGTTGCACCAGGTAGTGAAGGGCGACCTTACGATTTATTTTCGTTAGGTGCTGATGGTCAACAAGGTGGTGAAGGTCAAGATGCGGATCTTTATGCTCAGCTATAAGGCTTAATAACAGACGTATAGAGAACAAATTTTGATACTGATATAGCTTTGTAGAATGAAACATTCGTTCATCGATGCACTTTCAACAATTTATAAATATCAACCAATATTCCCTTATTGGTTGATATTTTTTTATCAGTAGATAAATCACCTACTGTTCAATACAAGCTTGATAGTCAGTGTTATAAATATATCTAAGCGCTCGCCAAAACAGTCATCGAAAACTGCAATTAAAGGTACTCATCTATGTCGATCCAAAAGTCTAATAAATACTTTTCTAAAAACCTTTATAAATTGGTTCTAACCGTTGCAAGCACTTCATTAGTAACGGTTCTGTCAATGACATCGATCAGTGTACAGGCAGCAGGGTTAAATGACTTATTTAAAAATAGCTCCTCGGCAAAATCAAAGTTCTTACCAGTGGATGAAGCCTTTCAGGTGGTCAGCAATACCAAAGCGACTTCCAAAGGCACGCGGTTGTCGATCAGTTTTGAAATTACGCCAGGGCATTATGTCTATAAAGATAAGCTTACGCTGATCTTCCCTAAAGGAATAAACGCTACGCCGTTCACTTTTAATCAATCACCAGTATCAATCAATGATCCGACCTTTGGTCAGGTTCCTGTATTTACACAAAGAAGCGTCATTGCAACCACGACACTGACGACCAGTAATGGTAAGGGAGCCAAAAACGCGCCTATTATTATTGGTTGGCAAGGGTGTGCAACCGCTGGACTATGCTATCCACCAGAAAAAAATCAAAACCAAGATAGATATTGCTGCGACACGCAGATAAATAGCGAGCAGATTGATTAAAATATCGGTAATAATAGGTAGCCATTTATGTCCATCAAGACATCACCAAAGTCTTCATCATTTAGCGTATCTACCCATTCGAAAAAAATCACATATTTTAGCGCTTGCTATCGCTAGTGGCTCATTGTTGACAGGTTTATCAGCAATATCAACGGTACAAGCTGCAGGGTTAGGCGACCTTTTCGGTAGTAGTGAAAGCTCGTCGAAGTCAAAGTTTTTGCCAGTGGATCAAGCGTTTCAGGTAAGTACAGATAGTACCCCTGTCAAATCGGGTACGCGGTTATCTATTAATTTCGATATCACCCCTGAACATTACGTATATAAAAAACAAATTAAGCTTACGCTACCCGCTGGCGTGACGGCTGCACCTTTTACCTTTAGCCAAACACCGTACTCAATAGATGACCCGACTTTTGGCAAAGTACTGGTATTTGATCAAGCCAACATGGTCGCTACCACCACACTGACGAACAATAGTGGCAAGAGTATAGATGGTGCCGCTATCGTCGTCGGCTGGCAGGGCTGTGCAAAAGCAGGACTGTGCTATCCACCTGAAAAGATTAATACGACTGTCGATATTGCAGCTGCATCGACGCAGGTATCAGCAGATAGTGCGAGCTCGACCGATTCAGAGAATAGTGCTACGGCGACACCAGAGGAAGCAAGCTCAACAGCTCTTGATAATACTTTGCCTGATGAGGCGCAAGCACTGACAGACGATGGGGCTATTGATTATGATCTCATTGATGACAGCGCTGTAGAGTATGATTCTTTAGATAGTAATGCAGCGACGAATACGATTTCTGCAGCAAATAGCAGCGTAACAGGCGAGACGGCCAATAGCGAAAACGCATCAAACAATAGTTTTGTTGATACCGATCCTTTTGGTTTGGCTTCTCACCCTTGGCTGGCATTAGTACTATTATTTTTAGCAGGCTTAGGCTTGGCCTTGACGCCATGTGTGTTACCGATGTTACCTATCGTGGCCAACATTGTAGCCCGCGAACAAAACCCAACGGTCAAACGCGGTGTCATCTTGACCACCAGTTACGCGATTGGGGTAGCGACTGCTTATGGTATTTTGGGCGCTGTCATTGCAGTATTCGGTGAGTCTTTAGGTATTATTGGTTGGCTGCAGAACCCGATCATTCTCATCAGCTTTGCTATCGTTTTTATATTGCTCGCGCTATATATGTTGGGGCTTTTTAGTATACGTTTGCCGCATACAATCAGTCGAAAGATGCAAGGCTTAAGCCAAGCAGGTGACAGTAAGCTTGGTAGTACAGGCGGCAGTTTGCTCGCTGGGTTTTTATCAGCGCTAGTCGTGTCACCTTGTGTTTCTGCACCATTATTTGGGGCATTATTAGCGGTTTCTACCATTGGTAGTCCGTTGCTCGGCTTTGCCGCTTTATTCATGCTGGGTTTTGGTTTATCAGCGCCGCTTATTCTAATCGGTGCGACTCAAGGCAAGATTATGCCAAAGGCTGGCGAGTGGATGAATTGGGTCAAGCAAGGCTTTGCTTTACTACTATTTGCCGTGGCACTGTTATTGATTGAGCGCGTGTTTATATCGCCAGTCATGCTTATGGTATGGGCATTGTGGTTTATGGTCGTGGCAACATGGGCATGGAGTTGGCTAGGTAAAGGTCGTATGCTGACCCAAGCATTGAGCCTTATCGCTGGTATTTGGGCGGCTTGCCTAATAGTTGGCGCTGCATTGGGCAATGATGATAGCTTACATCCACTAGCGTCATTGGGTGCAGCACCGATGATGGTACAGTCAACGTCTGGTCAACCAGTGAATAGTGATAGCACCACTGATAAGACGATCACGACGCTTGCAGAGCTAGATGCCATTGTCGCAGCCAATCCGAATGTCATTGTCGATCTGACAGCAGAGTGGTGTATTGAGTGCCGGATTATGGACAAGAACCTGTTTCATAATCGCCCAGCACAAATGCAAGGTTGGCAATTAGTGAAGCTTGATATCACTGAGACGACAGCAGACTCAAAAGCTGTGTTGTCTCGTTACCAACTCTTTGGTCCACCAGCGTTACTGTATTATATTGATGGTCAGCTAGTAAATCAGCAAGTGGGTGAGATTGGTCGCTCAGAGTTTGAGCAAACATTATCGGCGTTGAATAATTAATATTTAACAATTAACACTTAAGAAACCAGTGTGATACTTCGAAAATTCTTAAGAATATTAAGAAGGCCAGTATACTAAGAAAAGTATGCTGGCTTTTTTAATGTCATTAAATTCATACTATAGAATATATATTAAGTATTTGTTATATAAGAGATTATATTGATAGGTGCTTATTTTAACTACCGATAAAGCTAGTATCGTGCTTATATTTTCATTACAATAAAGAAACAATGCAGCAGGGGCACTAATTGTCATTTTTTTCGCTCCTAATATCTGCGATTAGCTGATAGTCTCAGTCAATTCTATTTTAGCGATAACGCTAATGGCCATATTAATTACCTCATATACTCTGCTAGCGCTAATGCTAGTTAGATAAAGGACACTTATGTTTGCCCATACCATTACTCAGCGTCACCAACAGCCGTCTTACCAGAATGCGCATATGCCTCTTCGTATTGCAGTTGCGCTTGCGTTGAGTTGTACCGCGATACAAGTACAAGCTGCTGATGATTCTCAGACTTATAACGAACTGCCAGCACCTGAAGCTGCGTTTGAATACGAGGATCTTGACCTATCACAGAGTCTTGATAACAGTGCGATATCTTCTGATACGAGTACACAAAGTGGCAAAATAATCAGCAAAGAATTTATTGCTCAGCAAGCCAAGCTGTTTTCTGAATGTACTCAAGTCCAGTCTAGTGCTGCTCGCCTCGCTTGTTTTGATAAGGTGGCTGAACAAGGTAAGACACCAAGCTATACCTCAACCAAACAACCAATCGATTTGGCAAAAACCTTTCAAAGTACGGTCTCAGGTAATCCAAAAGTGGTATTGGCTGAGTCTCAAACGGCGATGAGTGGGACAACAGTTGAAGATGCAGATATCATTTTGATGACCAGTCAGCAAACAGCAGCCAGCAAATTGAAGGCAAATGGCAACGTAGAAGTAGATGCTGAAACGAATAGCGAGGCACAAATTTTAGAAAATATAGGTGTCACTCAAACAGACATCGAAAAATTCTCGCCACTCAGTCTATCTTATGACCTAGACAAAAATAGTGAGCGTGGTACTTGGACGGTTAGACCATATCGACCGACATATCTGTTGCCATTATTTTATACTTTCGATCCCAATTTGAATCCAAATACACCATCGCAAGAAACAGATCCTTTTGATTCTAATGATATACGCGAGACTGAATTAAAGTTCCAATTATCCCTAAAAACAAAAGTCGCAGAAGATTTGTTTGGTACCAGTGCTGATCTATGGTTTGGCTATACCCAAGAATCACATTGGCAAGTTTATAACGAAGACAACTCACGTCCATTCCGTGCTACCGATTATCAACCTGAAATATTCTTAACCCAACCTGTGACAGCAGATCTACCTTTTGGTGGACGTCTGCGTATGTTGGGCGCAGGTGCTGTCCATCACTCGAATGGACAAGATGATCCCTTATCACGTTCATGGAATCGTGCCTACCTCATGGCGGGCGCAGAGTGGGGCAGACTCTCAGTCATACCGCGTTTATGGGCTCGAGTAAATAACGAAAGTAGTAGTGATGACGATAATCCAGATATCGAAGACTACATGGGCTACGGTGATATCAAATTCTTGTATGATTTGCCGGCTGATCAGAGCATTAGCGGTACCTTGCGCTACAATCCAGGTACCAATAAAGGTGCTGCGCAAATCGACTATATCTATCCTATCTCAGAGAACGTTAATGGTATGGTTCAGCTATTCCAAGGCTATGGCGAGTCGATCATTGACTATAATCATGAAAATACCTCTATCGGGTTTGGTATCGTACTGAATGATTGGAAGGGGCTTTAATTTAGAAAGGACATCAATTTGAGAAAGGCTCTAATATAGGTGAAATTTATTATAAATTATGACAAATAATAGTCTATGCACCGCTTAGTACCTTATCAAACCGGACTGTGGCTGGCAGAGTATTTAAATGTACGCTGCCAGCTATGCCGTATTTATCGCAGTACACCACAGTCTCAGCTATTGATGCAGCAATCACAGGCTAATAGTAATGACGCATTGAGCGAAAATTATGAGTTTTCCCTTTCAAGCAATCAATCCTCGTTTGCTCATATTTTTCATCAAATCAATCACCGCTTAAATAGAGGTCTACTCTGCACTTATTGTCATAATAGTATCGCATGGCTGCCACAGCCTTTTGATGTTGACATTGCTGCTGGTAGATCATTATCTATCCAAGTATCTACCTATTATGAATATCCAATCCGTCAAGCGATTCGGGCGTTTAAGTATAATGAAGACATGACAAAATTGCCATTGTTGTTACATGCATTACGCCAGCTACCACGGCCACATGGCTGTCATCGTAATAATAGCGTGATTGTTGCCATGCCAACGACCAATCAGCGGCTAGTGAAACGAGGGTTTGATCCTGTCAGTATTTTATCATCACAACTGTCAAAGCATTGGCAAATTCCTTTATGGCACGGTGTGGAGCGCATTGATGATACGGTCAGTCAGCAAGGACTGACTCGTGCCGAACGTCTAAGCAATTTAGATAACGCTTTTGCACTAACCGAAAAGCCTCCGGTAAAACGCTTACTACTATTTGATGACGTATCTACCACAGGTGCAAGCTTACAAGCTTTAGCCCGAGCGTTCATTCCACCTGCAGCAGTAAAATCAGCAACGGCTAGCAGCCATAGTAGCTATCAAATTTCTGCTTACGTATTAGCCCATGGCAGCAGATCCTAAACCCAATATATCTTTATCAGTAATATCTAATTATTGCTAATATATTTCCTTAACGCTATATTATTATAACTATGTATACTAATTTGTTGTTTTAAGATAAGTGTCTAAGCGGTCTTCTAGTGAACTAATATACAAGTCAAGGACACCAGAAAGCACCTATAGGCATTCTTATATGATGTTCATTAAATATCGTGGAATGAAAATTGCACGTAATTAAATAAATATATGTAGAAAACCACGGTAGTAAGGCAACAATATAAGATACTCATAATCAATATGCCATAAGTAAAAGACAGATAATCGCAGTTTTAAATAGGAACACGATGTGAATGCATCTTTGAACACTCCACTACCTAAGCTAAAGAACGTAAGCTCAGGTTTTACCTTAATTGAATTAATGGTAACGATTGCTGTTCTTGCCATTATTGCAGGTATTGCGGCACCTAATATTAGCACTCAACTTGCAAACCAGCGCGTGAAATCGACAGCTGCGACGCTTGCTAATGCACTAAAAGAGGCTAAGGTAGAAAGTGTTATTCGTCGTCAACCACTAACGATAAGCTTTGATAATACTAATAAGGTAATAAATATTCAGCATATAGTGTCAGGTAAGGTAGATAGCACGGTAGAAAGTTATAGGTATGATGCTAAAAGTACAATTAAGTCAGATCGTAGCAGTAATGAATTTAAGCCAAATAAAGTCGCAGAAGTTACCACATATACTATATGTGATAGCAATAGTGCAGCTAGTCCTATAAAAATCTTAGTCAGTGCTACTGCCGTTATTAGTAATAGATCCGAAGGAACGTGCCCATGACTAAAATTATTAACCAACAAGGCGTGGGTTTGGTTGAGGTGCTAGTTGCTCTGTTACTACTAGCAGTTGCAGTATTGGGATTTAGTGCACTCAATATGGTATCTATAAAAGCAACAGATGATAGCGTGCTAATAGCAAATGCTAATACGGTGATGCGTGGACTATCTGAAGACTTGCGACTAAATCCTAAGAATATACCAGGTTATCAGAAGGAGATACAGAGTGTTTTAGGGAATGTCTCTGACACAAAAGATTATTGTGCTGCGGTCACAGACTATAAAACTAGTAGTGTGACGAAGAACTGTGATAGCGATTCATGTACTGCAGAAGAATTAGTAAAATATAATAGCTGGAGTACGATGAAACAAGCATGTGAAAACGGCGTTTTACTCAATATGATTACTTGTCCCGGTACTGCGGACAAACAGTTACGTCAATGTATTATCACTTCATGGAACGGAACAGAGCCAGTGTTTGGAGTCAGTTCAGCGAGTAGTAAGCTTGTGCCGATGAGCTTGGAATATATCATGCAGGCTCTGATTGCTTGATTATGGAGTCTTACTAATGAATATTAAATATACTCAGGACGGCTTTTCTTTAATAGAACTAATGATCTCTCTTACCTTAGGTCTTTTAATCTCAGCAGCGGTCATGCAAATTTATTTGACTAGCGTTAAGACCAGTAGCGTACAGGCTGGCGGTACAGATATATTAGAAGCGAGTATTTTTGGTATTCAAAATATAGAAAAGAGTATAAGGCTCAGTAATTTAGGTATGGCGGATACTAACAATCCTTTCACTCCTACGGCAGGTCTGGTTATGACCAGTGACAGTAGTTTGGTTAGTACTACCCAGACAGACAAATCTAAGAATAATATGAATGGTATTAAAATGGGAGGAACCAAGTCGAGCGCTGGTGCTGAAGAGATTACAGCTGGCTATCTAACCAGAAGTGGAAACCAAAGTACAAGTAGCGTTAACAACGCTTGGAAAGCAGGGAACAGTAACATTACAGACTTAAAAAGCTCCCAACTCACTATACAGTACGAAGCACCGCAGAATATGTACGACTGTGAAGGCTCCTTAGTTCGGGGACCTGTAGAAATAGATCGGGATGGACGTTTGACGATGATACCAGGACAGGTTGTTATTGAAAGGTATTTTCTTAACGAAGTTACTCAGAGTAATAAGTCTAATTATGAATCAAATATAAAAAGTTATGAGCTACGTTGTGACGCTGGACGTTATATCAAAGAAGACTTGAGTACAGCAGAACTTGCAGCACAAGAAATCAGTGGTAAGGACAGTACTAAATTAGTGGCTACTCGGAATATAAGAGATTTTGGGGATGCTGGAGAAGTCGTTATTCCAAGAGTTGATTATTTTGGTGTCTTGCTAGGAGTAGAGGTTGTCGCTACCAGTCCAACTAATACTTCGGTTAGTTTAAGGTATTTTACTCCTGAACAATATATGAGTTTTTTTGAAAACTGTTCAACAGGCAGAATCTTCAGGCAGCGCTTCTACGACAACCACGACAGACGTTATATCTGTAAAACTCTCAGTTTTAGTGCGAGCTGATCGTCCGCTTACAGGAGAAGCTGGGGCAACCAAATTCATAGTTTTTGGAGAAGAAGAGGAGCTATCTTCAGATACTTCTAGTGCATTTATTCGTAGGGTTTATGAGTCGAATATAATGTTGAGAAACTCAAGAGCCATTAAAGAAAGTTCTATACCCAGTATCTAGTTGATGAAGCGGATAATCTGACTGAAAGAGGATAAATGAGATGACTAGACAATCACAGGAAGGCGTTACTCTTATCGTAGTATTGATGTTTTTAATGCTCATTACTTTAGTGGGTATTATTGCGGTTAAGAGAAGTACAACAGATTTAAAAGTAGCCACTGCTGATCAAATAGACACGTTTTTATTAAACTCTTCAGATAGCGCAAATAAGCGTATTGAGAAAATATTTGATAACGATACAGATCAAGATTATGTAGATGCAGTGATAGAAGGGACGGGAATGTTTGGCTATTATCTTTCTCAAGCAGGTAGTACAAATCGCGATGATCAATATATCTTTTGTTATAACGCGCGACTAAATAGCTTTGCTAAATTGAATCAAGCCAGCATCGTAAAACCTAATGGGGGTACGGTGATGACAACGGGTAGTGGATACTGTGATATATCAAAGACGGAAAGCTACTCTAGTGCTCGTAGTAACTCAGTAACGCAAATTAATATTACTCGCCCATCGCGTGTAGTTGTAGGACAAGGGGGCTTTAAATCAGTAACACAAGGATCTGGTATACAAGCTAATGAGCCAAGCAACGAGTCTGCCGTCTTTAATATTCGTTCTACTTCTATATTACCTAGTCTATCGAATGCTAGTAAAGAAGATATAAACGACTGTCTTAAAAAACCTATTGACCCTAATGATGGTAGCACTGAATCACTGGATGAATGTATGAAAGACGAGGGGGTTGCGACTAAAACACTAGTTCAGCAAGCTTATGTTAAGAACGTCATAGACAATACTGTTTGTTATGGGTTTGGTGTAGGAGACGGTAAAATAGATGAAGATTGTCAGAAACTGGTTGGCATTGATGTCAATGGTAACCGTAAGACAGCCGCTAACAATTAATTGATAGATAAACAAACAAACAAGGCCTCCATTAGTCCTTTTAACAGTTGTAGTTAAATAAGAGTACTCATCATGATTTTAAAAAAAGCTCATACTTAATCAGTTACGATATTCTAAGCTTAGCCAGACTGTTAAGCCTTTATGCTATGCCGTTGCACTCTCTATGGTGGCCTTACCCGTTAATGCGGGTAGGAACGATCTGGGTGATTTGGAAATATATAAAGCAGCAGAATCAGGTGGTGCTGTCTTAACTTTAATGCTTGATACATCAGGATCTATGGACACTGTCGATTTTGGTAGAGAATCTCGTCTTACTATCTTAAAAAAAATGCTTTAATTGAGCTTTTTGAGAAAAAAAGACGTCAATGGTAATTACATATTATCAAGTAAAAACATGATCGGCTTAGGAAACTATTCTGTTGATAAAACAGGTAGTGGTAGTGTAAATAATAAAGCTGGTAGAATCATTGTCCCTGCACGTGAGTTGGATGAAAATCAGCGAACATTACTGATTAATGCGATAAGAAGTTTTAGGGCGAGTGGTGGTACACCCGCTGCTAATGCTTATGCTGAAGCAGGTGCTTATATGATGGGTACCAGGACTGCTGAAACAGAAGAAAAAAAACTGCTTACAAAATACTAGGAAGAATATCTTATATTGAGAGTGGAGGTAAACGCATATTTACTATACAAGCTTGTAACGCTAATTCTTCTATAGTCACTGATTTATCTTCTGGAGGAAGAAATCCAACCTCTATTCCTGTTGTTGATTGTATACAGGGTAATTATAGTGATATTAGGGTAGAGACAAGTAGTACTGGTTGGTCTGCGAAGGACTTAGGCGATTTTGATACATTAGCCAATAGTATTGTCCCCGGTAACTCTGATGACAAATGGACTCAAAAGGATGAAAATATTCGCTATTATCTTAAAAAAAACCAAAAAGGGATGATAGTTAAAGATACTGATGCAAGTGGTTATGCCGTATCTTCTGAAGACACTAAAGATCCTGCTAACGGATATCTAAACTATAAAGCACCAGTCTCTGATTCACAGTGTAGTGGTTATGGAATATATTTCTTGACAGATGGCGAGCCTAATAATAGTTCAAGTAATACTGCCTCTAAGTTAATGAATTTAAGCCTTAAAGGTAATACAAGCTCATTAAATATAAATAAAAAATGTCCTGATGGCTTGGAAGATGGTAGATATGGCGCAGATGGGGCATGGTCATGCATGGGTGATTATTCTAAGAAATTACGAGATGTGACTAACCCTTCCAAACGCTCAATACTAACCGCCACTGTTGGGTTTGGTAAAGAATTTGCTGGTATTAAGACTTCGGTAGATGGCGCTGGTAAGACGGTATATCATTGTGATGAGTCAGCATCATCATCATATAAACCTTCTCAAGATGCTAAAAACCTGTGTGAGTTAGGTAGTGAGGCCTATGGTGGCGGTGGTTTTTACTACACGACAGATGCAGATAGCCTTGCAGCCAGCGTGACAAGCTTCACTGCTAAACTAACTCAGGTTATTGAAACTGCCCCTTCAGGCACCATTACGATTCCCAATGATCCACTAAGCTCTACTAATTTACAGCCGTTTGCTTATTTACCTATGCTCGAGCCAAAAGTAGCTGGTTCTCAGTATGTATGGCCTGGAAATTTAAAGAAATACAATGTCTATCAAGGTACGCTATATGGTAAATCTACTTTCCCATTTAGTGAGTCTAGTAGATTATATGTAGATGATGATGATGATGATTTTCCAGATGATTTAAGCGCAAGTACTCAAGATCTGTGGAGTACTACAGATTACAAAAATGATAAAGGTGAGAGCTCAAATAACTCAATTTATGCGGGTGGCGCTTACGCACGGCTGAAAGCGCCTATTACTGCCACGCCTGACTCGACACGTAATGTCTATGTCGAGAGTGATGACAAGCTTGTCAATGTAAAGGTTGAGAGTGGAGTCGTATCAGGTTTTGATAAGCTAGATGGTACTTATGGCGTTAAAGAAAAATTATATCTGTTATCTTTTTTTAGGCTATAGCGTACCAGTAGATGCCACAGCAAATATTATGGCTTTAGACACAGTAGCTGAACAAACAACAGCATTTAATGACATAGTAAAAAAATCCACCAACTCAAGAGGTGAAGGTATTAGGAGGCGTAGTACACTCTAAACCAAAGCAAGTATCCTACGGTGCAGACTTTACAACTGATGGTGAGATATCTAACGATGAAAAAGATCGTGATGACTATATTATGTTTGGCTCTATGGACGGAGCACTACATTTAGTATCATCAGAAAAAGGCGAAGAAACATTTGCCTTTATTCCTAAAACTATTATCAAACAGCAATTAAAAGCGCTAAAAGCAGACAGTGAAGGCGCTGTAGGTAGAACTGTATTCGGCGTTGACGCACCATGGACGAGTAGTTCAGTACTAGAATATGACTTTTCAGGAACGCCCAAAAAAAGTAAAGGCGACGTCAGTAAAAGCATATGGTGGCCTAAGAATGGGCGGTAAAGGCGTATACGGCTTGGATCTAACTACAAAAGATAAACCAACCTTCTTATTCTCTAAAAATACGACTGATGCTGGATTTTCTCGTTTAGGACAAGTTTGGAGTGAACCTACAGTCGCAAAAATTAGAATGAAGAAAGGAACAAAATACGAGTCTAAAGATGTGATTATCGTTGCTGGTGGTTATGATACTTGCTATGAGAATCCAAGTTTCAAATTACAAACTAGTGGTGACAATACAAGTTGCGATAAAAAAACGCAGGCAGAAGGTAATGCGGTTTATATATTAGATGCTAGTGATGGTAGTATTATCTCGTCTATATCTGGTAGCGATAGTGGTACAAACCACACTAAAGTGACGAGCATGAATCATAGTGTGGTAGGTGGAATTACTGCTTTGGATCGGGATGATGATGGCAATATTGACCACCTCTATTATGCTGATTTGGGTGGTAGTGTTTATCGCGTGGATCTGAATGCAGGTGCGGCAAATGCTAATCTAGTTAAACGAGTTGTTAGAGTGCTTAAGGCCAGCTCGGATGACCAGACAGTACCGTATCGATTCTATGAAAGACCTATAGTCAGTTTCTATACTAGCCCTTACCAGGAAATATTTGCGTCGGTAACTGTTGCATCAGGAGATCGCAGTACGCCGCTTTCTATGCTGAGAGATACTGATAACCCTAACTATTTATTTAATCTTTTTGATTATGATATCGCTCAATCCAGTATATTTAGCTATACAAATGACAAACTAATATCGAAAGATAAAACAGTTAACGATCTTGTTAGTCTTCCATTTAAGCAAAATAATACCCTGAAGAACTTAACGAATCGCAAAGCGTCTTACAGACGATAGCAAAAGGAGCGTACAACGATACCAAAAAGCGTTATGTCTACGACTATGCAGGATGGCGCTATCCACTAACCTATTTTGATGGGTATAGCGGTGTTGAAGGGGTAAAGTCAGTAGGAGAGCCTTTAGCATATGGCAATAGATTATATACAACTGTCTATAGTCCAGAAATGGTTTATGATCAGACAAATAACTGTTCTGCTAGAGTAGTAGGTGGCTCAGAAAGACAAACATACTGTATGCCTTATGGAATATGTGAGGATACTGAGTCACTTGACGGAACAGCTGGATATACTCGGGCTGGTAAAGGAATACAAGAACTGACATTAGGTGCTTATAGTAAAGACCAGCGTAATGTCAAAATGCTGATCGGTCCACAGTCACTGGCTGACCAAGTTAAAATTGCTAATCGAAATAACAATAATGTTGGTTCAGGGGGATTAAACCAAACCGATGAGGCGGGTTTGCAAGTAACAAACAACACTGTTGTGAATGATGGTACAACTGGTAGTGGTGGTAAGTCTGATAATGTAGTCGCTACGAACGGTAAGGCAACAAGTGATAGTAACCTTGGATATGAAAAGTACAAATTCATACCGAAAAGATGGTACGAGCTTTATGAAGAGGACAAATAGAGTGTATGCTTCAGCTGACACTATTGGCAATAACTCCAGCTCTCACTCGTCAGGTTTTACTCTAATAGAGTTGATGATCGTAGTAGTGATTATCGCGGTACTAGCAGCTATCGCAATCCCAAGCTATCGTCAGTATGCGATTATGAATGCTGAACGTGATGTACAAGCTAAAATGTTGCAGTTAGAGATACAGTTAGAGCGATGGCGAGCAACAGCGTTAACTTATAAAGGTTTTAGACCAAAAATAGTTAGCAGTAGTAGCACAGCGACGTACGCCTATGATGCTAACAACACAACTATCTATGTCCCTCAAGGTAGTGATTCAACCAATTATCGTTATCAGATCACATTAGTGGATGGTGTCAATACTGCTAGCTCATTAGTACCAGCTACTACGACAGGTATTGATAATACAACTGGTAGAAGCTGGAAGATGCTAGCTGAACCAAGAGGTTCGGGGGTTACAGAATATGCTAGCTATTTTATGATATCTAGCACAGGTTTAAGCTGTCAAAATAACAGTAAAGTGAAAATAGGAGATAGTGATTGTGGTACGGGTCAAGGAGAGTGGTGATGCGGATTGACTCAAACACGACAGTCACCGTTTTTAAGAAGCAGTCTGGTTTTACATTGATCGAACTAATGATCGTCATTGCTATTATTGGAATCTTAGTGGCTATAGCTTATCCAAGCTATCAGCAGTATGTTATCAAGACTAAGCGTACCGATATGATGAGCGAGATGCATAATATTGCGTCTGAAATCCAGAGTCGTAAATTGGCGCAAGGTGCGTATAGTAACGCTCTAATTGCAGGGTTAAGCGGTGACTACCCTAAGCAAGGTGATGCTCTATATACGGTAAGCTTCACTCCTAATCCGCTCACTTCGGAATGGAGTATTATAGCTACGCCCAAGAATGGTAGTCAAATAACGAATGATGGTACATTGAGTTTGAATTTTCAAGGCATAAAATGTCGTGGAGATAATCCGAACAATAAATGCGGAACAGGTGATGAATGGAGATGACCTGTTAGTGACATACTTCATGTTTATCTGACAAAAAAACGTCATCTTTAATTACACTGGCTCCTATAAATTATATAAACTGACAATTTTTAGCAAGTTAAGAGTAACACTAATCAAAATATATAGGTAAAAATAGTACGTAATTGACAATATTGAATGTGTCGTACATTTTATGTATTGATTTAGAAGTAATGATCACTGTATTTATAAATTGGCATGATAAGTGCTTTATCTAATATAAGAAGTAAATAAATTATATAACTGAAGATAAGCTGTCCATTAAGCTATTTTCTTATTCTCTAAAAAGGAAATCATATGAACGCTCAAAAAGGTTTTACCCTAATCGAATTAATGATCGTTATCGCCATTATCGGTATTCTAGCTGCGATAGCACTACCTGCTTATCAAGACTATACGAAGCGTGCCCGTGTTGGTGAAGCTTTAAGTCTAGCTGGTGGTGCTAAAACAGCAGTAACTGAGTTTTATTCTTCTAACAACGCATGGCCTGCCAACAATACGTCAGCAGGTCTCCCTGCAACTCCAGCAGATATTAACGGTAATTCAGTAACTAGTGTTACAGTAAATAATGGTAAAATTTCTGTAGCAGTTAAAGATAACATTGAAAATGGCAAGGTATTGATATTATCACCTAGTGCCGCAACAGGTAGTGTAACTTGGAACTGTAAGGCTGCCGCTGGTACTACTATCAATGTTAAATTCCTTCCATCAGAATGCCGTACTTAAATATTGATATATTATTTTGTCAAAAAGGGGGGAGGGCTATATGCTCTCCTTTTTTTTATATTATTATTTTGTTATATAAGTATTGTCTATGTTGACACGCATTAAATCCTCATTGAATACTGATTTGGTATTAGTGTCCATTGTATTATTAGCTTATGCAGTAGGGACTCTGACCGTATTAAGGTTTTTACCCAGTCAGTTGGATTTTATCCCTAATACTATTGTCATTTTTATTCTTAGTGCAGGTTTAGGGCTAATATTAATAAGAGCACGTTTATCAAAAATTGGCCTAGATACCATTTTTTTGGCTGCTATTATTTGTGTGGGTAGCTATCCAGCCTTTTTTTATTCATTACGACTATTTGGATAATATAATATTTCCATTAGCCATTTTATTGTCGTGTCTTACCTTGTCTTTCGTTACTAATAACATTAAAGACAAGTCAGTTGTTGTCGTTTATCTAGCATATGGACTTGTAGTAATTGGTGTGTTGAATTTTTTTAGTTCAATTACAACAATATCTAGGTACTCGTTATATCCTACCGATTGTATTTATCAATCCAGATGATATACGTTTTTATGGTAACGTTGCTCAGCCTAATCAGCTTGCTTTTATCTATGCACTGGCTATCAGTGGTTGTCATTTTGTATACAGTGAATATATCGCTAGATACCGTCTATGTATATTACCAATACTGTTTATATTGAGTACAGGGGTTGCCTTGTCTAGTAGTCGTGGCGGTCTGATTCTTATCATTGCTTCTTTGTTCTTTTATATACTAAGTACTAAGGGTTGGGCTACTATTACTAAAAATATAATGGTAGTTTGTACTGCAATGTTTTTAGGTTATATTTTTGGCTTATATCTATTAGATATTTATGTACAGCCAACAACAGCTGATGCAGTAACTAGAATGTCTGAAGGTAGCCTATATTTACGAGTAGAGCAGTTTCAGCAAGCATGGATGCAGTTTAAGTATCATCAGTTTACAGGGGTGGGTTTAGGTAATTTACTAGCGGACAGTCTAGAGCATATTAATGAGATGAAGTGGTTCGTTTTTTTCTATGCATAGTCATAACATAGTTTCGCAAGTCGCTGCTGAGTTAGGGGTTATTGGTCTGTTACTTTTATTTTTTTCCACTATTTATATTAATACGAAGTCTCAAAGGAAATAGTACACCGCATAATGGGTTATTGTTCACGAGTTTGCTAATTATTGGTCTATATTCTTTTAGTGAATACCCTCTTTGGTATACTAGATATTTGATTCTAGCTGTATTTCTATTAGCATTGATTAATACCAAAGTATTTAATGTAAATCTTAAATTAAATGTACTATTCGTTATATTGTGCTGCATTATCACTGTAGGTAGTGCTTACTATTATGTTCAATATAAGCAATATAGCCAAGTCCATAAATATACATTATCGTATGACTATAGCATTCTTGATGAAATGTCCGATGATGAAAGGGATGAGTTCTCTAAGTATCAGATAGATATAGTTAATAATTTACCTTCTATCTTTGGATTTTCTGATTATAAAGAGTTATTTATTTATTATCTGCTACCGACAAATTCTGAGCAGCTAAATGATAAGATTGCAGTCGGTAATCGTGTATTGACAAAGTATTTGGATGTCAATATTTTAATCAAACAAGGCATATACTTAGCATTAAACGATCAACCAGAGGAAGCTTTGTACCTGTTTAAAGGTGCCTGTACGCTAAATCATAATCAAAAATGTAACGAAGTCAGTAAGATTTTACAGAAATTGGCTGATGCCAATGTAAAATTCAGAAATATAAATGATGCTTATATTAAATGGGAAATAGAAAATAATTTCTCTTAATGTGTTCGAGGGTAAGCGATAATAGAAGTGACGGTGGTGTAATGCAGCGATATTTATGGCAATACTTAAGTTTACGCCTTATTACAGGATGGCTGATAGTTGCGATACTGCCAGCTATTATTCTATTCTGGAACTATATCCTTAGTGATAATATTCAAATCACTCAGATCAATAGTGTGATTGCTAGTAGTAGTGTTATAGTATTTAGCTTGATAACTTTAGAACGTCTGACCCAATTCCCTGGTCAGAAGTCGATGGTCACGGTATTGCCTACGCTGCTAGGCATCGGAATAATAGTAGGGCTGGTGCTTTTTATCTTTCGTCTACCTTATTCTGTCTATTATCTAATCGCTAGTGCGGTTTTAGGGATGCTCTTTTGCTTTACTTCCCAAGTATATTTACGGGCCGTCACGCAAGTGGTTATAGGCTATGTGCCTATCGGTCGATCTCAGAGCTTATTAGATATCACCCATGTGCGTTGGGTAGAGTTGACGCCATGCTTCAAGCCTACTCATCTTAGCTTGTCTTTTCATGCGGTCGTCGCTGATTTAGCAGATCAATCGCTGTCCGCAGAGTGGGAGCAGCTATTAGCAGAGACTGCGCTGCAAGGTACGCCCGTCTATAATGTGCTGCAAGTGCGCGAGTCGCTGACAGGGCGACTGCCTATCAAACACTTATATGAAAATAACCTTGGCTCACTACTGCATCGCAGAGTTATTTATTAATAAAACGCCTAATGGATACGCTAGTTATTATAATGACTGCGCCTGTAGTAATACCTGTAGTATTACTAGTTGCCATAGGTATCAGATGGCAAAACCGTCATAATCATGAATCAGTATTATTTACTCAGCATCGTATAGGACAAGGAGGTAAACTATTTACCATGTATAAGTTTCGCAGTATGATAGCTGATGCTGAATCTAATGGCGCTCAAATGGCGACGAGCAATGATATGAGGGTGACAAAATTTGGTAGCTTTATTAGGCAGACACGCTTGATGAATTACCGCAGTTCATTAATGTTTTAAGAGGTGAGATGAGCTTGATAGGTCCCAGACCTGAGCAGCTAGACTTCGTCAAACGCTTCAACGAAACCATACCTTTTTATCGTTATCGACATATTGTTAAGCCAGGAATATCAGGATGGGCACAAGTAATGCATGGTTATGCGAGTGATGAGGATGAAACTAAAGTTAAGCTTGAGCATGATTTATTTTATATTAAAAACTTTTCATTGACGTTAGACTTACTGATAGTAATTAAGACAATACAGACTATGGTTACGGGCTTTGGGGCAAGATGATAATGAATGAAGAAGGGAAAACGCTCGTTGTTCCAGTAATTCTTTGCGGAGGCTCGGGTACCCGTTTATGGCCGTTATCACGCGAGAGCTATCCTAAGCAGTTTTTAAAGCTAGCAGGCGCTCATTCATTATTTCAACAAACCCTACTACGAATAAAGTCTTTGACTCAGGCTGATTTGACCATACAAGAGCCTATTATCGTCACCAATGAAGCGCATCGGTTTTTAGTATTGGATCAGTTGCATCAGATTGATCAATCAGCAGAGATTATCTTAGAACCAATAGGTAAAAACACTGCACCATCTTTGACACTTGCGGCTTTAAAGGCTACTGATCTATACGAGAATGGAGTATTAATAGTGCTCCCTGCCGATCATGCTATTAATGATAATGATGACTTTTGCTCAACTCTGAATAATGCGGTTAGTGCAGTAACTGCCAATAAGATTAAGATAGGTACTTTAGGGATAAAACCTACTTATGCTGAAACAGGATATGGTTATATCGAATGTCAAATTGAGAGCACTGAGTCTAGTTATCATAAAATCGCAAGGTTCGTTGAAAAGCCTAATTTAAAGCTTGCGCAACAATATATTGAGCAGTCCAACTTTTATTGGAATAGTGGTGTATTTATTATCAAGAGCCAATTTTGGTTAACGGCAATTGAGAAGTTTGACAGCGATATTTTTGAGGGAACCGCTAGCGCTTGGTATAACAAAAAAATTAGACACACCTTTTATCAGACCTAATGCTGATTTATTCCAAGCTATACCCAGTAATTCTATTGACTATACGGTAATAGAGCCCTGCACTAGTACAGATAGTAACTACCAGTTAGGCATGTTTGAGTTAGCATCTGGGTGGAGTGATTTAGGAACTTGGGAAGCTGTTAGTGATTATCAGAAGACGGATAACGCTGATACTGATGGCAATGTCTGGCTAGGTGACGTCATAGGTATCGATACCGCTAACTGTTATGTCCATGCCGAACAGCGTTTGATCAGTCTATTAGGTGTAGATGATTTAATCATCGTGGATACCGATGATGCAATATTAATCGCAAACAAGTCACGTAGCAAGATGTCAAAAAAATAGTTAGCCAGCTCAAGAAAGACAAGCGAGTAGAGGCCACTACTCATCAAAAGGTTTATAGACCGTGGGGTTGGTATCAGAGTATAGATGAAAGCGAACGCTTCAAGGTTAAGCGGATCTGCGTGCAGCCAAAAGCCAGCTTAAGCCTACAAAAGCATCATCACCGTGCGGAGCATTGGGTAGTGGTGAAGGGTACGGCAGAAGTGCTATGTGATGATCAGACTATGCTACTCAGCGAAAACCAATCGACTTATATTCCACTAGGTGCTGTTCATCGCTTATCAAATCCAGGCAGCATTCCATTAGAGATGATAGAGGTACAGTCGGGTAGTTATTTAGAGGAAGACGATATCATCAGGCTAGAAGATAATTATGGTCGAGGATAAATTCGCCTAATGTGGGATAGGCTACTACCACTCAAGACGCAGCTATTAGGTCACGAAGGTATCAGGCGCTACGGTGCTAATACCGCATGGCTAATGGGTGAAAAAGTCCTGCGTATGTTTATGGGTCTGTTCGTAGGCATTTGGGTAGCGCGCTATCTAGGGCCTGAGCAGTTTGGACTCCTGAGTTACGCACAGAGCTTTGTTTTCTTATTTACCGCTATTGCGACGCTGGGTCTAGACAGTATTGTTGTAAGAGAGTTGGTAAAAGATAGCTCCCAGAAAAACGTCTTATTAGGTACGGCCTTTACCTTAAAGCTTATTGGCTCACTGTGTATCTTGCCGATCCTATGGTTCGGTGTGCAGTTCACTAGTAATGATAGCTATACCAATCTGCTTATCTTTATCATTGCCAGTGGCACGATATTCCAGAGCTTCAATGTGATAGATTTTTATTATCAATCATCTGTATTATCGAAGTATGTTGCCTTTGCTAATACATTAACGTTAGCGATATCGAGTATCGTCAAAATCATACTGATATTAAATCAAGCGCCATTACTAGCTTTCGCTATAGTAGGTGTATTTGATACTGTTATTTTATCGTTAGGGTTAATTTACTTCTACTGGCAAAAGACGCATTATTCATTAAAAGAATGGCAGTTTGATAAGGTAGTGGCGAAAAGGTTGCTGAAGGATTCTTGGCCTTTGCTAATAGGTGGACTATGTTTTGTAACTTTTTCAAATATAGATATAGTAATGTTGAAGCAATTCACCAGTGAAAGACAGGTTGGATTGTATTCTGCCGCTTATAAACTAACTAATCTTTGGTATTTCCTACCTGGTTTATTGCTTAGCTCTCTAGCGCCAGCTCTTATTAACGCTAAAAACGATCCTGTAAATTATGATAGCAGGTTGGGCTTATTGACATCTTTTCTATTCTGGATAGCCTTCACTATCGCACTATTCACTACAATTTTTTTCTAAATATATTGTATTAGTAACATATGGTAATCAGTACAAAGAAGCTGCAAACATAGTAGTCATTCTAATATGGGTCAATGTATTCATCTATTTAAATTCATCTTGGAACTACTCTAAAATTATACAAGGCAAAGAATATTCAATTTTATATTTTCATAGTTTAGCAGCGATATTAAATATAATTTCTAATGTACTTCTGATTCCTAAATATGGAGCTTATGGAGCTTCAGTTTCAATAATAATGGCTCTATTGATAACTATGCTGTTATTTTCCATCTTCGATTTGGATATGAGGAAAATTATAAAAACAGTATTTACCTTGGGAATTATTAAGAATGATAAAATTTTTTTTAGAGAAAAATTAGTATATTTAGTGAATCTATGGCGGAAAAGACCAATAAAAAATTACTATAATAAAAATTATGATAAAAAGGTTTTAATATCTTATATAACACAACCTTTTAGGAAACAGAGTTTCTCTCATACTAATTATTTCGAAGCTAAAGCCTTAGCTAAAGCAATGGATGATTTGGGCTACTTAGTAGACATTATCGAATACACAACGACTAGTATTAGCAATATGAATAACTATGATGTAATCTTAGGTTTTGGCGATATATTCAAATTTTATTTTGAGAACTCTACTAAAGAGATGAAAACCATATACTATGGTACAGGTATGCATGTTTGTCATCAGAACACAGCTACTCTTCAACGATTGAAAGATGTTTATCATAAAAAAAGGAATTTGGATAACAGGGTCTGTTAGGTATGTAGACAAAACTTGGTCATATCAGACTACGTTAGTTGATGGGATCATAGCTTTAGGTAACGAAGAATGCGCTTCAACTTACAAGAAGCATTATTCTGGGGCTGTTCATTCTATTCCTGTACCATGCTATGTAACTAAAGATGCTAAAGAAATTATTGAGAAAAGAGAGTCAGACTCTAATAGGCATTTCCTATGGTTTGGAAGCTCTGGATTAGTTCATAAAGGCTTGGACTTGCTATTAGACTATTTTTCTATAAATAGTCACATAAATTTGCATATATGCGGTGATATTTTTTATGAAAAAGAGTTCATACGTGTATACAGCGAAGAAATTTTTGAATCAGCCAATATCTATGTGTACGGCTTTGTTGATATAACAACGATTGAATTTGAAGATATTTTGAAAAAAATGTAGTTTTTCTATACTCCCTTCATGTTCGGAAGGAGGTTGTGCAAGTTTAGTGACGACCATAATGAATGGTGCGTTAATTCCTATTGCAACAAAAGAAACAAGTGTTAATTTGGAATATGGAATAGTCATCAAAGATTTTAGCTATAGAGAAATCGATAAAGCTATTAGGAAATCTTTGGATCTAAATGATGAAGAGATAATAAATTTGCAGAAAAAAAATCTAGAACACTTTTGTGTTGAGAATACGCATGACAATTATTTTGTGAATTTAAAAGAATCATTGGAGTCCATTCTGAATGACTAAATGCAAAGTTTGCAATTCAGCTTCAACAAAAAAATTCAAAGCATTAATTCTTAAAAAAATACGTAATTCAATATTATCTTTGCTCTAAATGTAAGTTCATCCAAACAGAAGAACCATATTGGTTAGATGAAGCTTACAAACAACCTATTAATACAAGTGATACAGGCTATATATCTAGGAATTTGTTAATTTCCAAAAAGTTAACATTTCTACTTTACTTTGTGTTCGATAAGAATGGAAAATATCTTGATTATGCTGCAGGTTATGGTGTTCTAGTAAGAATGATGAGAGATATTGGTTTTAATTTCTATTGGGAAGATAAATATACAGATAATCTATTTTCTAAAGGTTTTGAATGGAATAAGGATACCTTTTTACAAGCAGTGACTGCTTTCGAAGTATTTGAACACTTCGTCAATCCTATTAAAGAAATTGAAAATCTATTAGGTATATCAGATACTATTATATTTACGACAGAGCTTTATCCTAAACATAATGCTTCACCTGAAGAGTGGTGGTATTTTGGTTTAGATCATGGTCAACATATCTCTTTCTATTCTCAAGAAACCTTATATTATATAGCTAAAAAGTATGACTTGAGATTCTATTCAGATGGATTTATTCATATTCTGACTCGTAATCATATATCTTCTACCAAAATAAAATTATCTAGACTTTCAAATTATGGTGTATCTAAGGTAATTAGTAGATTTTTGATGACTTCTAGAACATTTGCAGATCATCAGCAGATCGTCAGATAATTAACGGACTACTTAGATGAAAATAACTTATGACAATCAAATTTTTAACATGCAGAAATATGGTGGAATATCGAGATATTATACTGAGCTAGCGTTCCAATTGTATGACGAGAGCATAGACACGAAGGTATTTGCTGGACTCCATAAAAACGAGTACATCCAAAAGTATGAAGCTAGCTTCATAATAGGCAAGCAGACAACTTATTTACCCAAAACAGCAAACATATTTTTGAAAACCAATAATGTTTTAGCAGATAGTTACTTCAATATCAAAAGACCAGATATCGTACATCGTACTTACTACAACAATAAGAACAAGATTAAAAAAATCTATCAATGTAATCACTGTCTATGACATGATTCATGAATTATTTCCTGATGATTTTTCAGTTAAAGATAATACTGCTGACTTAAAGAGTATTATTATCAAGCAGGCAGATCATGTCATCTGCATATCTGAATCTACTAAAAATGATTTGCTAAGAATTTA
The DNA here is from genome assembly GCF_000586435.1 of Psychrobacter sp. JCM 18901. Lineage (GTDB taxonomy): Bacteria > Pseudomonadota > Gammaproteobacteria > Pseudomonadales > Moraxellaceae > Psychrobacter. The sequence goes on from NZ_BAWH01000004.1 coordinate 142,031, forward strand.
TGATATTCCAGAATCAAATATTTCAGTCACTTATCTAGGCTATCATTCTCTACCAGATGTGAAATCAACCCATATTGAAAATCAAAATTTTAATAACTCTGAAAGACCTTTTTTGCTTTTTGTAGGGCATAGAGGAGGGTATAAGAATTTTTTTAAGATTCTTAAAAGCTGTCTCTATATCAGAAAAATTAGTGAAAGACTTCGATATTGTTGCTTTTGGTGGTGGCAAATTTTCTGTGGATGAAAAAAGATATATTTCTGAATTAGGATTAGAAGAAAACCAAGTCAAAAACATTCAAGGCGGAGACAATATGCTATCAGTTTTGTATAGTAAAGCCACCCTCTTCGTCTATCCGTCACTGTATGAAGGTTTTGGTTTACCACCGCTTGAAGCGATGGATCATAGCTGTCCAGTAGTATGTAGTAATACCAGCTCTATTCCAGAAGTAGTAGGCAAGGCAGCATTGAAGTTTTCACCATTCGATGTTGAGGACATAAGTCATACTATGGAAAAAGTACTTTATAATTCTTCAATTAGAGATGACTTAATGTTAGCAGGATTGGAACGAACTAAAAGTTTTTCTTGGGAAAAAATGTGCTGCTGATACTTTAGAAGTATATAGGTCTATATTATGAGTCAAAAAAATAGCACTTATTTGCGGAATGACAGGACAAGACGGAAGTTATTTAGCGCATTTTTTTGCTTAATAAAGGTTATAGCGTTTGGGGTACGTCAAGAGATGCCACAAACTCCAACAATATCAATCTAATTAGATTAAATATAGTCGATAAAGTAAAGTTGATTACGATGGAGCCTTTAGACTTTAGAAGTGTGTTGACCAGTATAAATCAGGTCGAACCTGACGAAATTTATTATCTAGCAGGTCAGTCCTCCGTTGGTTTATCCTTTGAGCTACCTTCCGAAACTATACAAAGCATAGTATTAGGTACTTTAAATATCTTAGAAGCATGTCGTATGAGTCCAAAGCCAGTACGTCTATATCAAGCAGGATCAAGTGAATGCTATGGAGATGTAGGCAAGGAAATCGCTGATGAAAGCTTTGCTTTCAAACCCAGTTCTCCTTATGCAGTCGCAAAAGCATCGGCATATTGGTTAGTAGATAACTATCGCAAATCATACGATCTTTACGCTTGTACGGGCATCTTATTTAATCATGAGTCTCCTCTAAGACCCAAGAGATTTGTTACTCAAAAGATAATCGAAAGTGCTAAAGCGATTTCTGAAGGTAAAATTGATAAAGTTACTTTAGGACGTATAGATATTAATAGAGATTGGGGGTGGGCTCCAGAGTATGTAGAAGCTATGTGGTTAATGCTTCAACAAGATGAGCCAGAAGATTTTATAGTAGCGACAGGACAGAGTTATTCTTTAGCAGAGTTTATCGATATAGCTTTTCAAAGTTTTGGATTAAAATGGCAAAATCATGTGGTTCAATCTGATGAATTTTATCGTCCCTCAGATATTGTTTTTAGTCAGGCTAATCCTAAAAAAATTAATGATAAGTTAGGTTGGCATACTAACACTATGCTTCCCCAAATCATCCAGAAGATGATTGAAAGTCAGTATTGGTGAGTTTGTGATTAATGAACACAGGAATAACTAATATGAAAAAAAGCACTTATCACTGGTATTACCGGACAAGACGGCTCTTATCTTGCTGAACTATTATTAGAGAAAGGCTATCAAGTTCATGGTATCAAGCGCCGTGCCTCTCTCTTTAATACCCAACGTATAGACCATATCTATCAAGACCCACATGTTGAGCACCAAAACCTAATCTTGCATTATGGTGATTTGACTGACTCCTCTAACTTGACCCGTATTATCCAAGAAATACAGCCCGATGAAGTCTATAACTTAGGCGCACAGTCTCATGTTGCTGTGAGTTTTGAATCACCAGAGTACACAGCTGATGTCGATGCGATGGGTACACTACGATTATTGGAAGCCATTAGACTATTAGGTCTAGAAAAGAAGACTCGATTTTATCAAGCTTCCACCTCAGAGTTATACGGACTGGTACAAGAGTCGCCGCAGTCAGAGACCACGCCGTTTTATCCGCGGTCGCCCTATGCGGTCGCTAAGCTTTATGCCTACTGGATGACTGTCAACTACCGTGAAGCTTATGGCATGTATGCCTGTAATGGTATCTTATTCAATCATGAGTCACCGCGCCGTGGTGAGACCTTCGTCACTCGCAAGATCACTCGTGGGCTAGCCAATATTTCCCAAGGTTTGGAGCAATGCCTATATCTAGGTAACATGGATGCACTACGTGACTGGGGTCACGCCAAAGACTATGTCAAAATGCAATGGCTGATGCTACAGCAGGATAAGCCAGATGATTATGTGATTGCCACTGGTAAGCAGTACAGCGTGCGCGAGTTCGTACAGTGGTCAGCCACCGCTTTGGGAATTGATATTAAATTTGAGGGTAGAGGTGTAGCAGAAAAGGGTATAGTTACTCAAATAACCTCTGATTCTGCACTGGCAGTGAAAGTAGGCGATATTATTATCCAAGTAGATCCTAGGTATTTCAGACCTACAGAAGTCGAAACTTTATTGGGTGACCCGAGCAAGGCTAAGAATCAGCTAGGCTGGGAGCCGGAGATAACCGCGCAAGAGATGTGTCGTGAGATGGTAGCTTATGATTTATCGATAGCTAAACGTCATGCATTATTGCTAGCCAACGGTTACTCCTTGCCACTTACACACGAAGACTAAGATATACCAAGAATAAATATAAAGGTGAGTATGTAATGTCTATGCAATATAAAGACAAGATTTATATAGCTGGTCATCAAGGAATGGTGGGCAGTGCTATCTTTCGCCTCTTGAATGAGCGTGGCTATGATAATTTGCTCACTGCAGATCGTAATAAGCTAGACCTAATGTCACAACAGCAAGTAGCTGATTTTTTTACTACGCATCAGCCAGACTATGTGTTTTTGGCAGCGGCAAAAGTGGGCGGTATTCAAGCCAACAGTAGCTATCCTGCGGATTTTATTTATAACAATTTGACTATTCAGAACCATATCGTTCATGCCGCTCATAATGCTAATGTTAAAAGACTGCTATTTTTGGGTTCTAGCTGTATCTATCCCAAGAACGCTAGCCAACCGATGACCGAAGACTCGTTACTATCAGGATATTTAGAGCCAACTAATGAGCCTTATGCTATCGCAAAAATAGCCGGAATAAAAATGTGTGAAAGCTACAATCGGCAATATGGTACTGACTTTCGTAGCGTTATGCCGACCAACCTCTACGGTCAAAACGATAACTTCCATCCTGAGAACAGTCATGTACTTCCTGCGTTACTACGCCGATTTCATGAAGCTAAACAGAATGATACTCCTGAAGTAGTGGTTTGGGGTAGTGGTACACCGAAGCGTGAGTTCTTGCATGTTGATGACATGGCAGCTGCTTGTGTGCATGTTATGACGATAGAAAAAAACCACTTGGCAGCAGGCCGTGACGCCTATGTGCTCGCATATCAATGTGGGTTATGGCTCTGATATCAGTATTAAAGATTTGGCTTTATTAATCGCTGAAACTGTTGACTATCAAGGCCAAATCAGCTTTGACGACTCCAAGCCTGACGGTACGCCGCGTAAATTATTAGACAGTCAACTGTTAGCTAATCTTGGTTGGCAAGCGCAGATAACCCTTGAACAAGGGATTAAAAGTACTTATGAGTGGTTCTGTCAAGCTGATGAGATTAGAGAATAAAATGAATATTCAAAGACAGCAAGGCGGAAACCAAAGAGATTGGGAGGAGGTACGCCAGCATAGCGATTTGCCTATTATTACTATTATTACCTCTACTTATAATGTCGTGCAAGACCTGCATTGGACGATAGACTCTATCAAAAAGCAAACTTATCCTAATATACAATGGATAATAGCCGATGGTGCCTCCACTGACGGTACCGTTGCGATGTTAGGGGCAAATAATGAGCTGATTGATTATTGGTTTAGTGAGCCTGATACGGGTATCTATGATGCTTGGAATAAAGCGCTTGAGCATGTCAAAGGTGATTGGGTACAGTTCATCGGTGCTGGTGATGAATTGTATGAGACCAATACTTTAGAAAAAGTGGCTTTACATCTAAAAAAACGCTTATCCAAGCTACGAGCTGGTGTATGGCCAAGTAGTACATGTTAGTGAAAAAGGTAGAAAAGAGCTGTATGTTTCAGGCGAGCCTTGGGAAAATTATCAAGGGAAGTGGGAGGGTATAAGGCCAAAATTACCACCTCATCCTGCTCTTTTTCATAACAGTAGCTTATTTAAAGAAAAGAAATTCAATACAGAATTTTCAATAGTCGCAGACAGTCATTTTTTTTGATGCAAAATTTACATAATAGTTTTCTTTATATTCCACTTATAGTAGATAGAATGGTACTAGGAGGTATATCTAGCTCTCCTAAAGGGAAATTAGAATCTTACAAAGAGCTTTTAATTTCATTAAAGGTCTTAAAGATTGACCCTCCTTTAAGGATTAAATATAAATCTATATTATGGTATTTCTTTAGTAAAATCATATTAAAAACTACAAATCAGGTAAGATACGGACAACTTATGGACCTAATAAAGGTTATGAGAGGCAAACCCAAGGTTTTTACAGTTGATTAGATGGAGGGTTTAATCTAGTAAGTAACTAGAGTTAAACATCCTGTAATTTTTTTATATCTTATTTTCAAAGTCTTTTATTTTATCTAAGTAGATTAGAATTTATAATAAAGAGCCCATGTAAATGTCCGTTGCTATAACTATTATTATTCCTACTAATAAACCTCAGAAATATTTATTCGAATGCCTTGATTCGATAATTAATCAAACTATAGATAACAACTTACTAGAGATATTAGTCGTTGTTAATGGATGTTCACTCGATGACTATGTAAGAATTTGTGAGGAAAGGCTTAATAATAGAAGTTATAAAAACCTTAGAGCTATCTATGAAAAACAATCAGGCGTATCTAGAGCGCGTAATATTGGCTTAAATCATGCTTTAGGGGATTATATTGCTTTTGTAGATGATGATGATTTGCTTTCTGAAAATTATTTAGAAGGGTTATATGAGAACGTAAACGCAACTCAGATTGCAGTGGCGAATGTACTTTGTTTTGATAGTGATATACGTGACTACTATTCTGATTATCTAGGAAGAAGTTTTATTCGTCTGAAGCATAAAAGTTATAGCATTTTAACTCACAGAAGCTTTCTATCGATTTGTTGTGCGAAATTAATTCCTACTCTCGTTATCGGAGATACTAGATTCAACGAATCTATCCATATGAGTGAAGATAGTTTGTTTATGGCTTCAATTAGTTATAAGATTAAAAGCATTGGATTTACAGATGAAAAGTGCGTTTATAATAGGAGAGTAACGAATAACTCTCTATCGAGAGGAAAAAAAGATACTCGATATCTTTGTAAACAAAGACTGATTTTGATTATTAATTATATAAAAATCTGGATAAAGCATCCATTTGATATTAATTTATTATTTATATGTTCACGTATTACTGCAGCAGGATTACATTTGATTAGGAAGACATGAAGCCTTTAGTATCAATAATCACACCTACCTATAATAGTGCTGCGACAATTGCTAATACAATACAGTCTGCAATAGCTCAGTCGTATTTAGACTGGGAAATGATTATTGTAGATGACGCTTCAGCAGATAACACAATTGATATCGTAAAGCAGTTACAACATAAAGAGTCACGTATTTCTTTGGTTCAGTTAGACAGCAATGCTGGAGCAGCGTTCGCTCGTAATACAGCTATAAAACTTGCAAAAGGTCGCTATATTGCATTTTTAGATAGTGATGATTGTTGGAAAGTAAGCAAACTATCGAAACAAATTCACTTTATGCAGAGTAATGGATTAAGCTTTAGCTTTACGGCTTATGAGAAAGTAAATGAGTATAATGAGTATATCGGAGATGTTGGTGTACCCGAAACAGTTGATTACCCAGCGTTGTTGAAGTCTAATATAATAGGCTGTCTGACAGCTATATATGATACTAAGTACATAGGGAAAGTATATATGCCAGAAATACGTACCCGACAGGACTACGGATTATGGCTAGATATTTTAAAAAATCATACAGTAGTTGCTTATGGTTTAAATGAAGTTTTGGCAACATATTCTGTAAGAAGTGACTCAATATCTTCAAATAAAAAGAAAGCGGCTTTCAATACATTCAAGCTTTATAAAGATGTTGAAGAATTAGGTAGCATGAAAAGTGTATATTATTTCTGTCACTATTCACTAAGAGGTCTTATTAAAAGTAGGTTTCCTAAATTAGCGTTAATGTTGAGATTAAATAAAACCCCTAATAATATTCATCAATAGGGGTTTTATTTAACACTCATAACTTGAAGGTTTATTATCTACTTCTCTAAATACTGAATCTTACCTTCCACGCCATCCCACTTTTCAGCTTCTGGCATCTGCTCTTTCATCTCTGTGATGTTTGGCCATTTTTGCGCCAGCTCTTCATTTAGCTGAGTGAACATCTCTTGCCCCTTCGGCACCTCGTCTTCTGAGAAAATCGCGTTGGCAGGACATTCAGGCTCGCATAACGCGCAGTCGATGCACTCATCAGGATCGATGACTAGGAAATTTGGGCCTTCATAAAAGCAGTCCACAGGACAGACTTCTACACAGTCGGTGTATTTGCAAAGAATGCAGTTATCTGTAACGACAAAGGTCATAGTGAGGTCTACCTGTTATTGGATTGGCTGATATAGTCAATCTCTTTTAAAAGAGTTATTGTGTCAGCCTTGCCTGAAGTATGATTTATACCTCTGCGCTCAGCTACATTGTAATTCTTTTAAATTAAATCAACTATAAGGGCTACATATAATAGTTGGAAAATAAAGCGTATTTTAGCGCCTTTACTACGCTTTGACAATTCCCTTTAATGACTAATGATTTTCTTCAGATGATAAAGTAAATCGTGCGCTTGTTTGGGTGTCAGGCTATCAGGATCAATGGCGCTGAGCTCGTCTCCTATGCTAAATAACTGATTTTGCTTTAGATTATCCTCTATATTTGGCGATTGTATCGCGTAACTACTTTGTGGTTCTAGAACAACATCGCTGTTAGACTCCCGCTGTTTATCCTTTACTGACTTAGCTAATTCATTTTTATCATCAACAGTTTTTGCTTTATCTACGGCTAAATGGTCTAACTGTAAGTTGTCTGCTAAATAGCGCTTAGCATCTTCTAGTACTTGGGTGGGAATACCAGCCATTTTTGCGACATGCAACCCAAAGCTAGAACTCGCTGCACCATCTTTAATTTGATGCAATAGCAATAATTGACCGTCGACTTCACTAGCTGCTACATGGACATTACGGATATTAACCTGGTGATTGCCAATATCATTCGTTAATTGGGTTAGCTCAAAATAGTGAGTGGCAAATAACGTCAGGCAGCCAATCTCGACTAGGCGATTGACACAGGCATGGGCAATGGCCAAACCGTCAGTGGTGGCAGTACCTCGACCGACTTCGTCCATTAATACCAGTGATTTATTCGTTGCTTGATTTAAGATATTGGCCGTCTCGATCATCTCTACCATAAAGGTCGATTTGCCACCTGCCAAGTCATCAGCTGAACCAATACGCGTAAAGATGCGGTCGATATCACCAATATGAGCACTAGCTGCTGGCACAAAGCTGCCGCAATGCGCGAGCAGTACAATCAGCGCGGTCTGGCGCATATAGGTAGATTTGCCACCCATATTAGGACCGGTAATCAGAAGCAATCTTTCAGGGTGTCCTTCATCAGCATTGGCGCTACCTAATGCGCAGTCATTGGCGACAAAGTGGTTTGTACTTGATGAATTACCGTTCCTGCTGTTGGCGTTGGTTTGATTTAATGCCGCTTCAACCACGACGTGACGACCTTGACGAATATCGATATTGGTTTGACTTTTGGCTACTGATTCGCTGTGGTCTTTTGTATGTAGACCCATAATTGGGCGCTGCCAGTTATACGTCATGGCAAGCTGGGCCCAATTGCTTAGCACATCTAGTTGTGCGATAGCCGCGCTAAGCTGTTGTAGATCAGCCAAATGTTGGTTTAATTGAGTGAGCAGCTCTTGATACAGCTGCTTTTCACGAGCCAACGCCAAGGACTGCACTTAGGTACTCTGTCTCGACTTCCTTTAGCTCATCAGTGATAAAGCGCTCGCTGCTTTTAAGCGTTTGCCGACGGATAAAGTGGGGAGGGGCATTCTTTGCTTGCATCTTAGGCAATTCAAAATAGAAGCCGCTAACTTTATTAAAGCCGACTTTTAGACTCGGTAATTGATTGTCTTGACGGGCACGCTTGACCATCTCGTCTAGCGTCGATTGAATATTGTCATGCAAGTGAGTAAGGCGATCAAACTCTTCATCATAGCCCGCCGCTAGCATGCCACCGTCTCGGATATGAGCAGGCGGCTCTATGATAATAGCGCGCTCGATTAATTCGGCGACGGATTGAACAGCAGGTAGTTGATCTGGCAATTGCTGCATCAGCATTGGTAGCAGGCCAGCGTCTTCATGACTGATACCCGATGCTGTCAATAGAGTAGTCAGCTGAGCGCTACTAGCGACACCATCGGCAAGCTTACGTAAGTCACGAGGCTTGGCACTCACTAGCCCGATTCGACTACTGATTCGTTCAATATCGCCAATAGTATTCAGCGTTTCTCGTAAACGTGTAACCAGTGAGCTATCTTTCAAGTCTTGGTTTGACTCAATTAAGTCACTCTCTGGGCTTAGCAAACAAGTTATCGCATCTAGACGCATATTGATACGTGAATGCTGACGCAATGGACGCTTCATTTGCTGCACAAGTAGGCGTTTACCCATCGGAGTCTGACAGTGATTTAGTACAGATATCAAAGAAGTGCCATTGCTACTAACAGGGGTAAATAGCTCGAGATTTTGCTGGCTATTGGCATCGATAATCAAATAATCATCGCTGTACTCAACAATGAGTTGGTTCACTTGAGGCACGTGGCGTTGCTGAGTTTGACGCGCATAATGGATAAGCGCAGCACAACTGGTTTGTGCAAGTGGAGCCTCATGAATGCCCAACCCGTCGAGACGCTGGACTTCGAACTGTTGACCAAGCGTGTCACTGGCATGCTCACGATGAAAGTCATTAGCAGCGACTTCTATAATAGGGCAGTCCAGATTTTGTCGTAACCACAGTAGCCACTCTGTATCATTGCTTCCAATGCTGTTGCCAACGCAATCAATAAGCGTTTCACTAATGATGCATTCACTGGGTGCAAAACGTGCCAATACAGTCAGCATTTGAGTTTGCAGACCATCTATATCATTTTTATCTGCTATCAGTGTCTGGGTAGTCAGTGTACCTGCGGCCAAATCCATCTGGCTAACGGCTGCTTGTAACGTCTGGCTATTGTCTTGCGTTTTCATAGTCGCAATATCGATGGCGACCACAGTCGGCGTATGATTAGGTGCAATCAATGCGTCATCGGTGATGGTCCCAGCTGTAAGCGTTTTAACCACTTCGCGGCGCATGATGCTACCAGTAGCAGATTTGCTTTTGTCTTTCTTTTGCTTGTCGCCCATTGCAGGGACATTAGACTTATTATCAGCGTTGCCAGTTGTCGATTCGTCAATTTGTTCGCATACGACTACTGTCTGACCAGCAGCGATCAAGCGTGCCATATAGCTATCGGCTGCATGGAAGGGCACACCCGCCATGGCTATCGTGTTGCCTGCCTTATCCGTACCACGCGCGTCAGTGTGATATCTAGTATTTGCGCCGCACGCTTAGCATCGTCAAAGAACAGCTCATAGAAGTCACCCATCCGGTACAAGAGCAATGCTTGTGGATAGTTGGCTTTCATGGTTAGATATTGCACCATCATTGGCGTATGGTCTGCTAGGTTATAGACGGCATCGCCTATATTTAAGCAGTCAGAGTTCTCTTGTTTTGATAAGGGTTTTTCTGATGGATTAGGATTTGACGACTGATTTTGTCCAGATGGCTTTACGGTCATGCAGAGTCTCTTATAGTGCTTTAATGAGTGGTAATGAGTATTTTATGATAGGGGTGCTAAGGGTTATTTGTCTTATGTATGAGTTTGATATATAGCTTTGAGCTTTGGCTTGATCCATAAGCCGGTCACTTGTAGATAAATGGCTTAACGAAAAATTTTGAGACAAGACGTAGCGATAGCAAGCGTATGAAAGTCGAACTGTGACAAACAAATAAAGTCGCTGAAAAAGCTAAGAAATTTGACAAGGTATTCGCTATTTTAACACGTCCTACTAGGTTTTTACTGTGGCAAATATCTACTCGCTGCCCTTGTATCCATCAGCGTCATAACCATATATAATGACGGCACACTTAATTGGGCGATACTAAATTAGGTAGTACTTAGTCGGGTGATGACAAGGCAAAGAGCTAAGCTTTGGCTAATGCGCACTAATTATCGAATATTCCATAGGTCAAAAAATTATGTTATCAAAGATTATAGGCAGTGTGGTTGGCACCAAAAATGACCGCGAATTAAAACGCATGCGTAAAGTGGTCAGCAAGATCAACGCACGAGAGGCTGAAATACAAGCCCTGTCTGATGAGCAACTACAACAAAAAACTGAAGAATTTAAAGCCAGACATCAAAAAGGCGAAAGCTTAGATGCATTATTGCCAGAAGCATTTGCCGTCTGCCGTGAAGCATCATTACGTGTCAACGGCATGCGTCACTACGACGTGCAGCTGATTGGTGGTATCACCTTGCACGAAGGTAAAATCGCTGAGATGAAAACTGGTGAAGGTAAAACCCTAATGGGAACCTTGGCTATGTATCTGAACGCGATCAGTGGTAAAGGGGTTCATCTGGTCACGGTCAACGATTATTTGGCCGCACGTGATGCTGAGCTAAACCGTCCGTTGTTTGGGTTTTTGGGTATGACTGTTGGTGTGATTTACTCACAGCAGCCACCACAAGAAAAAAATCGAAGCTTATCAAGCCGACATTACCTATGGTACCAATAACGAATACGGTTTCGATTATCTGCGCGATAACATGGTCTTTAGTCTTGCTGAGAAAAAACAGCGCCCGCTAAACTTTTGTATTATCGATGAAATTGACTCAATCTTAATTGATGAGGCTCGTACGCCGCTTATCATTTCGGGTCAAGCTGAAGATTCATCACGCATGTACGCGTTGATTAATACGATTATTCCTGTGCTGATTCGTTCAAAAGACGAAGAAGCAAACAAGAATAACGAAGAAGAAGACTTCTGGATTGATGAAAAAAATCGCCAGATTGAAATCAGCGAAAAAGGCTATGAAAAAAATCGAGCGCTTCTTAATCGAAGTGGGCGAGCTGGGTGAAAACGAAAGCTTATATAGCCCAAGTCGTTTGCCACTTTTGGCTCACGTTCAAGCTGCCATCCGTGCGCATCACGTATTTGTCAAAAACGTTCACTATATCGTGGATGAAGGCGAAGTGGTCATCGTTGATGAAAATACAGGCCGTACCATGCCTGGTCGTCGCTGGTCAGAAGGCTTGCATCAAGCAGTCGAGGCCAAAGAAAACGTTGAGATCCAAGCAGAGAACCAAACGCTTGCCACAACGACCTTTCAGAATTACTTCCGTCTATATGACAAGTTATCTGGTATGACGGGTACCGCTGATACTGAAGCTGCCGAGTTCAAATCTACTTACGATCTAGATGTCATCGTGATTCCAACGCATGAGCCGATTGCTCGTATCGATATGGATGACCAGATTTTCTTAACCAAGTTAGGCAAATATAAAGGCATCATTCGCGAAATTAAAGAAATTCAAGCCAAAGGCGCGCCAGTACTGGTTGGTACAGCGACGATTGAGGCCAGTGAAGAGTTGTCTTACTTGCTTGACCAAGAAGGCGTGAAGCATAACGTCCTAAACGCCAAGCAGCATGAGCGTGAAGCAGAAATTATTGCACAGGCAGGTAGCCCAAAGTCAGTCACGATCGCCACCAACATGGCAGGCCGTGGTACGGATATTATCCTTGGTGGTAACTGGCAGTCGTTTATCGAAGATATTGATGCGGTTAGCCCAGAAGAGATGCAGCGTCTAAAATCTCAATGGCAAGTTAAACATGACCAGGTTGTAGCAGCTGGTGGTTTACATATCATTGGCTCTGAGCGCCATGAGTCACGTCGTATCGATAACCAGCTACGTGGTCGTGCTGGTCGTCAGGGTGATCCTGGTATGTCACGCTTTTTCTTATCGCTTGAAGATGATCTCATGCGTATCTTCGCAGGCGATCGCGTGGTCAATATGATGCGTGCGATGGGCCTCAAAGAAGATGAAGCCATCGAACATAAAATGGTCTCTAAATCGATCGAAAACGCGCAAGGAAAAGTTGAGAGTCGCGATTTTGATGCCCGTAAAAACCTATTGAAGTATGATGATGTTGCCAATGAGCAGCGTAAAGTTATCTATGGTCAGCGTGATGATTTATTAGCAGAGATGGACTTATTAGAAGCCATCGAAGTGATGCATCATGAAGTGTATAACGCGATGATCAATCAGTTTATTCCACCTGGCTCTATTGATGATCAGTGGAATATTGACGGCTTAGAAGATGAATTAGAAGACGAGTTCAAAATCTCAATGCCGATTAACGATTGGTTGGATGAGGATCGTCGTCTGGATGAAGAAGGGCTGCGTGAGAAAATCGTTCAAACGGCGATAGATCGTTATCACAGTCGCCGTGAGCAGATGGGTGAAAAAGACGCCGCTCAGCTTGAGCGTCATTTCATGCTACAGAGTCTAGATAAGCATTGGAAAGAGCACTTAACGCAGATGGATCAGCTACGTAAAGGGATTCATTTGCGTGGTTATGCACAGAAAAACCCTGAGCAAGAATACAAGCGTGAGTCGTTTGAATTGTTCCAAATGATGCTTGGTGCGATTAAGTCTGAGACCGTACAAGACTTGTCACGTGTTCATATCCCAACCAAGGAAGAATTGGAAGCATTAGAAATTCAGCAACGTGAGAACGCTGCCCATATGCAAATGCAGTTTGAGCATGACGATGTAGATAACTTGGATAGCAATGCGAGTGGTTCAGCTGCTCAGCCGCAACCACAAAGCCGTACTCTAAACAGTGGAGCTGCCGCAGCTGGCGTTGGTGCTGCTATAGCAGGTAACGGTAGTAATGCTAATGAACCAAACCCATATGCAGGTATGAATATCAGTCGTAATGCAGCTTGTCCTTGTGGATCAGGTCTTAAGTACAAGCAGTGTCATGGTAAAATCTAGTCGTTAGTCATGGCAAGTTAATAGCTATGTACTGAAATGCTATTAAAGACAGCTTTATCTGAAAAAGCCTTATCTTAAATAGATAGGGGCTTTTTTATATCTGTTAGATAACTTATGCAAACTTAAAACTTGCTAGACTAAGTCCAACAAACACTTTGTATTGATTACTTACAAATTCAGCATAGGCGTGAATTTATGGACACGCTATAGTGTTTAACATATTTATTTGGGAGAGTGTCATGAGTGTAGAGTTCTTAAAAAAAGTACGCAGCTCAGTAGTTTTAACAAGTTTGTTGGCTGGTGCCTTGACAGTTAGTGCTTGTCAGCAACAGGCAGAGCCAGAGTCGGGCATGGAAGATAGTGCTAATACAGAAGAGTCCGTTCCAATGTCAGCGGAGCCTGCTGAACCTAGTGATGTCATTGTCGATACTGAAGATGCTTCACTTAACGAAGTAGAAGGTGATACCACCGCTTCAGTAAACAGCGGCGTGATGCAGATGTCGTATCTATGTACACCTGAACTAAAAGTTGAGGCGACTTATAAAGAAGATGCCAATCAAGTTGTTGTCGCAACCGACATGGGTACAGTAACGTTGAACCAGACCAATGAAGGTAGTAATCCTGAAGTGTTTGAAGTGGCGACCGCAATTGATGGTGGTCAAGGCTTCACGCAATGGCGCGTAGGGCACGAAGCTCGTAAAACTGGCGTTATGCGTACTGCTGGTACCGATGAGTCAAATGTTAATACATTTGAGTGTAATGAAGCCTCATAGTTGGTCTGCAATACTTAGTAAGTGATAGGCATTAAAAAAAAGCAACGCTAAGATAGCGTTGGAGACCATCCCAGATTCTGTGTAACTGCCATTTAGATTAAATGCTTACTGATACGGTCATCAAACATAATCATAAAACGATTCAGAGCAGACGTCCAGTTACGGATTGGCATCGACCACTTTTTAGAC
>NZ_BAWH01000003.1 GCF_000586435.1 Psychrobacter sp. JCM 18901
TTACCTCAAGTACAGATGAGCTTAACGATTCCAGCGCGAAAAGATAAGCAGTAGATAGACGTAGTTAGCTTTCTACCCGTTTCTTAATAATAAGAACCATGGATTTATTAATATATTTACTGACATAAAAAAAGACAGCCTAGGCTGTCTTTTTCGTATCTAAACTAAACAATCAAAAATACTTATTTATTGATATCGTCATTAAGACCGCTACCAGGGAGTACGTCATCACTGTTGTAGATGTCATTAGTATCAACACGTGGTGTATCAATTACATCGGTACGTAAGCCAGTGGTAGGTGTGCTAGCAGCAGATGGCGTGTTTTCACGAACTGAATCAGCAACTTTTTCTTGAGTTGATGAACTTGGCTGTAGCGCAGATTTTGCTTTCGCTTCAGTGCGTTCATGATCCATCTTATCCTGCATTTTACGTAGGAAGCGAGCTGCAGCTTCTTGACCACCAAGACCAAATGATAGGGCAAAGGCAACGGCTACCGCGCCTAGTGTTAGACCAAATGCTAGGTTAACGATTGAATCGGCAATACCCATTGCTTTTAGACCCATTGCTAATACTAGGCCCATAATCAATACACGTACGATGTTTGCTAGGAATTGTGAACCTTGCTCAGAACGTTCAACCACACCTGCAATGATATTGGCAAGCCAGAATCCGATGAATAGGATAATTGCGCCTAGGATGATGTTTGCACCGAATGCGATAAACATTGTGATAATAGCTGAGATAGGCTCGAAACCTAACAAGTCAGCAGCTGCAATAGCGGCAAATAGCATAGCGAAGAAGATAATCGCATAACCAACTAGGTCAGAGATTTTCTTATCACCCATGGTTTCTTGTAGACCAACTTTCGCAGGTAATTGATTGATTTGAGTGTTCTCAATCAAACCTTTGATGATGTTGGCAACCATGCGTACAACATAGAAAGTTACTACTAGGATAGCGACTGCCATAAAGATGTTTGGCAAGGCTTCCATGATTTTGTTAAGCATATTGGTCGCAGGGCGAGCAATTACTTCGATTTTTAATGCATTTAGAGCAGCAATAATGGTTGGAATGATAACCACAAGAAATGCTAACGAACCTGCAATGTTAGGTAAGCTGTTTTGCTCACTTAAACCTGCTTTTGACGCCAATTCTTGTACATTAAAAGTAGAAACAAGATTGGTTACGATGCCGCGTACGACTTTGGCAATGATATAACCAACGACGAAAACCACACCAGCAATCAAGATATTAGGGATGAAGCTAAAGATTTTGTCGACCATATTAGTCAGTGGTGCAAACAAACCATCAAGCTCTAATTGACCAAGTACCATGGTCAACACAACCAATAAGATGAACCAGTAAACCATATCAGCAATCGTGCTGCTCATTGGTTTTACACCAGCTTGTGCACTTAAACGCTCATCCATAGAGGTTTTCGCGAGTGCAGCGTTGATCGCTGTGCGTGCAACAGTAGCCACGACCCAACCGATCACACCAAGTGCGATAGCGCCGATAAGATTAGGGATAAATGCCAATACTTGATTAACCATATTTGCGAATGGTGCTGAGATAGAGTTTAAGTTTAATTGGCTAAGTGCGCCTGAGATAGCATGATGAAAATAAACCAGAAAACAATTTTGGAGATGATACCTTCAAGGTCGTAGGTCTTACCAGTTGAAGAGTTCATACGCTGATTGAGATTAACTTTAGAGAGTACGCCGCGTACCAGTGCTGCGATACCAAGGGCTACTAGCCAACCAATAACGAATATCAAAATAGCACCAATGATGGAACCGATAGGTCCACCGAGATAGCCGTTAAAAGATGTGTACATTGGGTTCATCTTATCCTCCTTGAAGCATCTTATATAACTCGCCAAAAACAATGTTCAT
The DNA here is from genome assembly GCF_000586435.1 of Psychrobacter sp. JCM 18901. Lineage (GTDB taxonomy): Bacteria > Pseudomonadota > Gammaproteobacteria > Pseudomonadales > Moraxellaceae > Psychrobacter. The sequence goes on from NZ_BAWH01000003.1 coordinate 1,896, forward strand.
ACAGCGATTAGTGAGCAAGACATACAGATGGTTGTCATAAATAGTATTTTTAGAATCAGTTATATAGAGATATTATCGTTTTTGAGCATAAACTATTATCAGCAGTATCTCTTATTTATATTACAGTGACTTCGCTATCGATATCTGCTTATTTTTGATAAAAATTAACGCTCGGTTACTTATCTCCTTAGTTGATTCAGCTTAGCTGATGTATTGATGGATTTAAAGACAGAAAGCTTTACCTGCTACTATATTTGTGTGATAACTTGTTATTATGATAGAAGATATTAACATAGACTATACATTGGCCCGATAATTTTGTGCAAAGCGTGGTTCCCAAAACTAAGATTTGTTATTATAGAAGAATGTGACATCTCGCCACTATTCTTACAATTAGAGAGTACTTTATGAAAAAAATCACTACTTTAGGCGTTAGTGCACTTGCTAGCGCTATGTTGTTAGTAACAGGCTGTAGCACCAACAATGGCAATCAAGAAACAGCCGCTCAAAGCGTTTCCATTACTGAACAAAGCTCAGCTAGTGAAAAAGTAGGTTATAGCTTAGGTTTCATGATGGCAGAAGGCAATAAAGACGCTGTCAAAGATCTAGACCTAAATACTTTTGAAAAAGGCTTCCGTGATGGCTACGAAGGCAATGAATCAGCATTGACCCAAGAGCAAATGCAACAAGTATTGATGGACTATCAAAAAGAGCAAGAAGAGCAGTTTGTTAAAGACATGGAAACCAAAGCGACAGAAAATAAAGCCGCTGGTACTGCGTTCTTAGCAGAAAACGCTAAAAAAAGAAGGCGTGAAGCAGACAGAGTCTGGTTTACAGTATAAAGTTATCAAAGCAGGTACTGGTAAATCGCCAAAAGCAACTGACGTGGTTGAAGTAAACTACGAAGGTAAATTGCTTGATGGTACGGTATTTGACAGCTCTTATGAGCGCGGTGAGCCAATCGAATTCCCACTAAACCAAGTAATCGCTGGCTGGACTGAAGGTCTACAATTGATGAAAGAAGGCGGAAAATACGAGTTCTATATCCCATCAGATATTGCTTATGGCGAAGCGGGTAATGCTGGTATCGAGCCTAACAGCACGCTTATCTTTACTGTTGAGCTATTAAAAGTAAAATAAGTATCTAAAGCAAAATTATTAGTTTAGGTACTTAACCTAAAAAAGCTTCATATAGTTATGAAGGCTTTTTTTACGACTAATATTTTATCTCAGACTGATATCGATCTTATAAAGCCGATATCAAGTTGGCGATAAATTATAGATTCTTCTGAAAGACTTTAGAGTTGCGGCCGTTATGGTATTTTTCTAAACGTGCTTCAGGTAAAGCGCTGGCTTCAACTTCAGCGAAGCCTTGCTCGACGAACCAATGCGCAGTACGAGTGGTCAAAACAAACAACTTATACAAACCATGGCTACGCGCTTGCTGTTCTAGAAACGCTAGTAAATCTGCACCGCGGCTACCACTACGGTACTCAGGACGTACGGCAACACAGGCAACTTCTGCTGACTCTGAATCTAGCGTATGCAATGCTGCACAGCCCAAAATCATACCATCGCGCTCAATCACACTATAGTTGTCAATCTCTTGCTCCAAGCGCTCACGTGAACGACTGACCAAGATGCCTTGCTCTTCTAGAGGTGACAGCAGCTCAATAAGACCAACCACATCATCGATATTGGCACGGCGAATCTCTTCATAAGGGTCATGGCTAATCAGCGTGCCAGAACCATCACGTGTGAATAGCTCTTCTAATAATGCGCCGTTTTTGGCATACGAGATAATATGCGTGCGATGGACGCCTTGACGACAGGCTAAGCTTGCACAGTTTAAGAAATAATTGATTTCACAATTTAGATCACGATCACGTAAGAAGCGATCAACTTCATTAGGAATCATTTCACGTAATAAACGATCGTCGTCGTTGATACCCGCTTCTTCACCTAAGAATATAAGCTTGTCAGCACCTAGTGCTACGGCAGCGCTTAGGGCCACATCTTCCGCCAATAAGTTAAATACTTCGCCAGTCGCAGAGTAGCCCATCGAGCCTAATACAACGATATGGTCATGAAGTAGATTGTTTTTGATGGCTTCTACATCGATAGAACGCACTTCACCCGTCATTTGGTAATCAATACCTTCACGGATACCGTATGGACGAGCTGTCACAAAATTACCCGATATCGCATCGATACGTGAACCATACATCGGAGAGTTGGCCAGCCCCATTGATAGCTGAGCTTCAATCTGTAAACGAATAGCACCAACGGCTTGTAAGATAGATGGCATCGCCGCACGTGGCGTAATACGGATATCTTGATGTAGCGGCGATTCAATATTAGCGTCTTTTAAATTCTTTTCGATTTGCGGTCGTGCCCCGTGTACCAGTACCAGCTTGATACCCAAGCTATGCAACAAGGCAAAATCATGAATAAGTGTGCTGAAGTTCGCATGGTTGACCGCTTCACCACCAAACATGATCACGAAAGTTTTGCCGCGATGGGTATTAATGTAGGGTGCAGAGTTACGGAACCAATGAACGTATTCAGGGTTGATCTGGGGCATGGAGCTAGTAGTCATAATGGGAGCAGTAGTCGTTAGAATAAGAAAAGGGGCGCAGCAAAAAAAATGCCTAACGCTAAAGATTTACCATAGCAAAAAACGCGGTTATGAGCTATCTTTTATTTCAGCTGTATTCAAGCATTCTGATTGCCAATCGCTGATATACACAACCTCAACACTGGGTTAATGTACGTACAAATGCTTTTTGTTATGCTAAGCGCTATTGCTTTACAGATGCTGAGCGAAGATAATCAGGTTAGATAAATGAGTTCAGGTTTTTCATAGATTGCATGAACTATTTTACAGCGATATCTTATATACATCGTAATGCTTTTTATCTGTTGAACAAATTATAAAAATAACTTAAGTTGCACCATCTGTGTTTTACCGATATATCAACCAGGGATAATGAAAATCATGAAAAAAAGTAACCAGTTTGCTAGCCCGTTCAGTGCTTGGAGCGGCCACCGCTTATTTCACGTTGTTGCCGGTACGCTTATCGGTGCAATGGTCGTCACACAAGCTTCAGCGATGCTACCAACACCAGAGCAAGCGGTTGATAGCTCAATGGCTATTCAGACAAATGCAAACAAGGGCAGCAATTCAAGTGCTCAAGCCGTTAACAGCAGAATTACAGCGTCGTTGGTCAGCGTTGATGCTAATGGTCAAGAAGTACTCGTCCCTGTAAATACCAATACTCGTTTGCAGTCAGGCAATGTATTGGAATATCAAGGTTACTTTACCAATACCAATGCAGATCGCGTCCGTAAAATGACCGTTACGATGAGTATCCCAGAGCAGGTAGAACTACTAAAAACTGTTGCTCCTGAATTCCCGTACGGCAGTGTAGATGGCAATAACTTTGCTCGTATGCCATTACGTACCAAGTTGATAATCAACTACAAGATGTCGCGCTTAAATATTATAAAGCGGTACGTTGGGACTTAGAAGGCGTAGGTCTAAATGATACTGTCGCTGTAAAATACCGCGCTCGTGTCAAATAGTCCTGAGTTTTTGGATTAGAATTTAGCTAGCATTGATGTAGTTAGCACTGAAAACTATCCATTTAGTACTAAAAACTATCAATAAAAAGCACCACAGTTTATAGCTGCGGTGCTTTTTTTACTGTATGTCAGGACGTTTGATAATTTTGCTGATAAGTAAGTAAAAATACTGAGCTACAGCGTGGCATATTTGCTATTAGATTTCTCTCGGATAAGCTGTTTAATTACATTGATTTGCGGCGTTGTAGCTTGAGCACCTGCTTGTATCAGACTGCGTCGCTGACTAGTATCTATTGAACTGTTACGACCGATATTAGGAGTAATAACAATATCCGCTCGATTCCGCTCACTCTGACTTGATAAGGATCGATTAGCCGTCAGGTTGGTAGCTAGAATATTAGTTTCTAGAAAGCCCCAAAAGTCACTTAATGAGTTCATAGTCGGTATTTGATTGCTCGTATTATTGCTGCCTTGAGCTCCCGTTACATCTACAGCAATGACAATATCAGCACCCAAGTCATAGGCACTATCTACTGGTACTAAACTGACCACACCGCCATCGATATATTTTTTACCGACCTTTTCAGGAATGCGCGGGGCAATAAAAATATTGGGTACGCTACAGGACGCTTGTACGGTAAGCCCAGCGTCACCAGTGGTAAAGATCGCTTTCTTCAGAGTGTGTTTTTCTGCTGCGATTGCCGCAAAAGCAATAGGGAAATCCTCTATGGCTCGCGCATTCACTTTGCTATTGATAAAGTTTTTTTAACTTAATACCTTCGATAAATCCTTGATTGGACAAGGTAAAGTCTGTGAGCTGGCTATCAGTAGTGGTCAATGCCAATTGCTCAAGCTGGGCCGGCGTGTAACCACTGGCGTATAAGCTACCAATCAAGCTACCCACACTCGTCCCGACCACCAATGTTGGTTTGATACCGTTTTCTTCTAGCGCTTTAATGACACCCACATGGGCAAACCCTTTTGCACCGCCACCACCCAATACCAGTGCGACAGTAGGAGTCTTAATAACAGGCTCTGGCGTTGCAGGAATAGTCGATGGCAATGTGCTACACGCACTAATATAAAAACCGAGTATAGGTATTAAGCTCAACCTCAGTAGTTTTAGATTATGGCGAATTAGGTTGTGACGAAACTGACGAGCAAAATAGAAACAAGCATAGAAAAACACCTTATGAAATTGCCAGAATTCAAAAAAATAAGACATCAGTTATTGGTATGATGAGGAGAAGCGGTTTATCTATAGTAGATGGACTGTATAGGTGCTATTTTACTAAATAGCCTAGCATAAGCAATTGTATTGTCAGCTATAATGAAATGAGTGGACTTTTTTATACGTACTATTAAAAATGCTCGATTTAGCATACAAAAATTAAAAATAATATTGTTAGGATCTTTAATGCCAATATCGGAGAGTCATGCCTCAGCCAACTCGTCAGATCACTTTAGATCTGACATACCGTTGTCAGCACTAGATATGCCAGTGTCTGCGCTAGCAGGTGTAGGAGTAAAAGTCGCAGAGCAGTTGGCGCAGTTAAATATCAAGCGGATATTCGATTTGCTATTACATTTGCCTCGTGATTATGAAGATCGTAGTCGACTGGTATCAATCGCCGATGTAGAGCATGGACAATCAGCGCTAATTACTGGTCATATCGTTCATGTCGATACCAAGCGCAGTGGGATGACTGTGACGGTGGACGATGATACGGGTACGATATCGTTACGGTTTTTTAAGGTCTATCGTGGTCTGGTACAGACCATGAATTTGGGAACGCGCTTACAGCTATTTGGTGAGGTCAAAGTCAGCCGCTACGGTAAGCAGATACATCACCCTGAATATCAAGTTATCACTGACAATACCGTCATGACCGATATGGGATTGCAGCCTATTTATCCTACTGTCAAAGGTTTACATCAAAACAAGCTGCGCACTTTAATTAAACTGGCATTGCAAACGGTTCGGAGCCAAGGTCTGCCTATGACATTGTTTACGGCTGAAGATTTTGCAGTTGTATCCGATTTGCCATTAGTGCCTTTTGAGCCATCTAAATCAGCGGTGTCAGAGGCCGAATATACCGAAGATATTTTCTCGACGTTAGCACGCAGTGTGCCTGACAATGTGACTAGCAATGCGATTGGCAATAGCGTATATAAACCCAATCCTTCTACCTATCAGGCAGATAATGACATACATAACGTCGCTGCCAGTATTGCTCAGCATAATGTCTATAATTTAACGATATTTGAAGCATTGGTACTGCTGCATACGCCGCCTACTTATACTAGCGCGTCTCAGCAATACAAACTATTCACTCAACTCAGTGCCCGTACGCATGCTGCTTGCCAGCGCTTGATTATCGAAGAGTTGACTGCGCATCAGCTCAGTTTACTATATCGTCGCCAACAGCTACATCAGCATAAAGCACCCAAATGTACTACCAATAGTCCTCTTGCTGACAAGCTGTTTCTGCATTGCCTTTTGATTTAACAGGGGCGCAAAAAAAGAGTAATGAAAGACATCACTGCGGATATGGCGACCTCAATTCCGATGCTACGACTGGTACAGGGTGATGTGGGTGCTGGCAAGACGTTGGTGGCAGCAGGGGCGGCAGGCTATGCGCTCGATAGTGGCTGGCAGGTCGCGGTAATGGCACCGACTGAGATTTTAGCAGAGCAGCATCTACTGAATTTTAAGCAATGGTTTGAGCCATTAGGTATTGGTGTCGGTTGGCTTGCCGGTAAGCAAACGGCCAAACAGCGCCGCGAAGCGTTGGAAGCAGTCGCGGAAAATACCGTACAAGTGGTGGTCGGTACTCATGCACTGTTTCAGGAGCAAGTTCAGTTCGCTAAATTAGGCTTGGTTATCATTGATGAGCAGCATCGATTCGGTGTTGAGCAGCGTATGGCATTGACCAATAAAGGCGTGGCTAACAGTACCCCACACCAGCTAATCATGACCGCAACACCGATTCCAAGAACCTTAGCGATGAGCGTTTATGGCGATATGGATACCTCAATTATTGATGAGTTGCCACCGGGGCGCACGCCAATTACGACGGTAACTATCGATCGCAATCGACGCGACGAGGTTATAGAACGTATTGCGATTAATTGCGAAGCGGGTAGGCAAGCGTACTGGGTATGCTCGCTGGTAGAGGCCTCTAGCGTATTAGATGCGCAGGCAGCTGAAGCCACTTATGAGGATTTAAATGAACGTCTAGATATTCGTATTGGACTGGTACATGGCAAGATGAAGTCTGCTGATAAGCAAGCCATCATGCAGGAGTTCAAAGCAGGTAATTTGGACTTGCTGATTGCGACGACTGTCATCGAGGTAGGGGTCGATGTACCCAATGCATCGTTAATGGTTATCGAAAATGCAGAGCGTTTGGGACTATCACAATTGCATCAGCTGCGCGGGCGAGTCGGACGTGGCTCGACCAAAAGCTTCTGTGTACTGTTATATCAAAAACCGCTATCAGAGACAGGTACTGAGCGACTAAATGTCCTACGCGATAGTACCGATGGCTTCGTCATTGCCCAAAAAGACTTAGAGCTACGTGGGCCAGGAGAGCTGTTAGGCAAACGTCAAACGGGTAACGTTGGTTACTATCTGGCTGATCTGATCCGTGATGAGCAATTATTTGCCATTGCTCAGCGGTTAGCGAAGCATTTGATAGCAGACCCTGCGCGAAAAGCAGATGTCAGTCAATTGATTCATCGCTGGATGCCTGAGGCAAGTCGCTATACCAATGCTTAGTGTTTATACCCAGTGTCTAGTAATCAGTGTTTAGTGTTTAGTATCGGTATCGGCAAATAGGTTCAGTGCGTCATTGAACTTAGCTCTGGATATAATCAAACAGCATGGCCACAACGTTAACATTCTTTATAAACGATACTCCATCCATAGTCAGTCGTTGAATACATCAAAGATTCAACGACTGACTATACGCGCTCTTATTTCTTTAAATCGGTCGATATGCCTTGAACGTTGCACAGATATTCGGTCTAAGTTTCAATTAAATTTATGAACGCTAGACACTATATATAAAAATAAGATGATGACTAAATATATGCTATTCTCGATAATTTGATGAACTATTATAATAATAAACAGTGCTTTAGAGAACATCGTAATACTCTCTGTAAGTAACGCTCATAGCCCTATATCAGACTATCCAAAAATTGCTTCGATTGCGTGCCACTTTTTATTATTGCTATGACTGATTGATATTTTTAGTCATTCTATATCGAGTATTTCAATATTGACTGTACCTACAGAGAGTTATCATGAGCGATTTTGAAGAAACCCATTCTAAGCCGTCAGCTGAAGCTGAGTTGCCGCCATATCGTCAAACTGACACTTTATCTCAAAGGCCATCTGTAAAACCACCAATATGGTTATGGCCCGTATTGGCAGCCGTGCTAGTGATTGGGGTGCTGCTTGGCAAATATTGGGGCAATAATGGTAGTGCCGCTACAGATGAGTCAGCAGCTTCTAATTCTGTCGCAAACGATCAGTCAACCAGTAGCGATGCCAGTATTGAGCAATCAGTACTCTCAGTAGAAACAGTTAGTCCAAGCCAAGATGATATCGGCAGCACACTCAGTGCCGATGGAACCATCGATGCTAAAGATACTGCGAATGTCAGTGCAAAAGTCAATGGTGTGGCTATCGAGCGTATCTTGGTTGAAGAAGGCGACCGCGTTAGAGCAGGTCAAGTTTTAGCAGTGTTCGATACTGATGCTATGGAGCAGCAAGTGCTACAGGCGCAAGCAGATGTCGCAGAAGCGGAAGCCACCCTTGCCAATGCCAGCGCTGATGCTGCACGTGTGCTGCCATTGATCGATATCGATGCCATCAGCAAACAAGAAGCCGACCGCTACCGTACCTCGGAAGTACGTGCCAGAGCTTCTTTGCAAGCATCCAAAGCTCGTTTGAGTAATCAGCGTTTGACATTAGAGAACGCAAAAGTCGTCGCTCCTGTCAGCGGTATTATCAGTGAAAAAATGGTAGAAGTCGGGCAGGTGGCAGGCGGGGATCCACTATTTACAATTATCAAAGGCGGGGTTTTGGAATGGCGAGCAGATATAGATCCTAAGCTTATCGGTGATATAAACGTCGGTACGCCTGTACAAGTCAGTCTTCCGGGTGGTGATACAGTGATGGGGCAAGTAAATCGCATCGCGCCCACCGCAGACAACAACCGTCAAATTACGATTTATGCCAGCCTAGCTGCCAACTCAAAGATACGTGCAGGCATGTACCAAACAGGTGAGTTCCTATTAGGAAGTACCAGCACACAAACGATTCCTAATAGCGCCGTGGTCAGTAATGATGGTTATGATTATGTGATGCTCGTTACTGAATCGACTACTCGAGACGATCGATCAATGGGACGTATCAAGCAGCAGCGAGTGACGTTGGGTGAGCGACTGGGCGAAAGCGTAGCAGTGTTAGAGCCTTTGCCAAGTGACAGTCGTATCGTAAAGCAGGGCGGCAGCTTCTTAAATGATGGTGACCTAGTGCGTGTTGTTGATGGTGTAACTCAAACCAGTAAGCCAGTGCAGGCACAGCCATGAGCTTAAACGTCTCCGCTTATTCGATTAAAAACCCGCTCGTTGCTATCTTGCTATTTGTGCTGCTGACGTTGGGCGGCATTTACGGTTTCATGAAAATGAAAGTCCAGCAGTTTCCGGACATAGACTTGCCAGCGGTGGTAGTCACGGTCACGCTACCGGGTGCTGCGCCCTCACAGCTCGAAAACGATATTGCAAAGAAGATCGAAAATAAACTGACCAGTATCGAAGGCGTGAGTCATATTCGCACCACGCTACAGACGGGTGCGGCGACCATTGCCACTGAATTTACCTTAGAAAAAGATATTCAAGAAGCGGTAGACGATGTGCGGTCAGCAGTCGGTGAAGTACGCGGTGATCTACCAGCTGCGGCTAATGATCCTATCATTACCAAAGTATCTACCGCTGGGTTTCCAGTGGTTACGTACTCTGTTGCTGCTGAAAATATGAGCGTGGAGGATCTATCGTGGTTTGTTGATGATACCGTTACCAAGCGGCTATCTGACATACCAGGCGTTAGTACCGTAAGCCGTGTTGGTGGGTTGCAGCGTGAGATCACGGTTGCTGCTGACCCAATTGCGTTAAGTGGTCTAAAGTTTTCTATTTCGCAATTATCGCAGCAAATCGCTGGTATCCAGCAAGACAGCTCTGGCGGGGAGGCAGAAGTTGGCAAGACGACTCAGACCATCCGTGTTCTCGGTGCCGTTGAGCGAGCAAATGAGCTAAACGATTTGCAAGTGGCTGTCCCTACAGGAGGCACACAAGCTTTAGGTCGGATGGCAGAAATCACTGACGGCGCAGCAGATCCAAGCTCGATTGCTAAGCTAGATGGTCAAACCGTGGTGGCATTTAATATCACTCGCTCGCGTGGGGCTAGTGAAGTCGATGTGATGGAGCTGGTTGATGAGGAGCTTGCCAAGCTGACCGCTGATGTCGGTAATATCAGTATTGAAAAAGTCTATGACCGAGCCACACCCATTGCAGAAGATTATGAAGCCTCGTTAAGAATGCTCATCGAAGGTGGGCTGTTGGCTGTAGTGGTAGTCTTCCTGTTTTTGCGCAATATACGCGCGACTATCGTTGCCGCGGTCGCTTTGCCATTATCAGTCATTCCAACCTTTCTGGGTATGTATTTATTTGGCTTTAGTCTGAATATCATCTCACTACTGGCATTATCATTAGTCATTGGAGTGCTGGTCGATGATGCAATCGTTGAAGTAGAAAACATCATACGTCATCTACGCATGGGTAAGACGCCTTATGAAGCGGCGATGGAAGCCGCTGATGAAATCGGTCTGGCCGTTGTTGCTACTACTTTTACTTTGATTGCGGTGTTTTTACCAACGGCCTTTATGGGCGGTATCGTTGGACAGTTTTTCCGTCAGTTTGGTTGGACGGCTGCCTTATCAATTTTTGCCTCGCTGATGGTGGCGCGCCTGATTACCCCTATGATGGCAGCTTATATCTTGCGACCTGAGAAAAAGCACGTCGAAAAACAAAGCGCGATGATGAAGTACTATCTTAAGATTGTGTCTTGGACCCTACATCATCGCTGGCTAACCATGGGTGCAACGCTTGTTTTATTTGTGGCATCGCTAGCTTTGGTTAAGCTGCTACCTACGTCATTTATCCCTGATAATGATATCGATCAAACTCGAGTGGCTATTGAGCTGACACCTGACGTCTCTTTGGAAGATACTGAGCGCGTGGCGGCGCTAGCAAGTGATCGTATTTTGCTATGCCTGAGGTGACTAATATTTTTACTTCAGTGGGAGAGGCGCAGGCGTCGATGGGTGCGTCGGATGGTGGTGGCGGTAAGGCTGAAAATATCGCAGGTTTGGATATTGTGCTTGCACCGCGTGCAGAACGAGGCACCAAGCAAGAGATAGAGCGCAAAATTAGCAAACTGATGACAGAAGTGCCAGGAGCACGGTTCACAGTCGGGCTATCGAGTGGTGGTGAGAGTGGATATAACTTTTCATTAACCAGTACCAATCCGCAATTGCTTGAACAAACTGCACAAAAAATCATGTCTGAGATTCGGGGACTACCAAGTGCAGGCGCTGTGACCAGTGATCGCAGTCTACCACGCCAAGAGCTAACGGTAACGCCAGATAGATTGGCAATGGCTGACAAAGGGGTGACCACGCAAGATATTGCTACGACTTTACGTGTGGCGACTGTAGGCGACTACGAGCAGCAATTGTCCAAGCTCAATCTTGATACGCGTCAAGTACCAATCGTCGTACGTCTACCTGACGTGGCTAAGCAAAATGTTAGCCAACTAGAGGGCTTGTATGTGCCGAGTACCATGCCTGCAGGTCAGGGCGTGCGCGTTGGTGAGGTTGCTACGCTAGACTTTGGCACTGGGCCTGCGCAGATTAGCAGACTGGATCGAGAGCGTGCTATTAGTATCACGGTACAACCTGCTAGTGGCGAGCTTGGCGATTTGGTACAGGCGGTAAAAGCAGTACCGACCATGCAGCAACTGCCGCCTTCGATTACCATCATTGATCAGGGCCAAGCCGAAAACATGGCAGACCTCTTTAGTGGCTTTATCATTGCGATGTCCGTCGGTGTGGTTTGTATTTTAGGTGTGCTGATTCTACTATTTGGTCGTTTGTTGCAGCCTTTTACCATTTTAATGGCGTTACCTCTATCGATCGGTGGGGCGTTTGTCGGCTTGGTTATTACCAATAGTAGCTTATCGATGCCGTCGATGATTGGTTTTATTATGCTCATGGGTATTGCGACCAAAAACTCTATTCTATTGGTCGATTACGCGTTGATTGCCCAGCGCCGAGCTGGCACGCTTTGAGGCTATTGTAGATGCGTGTCGCAAGCGTGCACGGCCTATTATCATGACGACCATTGCGATGGGTGCAGGTATGCTGCCATTAGTATTTGGTTGGGGCGATGCAGATCCTACCTTTAGACGACCGATGGCAGCAGCGGTATTGGGTGGTCTAGTAACCTCTACGCTGTTGAGCTTGGTTGTTATTCCTGTCGTCTATACCTTAATGGATGATCTATCGGGATGGTTTGCTAAATGGCTGGCTCCACATGGTAAGCTAGAGACCTCTGATAGTCACTTCTCATAGAGAGCCAAATAGCTAACCAAATAATGAGCTAAGACACGACACAATAATAGCAATGTGGAAAATGCTGAATGATTAACACGCTCTCAATTAGGTCATATACTCGCCAAACTAGAGGACATTCTCATGACTTTCATCAGCTTGTTTTGCCTTTGCGAGGTGCAATCAATATCGAAGTTGGAAGCTACACTGGAAAAGTTATTCCGAGCGAATGTGTTGTCGTCAAGGTAAATGAAAAGCACTACTTTAGCGCTGAAGAGAATGCAAAGTTTATCGTTGTGGATACAGATCTGTTGCCAGAAAATGTGCTTCATTCATCACAAATCGTCTTTTCTATAAGTTCACCATTGTTGGCATTTTTGGAGTTTTCAGAAAGTCAGTTAAGGTATCAAATCAATCCTGAAGTTGAGAGACTGATGTTTGATACCTTTTATAAACTCCTAGAACAACAAAATCTATTTGTGCAATATGATGCTCGAATTAGAGAAGTCGTCGCATATATTCACCACAATTTTGCTAAGAACCTTTCTGTCGAAGTGTTGGCGAATATCTCTTGTCTCAGTGCCACACAGTTTAAAAAGAACTTCAAACTGCAAACAAACCAAACTGTCACTGAGTACATCACAAAGATCAGGATGCAAAAGGCGCAAGCTTTATTACTACATACTGATTCACCTATCGCTATCATAGCCGAACTGGTTGGTTATACGGATGTTAGTGCTTTTAGCCGCCGCTTTTCTAAATATTTTGGTATTGCCCCTTCCAAATTAAAACACGTCTAACCAGACATGCAAACCGTCTAATCTGCACAAATAGTAGTCTGTAACTCTCTATAATAATGTTATTCATTATAACGTTAGAGGTAGCTACTATGCTGCAGAATAAATCTAGTCTAAGTGCTATTTTATGTGTGATAGCTGCCAGTGTCCTTTGGGGAACGACAGGTACAGCCTCTGCTTTTATACCTGACGTTAGTCCATTAGCCGTTGGTGCGTTTTCTATGGGGGTAGGTGGTGTATTGCTAGTATTGAATGCTAAGAATAATTTATTAAGCGATAGACAGAAACTACTTTCTCAGCCCAGTCTCTTATTCATCGGTAGCCTATGCGTTGCTATCTATCCTTTAGCTTTTTATTCCTCTATGAGATTGGCTGGTGTCGCTATTGGTACAGTGATCTCAATTGCCAGTGCACCATTTTTCACTTTTATCATGGAGCGTCTGATTAGCAATAAAAGAGTCACTAGTCGATGGGTGGTAAGTTTTATATTTGGTGTGGTTGGCGTCATTTTGCTAACCTTGGGAAAAACCCAATATTTGGATATAAACGCACAAGCAAATAGTCGAATACTAGGCGTGTTGTTAGGGTTAGTTGCAGGATTGACCTATGCCACATACTCATGGACAGCACGTCAAATGATAGAGAACAGGGTAAACTCAAAATCAACGATGGCCAGTATGTTTGGTCTGTCGGCGATCTTATTGTTGCCATCATTATTATTAACAGGGGAAAACCTGTTTTTAGATGCAAAACATATAAGCGTTGCCCTATATCTGGCAATTGCACCGATGTTCTTTGGTTATTTACTTTTTGGCCAAGCGTTAAGAGTAATTGAGGCGAGCAAAGCGACGCTTATCACGTTACTAGAACCTATCGTGGCCACTATATTGGCTATCATTATAATCGGTGAAACATTCTCTCCTATCGGCTGGCTAGGCATGTCACTCATGATAATCTGTCTCTTACTGCAAGTAATGAAGACGCCAAAACTGACAGGTTATCGAAGAAGACGTGCACTATATAAGTAATCAAACAACATAAGTAACAAAGCAATATTTCTGACGATAAGCAGTATTTTTGATGAGTGACTGCCTATTAAGTATGACTCTTTGTATGACGTTAGTCTAAAACTGGTAAGTTGAATGGATTAGTTGGGTTAGTCTTTTCTATAGTCTGTCCAATCAAATTAATTGAAGAAATTGTTTATATCTTATAGCACTATTTTAATTTTACTAATAGGTGAGTAGCTGCTAGAACGATAAACCAATCTCTATAAACTAATCTTTCAAAAAAACTAGAAAATAAGGAATATCTATGATTAACGCATATGCAGCACAAGAGAAAGGTGGCAAATTTGAGCCTTATGAATATGACCCAGGTGCTGCTTTAGGCGATCACGAAGTAGAAATCGAAGTACATAGCTGCGGTATCTGCCACAGTGATTTATCGATGTGGCAAAATGAATGGGGTATGACTCAATATCCGTTTGTCGGTGGACATGAGGTTGCAGGTAAAGTCCTCAATAAAGGCAAGCAAGTCAAGCATCTAGAATTGGGCGATAAAGTCGGACTTGGCTGGCATAAAGGATACTGTAACGTCTGCGATCTATGTATCGATGGGGATCATAACTTATGCCCTGAGCAAGAAGGTACGATCATTGGTAACCACGGCGGCTTCGCAGATAAAGTACGCGCAAAAGATACTAGCGTCATCAAGATACCTGAAGGGCTTGATTTTAACGCGGTAGGACCACTGTTATGTGGCGGTGTCACAGTGTTTAACCCACTTATGCAGTACGACATCAAACCAACTTCTAGAGTGGCTGTAATTGGTATTGGTGGTTTGGGTCATTTGGCATTGCAGTTTGCCAATGCGTGGGGCTGTGAAGTGACGGCATTTACCAGTGAATCAAAAATGGAAGAAGCAAAAGAGATGGGCGCTCACCATTCACTAAACTCAAGAGACGATAGCGAAATTGAAAAAGCCGCAGGTTCTTTTGATTTAATTATCTCAACAGTGAACGTCGATATGAACTGGGATGTCGTGATCAAAACGCTAAGACCAAAAGGTAAGTTGCATTTTGTTGGGTTATTAGAAGCGCCACTAGAGATATCGGCTGCACCAATGATTATGGCTCAAAACAGTCTATCAGGATCGCCAGTTGGCTCACCATCGACGTTGCGTAAAATGCTAGATTTTGCTGCGCGCCATGATATTCAGCCAGTCACTGAAACATACAAAATGTCTGAGATTAATGAAGCGTTTGAGCGACTAGAGAGTGGTAATGCTCGCTGCTCGCTATAGAGTGGTGCTAGAGAGAGACTAAACGTCGTTACAGGCAACTAAATGTAGCCACCAAATAAGCACAATAATAGTGATACTCTAATTAATAGATAGAGTGTCACTATTTTTTGTATTAAAATTCTACTTTCTATCAGTTTTTAATACATGCGAATTATTTGGAACTGGGTCTAAGTGTTTTTATTTGATTCTTTACTGATGTAGTTCTTACTGCTTTTTTCTAAACTGCTAGTAGGTCGTTTTAAAATTATAAAAAACCCCTGCTACTGAGTTTACAATAGCAGGGGTAAATACTTGTCTTTTTCAGATGTAAGCAAGTAATAAAGTATCATACTGAGCATTTATTAAACCCTTGATTTTATTAGACACTGTCTTATGCAAAAATAAATAAAGTATCATACTGGAAAGTGATAATATACTAGCTTAGTACTTTTACGAGTAATAAAGTATCATACTGAGTAAACTAAGTGTAGCTCAAGCACCATCATTATAATACTCATTAAGTTAAAGTAATTAAGAAAAAATCAAATATTTTAATTATCTGACTATCTGATAGCTTAATATAGTGAGTTCGAAATAAAATCGATACGTTAATATTACCAGTGCTACTGGTATAAATTTTTCTGGCTGGATGCTGCCTGCGTTGCAGAGGCTGCGTAACCCATGTTTTAAAAGCAAGCATCCCAGTAGTCCTGTATCAGTTTTATAGTGATTCAACTATAAGCAGATCTGTTGTTAATTGACATTCAGTTGCAATGTAAGTGACTTAATAACATCCTGATCTCTCCCTAATGTCAGGTAGCTATCTTCTTTTGATACTCTTTTAATACCTAGGCTCGCAATTAAATCGTCAAGCGTATACTTAAAGCCACAATCAAATATCTTGAAGATATCGTCAAAGAATACTTTTGCAATGGCTGATTCAGGCAAATTAACTTCACGATTGAATGGTTTACGTTTCCATGTACCATTCGTAACCCTATCAATATTACTCTGAAGAATAGTATATATAGAGTTTGAAGCATGTTTATTTGTAATACTTGGCTTATTTGAATACGAGGAAGCGCTTTCAACTGCCATCCAAATCATACGACATAGCTCAGCAACAGAGTAAGTCGTCAAGTTTGCTTGTAACAGACTCATCATCTTGTCGCCTAATGGAGGTGCTAAACCATTAATTCTAGACCTTTCAATAAGGTAGCTCAGACATTCAGCTAACTGGATATTTTCGCACCAATCTCTGAACGCAACATTATCAATTAAATCATTGATGGTTATTTGATCTTTGATTTTGACCCTCAGGTCAGTTATATCTTTCGCATCATATGCAAAGTCAAAGGTAGCTTGAGAGTAGTCTAGATCTACATCTATCTCACCTGATTCGGTAACATCTACATAATCTAAGCTATCCAATGGTTTCAGTAATAAGACATTGGCTTCAAACAGATGCTTTAGTACTCTCTCATCCATTGTATATAAAGGAGACAAAGGCCTTTGCAGATTGTCTGCTAATGACAGCGTGGTCTTAAGATTATCAGATCCAAGGCTCTCAACAATAGCCATCAAAAGAAGCTTATCGATCAAACTTAGCTCTCCAAATGGAGGAGTAGCATCTTCTTGTTCAGCCCTATATCTTTTAAGACCCTCAATAATAGCCTGATGCTGCTCTTGTTCTAATCTTTCCTGCTCTAAAATATACTCACGCCACTCTCTTTCTTGCCGTTCATTAAAAGCTTTTAAACACTTATCACAACG
Source organism: Psychrobacter sp. JCM 18901 (assembly GCF_000586435.1). Lineage (GTDB taxonomy): Bacteria > Pseudomonadota > Gammaproteobacteria > Pseudomonadales > Moraxellaceae > Psychrobacter. The sequence continues at coordinate 19,015 of NZ_BAWH01000003.1, forward strand.
CCAATTACTTATATCTAAATTAGTTAACTCAAATCGTGTTTTACACTCATTAATAACCCCACAGTCTAAACACTGACAATCCAAGACTTTAATACATGCATTCTCTCTAACTATATTAGTTATCTCACTTTGTTTAAGTTCATACTCCTTACTAAGGCTTCGACAGGTAAATACATAACTGGTTTTGTTATCGTTTTCACGCAGCCAGTATTTTTCACTAATATTTTTATTTTTATCGGTAATATTTGGTTGATACTCTATTATTGTTTTCATGCCTTCCTCATTAATACCGACTATATCCCGTGGATATTATAGCTGACCACTGTGAGTATTGCTATTTTTAGCAGTGGTTAATGAGATGATGACAGATGAACGTATGATTGCTTTTGGAAGACGTGTCCGCGAAGCACGAAAAAGCAAAGGAATATCTCAAGAAAGACTGGCAGAGATGGCTGATATTGATCGAAGTTATATGGGAAATATAGAGCGTGGCGAGAAGAATATCACGCTCAAAAAGGTCTATGATATTTGTGATGCTTTAAAGGTTGATATTAAAGAATTGATTTAATAGAACTAGTATGTAGGAATTTCATAACACTAAACCTGAACGAGCTTGAAAAGGTTCAGAAGCAACATGAAACGAAGAACGATAAGGAGTATAGAGTCTGAGGTGGTTTGCTTGAAAACCTTTGTAATACTCGTAGGGCTAAAATGAAGTTGATAAGGTCTACACTAAAATAGTTAACTATAAGTTGTAAAAAAACATATCAGATAATTAAGTAAAGTCCAAAATGATATGTTTTAATTGGCCTATATTGGCATGGTTATCAGACTCGTAATAGCTGCTATGTAACGGGAATGTTTTAGACACTAAGCTTTCAGCACTTTTACCATCTGATAAAAGTAGCTTATTAATACCTTCTACTGTTTTTTTGCTCATTACCTTCTAAAAGATAACCTATCATATTTCCTAATGGATATTTTTGAGAAATGAACCTATCCATACCCTCATTGATATAAGCTCGCTTTAAAGTCGAGTCTTTCTCTTTCAAACGTTTGGCTTCCATGTGGCATGTATATCGATTTTTACTCCATATTCTGAATAACACTAAATCTAATCTTGAAAGTTTATCGGCATAACCTTTGGTTTGATTATTTAGAGATACTAATAACTTACGCTCAGTTATAGCAGTTATTTCCTTATCTATAGATGCTTGATCGCTATTGATATAGCAACAAAGCATTTCTGTAAAGTCGTTTTCATACCATCCTGATTGATACTTTTTTTCAGAAAGCGCCTGACTATAGGCATTTATCAGTAATTCAAAACAGTCTTTTTCAAGAGCCTTTTTGAATGTATCCTGAATATTCGTTAATAGTGCCATTTAAACCCCGTTAAGTATTTCAAGGATTAAGTTGGAACCATCTTCCATCGCCATAGATTTTGACCAAAATCGACGTTGGTTTGGACGAACAATAAAAATATCATCATCTGATTTGTAGTTTAATATTTTTCTGACATAAATATTACTCGCCTTTTCTTCCCAAAGTTTTTCATCTAATTGTTTTAATTGAGCTGATACATTCTCATTAGAAACATGTATTGTTTCTTTTTCTTCAGAAAATGATAGCTTCACCATCATCAGCGGGCTATAGTGGCTAATATCGAAAACAGTTGCATTCACATACAAATTTTGACCTTCAATAAAGGCGTTCAATTTGTCAATCATGACTTTAGAGTAGTCCATTATTTGATTTTTTTGTACTGTATGTAAGGCAATAGACTGTGACTGCTTATCAAATAAATCTAAACTATAGGTTAAATTATCATTGATAGTGAAATCTGCATCTTCTGAAGCACCAAAGATATCAGATACTAGAATAGAGTCTATTTCTTGTTCTATTTCAGAGATTCTTCTATTAGCTAAGTGAAAATCAGACTTAAGAGTCTTAATTTCGTTGAATTTATTTTCTAGTAAAAGTAGCGTCTCATTACTCAACAATGGCATCAAAGCTGGACTTTCTAAGATTTCATCCATGAAAATCTGCTCTCTTTCGATACCCCAAGATGAGCTGGTTAAGAACAACAAATATGTCATTACTTTAGAGTTAAGAACGCAAACCAAAGTTTTTTTGTCTTTTTCAGTCGCATTGCCGTTAAACACATAACAAGCAGTTGTACAATAAGAAAAATAGTCAATATAAGAAGCTGTAATTCTCTTTTTATGTTGACCTTTTTTCATGATAACAAAGGGTGGACTAAATAGTCCTCTATCAATCATCCTAAACTTTTTTTAGATTACTCTCAGATGCTGACTCAGGAGTATAGTACCTATCTATCAATCGAGTATCCAATACTTTGTCTGGAATGAAATCAAGATGCTTCTTGTCTCCGTTGAGACCTACTTTCGGTTCTTCCCACTCATTATTTGAATTTTTCAGAAACTCTTTCATGGAAGATGTTCTAGCTGTTAAATTTTCAATCAACTTCCAGTCTGCCATACCGCCCCACATAGCAATTTTCCATATTTTGCTATTTGGATTTTGACATTCTACTCTAGGCAGATACTTTATGTCTGTACGATCAATCTGTAAGCCTTCAATTACATTAGATTTAACATAGGTTTTGGGTGCAGTATACTCAATTTGAGTCGATGGGTTTTCAGGTGTTTGACTTTGATAATAGACAATACTTATTGGTCCAATAGCATCACCAAATAAATGACCGCCAAAATTCTTTGGAACTTTTCGAAAAATTGAAAAATTGAAAACTTTCTCAACATAGCATTCGTTAAACAACCATTTCCTAAAGTTCTGGTATGTGCTACCCGTATTAGTCAATACCTTGGTATTGAAAATCAGTGCAATTTCTCCATGAGGTGCAAGATCGACTGCTTTATGCAAAAAAGGTAATACCATTTCTTTAGCGAAATTATACTTTTCGCAATATTCTCGAATCGATGGCAATAGCTGTTTAATCCCAAAAGGCGGATTACCAACGATTAAATCAAACTCATGGCTCTCAATCTCTTTATTTATCTCGATCGTATCTCTACAAAATAAATTATGACCTTGAACCTTTAGCATGTCATCATTTGGATTATTAATTAAATTAGGTAATAAATGACTCTCTTTTTGCCAAATAGTTTTTGGATCCAAGAAATCGACTAAAGCAAGGTATAAACTAAAAGTTGCCACTCTAATTGATTGCGGCTCTATTTCTATCCCAAAAATATTTTCTGTCAGCAATTTCTTTAGTTTTTTGAAATCAGTGAGCTTTTCGCCATGATGATTTTCATAACGTTTGACAAGGCGTTTAAAGCTTTCAACCAAAAATATCCCTGAACCACAACTGGGGTCAAGGATTTTGACATTATAGTTAGTGTATGATTTGGCAGTTGGAAGTTTTTCGTTAAGAATAAATTCAACTAATGATGGGGGTGTATAAAATGTTCCTGATTGTTTTTTTCTGTTCTGGATTAGACTCTAATAAAAAAACGTTCATATATTTCACTCAAAAGCTCTATTTGAATAATACTGAAGTCAAATATTCGCCATTCAGAGAATAAATCAACTTGCGCAGTATCTTCATTACCACTAATAAAGCACTTGCGAATAACGGCTAGCTGTTCTTTAGTAACCAGCTCCATCTCGTCTTCTTTAATAGTAAACACATTACCATTGAAATGTGTTTCTAGCTTCCGGTATAGATGATAAGTGTCTTTTACATTATATAGAATATCAAAATAGCATGTGGCTTTTGGATTGATCTGTTGGTAAAGATTGTCATCAGTTGCACCACGATCCTCTAGGTATAACAAAAAAAGCGAGCGTAATATAAGCTTATGAATTAAATCTTTTGATAGTCCGTCAGCTTCAAGTTTTTTGGTGGTTTCTATCAAACTATCAACCAGGTACCTATCAACTCGACGTTTCAAATTTATTTTTATGCGAATCTTATTAGATTCTTCTAATGTCCATACAATACCAGTATCTATCGCAATTCTAGAAAAAATTTTATTCAATTCTTCTAGGTGTTGTTGATTAGATAAGCTATATTTCCCAATCTCTAAACCTTCTAGTTCTTTTTCATAATTTGTTTTTTTGTGCTTTTAGAATTGGTTTTCCTGCACAGTTATAAATACGAATTTCAGTGTCAGAAAATACATATAAGAATAAAACCTTCTTATAATTCCAGATATTTTTTTGTGTTTCAGCAATTTCAATAAGTGCTCTGGAATCAAATGTTAAAACTTTTTTTAGAAAAATAGCTGGGAAGCTAGAGCCGTTTTCATCAGTATTAAAATATACTGAATCTACATTTAATTCTTTAACCTGCTGTAAAATAATAGCTTCACTTTCCGTACATTCATTTGAGTGTACAGAAACTGCTCTATTAAAGCCTAAAGTGGCTATTAAGTCTTTGTCAGCATCAATTAGCATAGTAATTTCGGCAAGCTCTTTGTGATAGAAATCAACTCTTTATCATAGCATTTTTACATTATAGTATCTATTGTTATTCAATATTGAATCGGACTGTACACATATTATTTAATAAAGCAAGATTTTAATTAGGTTGTAGTATATTCCAACGCATCCCAAATGATATCCTTCACCAGATCATCTTTAAACTGGGTGCTGAAGCTCACGCTAAGCCCGTCTGCTTCCATCTGATTCAATAGTCGTTCAGCATGCTTAATCTTACGGTTTTAATCTGCTCTCAGACTATCAGATGAGCTAGTATCTTTGGTCTCAACAACTAAATTTAGCATTTGACCTTTATCAGTTTCAACAATATAAGTAAAGTCTGGCGAGTAAGTACCACCCTCAGCTATTGCTATTCTAATGGAGTTTCTAGGAATTTTACTGATACTGTAACATGTAGAACTTGGTCTTTAACGTGGTATATTTCTAAAGGCGAATCATAGAAGACATTTTCGAAAAGATAAGCATTATCGGGCTTACCGTTATCATAATGAACACCGAACTAACCTGATTTTAACTCATCTAAATGTATGTCCTTAGAGTCTGCATGGCTGATAGGATTAGCTTGGTTAGATATGATTTTATAGCCTATTTCGAACTAATGAATCGCCTAGAATTATCTAACGATAATAAACTTTCTTTAACATGCAATATTTCGTTGATTTTGACTTCGTTTTTCTTGTCGTTATCCATGTTGTCTTTTGAAAAACAACCTCTGTGGGTTAAATGAAAAATAGAGTAGTCAGGTCAAAATGATAGTGATGGTTAGCTTTACGAAATCTTAGGTATCTAACATATCCCATTCGTCACCTAATACCCAACGTAGAGCTGATAATTTACCGTTAATCATACCCCATTCAAAGTCGCTCCAAGGACCTACATCTTCATATCTCTTTTCAACTCGTTCGGCAGATTTAATTGCGCTATCAAGAATATCTTTGTGAATAACGTGGTTACCGTAGCGTTCCGTGCCTTTAGGGACAATTTCTATCTCACCTTCATTTATGCTATATATTAGATTTTGATGGCGGTTATACCAAACTTTATCTACTAACTCGTCCATTACATTGAGGATTTCTCTTAACCCACGAGTTTCCTCTGTATAGTCATGTTCAAACTCTATTCCAGCCAAGTAATTATTATCAATATGGTCAATTGCTGATGCCAAATTATTGGAATAATAAATATTACCATTGAAAATATTTCAAAATCGTTATGAGGTTTCCGATGATCTTCTGCAGAAAAATCTTTGTGGTTGTGTGTTATGAAAAAAACAACTATCTGCACTATCGATATCTAATGAAAACTCATAAAATTGCTCGATTATTATGGCATCAGCTACTGAGTTTTTACTAATGTGGAATGGAGCTTTTTTTTCTAAGCCTCGTTGAACGGCTGCAATTTTTGAACGCTCGCTAATGGTTATTTTTTTCTGCTGATTCAATTAATTTCTCAACTCTAAAAATGGTGGCATAGTTAGCAGCCGTTAAAAGAGGCAGTCTTGCGTTTATATCGTTTAATACGTCAATGGTTTGAGCTCTATCTTTATCTGCAAACTCACTTATAATTGCTTTGACTTGTTTAAATTCTTGAGACAACCGCTTTGCTGTTTTATTTGCCACCTGTTCTTTGTTCCTTTCATATTCTTGAGCTACTAGATCAATTACGACTAGCTTCGCTGTCTCAGTACGCACTAGTTCTTCCAATGCAATAACTAGTGGCAACTCTTGTTTTTTTAGTAGAAATATCTAAAAAAACACAAGTGTCTAGAAATATATAAAACATATTACGTCGATAAATATTTCTAAAAAATTAGATTCATCTACTTCCATTATCCTCTATAGAGGAATGTATCGACTTATTTTACGTTCTAAGCGTACAATCTCCATATGGAACTTTTGGTAATAGGAATCGTCAGGGGCATTTTCTTTAGCGATATTCAATGATATAGTTGCATTTTCTATATTTCCATCTGCTAAATAAGCATATATTTTTTGCAATTCACATAAATGTATAGATTTTCCAAGTTCATTAGCTAAATTTAAACATTTGATAGATTCTTTGGTCTTATTTGCAATTCGAGATAGTATTTTCCCTTTCGTAAATTGAAGTTCAGAATGATTAGGATCGATGTTAGTAGCTTTACTGATTTTTTTCTAATGCTTGTGGGAAATTTTTATAAATAAATAAAGTGTTTGAGTATTTCTCTAACAGCCAGATATTTGTAGGATCTTCATCTATAGCTAATTCGTAATATTCAATTGCTTTTTCTTTATTTCCTTCATTAAAAAAATTTTCTAGCTACCCGCGCAAATCTACTTAAGTAAGCTTTTTGATCATTATCTGATATTTCTACCTCAATATACTTTAAAAATTCTGTATATCGATTTTGGATTCCTTGTAAATCCTTTTTAAGAGGATGTGTCTGACCATCAAAGCTTATTGTTCTGTTTTTACAAAATTTCATGAAATCATTATTGAAGGTGATTTGAAGTTGGCCGTCGATGCTGCTAAGTTGACAAATTCCTTTGCTACCTTCTAAAGTATTTTGAGCTAGAGAAAAAGTCAAATTAGCTTTATCAGAGGCTAATTGCATAAAATACTGATCATGATCAGGACCAAAATAAGTTAAAAGAAGTAAAAAATATTTTTCTTTTTCATTAAATCTTTCCCAAACATCAGAAAATAAGAACATACCTAAGTCTTTTTCTTGTAATCTTTTTACTTTATCTAGTGCGCTAACGAGTGAACTCTGTGGCTCATTTGCAAACTGTATAAAAACGTTCAGAATTAAAGGTTTATTGTTGAGTTCCCGAGTGATTCTTTTTAAAGTAGATATGCCTGCTTTTTTTAATTGCATCAATGTGTAATACATTCCCTCTTTTTTTGAATGTATTCAGCACCTTCTTCATCTGACCATTTACTTGTTTCAATTGGTCGCGCTTCAAGCCTTTCTGTTCGACGTGAAGTCAGTATTACTCTTCCAGCGTAACGTGAAAGTAAATTTATTTGTTTACCTAAATTAATAATATCTTCATCATTTTCAGCCATAGTTTCTGTATTATCTAAAATAATAAGATGCTCATTTTTCTTGATTTTCTCTTTTTCTAATAGGCTTTTTAATTTTCTAATAATAGTGTCTGCATCTTTCTGATACCAGCTACTGTCAAGTTTGACCTCTAATAGCTGTGCTATATGTAAAGCTACATCTGCAACACCTAGATTATTATTTGTGAGTGACTCTAAACCATACATTCCCCAACGAGTCTTTTTTTGCTGTATAAAAAGTAATAACACTGGGTTTCCACTCAACCTCAATAGAATCTTCAAGTACACGATGCATAAATTCCAAAATGAGAGTTGTTTTTCCAATACCACCATCACCATATACAAGACATCGTTTTGAATCTTCTACATCGTTAAACCAATCGATAAGTTCAGTTATTTCTTTTTCTCGTCCTGTAAAATCAGATACTGAGATAGCTCTCTCTGGTAAAAAAAATTAATGGATTCCAATCATTATATTCATACACATCATAAGTTTTTCTTTTAGAAATATTAAAAATTTTATTTGGTACTTCATAAAAGTGATCAGTTGCTTGTGTTAAAGTTACTTGAACTTTAACAGTAACATTAATCATCCCGTTATTAGTTTTCTTTATTCTGCGATAACAAGTAGGATGACCATCAAAGAGTCTTAATGTTTGTATAGGTGTAGAGATTTGAAAGTTTTTAGGAAAAAAACAGAGTATCTTCACCTTTACTTTCAGGTAAATAAAATTTTAATTTCTCTAAGATATATTCAATGATATCAATATCTAAAAATAAATTAGTTGAAGAGATACCATGTCCGAAGATACTTTCATTTCGATCTGCAACATATGTACATAAGATGTTTCTTAAAGATGTTTTTTTGATTTGTAACCATTCTACTAATGCAGGCTGATTTGAAATATCTTTATCTTCAAAGTAAAATCTGGCTAGGGAGCTATTTTTCAATTTCGCTATTTGTGTTAGAGAGTTGCTTATGAAATCAACGCATGCTCCATCTGCAGGTTGGAGCAACTCCGTAAAACCAATATCAATTTTAGACATATTTCCAGAGCTTTCTTTAGCTAAAATATTTATATATTCCGCATTTGAAATACAGATGTGTTGAATGAGCATTCTAAAAATACTTAGACTTACTTCAGAAATATTTTTTTTGTGCTTTTAACTTACGTGCAGCTCTAATGTTATTTAAGAAAATATTGTACATTGTGAAATCCAAGTATATAGCAGGCCTTTGATATTATCCGAAGTTATATGCCATGGTTTATCTTTAAGCAAATATAAATTTTTAGATAAGGCATAAAATTATTGCATATTTATATGTAATAGTGCTCATTTTTTTGCAAATGAAAGAAGAAATAGAGAATTAAGTGCTTCAATAACGCTCTTCTTAGTCATATCAAAGAGCTTAGTATATCTATAAAGTCTATATTTTTCTTCTACCTTTTAGAGCCGTAAGTATTAATCTAAACTATCAGCTGAGCATCTACTCATAGCTATTGAGCTCTTTAACGAATTATTTTGTGGTATGACAGCTATTGTTTCTATAGCAAGTAATGAAACAGATAAGGTTTTTTAAGAGTGACAAAAATATTAAATTAATAAAAACAAAATGATAATGCACGTTTTTATGTTGAGTATACACAATCAATCAGCTAAACCCAAAACCTTAGTTAATCTTTTCTGCCATCGTATAAAATTGTCACTATTTTCGGTAAGCTCAAGCATATCTTGAGGATGATTCATGGTATGGACATCGCCAAATTTTTTTCAAATAACTGGCCTTAGGCCAACGCAGTGAACTCTTAACAACTATGCTCAATAGCTCATCAATATGATCATTCCAATAATCTATATTATTGATTTTTACTATTAAGGTCGATATTGGCTTAGAGTTATCAGTGGTATCTACTTCTAAAACGACGAACTGAGATATGTCGGTTTCGATTCTTACTTCAAGTAAAGATCGTTTATTACCGTCTATGGTTCTATGTAATCTCGATCGACCAATAGCTGGCAAAAAGTGCAATTCTTCATGGTATTCAATACCATGTTGCTCTGATAGTTTTTTTAATTAGTAGCTTAAATGCTTCAAATCGCTGCATATAAAGCTCTAATACTTCACTTTCATCATCAAGCCCTGTGAAGTCAGCTTGGCACGCAGTACCATCAATCGTAGCTTCGTCTGCACTAAGATCAAGCTCTACGAGATCTTCATACTCTTTGGATTCTAGCCCATTTGAACTTGGGACTCTTTTTTTAACGACCTTTCGAGTTTCTATTGCATTTGCGAAGCTAAAAGATGTGGTTGGAATATCTAACTTTTTTTAATTTAGTATCAATATCTGCATCTTGCTGATCGTCAATAGTGTTGCTATTTGCTGAAATAACTGACTTAGCTCCACTACCTGTGGCGCTACCTTTTATACCTGTTTTGAATTTCTCGCTATAAAACCGTACTGTTTTAGGCAAAGCAGAAGAAATGTTGCTAATGCCTAAAATCTCATGGACATAGTAATTACCAGTGTTTTTATCCATCCAACCTCTGGTCTCTAGCGAGATGTTGTCAAGTCGTGGCGGACTAAATCTAAAGTGCCATGTTTTCTTATCTTCAGTTTCCTGAACTTCTTCAATGAAATTTTCCGCGATACTTTCATAGGAAAAACGCGCGTTCTTATCTATTAATATCCAAGCCAGTAAGCGTCTCTGTCCTTCATTTTCAAAAGACTTTATAGGTAAGGAGCTTATAGGCAAAACATTTACTAATACCGAATCATCCTGTATATCCTGAATCCAAAACTCTCTACTAAGTAACCCCTGGTCAATACAGTTTCGAGCAAGGTAAGCATTATGAAAAAAATAAAATTCGTGCAAACTCAATCTGAGGAATATGAACCGTTACCATTGAATCATTTGATCTGATATAGTCAAACACAAAGGTATTACCACCGCCTTCTGAATCAGTACCTACCTGCCAATTAAAAGTAGAGATATCACTTAAATTAAATGGATAGCCACCTTTACGAGACTGCCCATCTGATGGGTTTATAACTCTTCTTTTTGCAAGACTGGTAGATTTGATAGCCTAGTATGTAATATCTGATCTTGTCCAGCGCTTGTCGCGCACAGCTCAAGGTTCCATGTCTTCAAGTGTTTAAACTTGAAAATATTAGCAACGTACATTATTTTCGAGTCTTCAGGAAAACCTTTAGCGATCATATACTCACCTTGTTTATTCGCATATTTGTAATACTGTATGCATGCTCTAGAAACCTACTAGATTCAGGAGTAATGCGCTCATCACTCAATTTAGCCAGTCGTAATATTTCCCAGCGCTGTAGAATATGATTATTCAAAATACTATCAATTAATACCTGGCTTAACCGTCTTATTTGATAGTTACTAACGTCTTCGCTATATCTGTCCAAAAATGCTGAGACTAAAGGTAGCTTGTCTTGATTCTTCTCAATCATTGAGGCTGAGTAAGTTTGATTCATCCACCACTTTTTTTGATTTACGAGGTAATGTTAAGTCGAAACACGTATGATCGTTTATTTTGATCAAAGACCTCACAAACTCGCTATCTCGCCTTTGCCAATTTACAGTAAGTCCTTTAGGTACGTGACGTTGATGGCAGTTTTTGTTTGTATTCATAAACCATGTCTTATCGTTACGATATAGCCATGCATAAAGAGCTTGATTGATTTTTCTAGCACCTTTGATAGACTGGTTTTCTTTAATCAGTCCCATCCAGATATTTCGATTAGCTTCTATCAGTTCACTGTCAGGCTTTACGTTACTTTTCGCTTGTGTAATTTTGCTTGGCAATGTAGTTGTCTGGCTTTTCACCTGCACCATTATTTCTTCAAAAGACCAGTCTTGTTCTAATAAAGACTCAATAGCAATAATATGTTCAAGATAACTGAAGGATTTTCGATGTTTACGAAAAATACCGCGAAGCCAACCTGTTTCACTCTCAAGTCTATGAAGGTTGTTCGTTTCCAATAACTCTAATGACCATCTATTTTTTACCTTCTCTAGTATACAAAGGTGGTCAATATGTTTAGACCCTCTTATACAGTTACTAGACCGAGCTAAACTGTGATAAAAGGTAGTCCACTGCTCAAAAGTCGGAGAAGATTGTTCAGCTAAGGATAAAAGCTCAGATATTTTAGAAATGAGGAATCTATCATCTTCATTGACACTTCCTTGTGGATTTATATTACAGTTATGTGGAGTAGGGGCAATAAAGTCATGACGAGAGTTAGGGCGATATTCAACTGAAGAATTCGCTAATGATCCATGCTTGCTACAACAAGTTATGCCTGGAATTTGCCACATACGTGACCAATACCATTCACCATAATCTTTAAACTGCTCATTAAAGCATTGTGGGCAGTAACGGATATATTTTACTGAGGGCAGTCTTGATGCATTACTCCCTATTGCTAAGTGAATAGCGCCTTGCGAATGATTAGCCATCCATCTCAAACATTCTTGTCGCCTAGACTCAGGGATAAAAGGAGCATACAAAGGAAAAAGCGTATGCTGGTATGCAATATAATTCAGATTAAAACGGTTATGAGGATAGTGATTCGCTATTTTAGATAAATGGCATGGCAAATCAACAGTTGCAACTACTCCTCTATCTTCAAAAACATCATCTAATAACTGCTTTGGACTAATCAATCCAGCTCTAATCTTATACCTAGCAACTGTGCTATAGATCAATTCTTGAGGGTATGGCATAGGAAGATTAATCATACTAACTCACCTTAGGTAGCCAGTCGTTAATATCAAATATTAGCGATGTAGAATCTTTTAAGTGCTCATAAAATGAATTAGCTTTTTCCTTTTGAGTGAACTGATAACGTAAATCTTCAGAATCAAGCGTATGCCAATCCTTTGGTTTGATATAATTCGATTTCTTTGTACGATTAATCGTTTGAGAGTCATCTTTTAAATTGCTGTTTCCAACTTTAACCTCTTTCGACCATTCTAAAATAATAGACATCAACTCGGGCATAGAGGCTTCAGGTAGCTCAGAAACTGCCTTTTTAACTGTAGGAACTAGTACAGGGGAGTCTTTCCCCATATCGACTAACATACGATGTAATCTAATGCTTAGTTCGCACCCCTGATATTCTGATACCTCATCGAACTCAGACTTCTTTTGATGTAGCTTACTTTGAAGCTGCAATAGCTTTTTATCAATGTCGGGTACTACTAGATCTGAAAACTCGGCAATTTTATCTGCTCTACCAGATTGCAAGGCTTCTATCATAGGATGTATAGGTCTTAGATCTTCATCATAAGTGGTCTGCAGTAGTTTAACCGTAATACGCTCTATCCCTGAATCTATGGCTCTGAGTTGAGCTAGTACAAAAAGCTTAACTACGATATCTAAAATACCTTGTGACAGATCATACCAACGACTTCTTACATCATCAGATAAGATAATATCTGCTTTTTTTCAACCATTGATACTTCCACAAATTATCCGTAAACCTGTTCCATTCAGATTTATATATTTTGCCATCTGCTAAAACTATATTTGGTTCTTGTGCCATCTGCTCCCAAAAAACCGAGCCAAAACCTGCTCCACGTCGAGCTGATCTGAGGTCTCCTTCAAATATAAATCTAGCTTTTGGTGTTCCAACCATAACGACAGGAAGACCTACCGTATTTACTAGCGTCACAAAAAAAATTCAACATTTTCTCAGCACCGCCAGACTTATTAACACTGAGATGTTGTATTTCGTCTATTACTAACAGTCCGATAGCATGATGATTAGATATCTGACGCATCAAATTCAATAAAGTTTCAATACTGTGTCGTTTTAGCGCATACTTTTTTTCATAATTAGAATCTAAAGCTTGGTCAATTGCTCTAAAAAAAAGTGAAGGCATAGGCTTTTAAGTGAGCCATCGTGTGGACAATCTACTCTTAAGTAAACAATTTGGGTGAAGTTTAATTCTGAATGATAAATAACTTGAGGATAAGTTGATAGAATTTTATTAAGAGTGGTCGTTTTGCCACTACCTGAGCAACCTATAAATGCTAAGCTACGAGCTGTAGAGGTTACAGTAGGAAACCTAACCATATCGTTCTTACCAGACATTAAACGCTCATAGCCATTTTGAAGATGAGTATTTAAAGAGCCGTCTTTAGGATTACGTCCAACATACCCTTCACGAATCATTATTGATAACTTCTTCTCAAGATCAATATGACGGTTGATAGGCTGAAAAAACAGACCCATCATTTGAGATATCAAATGTGCTCGAATAGAAGAGGAAGCCTGACAGTCAGAATGATTGAGCTTTATACTACCTTTGAGTTTTTTGACCACTTGCTCTGGCTCTAAAATGCCAGGCAGTGCCTCAATGAAGGGATTCCCTTTGTAAGAACCAAAGCTTTCTTTATAAACTGCATTAATCATTACTGTCTCCAACATTCTGTAATCAGTCATCTTCAGATAAAATATCATGATAAACTGGGAACTTAAGCGCTAGCTCTTCATCATCAAGTTCAGTTTGATTTTCCATGCTTTTTTTGGTTGTAGGTAGTTGAATTAACTCACCTTTTTTTAAACTTACTTCTCTGCCTGTCCTGTCTCTCCTCATCTTTAGCTAACCTTTTGTTATCATTAATATTAGCTAACTGAGCTGACTTGCTTTTAAATGCTGTTGGTTTAGCCTTAATAGCTTCTTTTATGATTTTTTCATTTTCTCGTTCAAGGGTTTCTAATGCGAAACTACTTTTAAGCTCCTGATTAGCAGCTGTTTTTTTCTGCTCTTCTTGTATTTGCCACACTTCCCAAAAACTACAGCCCTTAAACTCTCTTGATCTATCAGATAAATGGGCTTTCCAATAATTAAGGCTATCTTGTTCATAAAAGATAAAAATTGTATTCGCATCTAGAGGATCGTAAGCAACTTTAATCGACTTAGGTCTATTGATTGTGTTTTTCCGATGAAGCCAGCCTTTTTCTCTTATTTCAGCACAAATATAGTAATTACCAAAAAGCTTGATACCTAAATCTGAAATGGTGGCTTTTTTTCGAGGTAATAGCGCTATGTATAAAGCATCCGCTGAGACAGTGCGAAGCCTACCTGTTCGATGTTGTAGCCCCCAGTTCCACAGTTCAATAGGAACTAAAGGTAAGTCAGACGGCATATCACTATCTCTATCATAGTGACTTAATTGATGAGCATTGTTATGCATCAAAATTGAATTAATAATAATTTTTTTAAAATCTGAAATTGTCAAAGCAGCATCTAGTCGATAGTCTTTGCCACCTTTTTTTCTTCTCTTTAACCCCTGTGACTACTCCTGGTGCAAATGGTTTGAACTTTGCCTGCATGGTTTTAAAGTAACGCTCCACAATAGGTTTTAAGTCGCCACGATAAGGAGGGGTATTCTCTATTCGAACTGAAAAGCTTTTTTTCCAAGGTCTCAATTTGATGACCTAGTAACTCTCCACGATCTGCGAGAATTGCATCTGGCAAGCCTATGCATGGCCAATCATCAGCTGTGATATTAATACCGTAATTTTTACAGTAACTTTGTTTATCTGCTACTGCCATCTCTAAGGCTTGAACACTCGTGGCATAGGAAGGGTTTTCAAATCCAATATAAAAACCTGCTACCATGCGGCTAAACACATCTGTAACGAAGTAAATAACTGGACGACCTACAATACTCTGTCTATCTGAATCAGATACTAGATAAATATCTGCAATAGTAGCGTCGATCTCATACCGTGAACCAGGACCAAGAACTTGAGTGTTAACAGTCGAACTTAACTGTCTCACATCTTTGTTATAACTGATTTTATTATATCTGGCTTTAAGTTTTTGAACTGAAGTAAAGTTCTTGTCATAAAAGTATTTAAACTGCCAGATACTAGGAAAGTCTTCTTCTTTAACATCTGGATTTAAAGAGCGATACATTGTTTTAAACTTTCGATAAGCATAGACGACTGTATGTTTGCTATCGTTTAATAAGTACTTATTTATAGTAATTGAGAATAGCCTTTCTACATCTTCATTAATAACGGCAGTAACCCCTTTCTTATAAAGCCTAGGCCTACCTAGCTCTTTATCTTTAGCAATACGCTTTTTTCCTTTCGCTCCAGAGTTCTTATAGTTCGGAAGTAGAGCATTAGGTACTTGGCCTTTTTGCCAATATCTACGAAGTAACCGATATAGCGTTTGCTTTGTACTTCTTTTAGAGTCAATAATCTCATTAATGAACTTTGCACGTTCCTCTGGAAGGTAATATAAAGGATGGCTTACAATAGGCTTAATAAGCTCATAATTCTCATCTCGTTTTAACTGAGCTTTACTGCCATCTTTTGGAGTTTGTAAAAGTAAACTCTGATGAGGGTCGTCAGTGATATAGCACACACCCTCTTCAATCAGATTTACTAGATCCTCAATCAGTACAAGTTCAGGCAATGCAGATGTGCGATCAATCTCAATCCAAACAACTTGCTCTGATAAAAGGCTTAATATTCTATACGTTGAACCTTGATTACTATAAACATCATTGATTCGCAACATATCCAAGCTCCTCAGTCATCAAGTCCCAATAATGACGATTACTTATTTGAATATCGCTACACTTTAGCTTTCTGAAGTCTATGCGAAGGTCGAATGTGAAGAACCTCAGCCCTAGTAGTGTTCTCAACTCATTAAGCGAACTGCCTACCTCACTGAAATATGCAGTATCAATATCTTTGCACACAGCGATAATGCTTTTTTTCAGGATATTTGGTAAATTCCTTAGCGTAAAAATTTAGACTGTCTTGAGTATCAATTGACCTATTTGGAGTAGTTTCTGGATATAGCCATTTAATGTTATTTTGAACGGCTATAGGTATGTCTTTTTCAGTGATTATCTGCCACGAAATATATTTAGAGTGCCAGTATCGACGCTCTATCTCTAGTTTCTCTAGAGTTCTGGGCATCATTAGATCTTTTGAATATTTTGCCTGCAAAACGAATTGACTAAGCTTTTTATTAGAGCTCACAACATAAAAGTCTGATGTCATAACATGAGTCTTGCCTCTAATAGCAGGATGCTTTACTTGCATATCCTCTGCAATCTTAAGAGTATCAACAAATTTAAGAGGAAATTGCTCGCGGATATCTATAACTTCAGTACTCCATTCAAGAAATAGAAATGTTGCTAGCTCTAAATCAGACATTAAATGATGAGTACGTCTTGTTTTGTGACCGAAAACCCTATGGGAGCGACCTGACGACGATATATCAGATATTTTTATCCAAGGTTTGTAATCGGCAAACTCCCCCTGACCTCTACCTTCTTTAAGCCACTTCTCTTGTTTTTTTGAAAGCATAAAAAAACCCCTGCTAAAGTTATATAAACTTTAGCAGGGGGTAATAGCGGAGTCAACAGTATGATACTTTATTACTCAGTATGAATCTTTATTACTTAGTATGATACTTTATTACTCGCGTACATCAGATTAGCGTAGAGTAACTTTCCTTATTCTACCGTGACTGATTTTGCCAAATTGCGCGGTTGATCGACGTCTGTGCCACGCATTACTGCTACATGGTATGACAACAGCTGCACAGGCACGCTGTAGACGATAGGGGCAAGCGTCTCGCAAACATCGGGTACATACACTAAGTGCAATCTATCTTCCGCGACCATTTGACTGGCTTCGCTAGCAAATACAAATAGCTCACCATGACGCGCATGCACTTCTTGCATGTTGGCTTTTAATTTATCAAACATACTGTCTTTAGGCGCTAGTACGACGATGGGCATGTCTTTATCGACCAATGCTAACGGACCGTGCTTGAGTTCACCTGCTGCATAACCTTCTGCATGAATGTAAGAAATTTCTTTTAGCTTTAACGCGCCTTCTAGCGCAATCGGGAACTGTAGCCCTCGACCTAAAAATAGACAGCTTTTCTTATCTTCAAAGCTTTCACTCATGGTCTTGATAGGAGCATCAAGGTTTAAGCTGGCGTAGAGTTGTCCTGGCAATTGATGTAACTCACTTAATAACGTATTTAAGTGTTCGTCAGTCATGCATTTCTGCGTGACACCAACTTTTAATATCAACAATATCAATGCCACAAGCTGAGTGGTAAATGCTTTGGTAGAGGCGACGCCAATCTCAGGTCCTGCTAACGTCGGCAAGAAAATATCTGTTTCGCGTACCAGCGATGAGGTCGGTACATTACATAATGCCAAGCTGACTAAGCCTGCTGGTCTTTGCTTCTGGATATCACGTAACGCTGATAAGGTGTCAGCCGTTTCACCAGATTGAGAAATACAGATGACCAAAGTATTATCGACGACGACAGGATTGCGATAGCGGAATTCGCTGGCAACCTCGACCGAGCAAGGTATACGGATAAGGCTCTCAAACCAGTATTTTGCGACCATACCGGCATGATAACTGGTACCACAAGCAATCACTTGTACATGACGAATACCTGACAACAGTGTCTCATGACGCTGTAAAAAATCGTTGCGTAGTTTAGTCGTTTCACCATTGTCCAAAGCCATCTCTATCGTACGAGCGACGGCATCTGGCTGCTCGTAAATTTCTTTGAGCATATAATGTTTGAACTCGCCTTTATCGGCATTATGCTGGGTGGCATCAATTTCATGTATCTGACGTTGGACTTCAACACCATCTGCATAAACTTGAATGCTATTACGAGTTAATTTGGCGATATCACCTTCTTCTAAGTACATAAAGCGGTTAGTCACTGGCAGCAAAGCCAACTGATCTGATGCGATAAAGTTCTCACCGATACCGACACCAATAACCAAAGGTGAACCTAGACGTACAGTAATGAGCTCATCAGGCAGTCTACGTGTACGATACCCAATGCAAAAGCACCATGCAGTAACGGAATGATGGTGCGTACTGCTTCTAACAAGTCAGGCGTTTTTTTGTAGATATCATGGATTAGATGCGCCACAACTTCAGTATCTGTCTGTGAAGTAAACACATAGCCCTTGGCTATTAGCTCTTCTTTCAGCTCAGCGTAGTTTTCGACGATACCGTTATGAACGACCGCAATTTTGCCTGACACGTGTGGATGCGCATTACGCTGTGCTGGCTCGCCATGGGTTGCCCAGCGTGTATGAGCAATACCGATATGACCATCAAAAAACTCTGGGTTGATAGCAACGGCATTAACCAGTGCCTGTACTTTACCCACTTGGCGCTCACGGTGTAGTTCACCATCACGAATAACCGTCAGGCCAGCTGAGTCATAGCCGCGATACTCTAAACGCTTTAGACCTTCAAGTAAGATATTAGCGATATTTCGCTCAGCAACGGCGCCTACAATTCCACACATGGCTATTCCTTAGATTCAAGTTTTAGTAGTTCAATATATAATGGTGCAAGATCAAATAATTTGGTTGGTCATTAATGATGAGTCATCAACAGATAAATATAATGAAGCAGCACCACAAAGGTTGCCGTACTGCTTAGGTTTGTTCAACAATGACTGAGGTTGGCTAAACCACCAATGAGCAATTATTTTTTAGTTGGTCTTTGAAAGTCGTTTTTTTGTACTTGACGCGCACGACCAAATGCCAACGCACTACTATTAACGTCTTTGGTAATCACAGAACCAGCGGCAACGGTAGCTGTATCGCCAATCGTCACTGGTGCGACTAAGCTAGCATTGGAGCCGATAAAGGCGTTGTCTTCAATGATGGTTTGCGATTTATTGGCACCGTCATAATTACAGGTAATGACACCAGCACCAATATTAACGCCTGTACCGACAGTTGCATCACCGACATAGCTTAAGTGATTTACTTTACTGCCTTGACCAATAGTCGATTTTTTTAATTTCGACAAAATTACCAACTTTGCTGTTATCAGATAGTACGGTATCAGGACGCAAGTGCGCAAAAGGCCCGATATCAACACCAGCACCGATATCAGCGCGATCGATCACGCAATATGGTTTGATATAGCAAGCATTACCAATCTTGGCATTTTTGATAACACAGCCCGCTTCGATATAGACGTTGTCACCTAAGGTACAGTCACCTTCAAATACCACATTAACGTCAATAAACACATCTTGACCAGCGGTTAACGTACCACGAATATCGACACGAGTAGGGTCGGCAAACTGTACGCCAGCTTCTTGTAAGTCAGCAACTAACTTACGCTGCCAAGTGCGCTCTAGACTAGCAAGTTGTTGGCGGTTATTAACCCCTTCAATCTCAAACGTATGCTCAGGCTCAATCGCCGCGATAGTAATACCATCGGCAACTGCCATTTTGACGATATCCGTCAGATAATATTCTTGCTGTGCATTGTCGTTAGAGAGCTCAGGCAAATATTTGTGCAGTAGCGCATTGTCGACACAGTAAATACCGCTATTAATTTCTCTAAT
This sequence comes from Psychrobacter sp. JCM 18901, assembly GCF_000586435.1. GTDB lineage: Bacteria > Pseudomonadota > Gammaproteobacteria > Pseudomonadales > Moraxellaceae > Psychrobacter. Next base: position 38,971 of record NZ_BAWH01000003.1, read on the forward strand.
ACTTTGCTCTTCAGCATCGGCATCTTTTTGTTCAACGATAGCTTCAATATTACCGGCTTGGTCGCGTTTAATACGACCCAATCCAAATGGATTATCGACAGTCAACGTCAGCATCGACATACCATCAGTATTGGCAGTTTTTAATGCCGTTAGCGTCTCACAGCTTACCAATGGTACATCACCGTAAAGAATGAGACTTTGTCCTGATTTGGGTAAATCAGACAGTGTCACCTTGACCGCATGGCCAGTTCCCAATTGCTCAGTTTGAGCAACCCAAGTAATCGGTGCTTGTGTATATTGATTGGTAATTTCTGACTTTACTTGATCACCACCAAAGCCATGAACAATGATGGTTTCATCAACAGTTAACTGATGACAAGTATCTAGCACATGACCTAATAAAGACTTCCCAGCCAATGTCTGCAATACCTTTGGCTTTGCCGATTGCATACGTGTGCCTTTACCGGCAGCTAAAATAATTACAGAAAGAGGAGATGTCATAATAGGCTCGCAAATGTAACAAAATATAATATTGGATTATAGCGCAAATGTTCATTTATAAAAATGCTGTGATGTGCAGGCTTTGTAATTTGAATACCAATAATTTAAGTAAGTAAAATCAAATATATAAGACAGCTAAAACTGTAGTAAATATTTCTGTGCGCTAATATCAAAAAGACATGAACATCATCACAATGATGTAAATAACCAACCAAATGACCGCTGCCATGATGCCTGCAATAATATCATCTAACATTACCCCAAGACCGCCAGCAACTTTTTTTGTCTGCCCAGCCAATCGGTGGCGGCTTTAAGATATCAAATACGCGAAATAGGATAAAGGCGGTCGGTAGCCAGCCCCAAAACAGAGGCATCATCATTAACGACAATGTGTTTTCAGGCTTAGGAAATAAATAAGACAAAATGTAAGATAACGGTAATAAGGTAATCCACATGCCTGCCCATTCATCCCACACAATATGTGGATCATCGTGCACCTGCATTAATTCAGAAGTACGCCCACAGATCCAGATACCAACCAAACAAGATAAAATAGTCAGCAGTAAAAAAGGAATAAAACCTAGACTCATGAGGGCACGCCCACAATCAGCCCACCAACGGTACCCCAAGTACCAGGTGCACGGCGTGGTAAACCACTACCTAAACCTAGCCCAAACCAATAGACTGCACGGTCAAGCATACTGGCACCGACCGGTAGCGGTGGGCAGTCATTTGCTTTACGGATGTCAGGCTTAGATAAGTCGTGATCAGTCATGGATTAGCCTGTAAAGTGTTGGTAACCAGTAAGATTGGGCCACGTTAAAAACGGTGCGGGCTGAGTTGGCGTCACTGGCTGATTTTGATAAAACAGTTCAAGACGTGAGTTATCAGGAGACTTGGTATCTATCGCTATAGGATCTGATAGTGCAATTACCTCGCCGATACAGGTGACAGGTGTGTTACCTACAGGCGGTTTGATATGCGCAGGCAAAGTAAATGCCAATTCATAATCATCGCCGCCCGCTAGCTGACCTAACAAGCGATCAGACAAATCGACAGTAGATAATGACTCGCTACTCGGTAGCTTATCTAAATGGATGCGCATGCCGACAGAGCTTTGCTGACAGATATGACCAAGATCTTGATAAAGACCGTCGGAGATATCTATCATCGCTGTTGCACCCATCTTTGCCAATGCTGCACCTAGTGCAATACGCGGCGTTGCATATGTAGACGATGAGCTAACTCGATACCTTGTGCGCTGTCAGGATGCTGTAAAGCGAAAGCGGCATCACCAAGGCTGCCTGATACATAAACCTTATCACCGACCCGTGCACCCGAGCGATAAACAGCTGGTGTACCTGCGGCAAGCAATCCTTGCGCACTGACACTCAGCACTAGGCGTTCGCTACGGGTAGTATCACCGCCAATCAGCGTCACGCCAAACAGCTGGCAGGCATGAAACAATCCTTTGGCAAATGTCGTGAGCCATTCGTGATTTGCTAGACGCTCAGGCAATGCCAACGCTAGCAAAATACTATGCGGCGTCGCACCCATCGCTGCAATGTCTGAGACATTAACGGCCACGGCTTTATAGCCAATGGCAAATGCTAGTTCATCAACTTTTTGCCAGTCAGCATGAAAGTGACGACCTTGAACCAGTGTATCAATACAGCTAACCAAGCGTGAGCCTGCTGGCAATGCCATCACAGCCGCGTCGTCACCGATACCTTTTTCGATACCAGTTGATGGTGCATGCGTGGCCTGCATCTGTGAGAATATACGCTCAATCAGCTCAAACTCGTTCATGGCTAGTCTTAGTCTTAATCTTTAGTATCGTTAGCGTTTTTCTTGCTCGCCTTAAAGTCACTGATATTTGCACTGGCTTTACTGGCACTACTGCGTTTAACGTTAGCTTTGTTAGCACTGATACGCGGCTTATTTGATGCAGTCGGCTCATCGACGATAGCGCTTTCAGTTTCAGCAGCAGTTTCGATATTATCGGCTGGATTTGCTTCAGACTGTTTAGCCGCCGCTTTTTGTGACGTACGTAGATTGGCATTGGTATCTGCTTGCACCTCTAAAGCGCGCAGCTCACCAGCCATTTTATCCAGTACCGCATTAATCAATTTGTGAGCATCAGTCGCCCCAAAGTGATTATTTAGCTTCATCGCTTCATCAAGCACGACTTTATAAGGAATCTCTACACGGTTCTGCAGCTCATACGCGCCAATCAATAAGATAGCGTGCTCAACCGTATCTAGCTTATCAACCTCACGATCGAGATGCTGACTGATAAGCGCATCGAGTGCTTCAATCTGCTCTGGGATGTCGCGCATCATTTCATGATAATAACCGATATGGACGGTATGCATGGCATTGGTTGCACGCGTGCGAGCAGCAATATCATGCGGAGCATTGGCTTTCCAACCAAGCTTACCATCTACATCAAAGCGGCGATCAGTGACGAGCCATTCGTATAGGCCTTGCATCGCAAAGCGACGTGCCTTACGGATAGCAGTGTGACTGGTCTTGTAAGAAGACTCACTCATATCGAATGTTTGATCACCCGCACTACTGCTCGCTATACGGGTAGCTTCAGCTTGTCCATCGTTGGCTTGTGCGGTTTTCGCAGCGCTAATAGCGCGCTTGAGTTGGTCAGTCATAGGGGGTCTGTACCTAAATTTTTGAGATGATACCCAGTCAAAATATAAATTAACAAAGTAGCTTTTTAGCTATGCTTATTCAAAATTTTAAAGGGTATAGAAATACGGCGAAAATTCAAAAAGTAGCCAATTGTTTCGATAGCTGGCTAGTGCTATAAGGTGCTGTTATTACTAGATAGCAGCACCAGTTAAACTAATAAATTTGAGCTTTAAAGCTTACGCTTCATCGATATCATCAATATCAAGTTGTGACAAAACAGCGATCATTTCTAGTACAACCATCGCCGCTTCAGAGCCTTTGTTGCCCGCTTTAGTACCAGAGCGCTCAATGGCTTGCTCGATGCTATCAGTAGTGATGATACCGTTAGCAACAGGGATATTATAATCCATTGCCACAGCGCTCAAACCTTTGGCCGACTCGCTAGCTACAATATCAAAGTGTGGAGTGCTGCCACGGATGATTGCACCCAGTGCCACAATCGCGTCAAAACGATCTGATTCAGCAGCACGTTGGGCCACAAGTGGTAGCTCAAATGCGCCAGGTACACGAATAACAGTAATGTTGCTGCCCAGTACGCCATGACGAAGTAGGGCATCGATTGCACCATCAACCAATGACTCAACGACAAAACCGTTAAAACGACCAACAACGATACCAATGCGAGCATCAGCGTTTTGATGTAGGTTACCATCGATATGAGTCACGTCGTTGCGCTGCTGTTGTAAATTCGACATAAAAAAATCCTTTGCTTAATAAGCGTTCAATTGAAATATAGGCGTCAATAAATAGCTAAATAGTCTGATGCGTTCAATCGACTCGGTCGCCTATTATTTTGGCGCTGCCCTAGTTAATTGAACGAAAATAAATGGTTAGCGCTATGATAGCATTTTTTTGGGTTTTATTTGTATATTACGAGCGTGCTAAAGACGCATCTGTATTCCTTGCGCTGCCATGTACTCTTTGGCCTCCAATACCGTGTACTCACCGAAGTGAAAAATACTGGCGGCAAGTACGGCATCTACGCCGCCTTCTAGTACGCCTTCTGCTAAATGTTGCAGGTTACCGACGCCGCCTGAAGCGATAACGGGTACATTAACGCGGCTCGTAATTTGCTGCATGAGCGCCAAGTCGTAGCCTTTTTTTGGTACCGTCACCGTCCATCGAGGTGACCAGTAATTCACCAGCGCCCAGCTCTGCCATTTTGCTCGCCCAAGCAACGGCATCGATACCTGTTGGCTTACGGCCACCGTGAGTGAAAATCTCCCAGCGCGGTATGACAATGCCATCAATCTCAATATCAGCGACACGCTTGGCATCGATCGCAACGACGATACATTGGTTGCCAAACTTTTGCGCCGCTTCACCGACAAACTCAGGCGTAAAGACCGCCGCTGAGTTGATCGCTACTTTATCTGCGCCAGCGTTCAGCAGGTTACGAATATCTGCTGTTTTACGTACACCGCCACCCACTGTTAATGGGACAAACACGGTCTCTGCCATACGTTCAACGGTATGATAAGTGGTGTCACGCTCATCACTAGTCGCTGTAATGTCCAAAAAAAGTAATCTCATCGGCACCTTGTTCGTTGTAGCGCTGCGCTACTTCGACAGGGTCGCCAGCGTCTTTGATATCGACAAACTGTACGCCTTTTACCACTCGACCATTATCCACGTCCAAACAAGGGATGATACGCTTTGCTAACATGCCGCCTCACTTATTGATTAAATTTATGTACGAAGAGCTACCAAAAAGATTACTAAAACATCGCTCCTACATTCTAACAAAATTAAAACTCTATATCGTGATAATCAACTAATTATCATTGTTTTATAAGTGGGCTGAGCTTTTTTTATCGTTTACGAAAGATAGAAGGGATATCATTAGTGAGTATTCTAGCGAGATACTTCTAATAAGTATTTAGGTTTGTTAAAAGTTAGTTTGTAAGTCTTAACTCTTAGTTTTTCGAGAGATTGAGAACGATTGGAGCTGTGAAATATCCGTAGAATTTCTTCTACATTGTCATAACGTATAGCATTATCAATGCGTGATAGATCATAAGCCCACCATTCTGAACTGAGAAGTGTATCGATAACTTCAGGCTTGAAGCGATATTTGATTATTTTTGCAGGGTTGCCGGCGACAATGGCATAAGGCGGAACGTCTTTAGTAACAACAGCTCCAGCACCCACGATAGCACCTGTATGGATTGTGATGCCTGATTTAATAATGACTTGATGACCAATCCAAACGTCATTTCCAATGGTCACAGGAATGTTTGTAGTTTTAAAGGTGGATTTTCTAGTAAGCTTTTTATTGTATTTGTCATCTACTAGTTTAATCCCTCCCTGAAAGCTAATAGGATGAGTGGTCAAAAAATCTATTGGGTGATTATATAGGCCGATTATGACGTTTTTTCCAATAGAGCAATAACGACCTATTTTAGCGTTACGTATCTCGCAGCCACCTCCAAAATACGTCATAAATCCAATTTTACAGTGGTTTATGGTTTTTAAGTCTTGTAGACAAGTTGACTCATCTACCTCAAGCAAGCCACCTATGCGATGTGGTTGCGTATGCAAGACATTTAATTTATTCAATTGCTTAATAACAGTTTTCTGCTTAATGTTTTTACGATACCAGTTCTTCATATGTTTTTTTACCGTAGTGACTCTAAATTAAGTGCTGACTAAATTAGCATGATTAGGAAACGCTGAACATTCAAACAGTGAGTATTCATAATGGACTTATTAAAATCTTAAGAACAATCGATGATAAGAAGTAAAACTATGATAGCTGAAATTTGGTAGATGTCAGTCGGTCTATTTTCGGTATAATGGAGCGATAAAATAAACTGCTAATTTGAATGAACCTATTAAAGAGAAGCTTATGTCTGTCTATACCCAGTTAACCGATGATCAGTTTGCCGCCTTTTGCCAAAGCTTTAGCGTGTCGTTTGCCCGCGCGATACCGATCACTCAAGGTATTAAAAACTCAAACTGGTTTATTCAAACGACTGAGATGTAGATGGCACATACTCTTACGTGTTCACTTTATTTGAAGAGCGTCCGCCTGCTGATATCGAAAAAAATGGCCGTTATCCTCAATCAGCTAAATGGCAAGCTACCAGTCGCCGCGCCGCTAACCGTTATTGAATCAAATAGTTCACAAATGGATGGTGATGATAAGCGCTATGTTATCCATTATGAAGACAAAGCGATTACGCTAGTACCATGCTTAGCAGGCTCACATCCGGATCAAACCACGCAAGCAATGTGTCATGACATTGGCGCGGCATTAGCCATGCTGCATGAAACGCTACAAGCACTGCAGCCAAGTGAGCAGTACGGTGTGCCTTTGTACCCATGGGCAGATGTGCGCGACCGTGAAATGCAGTTCATGCCAGGTGATGAAGCTAAGCTAATGAGCGATATCTGGCGCTCTTATTCAGAATTACCACTGGCAACCTTGCCAAAAGGCCTATGTCATCTAGATATGTTTGCCGACAATACCTTATGGAATCTACAAAAAGGCGAAGCGCGGCTGACTGGCCTGTTGGACTTTACCGAAGTCAGTGTCGAGCATTACGTGATGGACATTGCCATTACTATCAATGATTTTTGTACCACGTGGGGCGTTGCAGAGCAAGGCGAATCCGTTAACTTTGATCGCAGTAAAATGGCGGCGTTCTTACAAGGTTATGAGTCGATCCGCCCGCTAAATAACGACGAAAACCGTGCACTACCTGTTATGCTAGCAAAGGCAGCAGTGATTTTCTGGTTGTTACGCTTAAATGTGATTCACTACAACCGTACCGAAGGCCGTACGGGTGATAACATCATGGTCAAAAACCCTGACTTAATGAAACGCTTGGCCGCTTATCATTGGGCGCATGTTGAAAAGTCGCAAAATACCGTATTTGCACTATTAACTAAGCAAGACAATCAAATAGTCGGCGTGTTTAGCAGTATCACCCAAGCTGAGCAAGCGCAGGAAACATTAAGTAGTAGTGAGTTTGCAATCAAAGAATATACGCTAGATCAATTGTCTTAAGCATTGCCTATTCATTTATTCTAGTACCAATGCTAGTACTAATTTTAGCACCGAAACCTTAGAGGCGACCCCATGACCGATCAAGTTGATAACTGGCACAAACTGGCGCGCTACGATACCAATATGCAAGGTGAGCTGCACGCCAACCTATTACGTAATAACGGCATCACCGTGTCCTTGCAGCCGCTAAGCGCTATCCCTGGTATGAACTCGGGTATCGTTCTTTGGGTAGAAAGTACCGATCTGGCAAGCGCTCAGCGTATTTTGGATACCATCCCAACTGATGGGGCCACTTTGCTTGATGAGATGAGTGATGCTGACTTTGATGCGCTATCTGCCGCTCAAAGCAATGCTCCCCAAGGTAACTCGATAATAGACGACAATAACGGCGGTAATGATTAAATGTGTCAACTCTTAGGAATGAACTGTAATACCCCAACGGATATTGGCTTTAGCTTTGCAGGGTTTCGCAAGCGCGGCGGTATGACGGACAGTCATGAAGATGGCTTTGGCATTGCATTTTTTTGAGCGTAGCGAATGCAGCAATAATGACAAAACCAACGATGAGACGGCAAATGACTCAACGGGTTTGCGTTTGTTTCATGACAATCGTCCAAGCCATCTGTCGCCAGTCGCTGACTTGGTCAATAACTACCCAATCAAAGCCATGAATGTCATCGCGCATATTCGTAAAGCGACGCAAGGGCAGAACTGTTTGGCAAACACCCATCCATTCGTCCGTGAAGTATGGGGCGAGCAGTGGGTATTTGCGCACAATGGGCAGATGAATAGCGAATTTATCAAACGCTGTCAACGCTTGCAAGATAACGGCAATGCCTCACACTGTCAGCCAGTTGGTTCAACTGATTCTGAAATGGCATTTTGCTATTTGGTCAATCGTCTAAAGAGTAGCTTTAAGTCGCGTCCTGATGACAAAACGCTGTTTAATTTTTTTGACCACACAGTGTCGCTATCTCTCTGCCAATGGGTTATTTAATTGCTTAATATCGAATGGCAGGTGGCAACTGGCTTATGCGGGTAGCTTGCTGTTTTATCTCACACGTAAAGCGCCATTTGGTGAAGCCAAACTGGCTGATGATGATATGGCGATTAACTTTGGTGATGTGACTACAGACACAGATAAAGTCACGATTTTGGTCACTGTGCCATTGACTGAAAATGAGAAATGGCAGCAATTGGCTGTCAATGAATGCTTAATCTTTCAAGCTGGCGATGTCATTTATAAAGACAGCCCAAGCCAGCGCAAGTTTTTAACAGTGGACGAAGGCATTGCGATTGCACGAGCCGTTGGGGCGAGTGTTTAGCGGTTAATGAATATCCAATACTGTTTAAATATAACTCCCACAACACCGCTTAAACTTCTCACCAGACCCACAAATGCACGGTTGCTTTTGCGTCACAGTCATCGCAACCGTCGGGTCTAAGAAATACCAGCGCGCATCGTTATTAGCTCTGTTTATAACCTTTACGAAAGTAGATAGTTCGTGATGCGCCTGTATTTTTTTCGTCTAAACCACCTGATGTTTCCTCAGGACTTTTAAAATAAGCCTTAAACTCAACCTGTGCATGTCTTTTACCCAGCTTTGGCGTGTGCTCTACGATTTCTAATCCTGCCCAATCTGTCTCTTTTGCCCAACTTTCAATCGCTGCAACATCAAGTAATGCTTGCTGAGCAGGCACTGTGGTTTTGACGATATACTCTGGTTTCACTAATGCAAAGGCACTATAGCGCGTGCGCATCAGCCGTTCGGCTGTCTCCGCTTTTGTACCATCTGCTTTGTCAACCTCATCATTATAAAACGCACCATTATAAAAAGCATCATGATAAGGCTGGCAGCAGTCTTGATAGGATAGTGGAGCGTCTGTCGTCTCTGTTGTTGGATTGATTTGGCAAGGGCAAGTATCTGGGTAAGGTTGCATGTTTTACTCTAATTTTTGTTTGGACTCATTCGTTTAGGCTTAATGGTCTTATGATAATTTTATTGCAGCATGCTTTTTATTAATTCTGGCAATATACCGACTTTGAGCTGCGCCCATGCGGAAGGATCACTTAGTCGTGACCAAAACATCTCAAAAGGTGGGGCGACATATACCAGTAGTGCAAGGATGGTATATAAGAGTAGGTACCACCATTTGTCCTTTGGCTGATAGAACTTCATCGCTGTGCCTGATGAGCGCTTCATTTTCATATTGGACAAATTGACGCTATACAGCTCATCCAATGACAAATGCACCATCGCACCACCAAATAAAAACAGACCATAAAACCAACTGGTTGTCAGCGGTAGGTGCAGACCATAATAACTTAGACACGTCAGACCCAATCCCAGTATCGCCATATACGGCACAGAGTGGATGACGCCGCGATGCACCGTCATAGTGGTAAAAATATGAAAAACGACATAACGCATAAAACCGTAGCCTGCCAGCCACAATACTATCAATGCCAGTAAGCTCAAATCACTACGCCAGTGCATGACCAGCCCAAAGGCAAAGATAAACGAGGTGATATTAAAACCGAGCTTAATCGGTGTTGAATTATCAGAATCCAAGTCTGGCAGCAATCCACCGATAGTACCAAGCGCTACGCACACCAAAAACCCTGAATCATCAATCAATCCAGCTTTATAAACCGTCAAACTCAGTGTGCCGCTGACCATAAAGCGACATTTAAGTGGGTATTAAAATTTGCCATAAAACTCATTCATCCATAGCGCTCAAAAAGTCCTTTCGAGCGGCGTCTCTAGCAGTAAAAAAGCGCACCATGATACCATAGACCGTCCATACGTCTAATAGAGATAGCCCGTAAGAGAGAGCTTCTATGCCTGCCAGTGATTTACCCGCCATACTTAACTCTGATACTCATACTAAGCAGCTGCCTGTAGTAGAAGGTCAGCTTGATAACAGCTTTGCTGCCATTGACTGGCAAGTGCCTTGGTTATCGCATATTACTCAATTGAGTTATATCAGCAACACGATTGAACACCTTAGTCGCTCGAAATCACAGAGAAATAGCTTGGATCGTTTGGGTAATTTGGGTGATTCAGAAAGTTTGGATAATGTGAAAAGCATAGATGAGCATGATATAAATGCTTCTGACATCAATACGCCTGACACGATTGCCAAAGTCTTAAAAACGGCGATGATGCAGCAGGCTGATCACTTGCAACAGCCGTTACCGCATACCAAACCTGCTCATGACTACAAATCTCAGACGCTACAGTTCGTCTCTCAAAATGTATTGCCTGAAGGGGAAGCCTATGAACATTTCATCGGTACAACTGGCAATATCCCGACGCGAGATAACTTGCATGACTTGTTTAATGGCAGTATTTGGCTGACCTTTCCGAAGACCAAAACTGTGTTGAACTATCACCATATGCTAGAAATCGCTAAGCAAGGTATTAGTGAGCATCGAGGGCGTGTGCGCGACACTATTACTGTCTTTGATGAGAATGGCGCAGTGCTGGTGACTTCTGATGCTAGTATCGGTAAAGCGTTAGTTGATTTTGACTGGCAAGCAAGTTTGGTGAAGCCGCGTGCTAAATGGGACAACCCAACTCAGCCTGATAACAGCGCTCAAGCCGCAGTTTATATCTTTGGCCATGCATTGCTTGAGCAGTTGGTATACCCACGCAAACCTCTATGCGCTCACAGCATTGTCATTCATGTTGCACAAGAATTCTTTACCTTATCGTTAGCTGAACGTATGCGCTATTTGGATGACAAAGTTGCCGAATACATGGACACATTATTATCAAATGATGACGTCAAACCGCGCCAGCTTGCGCCGTTACCGATCTTAGGGGTGCCACACTTTTGGGCAGAGAATGCCGATACTGACTTTTATGAAGACAGCTACGTGTTCCGCAGTGGGCGACGTAAAAAAAGATAAAAAATAAATAGAAAGGGATTGCTTAAAAATAGCTCGCTAAACCTTTGTTACGTTTACGATTGTGCCACGATTTGACAACGTCCAGACATTAACAAAGCCTCGTATGTTTGTTATGGTAAAAGAGCATTTCTGTTAAACAGTAAGGAGATGATTATCTCTTTTGTTAACACAGACTTATATTAAACATTTTTATAGAACTGCTCTATCAATCCACGACAGATCAATCATTTATTGAGCCACCAGTCATACCTAAACTTATAATAATTTATGTCTAGGATCTATAACAACGATAAGGAAGCTATCATGAGTGATATTTTTGATGTAAAAGACACCCTCTCAGTCGCTGGCAAGGAACATGCCTACTACAGCCTGCCAAAGCTGACCGAAACTTACGAGCATATTAAGACACTACCATTTTGTATGAAAGTGGTACTAGAGAACCTATTACGTAACGAAGACGGCGGTCAATCGGTTGGTAAAAACCACATTGAAGCCGTCGCCAACTGGGATGCAGGGGCTGAAGCGTCAAAAGAAATCGCCTTTATGCCAGCGCGTGTTGTATTGCAGGATTTCACAGGTGTACCTTCAGTAGTCGATTTGGCGGCGATGCGTGATGCGGTGGTCGAGCTCGGCGGTAAAGCCGAGCAGATCAATCCGTTTATTCCTAGTGAACTGGTCGTCGATCACTCTGTACAGGTCGATGCTTATGGCCGCGAAGATGCGCTAGATCTGAACGAAAAGATTGAATTTAAGCGTAACAATGAGCGCTATGAGTTTTTGCATTGGGGCAAGCAAGCCTTTGAAAACTTCGTCGTGGTACCGCCAGCGACAGGTATCGTGCATCAGGTTAACCTTGAGTATCTAGCCCGTGTCGTAATGGCAGCAGACGTTGATGGTGAATTGACAGCTTATCCAGATACGGTATTTGGTACAGATAGCCATACTACGATGATTAATGGTATTGGCGTGCTTGGTTGGGGTGTGGGCGGTATCGAAGCTGAAGCCGCGATGTTAGGCCAACCGTCTTCGATGCTGATTCCACAAGTGGTCGGCTTTGAGCTAAAAGGTAAGCTAACCGAAGGCGTCACGGCGACCGATTTGGTACTACGTGTCGTTGAGATGTTGCGTGCACATGGCGTAGTGGGCAAGTTTGTCGAGTTTTATGGCGAAGGCTTACACAGTATGCCGCTAGCGGATCGCGCCACCATTGCCAACATGTCACCAGAGTATGGGGCGACTTGCGGTATTTTCCCAATTGACCAAATGGCGATTGATTACCTGCGTCTATCAGGCCGTGATGAAGAGCAGATTGAGTTGGTTGAAAAGTATGCTAAGTCGCAAGGCTTATGGCACGATGCCGATACACCTGCGGCGACTTATTCAAGCAAATTAGAACTAAATCTGTCGTCAGTACAGCCAGCACTTGCTGGTCCGAACTTGCCACAGCAGCGTATCAATTTGTCTGATATGCATGAGAAGTTCGGCGAAACGCTAGAAAAAAATGACCAAAGATCGCAAGTCAGAAGTAGAAGGCAAAGTACGCTTTGATCAAGAAGGCGGCGAGCAAGAGCAAGCTGAACACTTGGCAGCTGAACCGAATATCGAAGTTGATACCAGTGATGACAATGCAGGTTACGCGCCAGCAAACAATGTCTTCTCAAATGTCAGTATCGATGATAAGCAACACAAACTACGAGACGGATCGGTAGTTATTGCTGCTATTACTTCTTGTACCAATACTTCCAATCCAGCGGTAATGATTGGTGCAGGTCTAGTGGCCAAAAAAAGCCGCTGCTAAAGGAATTAAAGCCAAGCCTTGGGTCAAGACATCACTCGCACCGGGTTCTAAAGTGGTAACTGACTATCTTGAGAAAACCCATCTGATGGATGAGCTAGAAAAGACAGGCTTTTACCTCGTCGGTTACGGGTGTACCACTTGTATCGGTAACTCAGGACCATTGTCAGAAGAGATCGAAAAAGGCATTGAAGAAAATGATTTGGTCGCGGCGGCAGTACTGTCTGGTAACCGTAACTTTGAAGGTCGTATTCACTCGCATGTCAAAGCCAGTTACTTGGCATCACCACCGTTGGTCGTTGCCTACGCGCTAGCCGGTACAGTCGATATCGATCTAACGACCCATCCGCTAGGACAGGATCAAGATGGCAATGATGTATTCCTAAAAGATATCTGGCCAACCTCGGAAGAGATCAACGAGTTGATTGCCGACAATATTGATGCTGATATGTTCCGCAAAAACTACGGCGAAGTATTTGATGGTAGTGCCGCATGGAACGCAATTAGTTCAGCGGATAGCCAACTATATCCATGGGATGAAGGGTCGACTTATATCAAAAACCCACCGTTCTTTGATGGTATGACTATGGAGCCAGAAGGTATCCCTGATATCGAAGGCGCACGTATCTTAGGTCTGTTTGGTGACTCAATCACCACCGATCATATCTCACCAGCAGGTAATATCGATCCAGACTCACCAGCAGGTAAGTACTTGCAAGAGCGCGGTGTGATGGAAGCAGACTTCAACAGTTATGGCTCGCGCCGTGGTAACGATGCAGTCATGACTCGTGGTACCTTTGCCAATATCCGTATCAAAAACACGATGATGGGCGGTAAAGAAGGTGGCTATACTTATTACTTCAAAGATGACAGCGCTACGTTACAAGATGGCGAAGAAATGCCCATCTACAATGCAGCAATGAAGTATAAAGAAGATAAGCGTCCGTTAGTGGTATTGGGCGGGGCAGAGTATGGTTCTGGTTCGAGCCGTGATTGGGCAGCTAAAGGTACCATCCTGCTAGGCGTAAAAGCAGTTTTAACCAGCTCGTTTGAACGTATTCACCGTTCAAACCTAGTCGGTATGGGTGTGCTGCCATTGACGTTTAAAGATGGTCAAAATGCAGAAACCTACAAACTAGATGGTTCTGAAGTGCTCAGCATCACAGGTCTGGACAATGGCGAGAGTAAAACAGCCACGGTTACGGCTACACGTGCTGATGGTTCGGCAGAAACCTTTGAAGTAAATGTCGGTCTACAAACGCCAAAAGAGCGCGAATATGTGCGTCATGGCGGCGTATTGCACTATGTACTACGTCAATTGGCTGCTGAGAGCAAAGAAGCAGGCTAGTAATGTATTAGACTTAGTATGAAAAAAAGCCCAATCTCCTTCAAAGTAGGGGATTGGGCTTTCTTATGGAAGACGTTTTTTTCTTCTTGTTACTTTACTCTTCAAGCCTTTTCAGTCAACAACTTAATTCCTAGCCCCATAAATACGACACCACTTATTTTATTCATCATGGATTCAATTTTTGGATTCTCTCTTAGTTTTTTTGCTGAACTTTGACGCCAGCAGCGCCAAACTCAAGCACCATATAAAGCCTGTGGTAGCAAAAGTCAGTCCCAACATCAAAAATGACAGCATGCCATAAGCATAACTAGCGTCGATAAACTGAGGGAAGAACGCCAAGAAAAATAAAGCGACTTTTGGATTAAAAGTATTGGTCAACACACCTTGCTTATATATTTGCCAACCATCTACAGCTTTTTGGCTAGTCACGTCCTGATCTTTGGATAAATGGTTCGTTACTGAGTTCGAGTTTTTGCTCGTTAGCATTTTAAAGCCTAAATAACACAAATAGCTGGCCCCAATATATTTGACAATCATAAAAGCGGTAGGGGAATTGGCAAGCAATACCGACAATCCTAGCGCCGCCAATAATGTATGTACCAAAATACCCGAAGTAATGCCAAGAACAGAATAAACCCCTGCTGTTTGCCCCTGTGAGACACTACGGGTGATGATGTACATGCTATCTGTACCTGGCGTTAGGTTTAACAAAATAGCCGCCAAGATAAACCCTAGATAATTCTCGATACCAAACATAGTAATCACTTCCCTTTAATCACGCTAAGCCCATCATTTATAGTATGTAGGTGCACTTCATAAATACGCTTGTCAGGTCGATATTAACGAGTATTAAATAGGTTGGCAATAGCGCTATCAACAGTAAGCTAGCGGCTATTAATAATAAGCTAACGAAAACAGAATAGAGGATTTCAAGAAACGACAGACATAAAAAAGCCCAGTCACCATATGATGACTGGGCTTTTTTATTGTTCGCTTATTAGTCTGATCTGATGCTAAGCAAAAGTGCTAATAAGTGACGCCGAATAGTGGCGTCCCCAGGGGGATTCGAACCCCCGTTACCGCCGTGAAAGGGCGGTGTCCTAGGCCTCTAGACGATGGGGACGCATAGAGTGTTATAACCAGTGGTTACAACGGTACTTCACAATATCAGATAGCTTATTAAATAAGCATTGCCTAGGTGCTGATATCGTCCTACTAGCGAGTATTTATTATTACGTTTCAGTAATACTGAGCGTTGCTATAAATAAGTATGGTGGAGCTAAACGGAGTCGAACCGTTGACCCCTTGCATGCCATGCAAGTGCTCTACCAACTGAGCTATAGCCCCTCGCTAAGAGTGTGCGTATTTTATGTAAGAGCGGCAGTCTTGTCAACAACTATTTTAAAAATAATGCATAAATATGCAAAAAAAAGCGATTTAGCCTATTTTAAAGGCTCAACAAGCCCAAATTAGCGTGGATTTTGCTTAATGGCGATCTCTTTGAGGGCTTTATCGGTATAAAACTCTTCTTCGCTGCCATCAGAAAAAAATAATTGCACAGCATTCCGTTGGCATATATTGACCGCCTTTTTCTCGGATCGTTCTTATACCTTTGACGCCGATGATGTCATATTCGCCCAGTTTATCTAGATTATGCTTGGTGTAACCGCAGTAAGTGCTGTATATCCATTTTAAATCTTCGAAGTCTTGGCCCTTAGTCAGGGTCAAAGTTGCATCAAACAGCTCCTTTACGATGGCATCATAATATTTCTGTGCTTCTTTTAGCGTGTTAAAGACATAATCTTTGCTTTCTATCGTGACGGTTTTGGCGGCCATGTTTATTCCCAATTAAAATATTTAGTAAAAGATGTCTAATAATTTAAAGTAGTAACTGCGCTTAACGAAAAAAGGGCCAGAGATGGCCTGACCCTTTTACATTCGACAAGTTTAGCTAGTTAACTGTTTAGCAGATAAGTTATTCAGCTTCTGAACTATTCAGCAGCAGCTAAGAAATCTGGCAGTTCTGCCGCTTGTTTCTCAAGTTTTTTTCAGTTTCTTTTTGCCAAGGCCGCCTAATACATCAACGGCATGACGCAAGCGAGTCAGAGTCATGTCAGCACCGATAATCGCCATAGAGTTCATGACTGGCGTCGATGAGGTGCTACCAGCGATAGCGATAAAGAACGGCGCCATAAAGTCACGCATCTTAATATCCAGGTGAGCAGCAAGGCCTTTTAGCGTGGCGTAGATATTTTCTTCTGACCACGTTGGCAAGACTTCTAATTGCCAAAGCGCTAATTGCAGCATCTCGATAATTTGCTCAGGGGTGAGTGATTTATGAGTGAAGCTCTCAGCATTGATGTCAGGTAGGTTTTGGAAATAGAAACCACCCCAATTAACCGCATCAGACAATAGCTCGATACGTGGCTGAATCGCCGCTGCGATAGCGGTTAGCTTGTCACTGTTGCTGGCCCATTCAAGGATTTTATTCTTTAATTCTTCAGGACTAAGCGCACGTAGCCATTCTGCATTGAGCCAGTTTAATTTTTCGATATCGAAGATAGGACCACCAAGCGACACACGCTGAATATCAAAGCTGGCAATCATTTCTTCTAGCGTAAACTGCTCAGCATCATTAGGCATTGAGTAGCCCATACGACCAAGATAGTTTAACAATGCTTCAGGTAGCACGCCTGCATCACGATAGTAGGTGATAGAGGTTGGGTTTTTGCGTTTAGACAGTTTTGACTTATCTGGGTTACGCAATAGCGGCATATGGCAAAGCGTTGGCATTTCCCAACCAAAATAATCATAAAGTAGTTGATGCTTAGGCGCAGAGTTCAGCCACTCTTCACCGCGCATCACATGAGTGATTTCCATCAAGTGGTCATCGACGACGTTGGCTAAATGATACGTTGGCATGCCGTCTGTTTTTAACAGTACTTGCATATCGACTTGAGTCCAAGGGAACTCAACCGTACCACGTAGCATGTCATGTACCTGACAGATGCCTTCGGTAGGTACGCGCATACGAATCACGTGCGGTTTGCCCTCGCTTACCAATTGCTCGGTGGTTTCTGGTGCAAGGTGAGCACAGCGACCATCATAACGAGGGGTCTCGCCATTGGCCATTTGCTCAGCACGCATGGTATCTAGCTCTTCACTGGTACAGAAACAGCGAAACGCATGGTCTTTTTCTATGAGTATCTCGGCGTGTCTTCTGTAGATATCGCTACGCTCGCTCTGACGATAAGGGGCGTGTGGACCACCGATATCTGGACCCTCGCTCCAATCTAGACCAACCCAGCGTAAGGCGTCCAAAATCATTTGTTCTGATTGCTCAGTCGAGCGAGTCTGATCAGTGTCTTCGATACGTAAGATGAATTCGCCACCGTGCGCTTTGGCAAAAGCCAAGTTAAACAGGGCAATATAGGCAGTACCTACGTGTGGGAAGCCAGTTGGCGATGGGGCGATACGCGTACGTACAGGGCGCGTGCTGTCAGTAGAGGTTTGCATGATAAAAGTCTCAAAGTTTGCTATCGATATAAGCTATTAGTATAAATAGCGATGAAAGATATGAAGTCGATGTGAAGAAATAGCGTAAAATATAGCGCTAGTATAACAGAGACATGTGATATTTTTAATGAAAAGCCCTTCTAGTGCTTGACTACAGGTGTATCCTTGCGATAATAATGCTAAGCAAGTCATAACTTGTTTATTTTCATCTAATTACTGGCCAGTACGGTCGTCATCTATTGAGTTGTTTGTGTCCCTATCAAAGTCTAAGCCAAAATCGAAAGCCAGTCCTTCTGCCGCCGCTGATCTCTCTGAGTCAGTGTCTAATCCTTCTGCTATAAAGGATGCGTCTACGCAAGATGTCGATCTGGATGTTACTCACGCCCGTCATGAGGGCGATATCACGTCTGATGAATTGAGTTTTGTCCATGATGCGGTGCTGCTGCAAGAGACTGTCGCTGCGGTGCTCGGTGTAAAATCCTTGCCCAAGCAAACAGAAGGTGACCAAAATAGCTTAAATATAAGTGGTATCTACGTTGATGCGACTTTTGGTCGTGGCGGCCATAGCCGACTGCTATTAAGTCAACTCGCCGATGACGCAACACTGATTGTCTTTGACAAAGATCCGACAGCTATCAGCGTGGCGCAAGAGCTGGCAACCAAAGACAGCCGTGTGCGTGTGGTTCACGATAGTTTTGCGACGTTGACCGACAGTCTGGCTGCTATGGGCATCACTGAAGTTGATGGCTTGATGGCGGATTTGGGCATTTCATCACCGCAGATTGATGATGGTAGTCGCGGCTTTAGCTTTATGCGTGACGGGGCAGTAGACATGCGTATGGACACCAGTCGTGGCCAGTCAGTTGCCGAATGGCTTGAAACAGTCGATGACGAAACGTTGGCCAATGTGCTTTATGAGTTTGGCGAAGAGCGTCATAGCCGCCGTATTGCACGCGCTATCAAACAGATGGAAAGCTACGAGTCTACACTTGAGTTGGCAGAAGTGATTAAAGTCGCGCATCCTAACTGGCAACGGGGTAAACATCCAGCGACGCAAAGCTTTCAAGCCATGCGTATTTTTATTAATAATGAGCTGGGCGATGTTGACGACTTTTTAGCGCAAAGCATTCCTATCTTAAAGTCGGGCGGACAGCTTGCAGTGATTAGCTTTCACTCACTAGAAGATCGCCGCATCAAGCAGTTTTTGCAGCGTCATAGCAAAGGGCAGTATCCAGAAGACGAAAACTTGCCAATGCCGCCCAATCGTCCACGCTATTTTAGCAAGCCAAAACGTGTTGGCCCAAGCAAAGCTGAGACTAGTCAAAACCCGCGCGCGCGTAGCGCATGGTTGCGTATGGCAACGCGTACTGACACAGCTTATGAGCAGACAACAGGGTTATAGAAGAACATCACGACGCCACAAGTCATAGTCGAATATGATTAGTGAGTTGCCTGAGGTTGCTAATGTTTGTCTAAATGATGCGCAAATGTCCTAATGGCTACGCCACTGTTAAAAATCTGTAAATATTGTCTGTTAGGCTCAGCAGTTAGTTTTTATCTGCTTAATAGTTGAATGGTTTTATATAGTATAGCCATTCAACGTGTTTGGTTGTGGTATGACATATTGATAGCCATGAGTTGTGATGATTTATGGCTCCTGAGTAAATTGGCTATTGGATGTGTTTTTTACGTTCGTTTTTTTTAAGTATGGTTTTTACACTTATAAGTGTCTTTGGTTTTATATTTATCGATGGTATGACCGAATAATGACACGTTCATCTTTCGCAATCCGTTATCTACTCTATCGTTTACGTTCACCTTTTTGAGATCGTCATGGCAATATCTGACAAACCTGCGAATCGCCGCACTGCTACACCTTATAATACCGATGTCGGCGAGCTGTTCGTGCGCCGGTTCAATGTGGTGAGCATTTATGTGGTCGTGCTATTGCTATTGGCAGCCACGATTGTATGGAGTGGTATCAAAACTGCCGAAGAAGTTCAGCAATATCATCAGGACTACAAAACCTTGCAAGACATGAAAAAACAAGAACGTAAGCTACAAGTAGAGCATCAGCGTCTATTAATTGAGCAACAAACCTTTAGCGCCACGCCGCAGATTGCCAGTCGAGCGGTTGCTGAATTGGGTATGTATTCGCCAACATTAAAGGATAAGCTGATTATCCAACCTGGCGTCGCAACTGCATTGGTGCCAGTGGTTACAGAAGACTCAGATGAGGATGCATCTGACGTCATCGGGCCACGTGTCTCTACCGATATTTCTCCTGAAGAACCAGCGACGGAGGCAGGACAATGAGTGAGAAAAAGCCTAAATCCACCGCAAAAAACACCAGCAAAAAACCAGCCAGCGGCAAGGTAACCAAACCTCTCCGCCGAGCCAGTGCGGCTAAATCTGGTCAGACGAGCAGCAAGCCCGATAAAGCTGCAAGCAATCGTAAGGCAAAATTGTTTGGACGCATCAAAAAAAGCGACACCCAAGGCGCTTATACCAGTGTAAAAAACCGCAAAAGCAAAATGGTTTTTTTCGAGCAAAGCATCAGGTGCTTCTGCTCTCGGTGGTTTCGAACAAGACAAAAACCGTTTTCGTATGGTCTGGGGTCTAGCGCTGGTCATATTAGCGCTACTGATTAGCCGCGCCTATTATATTCAGGTTACCAACGCACAGTTTTATCAAGACAAAGGTAATGAGCTCATTACCAGTGAGCGTACCCAAAAGTCTTATCGCGGTATGATTACCGATCGCAATAATCTACCGCTTGCGGTCAGTGCACCGCTCGCGACAGTTTCGTTTAGTCCACATGATTATTCTCGTGAATATTACGAGCTAAAGCGCATCATCATTACCAATCCTAGCAGTCCACAATTACAGGCGCGTATGCAAAAGCGTCTAGATAGTATGGATCTGACAAAGTTAGCCGCTGCTGCCAATATCTCGGTCGATGAGTTGAAAAAAGTCACGGCTATTGATGACAGTATCGATGTGACCGATGAGAAAGCCGTAAAAGCTGCTTTGCCATCTGGTGCGGGCTCACACTATTTGCCACTGCTTAATAAAGTCACACCTGAGATTGCTCAAAGCGTCAGCTCGCTCGATTTCCCTGGCGTCTACGAAAAGAATTTCTTTCAGCGTTATTATCCACAGCCACAGTCTAATGCGCAGCTGCTGGGCTTTATGGGTCAAAACGCCAAAGATCCTGAAGGCGGTTACGAAGGCCGTGCTGGTATTGAGCGTCAGTACGAAAAAGATCTGGCAGGTGATGACGGAAAAGTTTTAGTTCTAAAAGACGCCAAACAAAACAGCCTAAAAGAAATCAAACAGATCGAGCCAGAAGTACCTGGCAAAGATGTGGCATTGACGATTGATTCGCGCTTACAGTATTTGCTGTATAAAGAGCTAGAAAAGGCTGGGCGTTTGCAAAAAGCACGTTGGTCAACGGGTATGATCGTTGATGTGCAGACTGGTGAAGTGCTGGCACTATCAACATGGCCGTCGTTTAACTCGAACAACCTTAATGAGATGACGGGTGAAAATCAGCGTAACCGCGCACTGTTAGATGTGTTCGAGCCAGGTTCGGTGATGAAACCGTTTACCGTGGCGGCAGCGCTAGACTCGGGCAAATATACGCCAACGACTTTGATTGATACCAATCCTGGTTCGATTCGCGTACGTGGCTATACCATTCGAGATCATAATAATTTAGGTATGATTAACATGGCCACGCTATTACAGAAATCCAGTAACGTGGCCTCCACCAAGATTGCGCTATCACTGCCAGCCGATGCTATTAGTAATATGCAACGACAGTTTGGCTTTGGCTCAAAAACACCTTTGCAGTTCCCAGGTGAGGGCAGCGGTTTGATCGTCACGCCAAAAGAAAAAGAAACCTCGCGCCGTGCGACGGTTAGTTATGGTTATGGTCTACAAGTGACATTAGCACAGGTTGCACAGGCGTACTCAGCCTAGCAGCAGGTGGGGTCATGCATCCATTAACTTTAATTAAAGATGATAAGTCGCAGCCAAGCAAACGTATTATGGCGCATGAGCAGGCAATGTCGATTGTACAGATGCTTGAGAGCGTAACTGAGCCTGGTGGTACGGCGAAAGCCGCTGCCATTGATGGATATCGCGTGGCAGGTAAGACGGGTACGTCACGACGTATCAATCCAGACGGTGGTTATTATACCGACCAGTATCGTAACGTCTTTGCTGGTATGGCACCTGCATCCAATCCAAAGCTGGTAGGCGTAATGCTTATCGAAGACCCGCGCGGTCAGATTTATGCTGGTCTAACGGTCGCCCCGGTCTTCCATAATGTGATGAAAGAAGCATTGCGATTGTATAATGTGCCTTTGGATAAGCCACTAAAAACGGAAGCGCAGTAAGCGTTCAATTATTTTAAATGTCCAGCTCTACTGAGCTGACACGTTTTAACTGTTTAGGATTTATCTATGACTATATCATCGCTAGATAGCGCTACTGTTACTTTACAACAGCTTATAGATGCCAATAAAAGCCAGCAGCAAAAACTGCCTGAGCAGCTTATAGCGATGATAGCAGCATCGATTCAGAAAGCATCTAATCAGGTAGGTTCAGATCAATCCCAGTCTATTGCCCATATTCCGTTTCAACAGTTTCGCTTGGACAATCGCCAATTGGAAGCGAATGACGTATTTGTCCTGTTAAAAAGTCAAACAGCCAATTCTGAAAAAAGTCGCGACTATTTACGGCAAGCCGCTGAGCAAGCCGCATTTATTCTCTCAGAAATTGACCCTAGCGTTTCGCTTAGCGAAGCAACAAATTCCTCAAATACCAGTAGTGAACCTCAGACAAATAGTATTGCTAATGCACAGCAGCACCTAGCAGCATTGCCATGCCCTGTCTTATATGTTCCTAACATTCGCGATTTTTTAGGTAGCTTAATTCAAGCACGCTTGCAATATCAGCAGCCAGTGACTCTACCGACCGTGGTTGCGGTGACTGGTACGAATGGTAAAACAACCATCAGTCAATTAGTAGCACAGCTTACTCAGTTGATGGGTCAGAGTAGTGCGGTGATGGGTACGGCAGGTAATGGTAGACTTGGTGCTCTAGTACAAGCCAGCCATACCACGGGCGATGCGTTAGCTGTCCAGCAGTTCCTATATCAAATGGGAGTAGAGCAAGCAGAAATATTGGCATTAGAGGCCAGCTCTCACGGGTTAGATCAGCAACGCTTACAAGGTATGCCAGTCACTGTAGCGATTTATACCAATTTGAGCCGTGACCATTTAGACTATCATGCTGATATGGCAGAATATGCCGCTGCCAAAGCCAAGCTGTTTGATAAAGCCCATTTTCCAAATTTGACCCATGCCATTATTAATATCGATGATGAGCACGCTCAAGTTATGTTAGATATGGCAAATGATAGCGGTTTGACGGTATGGACATACAGTTTGGATTCATCAAAAATTGCTACTTTTGTTGCCGCTGATATCATACCAAGTCTGCAAGGCGTCAAAATAAATCTGCGCACTGATTTTGGTAATGAGAGAACTGACAACATAGAGATTGTCAGTCCGTTATTAGGTCGCTTCAATGTAGCCAATTTGCTCGCAGCGATAGCGGCTGTCGTAGCACTTGATACTGACTTGACTATGAATATCGAGCGTATTGCGCCTGCTGTTGCACAGTTGCAAGGTGCAGTTGGGCGTATGCAGCGTGTACCGTCAAATGATGGCTGCTTTATCGTGGATTATGCGCATACTCCAGATGCGCTAAGCCAAGTGCTCGCAAGTTTAAAAACTCACTGTAAAGGTCAGCTTTGGGCGGTATTTGGATGCGGCGGAGATCGCGATGCAGGCAAGCGACCGTTGATGGCGCAAGCAGGTCTGGCAGGTGCTGATCAAGTTGTTTTGACCGCGGATAATCCACGTACCGAAGATCCCAATATGATTTTGCAAGATATGCAGGCTGGTATGACAGCTGAGCAATATCAACGAACCCATATCGAGCCTGCCCGTCAAACTGCTATTGAATATGCAGTTAGTCACTCAGGTGTGGATGATATCGTGGTCATCGCAGGCAAAGGTCATGAAACCTATCAAGAGATTAATAACGTTCGCTATGATTTCGATGACAGTGTTGTTTTGCAGCAGGCATTGAATCAGACGGGACGTGTGTAATTGGTTGGCTCGCGTTACATGCATTAGTAAAAATTGATCATTAAATATAAAAATTAAGTAATCATCATATAAGGTAATCATTATGACAGCCGACACCGATAATACTGCCCAGTCGCAAGGGCTCTATGTCTGGCAAATGGACAATCTGCTCGCAGCGACCACGTCGCTCGATGGGCAGTGGCAACTACCACAAGGCCATGCAGCAGAGCAGACGGCCTTGTCCAGTAAACGTATAGCCACCGATACCCGCACGATAACGCCAGGTGATATATTTTTGGCGCTAAGCGGCGATAATTTCGATGGTCACGATTATATCGAGACAGCAATATCAAAAGGCGCAGTTGCCGCTGTTGTCTCGCGTCCTACCTCGTTGTCCGGCCCAAATGCTATTCCACAATTGGTAGTCAGCGATACTCGTTTGGCACTAGGTCAATTGGCAGCGTATCGTCGTCAGCAGCATACAGATTTAACCGTGATTGCTATTACGGGTTCTAGCGGCAAGACTACTTGCAAAGAAATGCTTGGCAGTATTTTTGGTAGATTGGCACCGACCTTAATCACTCGTGGTAACCTCAATAACGATTTGGGTGTACCAATGATGCTGCTTGAGCTATCGGATCATCATCGTTATGCCATTTTAGAGCTAGGTGCAAACCATATTGGTGAGATTGCTTATACGACTGAAATCGTTCAGCCTGACGTGGCCTGTATCTTAAACATCGGTACAGCGCATTTGGGTGAGTTTGGTAGCCGCGAAGGTATTTGCCAAACCAAGGCTGAGATTTACCATACGTTGACGGACGCGCAGTTTGCGATTGTTCCTGATAAGGATGACTTTACCAATCAGCTGCGTCGTATCGCTGAAAAGCATACCCCACATGTGATTGGCTTTGGTAATACGGATGTAAGCGCAAGCCATCTAGACGTAGAGCCTGAGCGTAGCGAATTTAAGCTACATATCGGTAACCAAGTCCATGATATCAACTTGCCATTGGCAGGTGAACACAATGTCAATAATGCCTTGGCTGCTGCTGCCTGCGCGCATGCACTAAATATTGCGGTGAGTGACATCGTCATTGGGCTAGAAAATGCGCGTCCTGCTAAAGGTCGTCTAAATAGCCAGATACTTGGTATGCATCGTCTCATTGATGATACTTATAATGCCAACCCTCATTCGGTGCGTGCTGCCGCCAAAGTATTGGCTGCGCAAACAGGTACGCAAGTGATGGTATTGGGCGATATCGGTGAGTTAGGAGAGGCGGCTATCAGTGAGCATCAAAGCTTGGGCCGTACTATCGCAACCACAGGTATCAACGTGCTGCTTTGTGTTGGCGAATATGCCCCTTATACCGTTGCGGGTGCGCAAGAGGTATCTGATATCAGTGCTCATGCCTTTGCTGACAAAGACAGTTTATTAGAGTATTTACAGCCGTATTTGCAGGCGCAACAAGCTAAGCCTTGTACTGTGTTGTTCAAAGGCTCTCGTTCCATGGGAATGGAAACACTTATTCATGCGCTAGTAGAGGAGTAGGCGGTGTTAGTTTGGTTGTTCGGCTGGCTTGGCCAGTATTATACGCCGTTTTCTGCGGTTTCTTCGTTGACGCTACGAGCATTGCTTGCAGTTGTTACCGCCCTTGTATTTAGCATGATGTTTGGTGGCCGTGTCATTCGGCACTTGCGATCGCTCAAATATGGTCAGGCCATTCGTAATGATGGGCCTCAGTCGCATTTGGCCAAGACTGGTACGCCAACCATGGGCGGGGTATTGATCCTAAGTGCGATTGGTATATCGACGCTACTATGGGCACGACTAAACAATCCTTATGTTTGGATTTTGCTCGTGGTTATGGTTATCTTTGGTGCCGTCGGTTGGGCTGATGATTGGCTAAAAATTAAGTACAAAGATCCAAAAGGCTTAATCGCTCGCAAAAAGTATTTTTGGCTGTCTATGGGGGCACTGTTTGTCGGTGTGTCTTTATATTATATCGCCACGCTACAACCAGATATCAACACCACGCGTGAGATGCAGGATCTGCTATTGCCAGTATTCAAAGACTGGATGATTCCATTTTCAGTAGTGCCATTTGGTATTGGCTTCATCATCTTTACTTACTTTGTGATTAATGGTGCTTCTAACGCAGTCAATCTAACCGATGGTTGGATGGTTTGGCGATTTTGCCAGTCGTTCTCGTCGCTGCAGGTTTGGGCGCGATGGCCTATGTATCAGGCGATGTACGCTTTGCTGATTACTTACATGTGCCTTATATTCCTTACAACTCCGAAGTCATCATCGTCTGTGGCTCAATGGTCGGAGCAGGTCTTGGTTTCCTATGGTTCAACGCACATCCAGCACAAGTATTTATGGGTGATGTTGGCGCACTAGCACTAGGTGCAATGCTAGGTACTATCGCCGTTATGACCCGCCAAGAGATTGCCTTTGCGATTATGGGTGGTTTGTTTGTCGCAGAAGCGCTATCAGTTATGTTGCAGGTTGGCTCGTACAAACTGCGCAAAAAACGCGTCTTTCGTATGGCACCGCTGCATCATCATTTTGAGGAAATTGGCTGGAAAGAAACGCAAGTGGTGGCGAGATTTTGGATTATTGCCATTATCCTTGTCATCCTCGGGTTAATGACGCTAAAGCTACGTTAAGCTATAACAGACGAATATCTATATAGATATTAATTTGCAAAACTCCAAAAAGCCGTTTCAATCATGATTGAGACGGCTTTTTGTCGCTCAAGGCAGATGAATTTTGTTAAAATGCGAAGCATATTGCTATCACTTTGAGATGCCCGTGTCGTTATTTATTTGTCCACTTTGTCAGTCACCGCTACAGCCCGCTGCAGATACTTGGCGCTGTGATGGTAGTTTGCACCCTAAGCAGACTTCACATCCCTTTGATGTGGCGCGTCAAGGCTATGTCAACTTACTACCAGTACAACAAAAAAAGTCCAAAGCACCTGGGGATAGCCAAGAATCTATCGATGCGCGTAAGCGGTTTTTGAATCATGGACACTATGCACCGCTCCAAGAGTTAATTAGCCAAAAAATGATAGAATTGCTGTCTAACGATGAGTTAATAGATAAGCAAGATAGCAAGACGGTCAATTGGCTTGATATTGGCTGCGGTGAAGGTTACTACACGCAAGCAATGGCGCAAATGGGATCGGATGTCATAGACACACTGATAGCCGCTGACATCAGTAAGCCTGCAGTGGTTGAGCTGGCCAAAGTCAGTAAAATAGCAGGTCGTCTATGGTATCAGCCGCGCAAAGAAGATACTGCCAAGACGACAGCAGTCTATCCATTAGTGACCAGTGCTGCACATCTACCATTACGCCCGCACAGTATGACGGGTATTAGTAGTATTTTTAGCCCCATTTTGCCCGAGGCATTTGATAATGTATTGATGGATGGTGGCTATCTGATTATTGCCAAACCTGATGTTGGGCATTTGGCAACGATGCGTGATGTGTTATTTGATGATGTACGTGAGCACGATTCTGATAAATTTTTGCAAGAATTGGTACCATATTTTACGTTGGTTGAGACCTGCCGTGTCAGTACAGAGCTGACGTTATCCGCAGAGGATTTGGCTGATTTGATGACGATGACACCTTACGCTTACCGTGCCCGCAGCGAAAAAAGGCAAGCACTATTGGCTGCCGTAGAAACAGCAGCATTTAGCACAGAGGCGAATTTTGTGGTTTATATTTTGCAGAAAACGCCTGTTTAGCACATTTAGAGCATCGCAGTATGGAGTATTGCTATGCTCGTTTTAAACATTAACCAGAAACTTCTAATGAGTTAGGTTTTTCGAATAGCAGAAGTATTGCTATCAGGAAATTTAGCTAACCGTTTCCGTATTTGCATTCTTCAACAATCAGCTAGACATTCGCGTTTTTATAAATATCCTGTTTACGATGCTTACTGATAAAGCGTAAATACGCTGTCATTTAACCAAACATTACGCCAACACCTAACATGCCTTTAATCGCGCATGCCCTCGTAACAATCGCAACCTTTCTTCAAGTTTCATAAATCTACTTAATACTATAATCATTTATCATTCTCTTTGTCGATAGAGTAAAGCTTTATCACGATAGTTCATTTAACACTAAGTGAATTATCTATAACTACTCTAAATATGAATTCAAAGGAATAAAATGATGAAAAAGATACTAGTTAGTTCGATTTTAGCCGCTACTGCTTGTTTGTCGATGGTGGGTCAAGCCAATGCTGCACCCAGTTATGACCAACATCATAAAGTCCAAGTACAACACCAAAAACATGATAACAAGGCCAGTAATAGCCATAAGCATGTTAAAAGCAAGGTAAAAGTCTCACATCATAAAGCGAATGTAGTGGCTGCTAAACACAAAACAACAGCCAAAAATGTCCATGCTAAAAACAGCCACGACAAAAACAATTATGACAGAAATAACCATGATCGTCGCTCATAGAAATACGATCCTAGCATCCAAAAATAGCGCCTTAATTAGGCGCTATTTTTTGTTCTTATATGACACTATTGAGCGTTACTAGTTAGGTGAACACTACTGACTGATAAACGTCATTGATTTGGATATGCCGCTTTTATTAGGCTGAGTGAGTGTGACTTTACTACTCAAAACATTGCCTTTGGCATTGATTTTATAGCATTCTGAAGACGTACCTGCAGCGTCAGAAGTCAAAAGTAGATTGCCTGAGGTTTCTATACAGAGCCACGCTGTACTATTCGTATCTTGTGTGAGCGACCAGTCCTGCTTATAAGTGGCGGTTTTCTGACGCATACTGCTGTCAGCATATACGTTTTCAGTGATGAGCTGATTTGAGTCGCCTACAGTAGCCATTTTAGGGATACTAGTCGTTTGTTTAGCGATTGAATACTCACCCGTACTATCCGTAAAACCATGGAACACCAATGGGTCTAGCGTAAAATAATTGATAGCGACTGACTGATCCGTGATCTGCTGATTCACTGTGTTGATTGTGCTGACTTCTGCGCCTTGTACCATTTTATTATTAAAACGCATGCTGCCTTTAGGAGTGATTTGAATATCTGCGGCTACGCTTTGTCCGCCGACAGTAGCGACCAATTTTTCACTACGTTGTTTGGTATAGATATTGAGTAAGGCAGTCTCAACTGGGTATTGAGTGACTACGTTAGCAGAGTTGTTATTTTGATTGGTGCCTGTTGCCATGCCGCCCATGCCAGTAGCGCAAGCACTCAATCCGAGTCCTGCTACGATACACATTCCTAGTGTTTTCATTATTGTATCCTTTAGTTTATTTAAATAAATACTACCAATATCTACTATAATCCAATTTTTTTGACAATGGCATCTACCAAGTATCAGTGACTCTACTGTTATTACATTTTTGTACGGAATAGCAATGATAGTAAATATAGATACAAAGCTAGATTAAGCGCCACAGAAAAACTCAAAGCCTTTTCGTATAAGGGTTTAATAAGAAAATTAAGCTATTAATAAAACGAATCGTAATAGAGTATCTACTCATTTTATGAGTCACTCTCAGCCCATGGTACGAAATTTTTAGCTTGGTCAATTAATGTGTTATTTGACTAGGTATATAGTTATTAGACTTATACAACATCCGGAATTAAGGCTAAACTGAAATATTTCAGACAGCAGTAGAGGATGAGTATAGACTGAAAGTCTTACTGTTAAAATATATAAAGAATATTTAGGAAAGGGTAGAACAAGATAGAAAAGCTGAGGTTTTACTTAAGCAGAATAAGATTGGCGGTGAAGGAGGGATTCGAACCTCGATACGCTATGAACGTATACACACTTTCCAGGCGTGCGGTTTCAGCCACTCACCCACTTCACCGTTTTTTGAACGCCTAAGTATAGCGGATACCATTTAAAATGTCACGACTTGCGCGCTATCTTTCTTTATTGGCAAGCGCCTGCTAGGATAGCAAGTATGTCACGGCAAGTATAAATGGTTGAAAGTTGAATGATAAGTTTTAGTAGGCTTAAGTACGGATGTAAGAATAGTGCGCTGATGGCAGTATTGCTTGTTGCGACGGGTATTACCCAAACACATGCTGATGATTTGACCCAATGTAGCCAGTCTTTTTATGGTGGTGTTTATCCTGAATTTACCAACACCAAGTTAAAAAAAGACACACAAGCGCTATGTATGGATGGCTTTGCGGTTATGTACTCGGGGGTATCGCGTACACCGCTCTGGTCAGCAGAGTATCTCGATCGCACGCGTCTACAACAAGCTAAACACATCGATCGTGAAGACAGCTTTCACGAAGAGAGTAAACTACCAAAGTCAGCACGAGCCTCATTATCTGATTATTCAGGTTCTGGCTACGATCGAGGACATTTGGCACCCAATGCCAATATGGCCAATCGCAGCCAGCAGTATGATAGTTTTAGTTTAGCCAATATTGCCCCGCAGTCACCACGTAACAATCGCTACATTTGGCGTAATATTGAATCTGCCACTCGATATTTGACTCAGCAATACGGTGAGGTGTATACCATCACAGGTGTGGCATTTACTAATAAAAAAACCAAGCAGCTCGCTAACCGTGTCCTTGTGCCTAGCCATTTCTTCAAAGCTGTATATATCCCAGCAACCAATCAAGCAGGCGTGTATTACGCCCCAAATGATGAGTCAGAACGCATCGACGTAATTAGTATCGATGAGCTGACCACTGAGATTGGCATTGATGTATTACCTATGCTAGATAGTCAGTCCAAATCTCAAGCGTTTGATTTACCATTGAAGGCGGGTGAGAGCTCAGATACCCCTGAGGCGCCTGTGGAGGAGCCTGAGTGGATGCTGTTTGTCTGGGCTATTTTAGAGTGGTTAATTGCACAATTGCAGGCTTAAGCTGAAAGTAAGACCCTAAAACCGCCTCATTCTGAAAAAATACAATGTTACTGATAATAAGGATAATCAAATGATTGAGCCATTCGCCAACGACCATCAAAGCATGCAGATTGGTGATCTTGTCATTGAAAATCAAAAAGACAAGATTATTATATATGGTGATATTGATCTCACTTTTGACGAATTAGGATACGACCAAGCCCAACAGCTACATGAGCTGTCGGGAAAAATCGTACAAGCATTTGAAGATAAAAATCTATATAGCAAGAATGATGCTAAGTCAAAGGAAAATGATGACCAATTAGATAAAGATATCGACAATCCTTTCCTATAAGTCTTTGATATGGTTTTATTTTTACAGAAATAAGAAACTGTAAAAAAAATTACTAGGCAAAACCTAAAAATTGCTTATAATGAGTTAAGACATCGCTTGTATCGCTCGAATCTTTAACCAAAAGCTTATAAGTTGTAATGGTAACTATCATTTAAAAAGGTCGAAACCGTAAAGCTCGTAATGAAAGGTTCTAGCAAAGGATAAGCATAGGACAACAGAAACATAACGTTTCGAGTAATCATTGTATGAAGGGAGTCAATCTATGAAATTATTTACAAAGACCACTTTAGCAGTTGCTGGTATTGGTATTGCTAGCATGGCATTCGCCGCTGACCCATTAGCCAACACTACTTGGCAGACATATGATGAAGGCAAGCCAAAAGGTACGGTAAAGATCACTGAGTCAAATGGTGTGTTGACCGGTACTCTTATTGCTACTAACTCAGCTAAAGGCAAAAAGCACGTTGGTACGACCATTATTAAAGGTCTACAAGCTGATGGTGGTGGTAAATATAGTGGTGGTACGATTACTGACCCTGAAAAAGGCAAAGACTATCGTATGACTGCAAGCTTAAGCGGCAACACGTTGAAGCTAAAAGGCTATATCGGGCCATTCTCTCGTAGCCAAGAGTGGAAAAAGAAATAAACTAAAAAAATTAGTTTCAGCGTAATATATAAAAACCCGCGTTACCGAAAGGTCTCGCGGGTTTTTTGCGCTTTAGGTTCAAGCTTATAGTTTCAATAGGGGAGAGCTTTAAACACTAAAATTATAAGCGCCGATACTACAGTAGGTAGTATCAGCGCATTCAACAGCAATCTTTAGCTTACTGGAAAGGAGCTTATCTTATAAATTCTGGGTAAGCTTCCATACCACATTCTGCAATATCAGCACCTTCGTATTCGTCTTCTTCAGAGATACGTAGACCGATAACTAGCTTGATGATAGACCAAACCACTAGGCTGGCAATGAATACCCAAGCAAAGATGGTTGCAGCACCCACAATCTGACCGATGAAGGTAGATGCTGGGTTAGTGATAGGTACAATTAGTAAACCGAATAGACCGACCACACCGTGAACTGAGATTGCACCAACTGGATCATCAATCTTGATTTTGTCTAAGGCTAAGATTGATAACACTACAATGATACCGGCGATAACACCAAAGATAGTGGCTTGTAGTGCAGAAGGGGTTGAAGGCTCAGCAGTAATGGCTACTAGACCAGCTAGTACACCGTTTAGGAGCATGGTTAGATCCGCTTTACCAAAGATGATGCGAGCTAAGATCAAGGCACCGACAGCACCACCAGCAGCAGCAGCATTAGTGTTCAAAAATACTATTGCAACAGAGTTAGCACTAGCGATGTCGCCTAATTTAAGCACTGAACCACCGTTGAAACCGAACCAACCCATCCACAAGATTAGTGTACCGAGTGCCGCCAATGGTAGGTTGGCACCAGGAATAGCACGTATCTCACCGTTAGGACCATATTTACCTTTACGTGAGCCTAAGAGTAGTACACCTGCTAGAGCTGCTGCAGCACCAGCCATATGTACAATACCAGAGCCTGCAAAGTCAGAGAAGCCCATGTCGCCTAGGTTGAATAAACCAAAGACATCGTTGCCGCCCCATGTCCAGCTACCTTCTAATGGGTAGATAACACCAGTCATGACCACAGCGAATAACAAGAATGACCACAGTTTCATGCGCTCAGCAACGGCACCTGATACGATTGACATACAGGTCGCTACAAAGACCACTTGGAAGAAAAAGTCTGATGCGGCAGAGTAGACAGAGTCGCCACCGAAGCCGTTTTCAGCAGAGGCTGCTAGGGCGTCTTCTACTAACGTATCACCGCCTGCAATTCCGCTTAAGAATAGATCGCCACCATACATAATCGCATAGCCGCATACCATATACATGATACTAGCCGTTGCAAATAGTGCGACGTTTTTGGTTAAGATTTCGACTGTATTTTTTGATCGGACCAGTCCGGCCTCTAACATAGTGAAGCCTGCTGCCATCCACATGACCAACGCACCACATATCAAAAAGTAAAACGTATCGAGCGCATATTGGAGCTCAAAGATTTGACTTTCCATTTAAATTCCCCCTTGAATTTATAATATAGATATCGGCATTACCGATAGATAAAAATGCTGTAAGAGTCTGTACCTATAAGTTTATGCCCGTAGGTAGGTCTTCAAATTTAGATAGCGTCAGGTCCTGTTTCACCCGTACGGATGCGGATAACTTGCTCAAGTGCAGTGACGAAAATCTTGCCATCACCAATTTTACCAGTGCTAGCGATACGAGTGATTGCCTCGATAGCAGGCTCAACCATCTCGTCGATCACAGCGACTTCGACTTTTACTTTAGGTAAAAAGTCCACCACGTATTCTGCGCCGCGATAGAGCTCTGTATGACCTTTTTGACGACCGAAACCTTTGACTTCAGTGACAGTGACACCTTTAACACCGATGTCGGAAAGCGCTTCACGCACGTCGTCGAGCTTAAACGGTTTTAAGATCGCAGTGATTAGCTTCATAAAAAAATTCCTTATTTGTGTGATGCCGCAGATTGATAGAAGTACTATGGTGCATCATCATATCTCTGCCTTGCTTACTGTAAGTTATTCAAGAACTGTGCCAACCTACTCAAGGGGGGAGGTAGAATTGGCGTTGTTCATTAAAAAGTAATAACAGTAGTAACATAGAGTATGGGCTACGATGCAACGATTAGAGCCATCGCTACAAGCATAATAAAGGTGAATCAATCTTTAGCGTTTGGTTAACGAAAACTTTATTATAACCAACTTTTTGAGTGCTTGGGGAGGCTATCCCTTTATTTCATGTGACGATTTGCTAACTTGAGTTTGGTCGTTAGCTTGGCCTTTTCATGCAAGCGTATCAAAGATGAATGGTGGAAAGGTAGAGAGAAAATAGAGATAAGCGGCAGAGCCTAACATGGTAGTCAGACCCCCGCGCTTATGTAGACAAAGGGTTTGGGCGTGTTTATATATACGTCGTTATGCTTTAGGAAATAGTAGATAAGGGGTTTTTGTGCTGACCAATAGCTTTTTAGTGTCACTACCTTGTAGTAATTCGCGTAGACGAGATTGGCCAAAAGCCCCAGTCATAAGTAAACCGATATCATGCTGATTTTGATAGTAGTTCAAAGCCGCAGCTACATCACGGCAGTCCAGCAATGTCTTTTTGGATTTAATACCCGCCTGTTTGAGCTTTGCGTAGGCTTCACGCAACGCATCACAGTTATCAGAAGTTTCCTTGCCGACCATCACAATATGAACCGTTAGTGCACGCACCAGTGGCGTTTTACACAGCCAATTTAGTAGTTTATGGCATGTTGGACTGTTATCAAACGCAAATAAAGCGGTAGTAGGGGGCAAAAATGGTGCATGTGTCACCAAAATGGGGCAGTGACTGACTCGAATGAGTTGGCTCAGTGTTGATTTGCAGGTGACATGATGACCTATAACGATCAATTGTGCTTGGTCATCGACGTAATCAATGCTCTGATTGAGGTTCTCATGACGATGCAGTGTATATGTCTTTAACTTATGACGTTGCTGCTCACAATACGAGGTCGCTTGAGATAATAGCAGTCGCCCCTGCGCTTTTAGTTCACAGTTGCTCAGATGCTCTTTGGATGTGAACTGTTCGAGCAAAGCGTTTTCGTCATCAATATTGAGGCAACCAGAATAATTAATAGCGGCTTTTTGCTGCAAGCTCGGCATTGAGTGCAATAAGCCAACAGGCGCACGCAGGCGAATAGAAGCCACATACTGGCCTCTAATACCGCTTGAACATGATCAGGACAGTCCAAGCAAGCAATCACACTATCTGGTTTTAAATTACTCATAAAACGACCACATCATTTTAATAATAAAAATCTGCTATCTCAGCTTAGGGTTGGCGTATGAAAAATACATCCAACCCTTTTACCCATATAACTGTCTATTAATATCCGATACATTATCCATAGACTAATAATATAGTCACATGGCAACCGCGTAGATTTACTTAGCAGTGTCGCTTAGTCTAACAAGCCAATGTCTCGGCGGTCATGAACAGAGAAGCGATCAATCAGTGTTCGACTCGCATTGTTGAGTCCTACCACTTTGACATCAATACCTTCACGTTGCAAGCGCATCACTAGCTTGTCTAAGGTATCAACAGCGCTGACATCCCAAAAATGTGCTTGGCTTACATCAATCTGAATACTGTCTACAGCTTCTTTGGTATCGAAACTATGCAAGAACTGGGTGGTCGAGGCAAAGAATACCTGCCCTTGAACATAATAGTAGCGGGTATTGCTGCTGTCATCATATTCACTAAAGATGGTTAAGAATTGACCAATTTTATTGGCAAATGCCAAGGCAGATAGCAAGACACCTACGCCGACACCGTAAGCTAAGTTGTGAGTAAAGACGGTAGTCAATACAGTCGCTAGCATAACGATATTAAATGACATTGGATGCGTCTTAAACTCGCGAATAGATTGCCAGTTAAACGTACCAATCGATACCATAATCATGACTGCAACCAAGGCTGCCATTGGAATTTGACTGACCCATTCACTTAAGAACACGACCATAATCAGAAGGACGACACCAGCCATCAAAGTAGACAGACGCGTACGACCACCCGATTTGACGTTAATCATTGACTGGCCAATCATCGCACAGCCTGCCATACCACCAAAGAAACCTGATACAACATTAGCCATACCTTGACCACGACACTCTTTGTTTTTATCACTTGGGGTATCAGTCAATTCATCGACGATCGTTGCTGTCATCATAGACTCTAAAAGACCGACAATGGCAAGCGCGATAGAGTAGGGCGCAATAATCAGCAAGGTATTTAGGTTTAACGGAATATCAGGTAACAAGAATACTGGCAATGAATCTGGCAAATCACCCATGCTGCCAACATTGCGAATATCGAGATTCATATACATTGCAACAGCGGTCAAACCTACAATACAAATAAGCGGTGAAGGAACGATGCGACCGATTTTAGGGATAAGTGGAAACAGATAAATAATCGCTAAACCAGCTGCCGTCATGATATAAACGGTCATGCCAACACGCTCAGTCATGGGGTTCAGTTCTGGTAATTGCGCGGCAAATATCAAAATCGCTAAAGCGTTGACGAAGCCAATCACCACTGAACGAGAGACAAAGCGCATCAGGTTACCAAGTTTTAAGATACCCATTACAATTTGAATACCACCGCACAATAAGGTAGCGGCAAGCAAGTATTGTAGACCATGGTCAGCAACCAAATCTACCATGACCAGTGCCATAGCCCCTGTCGCTGCTGAGATCATCCCAGGACGACCACCGACAAAACTGATCACTACCGCGATACAAAATGAGGCATATAAGCCAACCTTTGGATCAACACCAGCGATAATAGAAAAGGCAATGGCTTCTGGAATAAGAGCTAGGGCTACAACCAAACCCGATAAAACGTCACCGCGAACATTGGAAAACCACTCGTCACGCAAGTTATCAATAAAAGATGTCATAAGTAAACTACATAGGGTTAGAGGCAAAAAAAGTAATCATTACTCATTTATAAAATGATCGCGTCGCTAATAATAGCTATTCATTTTTCTTTTACTTCAACATGCACTAGGTCATGTTGCTGTGTTGAATTGTGAGAAACTAATAACCGAGGTATCTACTGATTTTTTTGGTATCAAAAATACGCTCATCAATAATCAATACGATGATAAGGGCAGTAAATTACCTAAAAATATTTTTTTAAAAGATTGCTTAAAATAGGCAACTAGATAGATGTACCTACAATAATATATAGAGTCAGCAATCACTTGCTGTAATAGAAGGTGATATATCACTCGTCAAATTATCAAAATTGTCTGATACACCCTTATCACAACAAGAATCGTTGATGAAGAGGCATGACAATAGCGCGATAAATGTGACAACATGCTAAACTAAAATGCTTGAGCAATGTGCTCAGCAAAATACTGATAAATATTAATCAAGCTGACTATTATAGCATTAGCCACTTAATATAAAAACAGGCGAATAATAGCATAAAGTCATAAAAAAATCAGTACCGAAATCTGAACGATGGCGTTAAGATGCTGCACATCTTAGCGGCGTCGGTTAGAGTCGCTATACAGCAGATTTATTTGATGCAATTTTTCTCGTTTAATAGAAGGAATAGATATGACCACTAATACAGCAACAGAAACCTTACTTCATAAGGGTAGTGGTCTACAAGTCGTAGTCGGTTTGGGGCAGTCTGGATTGTCCGTCGCGCATTATCTGGCCAAGCAAGGCTATCAAGTCGCAGTCACTGATGCTCAAGTTACCCCTAAGTTGGCCGATCAGTTGCCAGCCGAGATAGAGATTCGTCAGTTTGGTGGGATAGATGCCGATTTATTGCAGCAAGCCGCACGTATTATTATTAGCCCAGGTATTTCTCTTGAAACTGCCGCTGTGGCTGCTGCTCGCCAAGCCAATATTCCTGTAGTCAGTGATATTCAACTGTTCTGTGAAGCGTGTACCGCACCCATCGTAGCGATTACAGGCTCTAACGCTAAAAGTACAGTCACTACGTTAGTTGGTCAAATGGCGGTAGATGCTGGCGTTAATGTGGGTGTCGGCGGCAATATCGGTGTACCAGCTTTAACATTGCTAGATAATACTGATATGGAACTTGCGGTGCTTGAGCTGTCTAGTTTCCAATTAGAAACCGTCACCAATTTGGGCGCAAAGATAGCGACTGTGCTCAATATGTCGCCTGATCATTTAGATCGTCATGGAGATATGCTCGGTTACCATCAAGCCAAACACCGTATCTTCCAAGGTGCCAAGTCGGTGATGATTAACCGCGAAGATGCACTGACTCGTCCATTGGTCGCAGACAACCTACCGAGAATTAGCACCGGTATTCATGCCCCTGATAAAGGTCAGTATGGTCTTATTACCGACACAGAGGGCCAAACTTATCTTGCTCGTGGTACAGAACGATTACTGTCGGCAGACAAACTGTTGATTAAAGGTCGTCATAATCTATTGAATGCACAAGCGGCTCTGGCCCTTGGCGAGCTGGCAGGATTACCGCTAGAGAGTATGCTGACTACTTTGCAGCAGTTCACAGGTCTTGAGCACCGCTGCCAATATGTGGCTAATGCTGCTGGTATTGATTATTTCAATGATTCTAAAGGTACCAATATTGGTTCGACCATGGCCGCTATCGAAGGCTTGGGCGCAGTCTATGCGCCAAAAGACGGTAAGCTATTATTAATCTTAGGCGGGCAAGGCAAAGGGCAACAGTTTGGTGAATTAACGCCTTTTATCAATCAATATGTGAGCCAAGTCTTGTTCATTGGTGAAGATGGTCAGCAGATTGAACAACATCTAAGAGCTGCGAAATTGAGTGATGATGTCGCACTACATCAGTGTCAGACACTAGAGAATGCGTTTGCGACTATCCAACAAGTCACTACCAGTAGTTTATCGCAAGTACAGGCTGTATTGTTGTCACCTGCCTGTGCTAGTTTTGACCAATATAGTGGTTATGCGGCTCGCGGTGACCACTTTAGCCAACTGGTCAATCAATTAGATACTGCACAATCAGAAGCTTAATAAGTAGCCGAATATGTCAATCAGCTATATAGATTGGCATAGCACATATCGCGCCTTTAGCAACAGCCAGTATTTTCTGGATAAATGATTGTTTTGCTTATAGATTGCTGCTACTGTCAAGCATATAATCCTGATTACTAAAATAGGTGCTAGCTAAGGCGTTTGCCGAGGGTTACAGGTTTTCTATCACCATCTATTTAGTACGATTTATTTTATGATTTTTTAAACGGTGGCGTTTCATAGACGCCGTGTTTTTTTCGTTTGTTAGTGTATATAAAATTATGGCGCTCTCTTCTTTTTTTCGTTCCTCGCCCCAAACCAAGCAAACCTCTGGCTCAGACGGTGTTCTGTCTATGCCATCAGCGCGCGCAATTTTATTATCAAGCGTCGGCTGTATGATGGTGCTTAGTCTGCTGATGGTGGCTTCTGCTTCTATTCCTTTTGCGCTCAGCCGCGGTATGACCGAGCTGTATTTTTTTCAAGAATCAGCTGTTGTATATGACGATTGGTTTAATCGTTGCGGTCATTCCTTATTATGGCGTGTCTTTACGCACCCTATATAAGACCGAGACCCAGTTTGCTTTGCTGGGCATCACGGGGCTATTGCTTGTTGCCACGTTGTTTAGCACACCAATTAATGGCTCTAAACGCTGGCTCACAGTAGGCGGCTTTAATTTTCAGGTAGCTGAGTTAGCCAAACTGGTCATGATTGTGTTTGTATCTGACTTTGTGGTGCGGCGATCTTTTGAAGTTCGTAATGGCTAGATGGTTTCTTGCGAATTATGCTGGTAGTGGCGCTGATAACGATACTGCTATTGTCGCAGCCAGATTTTGGTTCTTTTGTCGTTATTATTGGTACGCTGTTCGCGATTTTTTTATATCGCTGGGGCACCTTACAAGCATTTCTTAGCATTGGGTGCTGCTGCTGTTGGCGGGGCTGTCTTGATGGTGACTACGGCAGAATACCGACTGGTGCGTGTGATGTCGTTTATGGATCCATTTGACGATGTGCAGGATACTGATTATCAGCTCGCACGTAGTTTGATTGCCTTTGGCCGTGGCCAGTTCACGGGTGTTGGCTATGGCGAAAGTGTACAGAAACTGTCGCATTTGCCTGAGGCACATACGGATTTTTTATTAGCCATTACAGGTGAAGAGTTAGGGTTTGTCGGTGTCAGTATGGTACTGATACTTGAAGCGTTGATCATCGGTAGTGCGATGCGTATCAGTTACAATGCGCTAAAACGTCGTCAAATGCGTATGAGCTATACCGCTTTCGGAATCGGCGTGGTATTTATTGCCCAGACGATTATTAACGCTGCGATGAATATGGGTGCCATTCCAACCAAAGGTCTCACTATGCCGTTCTTTAGTTATGGTGGATCGTCTATGTTGATTAGCTTGGTTATGGTTGCGCTATTATTAAAGATATATAAAGAAAGCCCTGAAATCGAGAAAAGCCAATGCCGTTATTACTAATAGGCTCTATATATAATAGTCTCTGCATAGCTTCAGATTTTCGGTAAATAGTGTTTAGCATTATTGCAATAAAAGCGTCACTCTTAGTGGCGCTTTTTATTGTCTATTTTACGGCTGTTGATGTATTAACTATTTGTTAATAAGATAAATTTAACTGCTGCTTGCCTTGTAGCGGGGTGTTATCCCATTGCGCAATGGCTTGTTCAAGCATATTTTCTGGGGTATCGATATCGACCTTTGGTTGCTGCAGTAGCGATAGTGCTTCAGCAATAAGTTGACTCGGGTTTGATGTGTCGATTGGTTGAGCAAGGTTTTGCTTAGAGAGTTTTTGGCCGTCAGCATTATTAATCAATGGCAGATGATACCATTGGTCAATAGTAGGTAGGCGGGCGGCTTGCATGATACCGATTTGCGCAGTCGTCATAGGTAGAATATCGAGACCACGCATGATATGAGTAACCTGCTGTAGACCATCATCGAGCTGGCTGCCAGTATATAGTTAATCATGTTATCCTGACGACGAGCGACCATATCGCCTAACGTCTGCTGCGGATTATCCCATTGTAGTCCCTGAATACCATCATTGAAGCCAATCCGATAGTCTGGTAGCTGAATACGTAGCTTATGCTGTTGTCTATCAAGGTCAGATGCCACACAGCGACGTGGATAGCGCTGCCGATTTGGCTGTACTTGGTCAATTGGTGAAACTTGTTCGTCTAACGATGTCTGGTCGGTCAGCGCAGCTAAGCTAGCACGACTATGGTTTCTACTTATCTCTTCTTGCGCCCAGTACTGTTCTAAGTCCTTACGGGAGCATTGGCAGCCATAGGTCAACGGCCCTAGGTATGATGATAGATAATCGTTGTAGATATCAATGCGCTCAGACTGATAAATGACATCACCATCCCAATGTAGCCCAAGTGCCTCAAGATCCATCAAAATTTGCTCAGTGAACTGTCTATCGCAGCGTTCAGTATCAGTATCTTCCATACGCAGCAGCCACTTACCACCGATTGATTTGATATGGCAGAAGCTGGCAAGCGCAGTCGTTAAAGAGCCGAGATGTAACTCACCCGTTGGTGAAGGCGCAAAGCGGCCAATGGGCTGTGATGGTGGCGTTTGATTTGGCATGGTGGTAGGCATTGTTTTCAAAATAAATGGCTGTCTATAAGAGGTAATAAAGATAGAATAATAAATATGAGTATCAAAAGATATTCATTAAATGAGATTGTTTTGTTAGTCATGTCATTATTTAGACGATTGTATTTGTCAGAGCAAAGTCAGCAATACAGCAAAATAGTGACAGTCTAAAATACAAAAAGCGACCTATTATAAGGTCGCTTCTGCTGACATTTATATCTGTAATATCTGATCTAAGCGCCTTGGTTTTGACGTTCTTTGATTTCAGATAAGGTTTTGCAGTCGATACATTGAGTAGCGGTTGGACGTGCTTCAAGGCGACGTAATCCAATCTCTACACCACAAGTCTCACAAAATCCATAGTCATCATTTTCGATTTCTAACATAGATTTGTCGATTTTGCGGATAAGTTTGCGCTCACGGTCGCGAGTACGTAATGCCAATGCAAACTCTTCTTCTTGAGTGGCACGGTCATTGATGTCTGGCATGGCGCTTGACTCATCTTGGATGTAGTTTTTAGTACGATCCGCTTCGCCAATCAGTTGGTTTTTCCAATCCAATAAAATAGCCTTAAAGTGCTCCAACTGCGCATCAGACATATACTCTTCGTCTTTGGCCGGCACATAAGGAGTAAATTTAACTTCACTCGGATTCGTGGTCAGGGTGCTCATATGGGTATCCTACTTTTTCAAATTAATTCAATAAAACGACGTATCAAAAGACAAGACGTTATTAATGCTACAAACGCTACAATTTGTCCTTTTATCAAACGTTTCACCACTTGGTAATACAAGTAACACAGCTGATCAAATAATATCGTAGACTTTCTATCTTGACAGTTATATACCGATTGTTAGATAAGTTGTTATATAAACTTCGGTATTTAATAATACTGTCTAAAGCATGCCGTAGGTCATTGATTGTGAAAACTGAGCTTGTGGTTAATGGGCCATCCTAGCTATCGTGCAGTGGCTTCATATTAGATATTGGGCCACCCTTGCTTTATTTCATAAGTTGTATCATTGTTTGTAATAATAATGAAGTGATTTTTTTATACTGAATGCATATTTTATTTGTTTATTACTGTGTTTTTTTATCAAAAATATTGGTGAAAGCTATAAGTATAAAGGGCTAAGACTTATACCAGCACCAATAATTCTGGGCATCAAGTATCCAGTCTTTCAACCCAGCTTGCAACTGTTCCATTGTTGGCTAATTGCAACCAGCGATATCCTGGTAATGCATGCTCATCATAAGAGAAATCATCTTCGTAGGGTTTGAACTGATAGCAGGTAGATGGCGTGCTATACACCGTGACGCCTTGGCGCAGTCGAACTTGCTCTTGATGAGTATGGCCACTGATCACTACTTGTAGCTGTTCAAATGGTGCCATATGCTGCCAAAAACTCTCAGTGTTTTCTGCCATATGGGTATCAATCCAATCAGAATCAACTGGGACAATATGATGGTGCAGGGCGATCAATGCAGGCTTATCACAGCTGCTGAGTCTCTCACATAACCAATTGATATCAGCAGGCGTAATCTCGCCTGCGACCTTACCAGAAATGGAGGAGTCTAATAACAACAGCTGCCAGTATTCAGTCTCAATGACATGACGACTTAACAAACGTGAGTCAGCAGGCTGAGCGACAAGCTCTCGCTGAAAAAAATGGCAAGTCTTTACCATTCTCGTCCGTCACATCATGATTACCAGCAATACAAGCAAAAGGAATCTGAGTCGCCTGTAATACAGTAAAGATATGATCATAAATTGAAGACTTTACTCGATTGACCAAGTCACCGGTCACAATAATCAAATCACAGCGAATATCTTCACTAAGCGCCTGCTGAAGCACTGCTTCAAAGCTACGCTGACAAGTCACGTCATCATTATAGGTATTATTCTCATCAACAAAGACAGGCGTCGATAAGTGCAAATCAGTAATCTGTAAGATATTTATCGTTTGGTCAGAGGTGCTTAACTTATTGGCAGGATAGTTTGGCATTGGTTCAGTCCCTTATCGAATCACAACAATAAGTATTGTTAGCGCGAGTATGGATAAATGAGCTACTATTTTTCACTGGGTATTTATAATTATTATTAATCTACTATAAAAGAGCACAGCGTTTGCCTTGAGCTTACTTTAACTCTAATCAACAATATTTATACTATCAACTAGCAATAGCAAATTTAAAGTCTAGAGCCACCTTATAGTATTATTGAGCTAAAGTATTCATTATATTAATAAAATAAAGTCGAACAAAAAGATAGCGAAAAACAGTCATGTTTTATTTATTATAACGTATTTACAGCGACGCTAACTAAAGTTTTATCTTTATTAACTTCGAAAAAAATGAGTGCAGTAAAAAAATAAAGCAGCTAATATCAAGACGATAGAAAGACCTGTTTGAATGTCTAACCAAATACTGCCCCACACGCCAAGTGTCACACCCAGTTGAGCGACTATCAACGCTATAATCACCATTTGTTTTGGCGATGCTGACCATAGACGTGCGGTCAGTGCAGGTAGCACTAATAATCCGCTGATTAATAGACTACCAACCGCCTGTAGAGCAATCGCACAAAACCCTGCCAGTACACCCATAAAAAACAGCCGTTGCCGTGTTGGGTTGATACCTTGAATACGTGCCAATGCTTCATGCGTTGCAAGCTTGATTTGCGCAGGCCAAATGTAGATAAGCAGTCCCAAGCCAGCTAATACGCTACCAGCAAGCAAAGGCAAATCTGCCCAATCGAGATCTAGCAAATTGCCGAATAAAAATCCGAGCACATTGGCCTGTTGGTCAGTCAATTGGGTCAAAGCCAGTAAGCCTAGGCACAGGAGAGACACTGACACGACTGCCAATACAGCATCCACTGGCAGACGCTCATCATCAATCAAGACCAGTCCCAGTACGACCATGACACTGACCAATGCAATGCCGATACCCATTGGTAATTGCCACCACACAGCCAAAGCCACACCTAGCAACGTGCCATGAGCTAAGGCATCGGCGAAAAACGCCATACGCCGCCACAATACCAAGCAACCTAACGGCGCTGATAATAACGCTAATATACTGCCAGCGATCCAAGCAGGCGCAATGATGGCTAACCAAGCAGTCATAATGAATGTCCGTAAAAATTTTTATAAAGAGTAAAGCCGTATTATTTATATGTTTAATAGTTTTGGCTTTAATGAGCTGGATTTCGACAATTTTGAACCTTGATTACTAACGCTATAACTCGCTTGGTGCATGGTGTTCGCAGGCATGATGCTGATGCACGTATGGCTGTTCATAATGATGACCAAATAGCTTTTGAAATTCAGTACTAATAGCCAGCTCGCTTGGTTGTCCTTCACAGCAAATATGCTTATTCAAACAAATAACGCGGCGGCTGCCTTTCATGACCCAGTGCAAATCATGAGACACCACCAGCATGGCGCAACGTAAGAAATCAGGCA
This sequence comes from Psychrobacter sp. JCM 18901, assembly GCF_000586435.1. Taxonomy (GTDB): domain Bacteria; phylum Pseudomonadota; class Gammaproteobacteria; order Pseudomonadales; family Moraxellaceae; genus Psychrobacter. The sequence goes on from NZ_BAWH01000003.1 coordinate 83,903, forward strand.
GCTCATCAATGAACTGATATAGCCAAACTTCAGTATCAGGATCGAGACCCTGCATCGGCTCGTCTAAAATAAGCAAATTGGGTTTGTCTAGTAGCGCTCTGGCCAATAGTACGCGCTGCGTCTCACCACCTGATAAATGCAACATCTGCCGTGACAGTAAATGCGTTAATGATAAGTTATCAAAAATAAACTGCCGCTGCTCAGGGGTTAGACGTTTCTTATCTGCTTGCGCCAACAAGTCGCAAACGCGCAATGGCAATATCGGTGGCACAGCAAATCGCTGCGGTACGTAGCCAAGCTGTAGCGGCTGATGTGCTGTCATAGAGCCATCAGTTGACTCAATTAAACCTAAAATAAGTTTGACTAGCGTTGACTTACCAGCACCATTGGGACCGATAAGGCTGACCGTCTCATTAACAGCAATGTCGATATCTATGTGAGAGAGCAGACGTTGAGGCCCAATATGGTAACTGATATTGTTTAAGCTCAATAATTTGTCAGCATTACTCACAGTACTGCTATTCGCAACAGTAGTATTTAACTGATTAGAAGGTAGGGTAGAGATATTCATAATATGACAACGCATAGGTAAATAGACAATCGACGAATCTTGCTTAAAACGTTTACACAAACTATAGTAGCTTTAATTTTACTGGCAAGCTTGGCAACGACCGCTAAGCTCAATAACACTACGCTCAACCACAAACCCCACATCTTGCTCGGCAAAGCTCATCATTTCTTGAACGGGTAGACTGCTGCATTCTTGCACACGTTGACACTGATCGCAGATCAAGAATGCGGCTGTATGCTGGGCGCGAGGATGACAGCAAGGAACATAAGCATTGATAGAGGTCAACTGATGAATCAACCCTTCACTTAGCAAAAATTCTAAACTGCGATAAACCGTTGGCGGCGCGACATTTTTCGGCGCTTGTTTTTTGGTTGTATTAGTGTCTACTGACAGTGTTGGTGAGCTCGCTACTTTTTGAATATCGCTGTTATCAGGTATAGACAGTCGCATTTGCTGCAACTGAGTGATTAGGTCATAAGCGCCGACGGGCTGATCTGCTCCAAGACCAATTGATATATCTGCTGACGCAAAAGCGTAAAGCGCGCGCCATTTAGACGACAATGTTCTTTAGCTGCTGCTAAGCGTTCATGAACATCATGCGGAGTCAGATCTTGCACATCATGCAAATGTTCGCAAATCGATGAAGTAATAGACATGGTACAAGCTCCTAAAAATAGCATGGTAATCGCATGACATTTTTTATGATAGCGTTTTTTATTGTTATAGTATAACATACTAAAATAAGAACTGAGTGAATTGTCTTACTAGTAGTCTTGTATATCTACCCTTTTTACAGGAGTGGGGCAAGATACTATTACTCATACGTTCGTTATCCAACAATGCTATCTAACAATAAAAGAGCTTACTATGAACGCTGTTTTTACTTACTCCGTACGTTCGCTTATCACATTACAGCGCTTGCTAATGACAGGATTGATAGTCCTAGGGTCTTTCACACTGAGTGCACAAGCTGCAACGGTCAGTGTTAGCAATTATCCGCTATTCTTGTTAAGTGAAGCAGTAACAGAAGGCGCGCCGTCAGCCAAACGATTGTTGCAAACGGGGGAGGTGGGACATCATGGTAGTATCAGCCAGGTGATATCAAGTCAATCAAAGACAGTAAGTTTGTGGTATGGTTTGGTGAGCCGCTAGAAAACAATCTAGCAGCAAGTCTAAAAACAGCCCCAAATGCCATTGCTTTATTTGAGTTTGATGCATTCAATCGTCATCCATTACGTGATATAAAGGGCGACGCTATCGCGGGTACACTAGATACACATATTTGGTTAGACCCTGAAAATGCCAAAGCCATTACCCGTGCATTGGCTGTGATTCATAGCCATGCCAATCCGCAATATAAAGACCTATACCAAGCCAACGCGAAAAAAAATTTGCACAGCAACTAGATAAAAAAAGTTACTGCATTGGAGCAAACCTCTATTAAAAGTGCCTCAAAAACACGACCTTATTGGGCCTATCATGATGCTTATCAATATATCGAAGACAGCTTACACTTAACGCTCGTTGGTAGCCTTAGCGTAGATCATCATCTATCACCCAAAGCAAGCCAACTCCGTTGGTTGAATGAGCAGCGCCCAGCCAAGCAAATGTGTTTGGTTAGTCCAAGTGAGCCGGCAAAGGGCTTACTTGCGAAGCTACAACCAGTGAAGAGTACGGTACAACCTGAAGATATGAGTAGTAGCGATGACTTTATCAGCGGTTGGCAGAGTATGGCCAAACAGATATATCAATGTATCTCATAATGTAATCAAAAACAGCAATTTGCTAGGATTGTTTGAGTTGGTTGTATAGCTTCGCTTTAAGCATTTATTACAGACTACGTAATATAATAATCTTAGCAAAATGCGTTAGGTGACTGATAAAAGTCATATTTTACTTGCTTAATAGTTACGCTCTACCTATAATAAGTAGCGTTTTATTTTGGCCGAAAGGTAATGCCTGTGGAGTAAGTCATTCACGGATAAAATTATCATAAGTATGATATATTGTCCCAATGCTGTAAGGGCTATAGGAATACCGATGACCAAGCCTGCCAAACGCACGCAAAAAGACAAGATTGGCATCTATATTAAACGACAAGCATGGATACTATTTATCCTTATTATCATTGCTTGGATAGTAGATACTATTTGGTTACATAGTGAGCTTACGATAGCAAAAAGCACTGCAATTGGTGCGCTACTAAGTTTTATCACTCAAGCAGTATTTGCGTTTTTTATTTTTTTGGTACACCGGATATCGCGCGCGCCAACACATCGTTAGCCAGCTATATCGGGGTCAGATGTCAAAATGGTTATTGACCGTGTTTGGTTTTGCACTAATTTTTATTACCGTACAACCCCTATCTGCGCCAGCGCTGTTTATCGGTTTTATGGTAATGCAAATTAGTCACAGTTGGATGTTGTGGCATATACGCTAGCGCTAATAAATGATCGCTAAACAGATGGTTTATTAATAGTACTGGCAAGTCACCCTGCCGTCCAGCTTCTCTATGACTAGTTCGAAAAGTCGAAGCACAACGCTGTCTTAGGATAGCACCAGTGATTATAAAGACCGCACTATGAGTCTCAATGTTAGACGTAGTATGCAGTGAGAGGGTAGGGGTTATTCAACTATCTGTATCGCTGATAATTAGAGTACGGTTATCTAATTATGGTTAGTGGTTATATTAGCAAGTAAAACTGGTGGCTAACTTATTCATACAGTGGATAAAAAAATCACAATTGACTTTACACGAATACAACGCTGCATTAATATAGGCGGCTAAATATTTTGCTTATAAGCGCTACATTAAGCGCCGATCGTAAAAAAACGGTCAGTGGGCAAGCACATATATAATAATTTTGCGTATAAAAATGCAAGGGCTATTACTGAGTTATCATAAGCCCTTTTTTGATAGCTAAAATTTATCTCACGCTATCAAATACTGCATATTAGTAATAGAACTATGGGTTGGATGTTGTTGGTTACATGAGTGATTTAGTACGGTTTATTTATTTGCTTAATAGCAAGATAGATATAAATACTACACCTCATCAGATGACAACCATATTTTTGGTAGTTGATTAAATCGTTGATTAATAAGAAGCTTACATTATGGCATCCGAGCAAACATCATCAGAATATATCTCTCACCACTTAACGAATTGGACGTATGGCTATCTGCCGGGCGAAGGTTGGAAAGTTGCTCATACTGCTGAAGAAGCAGGGGTAATGGGCTTTAACGCTATCCATCTTGATTCTATGCTATGGTCGATTGGTCTAGGTATCTTATTTTGCGCCGTCTTTTGGATGGTTGCCAAAAAAAGTCACTTCAGGCGTGCCAGGAAAAACTCAGGCAGCAGTTGAGATGATCGTTGAGTTTGTTGATAACAACGTTCGTGATTCATACAGTGGTACATCAAAACTGATTGCGCCATTGGCGTTGACCATTTTTGTCTGGATCTTTTTGATGAACTTGATGGATTTAATACCTGTTGATTTCATTCCAGGTATTGCTGGGCAAATCGGTGCCGCTATGGGCCATGATCCACATCATGTTTTCTTTAAGATCGTTCCAACGACTGATCCTAACATCACGCTTGGCATGTCGTTCTCTGTCTTTGCACTGATTATCTTTTATAGCATTAAAGAAAAAGGTTTGGGGGGCTTTATCGGTGAGTTAACACTACATCCGTTTGGCGCCAAAAACCCAATCGTACAAGCGATTTTGATTCCCATCAACTTCATCCTAGAAGCAGTTACTCTAATAGCCAAACCTGTATCACTTGGTTTGCGTCTATTCGGCAACATGTATGCTGGGGAATTGATTTTCATACTGATTGCTCTAATGCCGTTTTGGATTCAATGGGCGTTATCGGTACCGTGGGCTATCTTCCACATCTTAGTTATTACACTTCAAGCGTTCGTATTCATGATGCTGACGATAGTTTACATGTCGCTTGCATCATCAACTGAACATTAATTAGACATTCAATAGGTAAATGAGGATACATCAATGGATCCAGTATTAGGTGGTTACACAGTTATCGCAGTAGCACTACTTATCGGTCTTGGCGCACTTGGCACAGGTATTGGTTTTGCTATTCTAGGTGGAAAATTCTTAGAAGGCGTTGCGCGTCAACCAGAGCTTGGCTCACAATTGCAAACTCGTATGTTCATCGTAGCAGGTCTTCTTGATGCTATTCCGATGATCGGTGTTGGTATTGCTATGCTATTGTTGTTCGCTAACCCTCTAGCAGGTTAATCCGAAAGCTCAGTTGTAAATGTTTGGTATTCGGAGACTTTCTATCAAATATAGTCAAGATTTGACTACCAAACATGATCAATGAAACTGATTTTTCATTAACAAAGAGGTGATCACGTGAATATCAATTTTACCCTCGTCGGTCAAGCCATTGCTTTTGCAATATTTGTGATTTTTTTGCATGAAATTCGTGTGGCCACCACTTATCGGTGCCATCAATGAGCGTCAGCGTAAAATTGCTGAAGGTCTGAATGCCGCAGAAAAAGCAAAAGCAGATTTGGCGACCGCGGAGCAAAATGTCCAGCAGGAACTTGATCTTGCAAAGACCAAGGCTGCCGCTCTAATCGAGCAAGCGAACAAGAGTGCCAATCAGCTCGTCGAAGATGCAAAATCGCAAGCCCAAGCGGAAGGCGAGCGCATTCGTCAACAAGCGCAAGCATCTATCGATCAAGAAATCAATCAAGCGCGTGAATCATTGCGTGCCCAAGTTGCTGAACTGGCTGTACTTGGTGCAGAGAAGATTTTGCAAGACAAAGTCGATGTGCAAAAACATGCCAGTATGTTAGACCAACTGGCGGCGAAGCTGTAATTGTGAGGATATAATGGCTGACTTATCAACCTTAGCACGACCGTACGCTAAAGCCGCGTTTGACTATGCCAACGAAAACGGCGCAGTCAACGAGTGGGAAAACTTCTTACTTGTTGCTAGCACTGTTGTCAATGACAAGTCGTTCAGTACTTGGCTAGACAATCCAGCTGTTTCTGCTGAGCATAAGTCAGCTGCTTTGGTCGATCTTTATGATACGCAAGTAGCTAGCGCTAATGATTCTGCTTTCAAGCAGTTATTAAGCGAAGCTCAAGGGACTAGCCTTGACAGTAACGTAAGCTATCCAAAAGTATCAGTAGCACTTAGTAACTTCGTTAAACAGTTATCAGAACAAGAGCGTCTGGCGCTGCTTCCTGAAGTTTATGAGCATTATCGCCGTCACAAGGCAATAAGCTTAAAGCAGCTTGACGCATATGTGACCTCTGCCTACCCATTGACTGACGCTCAACGTGAAACGATTCAAGCACGTCTTGCTGCCTCGCTAAATGCGAGTGTGGTGATTCACGAATCAGTTGATCCAAGTCTATTGGCAGGCGCTACAATCAAAGTCGGTGACAAAGTCATTGATGATTCGATGCGCGGCAAGTTACAACAGTTAAAAACACAGCTAACTGCCTAATGCCAATCATCAATATAGTCAAATATTGGCTGTATGATTATAAGAGCAATTAAGTCAGTGGGCGGGTTATCATAAATTAAAGGAAACAAGGCAATGCAACAATTGAATCCAGCGGAAATCAGTAACCTGATTAAGCAGCGTATTCAAGACCTTGATGCGGGTGCAACTGCAAAGAATGAAGGCACGATTGTCAAAGTATCTGACGGTATCGTGCAGATTCATGGTCTTGAAGATGCCATGTACGGCGAAATGATTGAGTTTGAAGGCGAAATCTACGGAATGGCGCTTAACTTAGAGCGTGATTCTGTTGGCGCGGTAGTACTTGGTGATTACCTAAAGCTGCAAGAAGGTCAAAAAGCCTATTGTACTGGTCGTATTCTTGAAGTACCAGTAGGTCCTGAGCTGTTAGGCCGTGTTGTTGATGCTTTGGGTAATCCTATTGATGGCAAAGGTCCTATCGATGCCAAAATGACTGATAAAGTCGAAAAGATCGCTCCAGGCGTTATCGACCGTCAATCAGTAGATCAACCAGTAATGACTGGTTATAAAGCTGTTGATACCATGATTCCAATCGGTCGTGGTCAGCGTGAGCTTATCATTGGTGACCGTCAGACTGGTAAAACAGCAATGGCTATCGATGCGATCATCGCACAGAAAGCTTCAGGCATTAAATGTGTATACGTGGCTATCGGACAGAAACGTTCGACTATCGCTAACGTAGTACGTAAGCTTGAGCAAACTGGCGCACTAGAATATACCACTGTTGTGGTTGCTTCAGCATCAGAGCCTGCAGCACTTCAGTATATCGCACCGTACTCAGGTTGTACGATGGGCGAATACTTCCGTGACCGCGGTGAAGATGCACTGATTGTATTTGATGATTTATCAAAGCAAGCAGTTGCTTATCGTCAGATTTCACTACTATTACGTCGTCCGCCAGGTCGTGAAGCTTATCCTGGTGACGTATTCTATTTACACTCACGCCTACTTGAGCGTGCATCACGTGTAAATGCTGATTATGTAGAAAAGTTCACTAACGGTGAAGTGAAAGGTAAAACTGGTTCTTTAACCGCACTACCAATCATTGAAACACAAGCTGGTGACGTATCTGCATTCGTACCAACCAACGTGATTTCGATCACTGATGGTCAGATCTTCCTAGAGTCTAGCTTGTTCGCCTCAGGTATCCGTCCAGCAGTAAACGCTGGTATCTCGGTATCTCGTGTTGGTGGTGCCGCTCAGACTAAGATCATCAAAAAGCTATCTGGTGGTATTCGTACCGCTCTAGCTCAATATCGTGAATTAGCAGCATTTGCTCAGTTCGCATCAGATCTTGATGACGCAACTCGCGAACAGCTTGATCATGGTGAGCGTGTGACTGAATTGATGAAGCAGAAGCAGTATCAGCCGATGTCAATCTCTGAGCAAGCAGCCGTTATCTATGCTTCAAACGAAGGCTTCTTAGCTGACGTACCTGTCGAAAAGATTGGTTCTTTCGAAGAAGCGTACCTACGTTATATGCATGATGAGCAAAGTGAATTGATGCGTGAGATTGATGACACTGCGAACTACAATGATGATATCGCAGGTCGTTTAAAGTCATCTCTAGAGACCTTTAAACAAAATCACAGTTATTAATTTAACGGGTTAAGCCGAATTGGTTATAACTGTAGCTTAGAGCTGATAAAGTGGCGCGTTGTCTGACCAGATATTTGCGCCACTGTTTTAACCATTATCGGTATTAGATCGCGTAATGCCACAAGATATAAAATGTTATTCTGTAGGACTGATGTTGTATATCAAACGATTGTCGCATGCGCCAATGCTTTTTAACCCTCTTATATTGGAATCATTATGGCAAGCTTAAAAGAGATACGTGCCAAAGTCACCAGTATTAAAAGCACCCAGAAAATTACTCGTGCTATGCAAATGGTAGCGGCAAGTAAAATGCGCCGTGCGCAAGAGCGCATGGACGTGGGTCGCCCGTATGCTGATAGTATGCGCCGGGTTATTTCACATTTGGTGCATGCCTCATCAGACTATAAACATCCGTATATGGTATCGCGTCCAGTCAATAAGGTTGGCTATATTGTCATTACCTCTGACCGTGGCCTAGCGGGTGGTTTGAATATTAACTTATTCAAAGCCCTAACTAAAAGTATCCAAGATTATCAAGATCAGTCTGTACAGGCTGAGTTTGCAGTCATCGGTGCCAAAGGTGTGAGTTTCTTCAAAAACTTTGGTGGTAAAGTTACGTCGGCTGTGACCGATTATGGCGATAAACCAACGTTTGAACAATTGAATGCACCGGTTCAAGCGATGCTTGAAGACTATAATAACGGCAATATTGACCGTATTTATGTAGTCTATAACCGATTCGTCAATGCAATGACTCAGAAACCAACGGTTAATCAGTTGGTTCCTCTACCAGAGCAGTCATTTGATGATGAAGACAGTGGTCTACAGACAGAACTTAGCTGGGATTATATCTACGAGCCTGACATCAAGACGTTAATTGATGAATTGCTTGGTCGCTATATTGAGTCGATTGTTTATCAAGCGGTAATGGAAAACATTGCCTCTGAGCAGTCTTCACGTATGGTTGCGATGAAAGCGGCAACAGATAATGCTGGTGACCTTATTAACGATTTACAGTTGGTTTATAACAAGCTGCGTCAAGCGGCGATTACCCGAGAAATCTCGGAAATCGTTGGCGGTGCTGCTGCTGTTTCATAATTGACTACACCTATATATAGAAGTTCAAGGAGAACGCAATGAGTAGCGGTCGTATTGTACAGATTATTGGCGCGGTTCTTGACGTTGAGTTCAACCGTAATGAAGTTCCTCAAATTTTTGATGCCTTGCAAGTAGACGGTACCGAAACTACCCTAGAAGTACAGCAACAGCTAGGTGACGGTATTGTACGTACTATTGCAATGGGTTCAACCGAAGGTTTAAAGCGTAACCTACCGGTTACTAATACTGGTGCACCTATTTCTGTGCCTGTAGGTACTGGTACGCTAGGTCGCATCATGGATGTTCTTGGTCGTCCTATCGATGAAGAAGGTCCTGTTGTTGCTGACGAAAAATGGTCTATCCACCGTGAAGCGCCAAGCTACGCGGATCAGTCAAACAGCACTGAGCTACTAGAGACTGGTATTAAAGTTATCGATCTACTTTGCCCGTTTGCTAAAGGTGGTAAAGTTGGTCTGTTCGGTGGTGCCGGTGTTGGTAAAACCGTTAACATGATGGAGCTGATTAACAACATCGCTTTAAAACATGAAGGTTTGTCAGTATTTGCTGGTGTTGGTGAGCGTACTCGTGAAGGTAACGATTTCTATCACGAAATGCAGGAAGCTGGCGTTGTAAACACTGAAGACTTCAGTAAGTCTAAAGTAGCAATGGTATATGGCCAGATGAATGAGCCACCGGGTAACCGTTTACGTGTTGCACTGTCTGGTTTGACCATGGCTGAGTACTTCCGTGATACTAAAGATCCTGTTACTGGCAAAGGTCGTGACGTACTATTGTTTGTTGATAACATCTACCGTTATACACTAGCGGGTACAGAAGTATCAGCACTACTTGGTCGTATGCCGTCAGCGGTTGGTTATCAGCCAACACTAGCTGAAGAGATGGGCTTATTACAAGAACGTATTACGTCAACTCAGTCAGGCTCTATTACTTCAGTTCAGGCGGTATACGTACCTGCGGATGATTTGACCGATCCATCACCTGCTACAACGTTTGCTCACTTGGATGCAACAGTTGTACTAAGCCGTGATATCGCATCACAAGGTATCTATCCTGCGGTTGATCCATTGGATTCAACGTCGCGTCAGTTAGATCCACAAGTAATCGGCGAAGATCATTACAATGTTGCTCGTGGTGTTCAGGAAGTTCTACAGCGTTATAAAGAGCTTAAAGACATCATCGCTATCTTGGGCATGGATGAGTTATCAGAAGAAGATAAACTGGTTGTTTATCGTGCTCGTAAGATTCAGCGCTTCTTGTCTCAGCCATTCCACGTAGCCGAAGTCTTCACTGGTGCACCTGGTAAATACGTGCCACTACGCGATACCATTGCTAGCTTTAAAGCAATCATTGCTGGTGAATACGATGACCTACCAGAGCAGGCGTTCTACATGGCTGGCAGCATCGATGAAGTAGTCGCTAAAGCTGAAAAAAATGAAGTCTAAGTCAGCGTAAGTTGTATAAGCATAAGCTAACGAGTAGATATAATATAAACCTTGTATCTACTCTTCAGTAACGCATCGCAGTTTTACTGTTTTTTGATCGCGCTTTGATGGTAAGGAATTAAGTATGGCAACGTTACAATGTCGCGTCGTAAGTGCTCGTGAAGAGTTGTATTCAGGCGAAATTAGCATGTTAATAGCTACTGGTACCGAAGGCGAGATTGGTGTATTGCCAGGTCACACACCGCTTATTACTTTGTTAAAGCCAGGTGCAATGCGAGTGCAAACACCAAATGGTGAAGAAGAAATAATTTATGTCTCAGGTGGTGTACTAGAAGTACAACCTAAGATGGTTACCGTATTGGCTGACACCGCTATGCGTGCAAGCAATCTTGATGAAAGTAAGATTGTCGAAGCTCGCAAGAAAGCTGAGCAAATGCTAGTAAACCAGTCTGATACACTACAGACTAATGCAGCTTTAGCCTCACTTGCAGAGTCAGTAGGACAGCTACAGACTATTCGCAAGTACAAAAATCGCGTGTAATTTATCACTGTTAGTTATAGTTATCACTGTTAGCGATAGATAGTTATCTGAAGCTAACAGTGTAGTTGAAGACAGAAAGCAGTCCATTATATGGGCTGCTTTTTTTTATGTCTGTTAGTTTGAATTTGCCAATGCTATGGCTGCTACTTTTACTTATATCAGTGTTTGGACAGATAAGTATTTTATGAGCCTCCGTTAATTATCGTTTGAGAACAAGATAATATTGGATTTCCTTAAAATGCCACTAGCAGTAAGGGTAATATGTGGTTATATTAGACTATGAAATATCGTAAGTATGGAGTGATACTGTGGTGCGTCTGTGCGATGTAAGACACTAACATTGGTTATTAAGATGCGCTCTGGTTGTAAGTATTTAACGAAAACGAAATTACTGCCTATTATTGAGATAGGTAGGATTATTCTTGGACGCAAACTAAAGTTTTATTAGAGGTAGTTTATAGGTTTTGTTAACGACTATCAGCTATAGTATAGGAAGCTGTAGGTTTAATAGTATACTGTGCTACCAACTTTGTAACAGCTATACGAACATCAATTGTACCGCTTTATGGTGCTATTAATTTTACCGCTCTTACTTTTACTGCTTTTAAATTAGATGTATTAGAGGATATAACAATGACAACGACTGAAGAAGACAACACCCCCCGAATCCTGATTGTTGAAGATGATGAGCGTCTGGCCATGTTGACTCAAGATTACTTGGTCAAAAATGGTTTAGAAGTGGCAATTGAAACTGACGGTAACCGTGCTATTCGCCGCATTGTCAATGAACAACCAGATATGGTCGTACTTGATGTCATGCTACCTGGTAGCGACGGATTGACAGTTTGCCGTGAAGTTCGCCCGCACTATCAAAATCCTATTTTGATGCTGACTGCGCGTACCGAAGATATGGATCAAGTATTGGGTCTAGAGATGGGTGCTGATGATTATGTCGCCAAACCTGCTCAGCCGCGCGTATTGCTCGCTCGTATCCGTGCTTTATTACGTCGTTCAGAAAACGCACCATCAGAAGATGTGCCGCAGCGTTTAGAGTTTGGCGAGTTAGTCATTGACAACGGTGGTCGCTCAGTCAATCTAGGTGATGAGCTGGTTGATTTTACTAGCGCTGAATATGATCTATTGTGGTTACTTGCTTCTAACGCAGGTCGCATTTTATCTCGTGAAGATATCTTTGAGCGTCTACGTGGTATTGAGTATGATGGTCAGGATCGTTCAATTGATGTGCGTATTTCACGTATTCGTCCAAAAATCGGTGATGATCCAGAAAATCCAAAGCGTATCAAAACCGTACGTAGTAAAGGTTATCTGTTTGTGAAAGAAGGCAACTAAGATTACTGCATCTACGTAGCGATTAATTATTAGTCATTTTCGAAAAAACCAGCATCTTTGCTGGTTTTTTTGTGGCTAAATTTTAACTTTTGAACTTAAATGCAGTGTTATGTGGTTTAATTAACCCATTATTATAGACACTGATCGAATATGGGTGACTTGTATCTATATTTGGGCGATTATTGCAGATTAATTAGACTGCAGTAGTCAAAGTCTATCTCTATTTGATAATACTCGATATCAGTATATGGCGCTCACTATGTAGCGAATGATATCGGCACTCTCTATCTATTAAGTTGGTCACGGCACGTATGTCATTAGTCTCTTCTTTAAAACACAGTATTTTTGTTCGTATCTATGCTGGACTGCTTATAGTCTGTTTATGCGTAGCATTGTTTGCGCAGTTATTGATGGACACCATCAATAAGGAACGTGTGCAGTCCTATCGCGAGAGTATGGCGATGGGGGCGTTTCATTTAGTAAGTGAAGGTATCTCTCATCAAGATACTAAAGAAGATCGTGAGTATTGGCTGTCTGATGCCAGTAGTCTATTTGGTTCAACGTTTAAGATTGTCCCTATCGATGAGGTAGACTTTACTGCCAGTGAATTAAGACGCTTTAAGAGCGATGCCACAGTGGTTCGTTATATGAGCCAACCTGTCTATGCAGATGTGTATTATCGTCTGCCAGACAATGAGAACGTGTTGACCGCGCGAATATCGCAAGTCACAGAGCAGCAAGTACGAGCTATCGCAATATTTTTACTAGATGATTTGTCCTATCAGATGACCTTGTCTGATAAGCGTGCGCGTCTAGCAGAGTTAGAGGAGAAATTTTCTTTTCCTTTAGCGTTTACTGCTGTCAATACGCTCGATTTGGATTCAGATCAGATGTCGCGTTTGCGCCGTGACGAAGTGGTTATCTCATTGCAAGATACTAATAGCAGCAAAAGTAACTCATCTATTAGAGTAGTGGTACCGTCTGAAATCAATGATATGGCGATATTGATTGGTCCTGTGCCGTTGTTCAACTGGTTCCCGCTTAACTTAATTATTAGTATGATTCTTATCAGTATGTTCCTAATTAGCTTAGGTGTATATGCACTCATCTTCCCGCTTGAGCGTAAGCTGCAATTGATTCAGGTAGGTGTGAATGAGGTCAGTCAAGGTAACCTTGATATTCAAGTACAAGTTATTGGTCAAGATGAAATAGCACGTTTGTCAGCAACTTTTAATTCCATGACCTCGCATATTAAGCGTTTGATTGAATCACAGCGAGAGCTTACCCGAGCGGTTTCACATGAGCTTCGTACGCCAGTGGCTCGTATTCGATTTGCCGTAGATATGCTTGCTGATACGGATGACGAAGACTCACGTTTTATGCAGCGTGACTATATTGATGAAGATATTGAATCGCTTAATGGTTTGATTGATGAGATTTTGACCTATGCTAAGCTTGAGGAAGGGTCACCAAAGTTAGATTTAGAACCAGTAAACTTAAGAGAGCTGTTAGAGCAGATCGAGCGCGAAACCAATGCGCTAGGTAAATCTATCAAAATAGTAACCAGTTTACCAAATGCAAAAGTCACAGCAGTTGCGGATAGACGCTACTTACACCGTGTGATTCAGAACCTTGCAGGTAATGCGTTACGCTATGCAGAAACAACCATTATCATTAGTGCAGGTGTCAAAAAAAGGCAATGCTTCGTCAGTGTCGAAGATGATGGACATGGTATTCCTGAAGCAGATCGCGAAAAAGTATTCATTCCATTCTCACGCTTAGATGACAGCCGTACACGCGCGTCAGGTGGCTATGGTCTAGGCTTGTCTATTGTATCGCGTATTGCATTTTGGTTTAATGGTAGTATGAAAGTAGATGAGAGTCGTGAGTTGGGCGGTGCAAGGTTTGTGATGACATGGCCTATCAAACCATTGACGCAAATTCTGGCTGCTGATGAATTGACGCAGGAGAAAAGCGAGCGCGACTTCGATACTAAGTTGTCAGATTAGACCAAGTTATACGGCTAAGCTATAAGACTAAGTTATCATACTACGCCATAATTATTAGTCATGTTCCTAAAGAGAATCAGCGGCATCTTAATGGTATAAAAAGATAGCGCTTTATAGCTAGGTGACGCGCTTGTCGCTATTTTTAAGGCAGTTGGACAATGTCATAGGAGGCATAGGATGCCATATTTATTTGGTGGCTTGGTAGTGTTGAATGCGATTACGCTAGGCTATTATTTATTTTTAAAACAGCCGTCAACGACCCAAACACTACAAACAGCTCAGGCTGAAATTACCCAGCCACTAGCTTTCACTAACAGTGCTGAGTATATTCCACCGGCTATTGGTAGCAAAGACTAGCGTTGACCTCTTTGCTTATTCAAATTAAAGTTTCATCGCTATTTTGAATTTGTCACCGTACTGTCTACCTCAGATACCTCTTCTACGTCAGCCGCTAATGTCGTATCTCCAGCAACTTTGGAGAGTAGGGGAATACGTACGCATACTTGTAGCCCACCTTCAGGGTGGTTAATGGCTTCGACGGTACCGTGATGTAATCGTGCAATACGATCAACAATCGCAAGACCTAGTCCGCTACCTTGAGTAGTCCGTGCCGTCTCTCCACGTTCGAACGGTTGCATAATCCGCTCTAATTGATCGTCGGCGACGCCATCACCGCAATCTCGTACACAAATCACTAGTTGTTCTTGAGCTTCTTTGTTCACCACATTTTCGCTGACCACATCCGTATCTTCGTCTTCGATAGTTTCTATAAATGTTGGTACAACCGTTGCCGATAAATAAATTGGTGGCTTTCCATAACGATTGGCATTATTAACCAAGTTGATAATCAGACGCTTGATGGATAATGGACGTACAGGAACAACCTTGTCGCATTCTGACTCATATACAAACTTCATTGGCGCAAACTGCACCATGATTTCATTAAATATAGTGTCTAGGTTGGTCAAGCTGACTGGCTCATCAGAACCATCTTTCATAAACGAGATGAATTGCTCTAAAATAGCATCCATATCCTCAATATCGTAAATCAGCCCTTCACGGAAGAAATCATCTGGTAGCATTTCTGCGGTTAAGCGCATACGTGTCAACGGCGTCCGCAAATCATGTGAGATGCCGGCAAGCATGATTGTTCGCTCTTTTTGCGCTTGGTTTAAGGTCGTAAACAGTCGGTTAAATGCCATATTAACTTGACGTATTTCTGTGGGGCCTTTCTGAGTTGGCAGTGTGGTTGCATGACCGAGACGAATATAATTAGTAGCTGCCCGCTGTAGGTAGCGTAGCGGGCGATTTAATTGACGGGCTAATAGAATAATCGTGAGTAACGATAGGATAGGCAGTCCAATCAAAAATAGCACCAGTAATGTCGGGCTATATTGTGAATAGTAAACCACAGGCTCACGCACCCAAAAACTGTCATCACGGCTATCTTGTACCCATAGCTGCGGCGTTGGCTTAAATTTAAAATAGACCTCTACAGGACGACCGAGCTGCGCACCGATTTCACGTTGTAGTACGTCCGTAAAAAAGCTCACGAATGGCTTGTCAGCGACTTCTGGAAAGTCGCTCGGATTATTTACCACGACGACATGAGAGTGCTGGTAAATCCATTGGCGTACTTCGGGACGACCTTGCCAGTCTTTGTTGGCACTATTGATCAGCTGCAACTCACTCGTCAAATAACGCGCATGGTTTTTTTAACTCTGGCAGATACAGACTGCGCCAAAAGAACAAAATTGATAAGCTCACACTAATAAGCACGATAAAGGCAACCATCAAGGTTGTTAGCCAAGTGTTGGAATAAGAGCGTGGCAGCCAACCTTTACGACGCGGCTTTGGGTTTGGAGAGATCATATGGGTCCAACAGAGTAAAAGAAAAGTTATTATGATATAGCGTGTAGCTCTTTGAATACGATTGCCTTAAGGCTAGTCCGTGCATCAATCTATAGCGGTATATCATAGAATAGCATAATCAATAAATAGTACTGATACAGTATGCAATCGACGAGCGAGCCAAATAGTTATTGGAATAGATATAAAGTTAAGCTTAAGGATAAATGTATTTAGCAACCATCTGTTTTTCAGAGAGAGCGATAGTAATTTATAGAATCTAAAGAAAAAAATTTAAAAATAAGCCATTATCATCAGTTATATTTTACTTAGGTCGACATTTAAGCTATTGTTAATAAATAATTAAATATGCACAGTTTATGTTTTCAACAAATAAAGACTGTGATATAATTATGCCCTTTTTGGTATACCTGCGAAAGAGAGAATTCACATGGTTGTTATTCGTTTAGCACGGGGCGGTGCCAAGAAACGCCCATTTTATCAAGTAGTTGTTGCTGATCAACGCCGCGCGCGTGACGGTCGCTATATTGAAAACATCGGCTTTTTTTAACCCACTCGCTAAAGAGTCTGAAGAAGCAGTACGCCTAAACATGGAAGCGTACAATGCGTGGATCGCAAAAGGTGCACAACCTTCAGATCGCGTTGCTTCATTAGCAAAAGCTTACAACAAGTCTGCAGCTCAAACTGAAGCAACTGCTTAAGTTTTTGCTGTTACTGAGCCACTTATAGTCTAACTACAAGTTGATTCAGTAGACTTTAGAATACATAGCGTAACTGTCTAACCAGGGTGCGCCATTAACTGTTTATCGCTTTTGACGCAATTGTTTTTGCAATTGCTGTTTTAATCATTGTTAGGTTAGCTGCTATGTCATCTGTTCCAAACGCTAGTGCCCTTATGAAAATTGGTCAGCTTAAGAAGCCTTACGGCATTAAAGGCTGGCTTTGGGTATTCAGTGATACGGATGACCGTACAGCAATATTCGACATGAAGCCGTGGTGGATGAAAACTGCCACTGGCATGAAACCTTTGACTGTGAAAGCTTGGCGTGAGCAAGGAACAGGAATTGTGGCTCAATTTGAGCAGATTCCTGATCGTAATGTTGCTGAGACTATGAACGGTGTTACCGTTTGGGTCGAACAAAACGTCCTGCCTGAAACAGCTGAAGACGAATATTATTGGTCGGATTTGGTCAGTCTGCGAGTGATGAACGAGCAGGATGAGTATCTAGGTAATATCACTGAAATGTTTGAAACCGGTGCCCATGACATCATGCGTGTAACGGCAAATTCAGACAGTTTGGACAATGAAGAACGCCTGATTCCATGGCATAAGCAGACTGTGATAGAAGTCAATATGACTGAAAAAACAGTGCTTGTGGCATGGCCGAGTGATTACTAATAGCGTTTCTGGCTTTTTAGTCAGACGTTATTATTACTTACACCGATTGTTTTAGCCTTAACGCAAGTAGACATCAGATGTATTTTGCCGTAATTAGTATTTTTCCTGAGATGTTTGCCACGATTCGTGAATTTGGAATCACGGGCCGAGCAGTGACTCAAGAGCAAGTTACGATTGAATGCATTAATCCACGTGATTATACCACCGATAACTATCGCCGTATTGATGAGCGCCTTATGGGGGTGGTCCTGGGATGGTGATGATGCTGAGCCATTATCGAAAGCCATTGAGGATGCACGATTGCGTGCCAGTCAACATGGTTGCCGTGTCGATAGTGAGCACTGTCCGGTGATTTATATGTCACCGCAAGGACAGACGCTTAGTGAGAGTAGCGTAGTCAATATGACTGATTACGATGGCATGATTTTATTATGCGGTCGTTATGAAGGTATTGACGAGCGTTTACTATCACAATATGTCGATATGGAAGTATCGTTAGGTGATTACGTGTTGACTGGTGGCGAGTTGCCAGCAATGGTGCTGATGGATAGTGTGATACGTCGTCTGCCCGATATCATGGGTGATGATAAGTCAGCGGAGCAAGACTCTTTTGTCGATGGCTTGCTTGACTGCCCTCACTATACTAAGCCGCATGAGTTTGCGGGTATGGCGGTTCCTGAGGTATTACTTTCAGGTCATCATGCCAATATCGCTAAGTGGCGTTTTAGTCAGCAAGTCAGTCGTACGCAAACGCGTCGTCCAGACTTATGGCAAGCGTTTACCCCAACGGTAGAGCAAGCGAAGTGGTTGAAAGCATTGGCCAAAGCAGATAAAAAGTAGGTTTTTAAAATCTGACTTTATTGTTACTAGGTTTGATAAACAGTTAAGAAACAGAATTTTGAGCAATAATAAAACGAGTCATCACATAGTGGCCGTTGGTTATAACCCATTTACGTTGTGTCTCACTATAAAGAGATGCGATTAATTATTACAAACAGGTGATATGCGTTAAGCCTCTATTATCTAATGTGAGGAGATAACTCTCATGAGCAACAAGCATCCATTGGTTCAGGTCATCGAAAACGCTCAATTGCTTGAGCGCCCAAACTTTGCACCCGGCGATACCGTTGTGGTACAAGTAAAAGTACGTGAAGGTGAGCGTGAGCGTTTACAGGCTTTTGAAGGCGTTGTAATTGCTAAGCGTAACCGCGGTCTAAACTCAGCGTTTACCGTACGTAAAATCTCAAGCGGCGTTGGTGTTGAGCGTGCATTCCAATTGCATTCACCAATCATCGATAGCATTGAAGTGAAACGCCGCGGTGCTGTTCGCCGTGCGAAACTGTACTACTTACGTGAGCGTTCTGGTAAATCAGCACGTATCCGCGAAAAACTTGCGCCACGTCCAGCTCAGAAAAAAACTGACGCTGGTGTACCTGATGCAGTTGATACTGCACCTGGTATCTAAGCACAAGTTTGCCGTTTTGAGTTAGTCCTATAATTTTAGGATTGGCTCAAGACAAGGTAATAGTAGATACAAGCCCTTATTCATAGGTTTATTTATAAATAAGCGGGCCATACCAAAAAAGACGAAACCCCAATCTATGCGAAAGCTAGATTGGGGTTTTTGTATGTATAGCATTAATAATTTGAGTTTTATCAGCTCTGATAGTGCCAGTTATAAGCCAAAGTTTATTGAGCATCAAATGTATCGATGCGGTTGACTTGCTCTTTGGACTTACTGTATTTGCGCAGTCTAATGTATAAAGTCTTGGTAACGGTTGCAATGAGCTTTTGCTGCTCATCAACGATATCGACTTTATATTCACGGAATACCGCTTCGCCTTCTTTTGCTAGATCTTGAATAGTAATAATTTCAGAGCTAGGTATTTTCATGCGTGCAGTGACTTTGCTATTGCCAGGCGCAATGAAATCAATATGTGAGCTTTTGTCCCACACCACGTAATTACTACCCAGTTGATGCATCAGCATAAGCATATAAAAAGGGTCAACCATTGAATATAAGCTACCACCGAACTGAGTACCGACGATATTTTTGTTCAGAGTGTTTAGTCCCATGCTGACCACGCACAAACCCTGATCGAGACTAATATGATCGATTTTGATACCTGCGCCAATGTATGGTGCATAAGTATTAAGGCGTAGCTTTAATAAATGCGGTGTCAGCAATGGCATGATGCTTTGCTTGGCCCGACGTTTCAAAGTCTCAAGGTTGGTAGGTAATACGCTCATAAACTTGTCCTGTTGCCTTTTCTCAATTTTTTTGATTGTATCAATAATGCGGTTTTACACAGTATCACTGGGAAATAAATCGATAAAAAGTATTTATCATAATTAAAAAGTACCCAGCCCGCTAGCTCTAAAGCGTAACCGAAATGACATATTTATGCCCACTTACAGGTAACGATCATTATTTATTATAACTATCTTTGCTATTCATCTATGTGATAAAAATCCACCTAGATGTAAATTGTTATCAATAAAACGGTCGTTTATCCTAATTCAAAGTCTATAACAGAGAGATTTTTTCCTCATGGTTTTCTATTAAGGTCAATTTTGTCTTAAATGAAAACTTTAGTTTATATGTTATAATGAGATACATAGTATCTTTAAATGGTTTTAGGTTCGCATTTCATCAAGTCTTGGCATACAATAGTTCGCAGTTTGTAATAGGCGCTTTGGTCTATGACATTAGAGCAGAGCGTGTGCAGTCAATCAAAGACGTAATCGACACAAGGAAATGTGATGAGTAACCCTCAGACCCCCTCTTCAGGTCTAATCCGCCGACCTCGAACGTAAACCACGACAGTCAAGTACAAGGCAGTTATGTAGATTTGCATAAGCCAGTTCTAGTTTTGACAGTCGTGATGCTTACTTAAACCATGAATTACAAATCATGCAGCCGAAACGCTGGCGTCCTAATTTACCATTCCGTGATTACCGTTTTGAATACGAAGATACTATTCCAGCAATGGCCGCGACCATCGGTAAAGTTGTTATGGTGGGCGCCATTGCAGCAACCTTTGCAGGTCCACTCGGCTTAGGTGATGCGTTTGTTCTAGAAAACGTACGCTACGAGCTATTGATCGTCTCCTTCTTTATTATCTTATTTTCGGGATTTTTATTGCCGACGGCCAACCTTGCTGGTACTCACGGTCCACTTATTCCTTTGATTCCTATTGTGGTAGCAGCTGGTGGGCACCCGATGGCCTTTGGTTTGCTTATCGGTGCTTTTGGTCTGCTCCTCGCGATTAGTAAAGGGGGGAGTCTACTAGCCAACTTAACCAGTAAAGGTGTGTGCGGTGGCCTATTGATTTACTTGGGCTTTATCGGAACCACATCACAGGTCAAAAATCTCTTTGCTTGGGCAGAAGGGATTGGCATGTCGCATATCGCTTTCTTTATTATTCTGGCGACTATTCTGCTGTATGCATTGCTTGAGCATTGGCAAAAACGCTGGCTCGCGGTTCCGCTAAGCTGTGTGTTAGGTGGAGGTCTTGCATTTGCATTGGGCGCACCTTTTGAGTTCAAAACAGCGCCAGGTCTACCAAACATGAATCCAATGTATTGGTGGGGCGAAAACACAGGTTGGATGTTAGGTCTGCCGACGATTGAAAGCTTCATTGTAGTACTGCCGTTTGCTATTTTGGCCGTGGCAATGTGGTCGCCAGATTTCTTGGGCCATCAGGTGTTCCAAAAAAATCAGCTATCCTAAGCGTACTGAAAAAGTGCTTATGGATATTGATGACACTATGACCAGTGCTTCATTTCGTCAGGTAGTCGGCTCTGTATTGGGCGGCTCCAACTTTGCGTCATCTTGGGGAACGTATATTGTTCCTGCGGCGATTGCTAAACGTCCAATTCCTGCCGGTGCTTTATTGACGGCTCTATTTTGTATTATCGCAGGGGTTTGGGGCTATCCAATGGATTTAGCCATCTGGCAACCAGTGATGTGTGTGGCCTTGATCGTTGGGGTGTTTATTCCATTACTAGAAGCTGGTATGGAGATGACGCGTGAAGGTAAAACCACGCAGTCTGCTGCGATTGTGGTCTTTGCCTCTGCATTGGTGAATCCTGCCTTTGGTTGGTCGCTCACGTTGTTGCTTGATAACTTGGGCTTGATTGGCTCTAAAGAACGTAGTGCGAATTTGACTAAGATGAGCCGCTGGATCATACCGGGTATTATGTTCGTGGTACTGACAGGTGTCATGGCTATCGTCGGTATGCTGCCGGGTATCCCAGCACTGATGGCAAACTTCCGTCATTAGTAGTATGTGATTGAATAAACGATAATAGAACAAACTAAGCCGGCGAAAGCTGGCTTTTTTTTATGGGTAGCGCTGCGATAATAATTGGCTTGTAAAACAATGACTCCCGCCCCATAACTAGCAGTATTACTAAGATTTTTAAGAGCAATAAATTCTATGGTTAATGTCTCAGAATCGAGTCCTGTCGATGATAAAAAAAGCCCGTCTTAAGCATCTGATTAAACGCCTGCCTAACTTGCCAGGGGTGTATAAGATGCTGGGTAAGAACGGCGACATCTTATACGTTGGTAAAGCTAAGTCGCTAAAAAGCCGAGTAAATAGCTATTTTGCCAAGACGATTGATCATCCAAAGACGCGGGCGCTAGTGGCGCGGATTCATAATATTGAGACTATCATTACGCGTAGTGAGACCGAAGCGCTGTTGCTTGAACAGAATCTAATCAAAGAGCATCGTCCACCTTATAATGTGCTGCTGCGTGATGATAAATCCTATCTGTATGTATTTATCTCAGCCGATAAGCTTATCCACGTTTGGCTTACGGTCGCGGCAAAGGCAATCATCAAAAAGGTCGATTCTTTGGCCCGTTTCCCTCTGCACATGCGGCAAAAGAAACGTTGGTCTTGATGCAAAAGATGTTTCAAATGCGTCAATGTACCAATACCTTTTTTAAGCAGCGTCAACGTCCTTGCTTGAGTATCAGATCAAACGTTGCCGTGCGCCCTGTGTCGGTTTGGTATCGCCAGAAGAGTACGCAGAAGATGTGAACAATACCATCCGTTTTTTTAAAAGGCGACTCTAGTGACATCCATAGTACGCTGATTGAAAAGATGGAAGCGTCAGCTGAAGCGTTAGATTTTGAAAAGGCGGTATTTTATCGCGATCAGCTGTCCATGCTACGTGAAGTACAAGCAAGGCAAGCAGTCTATACCGTACAAGGTGAGGCAGATGTGATTGCGATTGCCAGTCAGGCTGGCATGACCTGTGTGAACGTACTGACGGTACGTGGTGGACGTGTATTGGGTGGAAAAAAATTATTTCCCAGATGTGGATGGTAGTGAGTCGTTAGCAGATAATTTATCGGCTTTTATTACGTCATTTTATTTCCAAGTGACCGATGATTTGCCCGCTGAAATCATATTGAGCCATCAGATACCAGATCAAGTGGCAGTAAGTGAAGCATTGGCAACGCATTTCGGTAATAAAGTAGTCATCAAGACCAATGTGCGTGAGCACCGTTCAGAGTGGCTGGACTTAGCAACACTAAATACCAGTAATGCATTAAAAACCAAGCTTGGCGATTATCTAGAGCTACATGCGCGCTTTGGTGCGCTAAAAGACGTACTGGCGACTGTCACTGATCGGACGATTGATCGTATTGAATGCTTCGATATCTCACATACGATGGGTGAGGCGACCATTGGTAGCTGCGTGGTGTTTGACCAAGGTGGCTCGCGCCGTCGTGATTACCGTCAGTATGCTATCCATGATATCCAAGGTGGCGATGACTATGCAGCGATGAAACAAGTGCTGACTCGGCGTTACAAGAAACAACCATTGCCGGATTTACTATTGGTTGATGGTGGTAAAGGTCAGCTTGGCATTGCCAAAGAAGTATTGACTGAATTGGGTATTCTTGGCGACACCTTGCTCATCAGTGTGGCAAAAGGGGAAGGGCGCAAGGCTGGGCTTGAGGTATTGCACTTTTTAGATCACGAGCCGTTAGATCTACCGATGGATAGCAAAGCATTGCATTTGCTGATGCATATTCGTGATGAGGCGCATCGTTTTGCGATTACCGCTCACCGTAAAAAAACGCGATAAGCGTCGCTCATCATCAGTGCTAGAGGTGATACCGGGACTGGGTGAGAAACGTCGTCGTGACTTGCTCAATCACTTTGGTGGTATGCAGCAGCTGCTTGGTGCTTCACAGCAAGAGTTGGCAGGCGTACAAGGCATCGGACCAGTACTCGCAAAAACGGTGTACAAGGTATTGCATGAGTAATAGATTAGATATTACCAAACAGAAGTTCTTATCTTGTTAGTTATGTAAAAGGCTGTATGAACATTAAACAAAAAAAGGGGCAGTCTTGGATAAGTAAAATTATCCAAGACTGCCCCTTTTTCAATAGGCTTTTACTACTTATCAGTTTCTACTTTATAAGTGGTAAACTTAAAGCTTAAATCACTTTTTTTCATCGTGCATTTGCTCAGATTCGTCTGCTACTTTAAATCGTTCTGGCAGATCAGGGTAAAATGCATCGCCGTCAGCAATATCAGTATCTACATGAGTCAGCTCAATACGGTCGGTGTACATCAGAGCGTCACTAAATACACGCTCGCCGCCAATTACCCAAATCGTATCGAGATGCGCGCCATGAGCCAGGCTAGCTGCTTGTGTCAGTGCGTCATCTAAGTTGTGTACCACATAAGCATTGCTGCTATCTGCAAGACCTTTTGTCTCAGCATAGTCCATCTGTGTCGTGACAATGAAGCTCACACGCTTTGGTAATGGTTTGCTACCCATTGACTCAAATGTCTTACGACCCATGATCACAATACCTTGAATCTTACTATCATTTTCTTTGGTCGTCATGCTTTTGAAATGTTGCAAATCTGCTGAGATATGCACGGTAGCTCATTGTTTTTGCCGATACAACGATTGCTACTAATAGCAGCGATTTGGGCAACTTCGGTATGGGCATAGCTCATAATATATCCTTTTTATTATATTCTTAAATTTTGCTTTTATTTAGCGTAGTTAACCAGACTAACTTTATACGGCAACTTTGGCTTTGATAGCAGGGTGCGACTCATAGTCATTGACGTTAATGTCTTCGTACTCAAACGCAAATATGTCTTTAACATCAGGATTCAAAGACAATGTCGGCAGTTTATATAGCGAGCGTGTTAACTGTAGCTCAGCCTGTTCACGGTGGTTTTGATAGATATGGCAATCACCACCTGTCCAGACAAACTCTCCAACTTCTAGACCACATACCTGCGCGACCATATGAGTCAATAGCGCATAGCTCGCAATATTAAAAGGCACGCCTAAAAAAAAGTCAGCCGAACGCTGATACAGCTGGCATGACAGCTTGTTGTCTGCGACAAAGAACTGAAATAACGTATGACATGGTGGTAGGGCTACTTGCTCTGCTTCACCTGGATTCCAGCCAGAAACAATCAAACGGCGTGAATTCGGATTGGTCTTTATCTGTTCAACGACCTGTGCGATTTGATCGACGCCATCAGCGTTATAACTGGCATCTTCATTTTTGGTCGCGCCATAGTTACGCCATTGATGACCATAGATAGGACAAATCGCCAGCAGGTCTGTTGAAGCGTGCGGTCTGTTCTGCTGTTGCCCACTCATTCCAGATACGAACATTATTCTGTTGTAGATAATCGACATGAGTGCTGCCACTTAAAAACCATAATAGCTCATAAGCGATAGATTTAAAGTGAACCTTTTTGGTCGTTAGCAGTGGAAAGCCATCTGCTAAGTTAAAGCGTAGCTGTGCGCCAAAATGGCTAAGCGTACCAGTACCAGTACGATCGCCTTTTTCGGCGCCATTGTCGAGAACGTGGCGTAGCAAATCTAAATAGCCTTGCTCGTTATTACTTTGGGTGCCATTGATCATAAAATGCTCTTTAGTTACTGCTGACAGTACATACAGGCTAGATGGATAGTCGATATATACACTGTCATTATTAAAAGTATTGCTAGGGTAGGTGTTCTGACAGCTTATCCTATTTTAAGTCATCAACCTTTATCACAAAAAGGTAGGCTTAATAAGCAGCTTGCTTACCCCAGTCGTAGATGCCGCGTTTATAGGCATAACCGATCAAGAACAGACCGATAATTATCATTGGGGCGCTTAGTATCTGACCTTTGGTCATCCAGCCTAGCAAGATGAATCCTTGGTCGATGTCTGGCTGGCGAAAAAAACTCAATGATGAAACGGCTAAAGCCATAACCAAGCATAAAGACACCAGTCACTGCCATACGAGGACGGGGCTTCGATGAGTACCACCACAAGAATAGAAATAACAGTAGACCTTCTGCAAGGGCTTCATACAGTTGCGACGGGTGACGAGGCAACAGGTACTGGCCATTGACCTCAGTCATCAGGTCTTGTAGCGCAGGATTGGCTTGTAGCTGCTGCATATCAACGCTAGCGGCCTGCGGGAAGTAGGTCAACCAGTTATAGCCACCATCAGAGACGCGGCCCCATAGTTCGGCATTGATGTAATTACCAATACGTCCGAACAATAAACCAGTTGGTACGCAGGGAACGACAAAATCGAGCACTTGGAAAGGTGTCTTTTTATATTTGCGGGCAAAATACAGCATACCCAACATGACACCAATCAGGCCACCATGGAATGACATACCGCCTTCCCAGACTTTAAACAGATAGGCAGGGTTTTGGAGCAGTTCACCGAACTGATAAAACAATACATAGCCGACACGGCCACCTAATATCACACCAAGTGCGCCAAAGAACACCAAGTCTGAAACCATATCTGTCGTCCAGCCTTCACGTTTGGTACTGCGATACCACGCCAGTCCGTAGGCGGCGGCAAATGCCAACAAATACATCAGCCCATACCAATGGACTTCGACAGGTCCAACTGCTAATGCTACAGGATCGTACTGAGGATGAATCATCATAAAGGCATCATAATATTGATAATAAAATGCTGACTATAATAGCAAATTTCGTTCGCTGGGCATACATAATTGCTCTAGTGCCAATCAGAGTGTATGAGTAATTTGATTCTTTGAGATGATACAGAATGTATAGGCTAAGAGTCAAAAAAGATAAGAAGTGAGGTGAAAAAAATGACTTTAATTAAGGAGTGTTTTCGTGATGATATGTAATCTTGGTAGCTAGTAGCTTGAGATAAAAGTGCCATTTTTAGCATTATCGAGCGTTCACTACCAATTTGTATTATTACATCTATTATTAAAAGAAATTAGATAGCGACCAGATCTTGTACTTTGTTTTCAACCATCGTATCGCCAGCGCCTTGTGACACTACTTTGCCGCGTGATAGCACGGTGTAATTGTCAGCAAGCTCTTCGGCAAATTCATAGAACTGCTCAACCAGTACAATGGCCATATCACCTTTATCTGCTAGGTCTCGTAGAACTCGGCCAATATCTTTAATGATAGAGGGCTGAATACCTTCAGTTGGCTCGTCCAAAATTAACACAGTCGGCTCGGAGGCTAGGGCACGGGCGATAGCAAGCTGCTGCTGCTGACCACCAGACAGATCACCACCGCGCCGATGCTTCATCTCATCTAGTACTGGAAAAATATTATACAGATGCTTGGGTACATGTTTGGCCTTGCTGCGTGAAAACTTGGCCATACCAATCAAGATGTTTTCTTCTACCGTCAGTGTCGAAAAAAATATCGCGACCTTGTGGTACATAAGCTAGACCTGCTCGGACACGTTGCTCTGGAGACATCTTGCTGATGTCTTTATCATTGAGCAAAATCTCTCCTGATTTAATCGGTAGTATCCCCATCAAGCATTTAAGTAGCGTGGTTTTGCCTACGCCGTTACGTCCAAGTACCACGCTGCATGCGCCTACAGGCGCTGTAAACGAGACATCTCGTAAAATATGACTGCCGCCGTAATACTGGTTGATATCGTTCACTTGTAACATGGCTGTCTCCTAAACTCTAAAACTTTTCTAATATTTCAAAGGGAATATTCGTTTGACTCGTCTAGATGATTCGTTCGGCTATCGACCTAAGTAGGACTCAATCACTGTTTCATTGGCTTGCACTTCAGCTAACGTACCTTCGGCCAAAATCGCCCCTTGTGCCAATACTGTGACTTTTTCACTGATGGCATCGATAAAGGTCATGTCATGTTCGACTACTACTAAGGTATGGTTCTTTTTGAGCCGTAGACACAGCTCAGCGGTATGTTCAGTTTCTGCATCAGTCATACCGGCCACAGGCTCATCAAGCAGAATTAGCTTGGGGCTTTGCATCAGTAGCATGCCAATCTCTAACCACTGTTTCTGCCCATGTGAAAGCAATCCAGCGGGCTTGTTGATTTTGTCGGTCAGGCGAATTTGCTGTAGAGTCGCGTCAAGGGTATCGCGAGTATCGGCATCGAGTTTGTTAAATAAGCTTTTGACCACACGTTTGTCTTTTGGCGCGGCAAGTAACAGATTATCCATTACGGTAAAATTTTCAAAGACAGTAGGTTTTTGAAACTTACGTCCGATGCCAGCTTCAGCGATTTGTTCGGTAGATAAGCTGGCAAGGTTGTGAGTTTGACCAAAAAAACACGCTGCCTTCCGTAGGGCGGGTTTTACCTGTAATGACATCCATGAGCGTGGTTTTGCCAGCGCCGTTGGGGCCGATGATACAGCGTAGCTCGCCTTCTTCGATATAGAGCGACAGATTGTTGAGTGCGCGAAACGAATCAAACCAAACGCTCACATCTTCTAAGTACAGAGCAATACCATGGCTAAAGTCGACGCCAGATTTTTGGGATGACTGAGACCGTCACGTCCATCAGTATGATCATATTCAGACAGCGCCTTAATCGATTGTTCGGTCGATGGTGATTTATCATTTAGCATTATTGTTTCTCCTTTTTGAATCGATCGAACAAGCCCATAATGCCATTGGGTAAAAACAACGTCACGACGACGAATAGTCCGCCTAATATCAATAGCCAAAATTCAGGGTAGGCGACCGTAAAGTAGGTTTTCACAGCATTTACCACACCAGTTCCTAAAATCGCGCCAATTAAGCTTCCTCTACCACCAGTCGCTACCCAGACAGCTATCTCAATTGAGTTCACTGGGTTCATCTCACTCGGATTGATAATGCCTACTTGTGGCACGTATAGCGCTCCTGCGACACCAGCAATGACAGCGGATAATACCCAAGCAGATAGCTTGTACCACAGAGTACGGTAGCCTAGATACTGCAGGCGGTTCTCGCTGTCACGAATGGCACCGAGGACTCGCCCATAAGGCTGATTCATTAAATGACGCAAACCCATATAAGAGACTAACAATGCTAAGGCCGTGACAAAGCACAGCATTGAGCGAGTAGAGGCAGCGGTAATGTCGTAGCCTAAAAGGGTAGTAAAACCAGTAAAGCCGTTATTGCCACCAAAGCCTGTCTCATTACGGAAGAACAGCAAGGCTGCCGCGTAGACCATGGCTTGAGTGATGATAGAAAAATAAACGCCTTTGATTTTGGAGCGAAAGGCAAAGAAACCAAAGATAAATGCAACCAAGCCAGGCACTAATACAACCAGTGCGACTGCCCACCAAAAGTGCTGCGTGCCAGCCCAATACCAGGGCATTTCAGTCCAGCTCAAGAACCGCATAAAGTCCGGTAAGCCATCGCCTGCTGTCTCACGTGTTAGGTACATGCCAAACGCATAACCACCCAAAGCAAAGTACAGACCATGTCCCAAGCTCAAAATACCGGCATAGCCCCAGACGAGATCTAGTGCCAAAGCCACCATCGCTAGCGCCATGATTTTGCCAATTAGGGTAATCCAGTAGGCTGAAAGGTGAAAAGCTGAAGTCTCCGGCATAAGATGTAGCCAAGGCAATATCAGTAGTACGGCAAAACATAAGCCAATTAAAACAGCACTACGCGGCGTATCAGACAGTAATTTGGTCAGTATCATAGCAGTCTCCTTATTCGACAAAGCGGCCTTTGAGTGCAAATAAACCTTGTGGCCGTTTCTGAATAAACAGAATCACAAGAACCAACAACACAATCTTAGCCAATACTGCACCGATACCAATCTCAAGTACCGTACCACTCACACCAAGTCCCAAGGCGGCCAATACTGCACCCCATACTTGTCCGACCCCGCCAACAACGACGACCAAAAAGGTATCAATGATATAGGTTTGACCCAGATCAGGACCTACGTTGCCTACTTGGGCAAGGGCACAGCCAGCCATACCAGCCAGCCAGAACCCAAACCAAATGCCATCATATCGATACGTGCAGAGGGGATGCCAACAGCACGTGCCATTTGGCGGTTTTGGGTAACGGCTCTTATAAACAATCCAAAGCGCGTTTTGTTGAGTAAGTACACCAGTAGTGCCACGACAATGACGGTAAAGCCAATAATGGCAATACGGTTATAAGGCAGTACGAGACTTGAGGACACCTGATATGCGCCGCTGAGCCACGCCACGTTACTGACTTCAACGTTCTGCGCACCAAAAATCATCCGTACCAACTGCATCAATATTAAGCTTACGCCAAAGGTAGCCAATAATGTTTCTAGCTCACGACCATATAGTGGACGAATCACGATACGTTCAATAATCATACCGATGACAGCGCTGACTAAAAAAGCAGCTGGAATAGCAGCAAGCAAATACCAACCTGCCATATCTGGGATATAAGCTTGAAAGAAGTTTTGAACCATATAAGTGGTATAAGCCCCAATCATAATCAGCTCACCATGCGCCATATTAATCACGCCAAGCAGACCAAAGGTAATGGCAAGGCCAAGCGCCGCTAGCAGTAAAATACTGGCGGTGCTCATACCGGTGAAAATATGACCCGTCCATGTGCTGATTTCGATACGGCGTGACACGCTAGATTCAGCATCGATAAGTGCAGCTTTAAGCGAGGCATCTAGCCATCAGCCGCGAGCAGATTCAATATCGACCAAAACTTGTGGGTTATCACTATCTGCAAGTAGGTTCACAGCTGCGATTTGAGTGGGTAGGTCACCATTTTTGAAATCTATACGAGCCTGTAATGCGGTTAGTGCTTTTTTTAACTTTAGTGTTGTCTTCATTTGCCGCTGCTGTCGTAATAGTTGCTGGATCTACTTGGTCAATATTGTCGGCCAAAATGTCCACAGCTTGTAGTCGCTGTGCAGGTTTGTCAGATGCTAGCTTTACCTTAGCTTGCCCAAAGATAAGCGCCGAGCGTAGCGCATTGGTCAAGGTGATTTGTGATAAGTCACTAGGCCAATCGGCTGTCTCTTCTTTATTGGGATAGGTAAATAACTGATCATCTTTATTCAGTAAATACGTTTGCCCACCGTTGCCTTGATAAAGCTCATCATTGGCAATGAATTCAACCAAGCTATCTAGACTCTCAACCGATCCAGGCCAGTCACTTAACATGGTTTGACGCTGGCTAAAATCACCCGCCACAAATTGTTGAATGGCATCGCCTGAGTTTGTAGAAGTTGCTGTTGAAATATTTGAGGTATCTGAGGTGCTGGCTTGAGTAGAAGTGGCTACGTTGACAGGTGTGACCAAAGATTGCTCACTATGAGCGGTATCCGTATCGTGGTCATGTACCTGACCATCATGATCCGCATACGCTGTGGTGGTGAAAGTTGTTATGCATAATGCCATCAATGCAAGTAACCGCAGAGGCGCATAAATTGAAAAATGAGCCGCCTGCTGCATGACTTCACTGACTGATGCTTTTGGATTATTACCAGGTTCGGATGATGTTCGCCCTGCAAATGGGCGTAAAGTATGGCGCTGCATGTGCGGCTCCCTGTTTTTACAGACAACAAACCCTTAGCTTCTATTGCTTAGCGGACTAAGCAGTAGAAGTGTTGATAAGGTTTGAAGGTATTTAAAAGTTGAGAATAAGTGTTAAAAATAAATGTGGAGAGTAGGCGATGGGTCGTTTATTTATCTCGTTTATCCAGCTGGCTACTCTCCATGCGCTTTTCAGTACCACTTTACTTAGGAGATGTTTTATTTAGGAATGTATTCGCTCCATGGCTGCGCTTGAATGACTTCTGGCGTTTTGAAAATCGTATCAAACTGACCGTCGGCACGGATTTGACCAATCATCACAGGCTTCCATAGATGATGGTTTTCTTCATCCATTTTTAGCGTGTAGCCAGAAGGTGCATCGAATGTTTGTCCCGCCATGCTAACACGTACTTTATCGACATCAGTTGTACCTGCTTTTTCGACAGCTTGCTTCCACATATTGATACCGACATAAGTAGCTTCCATTGGATCATTGGTCACGACTTTTTCAGCATTTGGTAGTTTTTGGTCCAATGCATACTGCTTATAGCGTTTGGTGAAGGCACTGTTGGTTGGGTTTTTGATCGACATAAAGTAGTTCCACGCCGCCAAATGCCCTTGTAGCAGACTGGTATCGATACCGCGTAGCTCTTCTTCACCGACTGAGAATGCCATGACTGGAATATCTGACGCTTTGATGCCTTGATTCGCTAGTTCACGATAGAACGGAACGTTTGAGTCGCCATTGATGGTCGAGATAACCGCGGTCTTTTTGCCCGTTGAGAACTTTTTAACGTTAGATACGATGGTTTGATAGTTGCTGAAACCAAATGGGGTGTATTCTTCCATGATGTCTGCATCAGCCACGCCTTTTGATTTCAAAAATGCCTTTAAAATCTGGTTGGTGGTGCGTGGATAGACGTAATCAGTACCTAACAATACAAAGCGCTCTGCACCGCCGCCTTCTTCGCTCATCAAGTACTCTACTGCTGGAATGGCTTGCTGGTTTGGTGCCGCACCAGTGTAAAAGATGTTTTCTGACTGCTCTTGTCCTTCGTATTGCACTGGATAGAACATCAATCCGTTTAACTCTTCAACTACAGGTAATACAGATTTGCGTGATACCGATGTCCAACCGCCAAAGATGACATCTACTTTATCTTGAGTGAGTAGCTGACGGGCTTTTTCAGCGAATAATGGCCAATCAGAAGCAGGGTCGACGACGACTGGTTCGAGTTGCTTACCGAGCACACCGCCATTGGCATTGATTTCATCAATGGTCATTAACGCGGTATCTTTTAGAGAGGTTTCAGAGATGGCCATGGTGCCAGACAGCGAATGTAGTATGCCGACTTTGATAGTGTCGCCATCAGCAGCAGGCTCGGTGGTCGTTTCTGTACTCGTTTCAGCGGTTGTCTCTGTTGATGCTGCAGTTTCGGAAGGTTTTTGACAACCAATAAGACTTAAGCTGCCAACGACGGCTACTGCTAGTAACGATAAACGTGATTTGATTTTTCCGTGTGATTGAGGGGCTACTACTTGAGTATTGGCTAAAATTGGTAACGAAAACATGGACATCTCCTAATAAATACAAAAGGTAAAATAATGTTCCTGAACACCTATTAAGAGTTCAAGTTCCGTGCCAAGTTAAAAAAGCCAATAATCGAGTAATAATTGAGCAATAATTAGGTTCTGATTAATATATTCATTAATTTAGTGCAAGATGGTTAATAAACTGCACCATAAAGGGGAGATGAACAAAAAAATGGTGCAATCCAGAAAACCAAATTTTTAAAATTGCATAGCTATCATATGAAGAGATTTATCGTTAAAAGTGCTTATTACTAAAAATGCTGTTTGCCAAAAGCATTTATTGCCAAAGACCTGTAAAACGGCTACGGTAATATCTCTAAGATAGTTACTATTTTGCGCGTTGAGCCAATGCGTGGCTGCCATGATGAATTTTACTGCTAAGGAATGATGTATGAACGCACAATTAACGGATTCGCCTGTCTCAACAGGTCGTGGCAGCGTATTACCGCCGCTTAATCAAATGACTAGATTTGCTATCCTTCCATTTGTACTTAGTAGTAGTGCCATCTTGGGATTGTCTTCGGCGCAAGCGGCCACCAGTAGCGTCGAGCAAGTGACCATTTATCAGGGGCTGGCAAGCGTGACGCGCGCATTGCCTATTACAGGTAGCGGTGAGCAAATGGTGGTGTTTTCGTGCCTATCACCTTATATGGATAAAGAAAGTCTAAGCGTACAAGCGACGAATAATGTCAACGTTGGGGAAGTCAGCATCGAAGAGCTGACAGGTGAGCAGGCAGCCCAATGCCAGTATCAAGGTGATGCCAAGGTACAGACGCAGCAAAACACCTTAGCCAATATCAATGCTGAATTAGAAGCGGCACGATTAGCAAAGGCTTACTTGCAGAATTTGACCAAAGCCACGCAAGTCAATACAGACAGCACGATTGCCAATAATGCCCGCGATATAGAAACTCAAGCTACCAGTATTAACCAAAGGATTTTAGAGATTCAACAGCGACAAGCGCGTGCCCAAGACGCACTTAATCAACTGATGGCAGGCAGCGCGACATCGACCTTTAACAAGGTGACACAGGTGAGTGTACGTACGGCAAGCCGCTCGCCAAGTAGTATTAAGTTGCATTATCAAGTGCAAGGTGCAGGTTGGGAGCCTGCATATCAAGCTCGCCTAAACACAAACAGTGAGCAGTTAAGTATCACAGCTTCTGCGATTATTGCTCAGCAAACTGGCGAGAACTGGACAAACGTACCACTGACACTTAGTACTGTTAATCCCAATCAAAGTACGACGGGGCAACTGCCATATGTGCAGCGTCTATCATTGTATGAAGAGAGCGCGGATGCCCGAGTAAGACGCGAGCTACCTATGATGGATGCGTCCCCTGTTATGATGGAAGAGCCTGCTTATAACAAAGGAGCAGGCGCACCGATGGCACCGCTACCGAATTTTACGGTCAGTAGCCAAAACAAAAATGGCATTATCGAGTATCGTTTACCGCAGTTGGTCAGTATTCCGAGTGATGGGAGACGCGTACGCACAGTGATTGGGGAGCAGGCAGGTAACAGTAAGCTCTGGATTCGCAGTACGCCAAGTGTTGAGACTGCTGCCTACTGGTATGCGTCAGCGCCGTTTTTGACGCCGGACTGGGTCGATGGTTCGCTACAGCTGTACCGTGATGACAATTATGTTGGACAATCGCGCTATAACTATCAAATGCTAAAAGAGCAGGGGATTGGATTTGGTCGTGATTCAAATATGCTCGTAAAAGAGCTGACCAATGAAGACAAGCAAGGGGAAAAAGGCGTGCTCAACCGTACGCAAACACTGACGACCACCCAAGCCTATCAGTTTACCAATCAGCACAATCGTAGCGTACGCTTGCAAGTACTGGGCAGTGAACCTATCAGTCGTGACGATAGTTTAAAAGTTGCGGTGACTCATACGCCGCCTGTAACTGAGCGAGATTGGAATGACAATCAAGGTATGGTGGCGTGGGAATTTAACTTACCAAGTAAGCAATCAAAAGTAATACGTTCAACCTCCCAGGTTAGTTATCCTGCCAATAAATTACTGACTGGCAATTAATAAGCACTGCCTGTAAGTGCTACCTTATTAATAAGTAAAGTCTGAAATAATATCTTTGCCTCTATTAAGAATTACCCGCATAACGAAAATTATTATAAAAGGAAAGCTATGTGTATTGTCGCTATTGCTTGGCAATTATTTGATGAGTTACCGCTGGTACTACTGTCTAATCGTGATGAGTTTTTGCAGCGCCCAACTGAGCCGCTCCACCAGTGGTCTGACCAACCTATCTATGCTGGACGCGATAAGCAAAGCGGTGCACGTGGTTAGGCATTCATCAGCAAGTGTCACCAGCGCAGAGTGCAGAGTATTATGAACAGAATGGTCGTTGGGCTGCAGTATTAAATTTCCGTGATGGTGTGCAGGCAAGTAGTGATGAGCGCTCACGTGGTGGACTGGTCACTGAATTCTTGACAGGGACTCTAAGTCCGATGGATTTTGCACGGCAGATTGATTTGCAAGATTATGCGGGCTTTAACCTGATCATTGGTGACGCTGCGCAAGCTGTGATCGTTAATAATCGTGGCCATGCACCCACGCCATTATACTCAGGTCTGTATGTTATCTCTAATGGACAACCAGAGGACAGCTGGTTTAAGACAGAGTGGTTGCGCGGGCGACTACGTCAAGAAGTGCTGCCATTGATTGCAGAGGATAGTTCGCCTGCGTACTGGCAAGCGGCGGCTTTTAACATTTTGTCAGATAGTACCAAAGCACCAGAAGATAAATTGCCTATGACTGGCGTGGCATTTGAAGTGGAGCAAATGCTATCGTCTGTTTATATTGAACCCGTCGCTTTTGGCGATACTAAAACTAGCAAACCTACTTATGGTACCCGCACTCAAAGCATCTTAACGTTGCGCAAAGAGAGAGATATGGGAGCAAACTACACGGCTGACATTGTTAGCCGAGAGTTTGATAGTCACTGACAATGACGGTTAGTAGATAATAAAAAAACACCCACGGTAATTGCTAACATTCTAGCTACTATCGTGGGTGTTTTGCATTGTACTATTGAGTGATTCATTACATAAGCAGATGATTATTTTGCTCAGGAATGATCAGCTCTTGCTTTAGCGGGAGTTCGCGTACCAATTCTTGCAAGGCACGACGATAAACGCCTCGTTTAAAGTGAATCACTTGTCCGAGTGGATACCAGTAGCTGACCCATTGCCAATGGTCAAATTCAGGTTTCCCTTCGTCAAAGCGTATATGTTGAGTATTTGGCTCATCTAAGCGTAGCAAAAACCATTTTTGTTTTTGCCCAATACATAAGGGATGCTGACCATGACGTACATAACGTTTTGGCAAACGATAGCGCAACCAGTCTTGCGTGACTGCCAATAAGTCTACGTGACGCGGATGTAAGCCGACCTCTTCCCAGAGCTCGCGATACATTGCATCCATCGGCGTTTCCCCGCGGTCGATACCACCCTGCGGAAATTGCCAAGCGTTGTGACCAATACGTTTTGCCCACAGAACCTGCCCTTGTGTATTTGCCAAGATGATGCCGACGTTGGCGCGAAAGCCGTCTGCATCTATCATGACTAAACCTTTTAATTTGTTTAAAAATAGCTTGTTTTGACTTGAAACCGTGACAGCAATCGTAATTATTATAAGGTGATTGTTATCGACATCCGCTCAAAACAAGATTCATTACCGTTATTAAACCAAGAAACAAGCAAAATGTGTAACAGTATTTTGCTATAAAATGTTTCACGAGTTTTACCTTTTAAAATCAACTATTTATAAGCAAACTTTTGTAGGTTTTTATACAGTATTTTTGGGCAAGTGTCGAAGAGTAGTAATAGGCGGATGAACATACGATTATTTAGTAAACTGTCGAACTTCACTATTTCGATATGTATAAAGTGATGAAAGCACAGATTTCACTGGCGAGCTAACAGCAAAACAATGAGCCTATAAAATCTTGCTTTGGCTTATGCTACACTAGCTGGGCAATATATCATTCACACAATAATAATAGCAATACGCCATTTAAAATAAGGAACATCTACAATGTCAGAATCAAAAGCAAGCGTCATATGGCAAGAGAACAAAGCCTTTATGGGTGTGTCACCATCAGGACATAATGTACAAATCGATGCTGATAAAGAAAAAGGCTCAAGCCCGATGGAGCTTATTTTGTTAGGATTAGGTGGTTGCGCCAGTTATGACGTCGTAGAGATTTTACAGAAATCACGCCAAGCAGTGACGGATGTACGTTGTGAGCTAACCGCCCAGCGTGCTGAAACCGTACCAGCGGTCTATACCGATATTCATATGCATTTCATTGTCACTGGTCAAGAGGTCAAAGAAAAACAAGTCGAAAAAGCCATCCAGTTATCAGCAGAAAAATACTGTTCTGCCAGCCGTATGCTAGTAGCAGGTGGGGTCAATATCACCCATGATTTCGAAGTGGTTGCAAGCTAGGAACTTATATAATGATAAGTGCATTTTTTTGAGTTGGTAACTGACAAAGTGGCGTCTGCCATTTTAGCCATGGTGGTAGCAAGTCTATTGCCATGGGCGGTGTCAATCGTTGCGAAAGTATCTGGTGGCTTTAGAATCAGAAATAATGCACATCCTCGCGAATTCTTTCAAAATGCGACAGGCCTGGCAGCACGTGCTAATGCAGCACAGCAAAACAGTTATGAAACCTTGCCAGTATTCTTGGCAGCAGTATTGGTAGCTATGCTGTTCTTTGTACCGCAGTCGATTATCAACGTATTGGCTTGGCTGTATGTGATGATACGAATTGGTTTTTGTGTGGCGTATATTACTAATTTGGCAATGTTCCGCTCTATCCTCTGGGTACTATCAATGGCATGTTGTCTAATGCTATTTTATTTAGCGATACGAGTCAGCGTCTAGTAAAAATATCCGTAACTGCCAAAACGCTCAAATACAAGCAGGTGATTAATCTCGTACGCTTGCTTGTAGGGCGCTAATAATCACCGCTTTATTTTTCTCTCGTTTAATACCTTCCCACACTGTTTGCGCCTCAACGTAGCCTTTGGTAAGCATACCTAGCCATTGTTTATAACGACCGACCAAAACCACATCGTTCTTTGCCTCACCTTCCAAAAACTTAATCTGATGCGCGATTAAATCTTGCCATAACAATGTAGCCGTATTCTCTACGCTATCAGTACTGTTTTCAGTATCATTATCAACCTGTGCCACTAAATCAGGACGTGTTACTGCGCCGCGACCTAACATCAAATGCGGTGTACCTGCTTGTGTCATACAGTTTTGCGCATGCTCAAAGTTCCAAATTTCTCCATTGGCAATGACTGGAATATCGAGCGCATTAAAGCTCTGGATTTTGTCCCAATAGGCAGGCGGCTTATAGCCTTGGGTTTTAGTACGTGCATGAATGGTCAGCCAGTCGGCGCCGCTATCGTTAATTGCACCGCGAATATCATCCATTCGGCTAGTGTCGGTATAGCCCAGACGAATCTTAGCTGATACTGGTATATGGGCGGGAACGGCTTGGCGTACGGCACTGATAATCTGATACATTGTTTCAGGTTCATCCAGCAGTACTGAACCACCGCGATGACTATTGACCGTTTTTGCAGGACATCCAAAGTTGATGTCGATAGCAGGCGCACCGAGCTCACAAGCGTACGCGGCGTTTTCGGCCATAAGCTGTGCTTCGCTACCCAAAATCTGTACATGAATGGGCGTACCAGAGGCCGTTTTGGCATCATGATGTAGCTCAGGCACATATTTATAAAACACATGCGCAGGTAAGACGTGCTGAGTGATGCGAATAAACTCACTGACCGACCAATCATAAGGACACCCCAAGTCAGACGCAATTTGGGTTAAGATTTGGCGCATTAATGGATCGGTCAAGCCTTCCATAGGCGCGAGCAAACGCACGGGAGTCGCAAATAACTGATTAATGGTATTTTGACGCGTTTGAAGTTGTTGGTTATTATTCATGCTGGTGATTCACTGCTAAAGGGTCACTATGAGAGATTGAATAAAACTTGAGGCTGACAAAGGTGGAGGGTAATTAAGTATTACCAAAAATCACTTTTTTTGCCCGTCTGTAATCCTGATATCAAGTCTTTAATATTGTGAATATCCAAATTGCTTTGCGCACGCGTGCAAGCAACATAAAGCAAACGCAGCTCTTCTGGACTGATCTTGACTGCATTGGTTGTCACATCGTAGTAAAAATCATCATCTAGTTGTACTTTTCCCCATTCAAGCCCTTTGGCTTTATGAGCAGTAGAGATGACATAGTCAGCGTTTTCAATGCTAGTCAGACTATTGACCGCTTGGCTTAGTACATTAGTACCATGGTCATCGACCAGTTTGACCAGTGTTTTGAGGTCGCTACCCTCATTGGTTTCGGCGTACTCTTGCACATCACCCCAATTATAAAAATAAGCCAGCTCAGGTACACCGTAAGCCGATTTACCATTTTTTAAGTTTTCGGCTGCCTGACAGAATTTGAGCATACGGTCGGTATCCGCTTGTAGCGCCACGCGATGCCCGTGTTTTAATCCTGTCAACAGTTGCGACATAGCAGCAGCATTGGTACGGCACAAAATAGCATCTTTCTTACTGTGTACCATGCCCTTATCGGTAGAGGATTGCTTGTTTGGATTACCCTTTAGCGGTACGTCTTCTTGTAGCGCTTTTAATAAGGTATTGGCCACTTCTGCAATCGGCTCGCCAAAGCGAAAAGACTGTGTCAATAATGTCTGCGGTAGCGGCAGTTTTTTTCATCGCATTGACCGCACCGCGCCATTCATAAATCTGCTGGTGTGCATCGCCACATAGATGACTTGTCTCGACTGCTGAGTCAAGATACCCATCATCAAGGGATCGGCATCTTGGGCTTCATCAAATAAGATAAAGTCCGCTGGAATACTGGCTTAGACAACGCCCAAAGCTTGAGATAAATATCATGGCCAATACCAGCAGGGTGACGCGCATCAATCGACTGTAACCAGCGCTGCTCAACAGCGGGGTAGAGCATCTCGCGCAGCTGCTCTGCATCTGAGTCATCGAGCCAACTTGGGAAGAGTATGTGCTTGGCGCAGGGTAGCTGGCATGCGTGCTGCAAAAATTACTTACCGCATCGCTGACGAACCGAGACAATCGTGCGGGTGTCAGCGTAATGTATTTATTAACCCCATCCATTTGTCGACGTACTTGTACAGGCTGTAGTCCTAAATCATCACCGAGACGCTTAGGTGAAAATCGTGGCAGAGATAGCTTGGCGGTAATATCACGAGCCACATGACGATACGCAAGTGAATGAAAAGTACGACACTCTACATGTGGCGGAAACTTTGAACGAGCATCATTGGCAATCGCTTTGTTAAAAGCCAGATATAGTCCGCGGCCACGTAAGCGCTCACCGATTAGCTTGAGCGTCGTTGTCTTACCGGCGCCCGCATAAGCGACCACTTTAAACGACTTATGATCCATCGCCATATTCAGCGCGCTCAGCTGCTCGTCAGTGGGATCGCTCATATAAGCTGGCATAGATGCGGACATAATAAAGCTACCTAAATACAAAAATTGATTAAAAATAAAAGGGGCAAAAAAAGCCACTGGGTAAACAATGGCTTATAGATGATGGTGATGCTAAAACGTGATAGTAAGCAATCAGCTTACTAATGAGGCAAGAATAAAACGGTGTAATGGTAGTTTAACGCATAGCTATATGTAATCAATAACTTTATTTTAGTCTGGATTAGACTGATAAGTGTTTTATTCTTTGTCTGTCGATATGAGAGTAGGACTAGGCTCTTCTTTGATTAGAATCTTCGCCAAAAACAAACCAAGCTCAAACAACAACCACATCGGAATCGCCAACATGAGCATCGATACGCCATCTGGCGGCGTAACAACAGCAGCCACAGCAAAACAGCCCACAATGATATAACGACGCTTTTCTTCTAAGCTCTGAATGGAGACAATACCTGCCAATATCAATAGCAAAGTGACAACTGGAATCTCAAACGTTAAGCCGAATACCATAAATAATTTTAAGGCAAAACTGAGATAGCTGTCGATATCTGTCATGGGTAGTACGTTTTGCGGGGCAAACATGATAAAGAACTTTAAGACCCCTTTGAGCACAATAAAGTAAGAAAAAGCCACACCAGCATAAAACAAAAATATAGAAGATAGCAGTACTGGAATAGCAATTTTCTTTTCTTTTTTTATACAGACCGGGCGCTACAAATGACCAAATTTGATAAAGGATATAGGCATCGCCAAAAATGCAGCTACAAATACGGTCAAACGTATCGGCGCCATAAAGTTCGATGTGATATCGGTGGCAATCATGGTCGAATTGGCGGGTAACTGCGCCACCAACGGGTCAGACAACAAGTTATATAGCTCACGCGAATAGCCGACCAAACCTAAAAATATTATCAGTACCGCCACGCATATTTTGATCAAATGCCGACGCAGCTCAATCAAATGCTCGGTAATAGCATAT
This sequence comes from Psychrobacter sp. JCM 18901, assembly GCF_000586435.1. Taxonomy (GTDB): domain Bacteria; phylum Pseudomonadota; class Gammaproteobacteria; order Pseudomonadales; family Moraxellaceae; genus Psychrobacter. The sequence goes on from NZ_BAWH01000003.1 coordinate 125,265, forward strand.
CAGCCAAAGGGCTTAAAACATCCTCTGATTTTTTTATCTTGAGTGGTATTGGTCGTTGCTGCAGCACCTTGATTAAGGTTGTTTTGATCGATAGCTTCTTGATCAATGACATTTGGGTCAGTAACGGCAGAAACAGCAATTTTCTCTTGACGACTTTTTTTGCGCTTGAATGATGGCATCAATCAGTCTCCTGCTTATGGTCAGAAGTCTGCATGTTGGCAGGACTGTTGAGTAGGGCATCCGCTTTATAGTTTGGCACATATGGTGGCATTGGGAGCCGACGTGCTTTGTCATAAGCGCCAAGTCGAAACCACATGTTTTCCCACGGTCGGGTAATGATGGTCTGAACAACTGGCGCTGCCTTGGCGTTGTCACTCACATTTGCATCATCTACATTTGCATCATCTACATTTGGATCATCTATATTGTCACCGCTGTGACCGCGCTTCGATAATTGGTCATTTTCTAATGTATCTGTCTGCTCGTCAGTGGCATAAGCATAGTCGAATGCTTTTGGCGTGGCTGACGGCTGCTTTTGTGTGCGGTTATTTTCATGAACTTCGTCACCCTTGCTATTTTCAGCATTCGTAGATGCTTCAGAAGCTATCGAAGCAGGACTATGCGAGCTTTCAAATGCTTTCATATTACCCCGCATCTCAGCCATCTCACGCCTCATTTCGGCTTCGGTCTGGCGAATTTTGGCAAGCTCTTTTTGCATTTGCTGGCGCGTCTCAGCCAAGTCAAGTTCAGCCTCTATTTCAGACTGCAATGTTGAGACTGTACGGCGAATTTTGGCGTACCATTGCCCAGCCGTGCGCGCTGCCTGCGGCAGTTTTTCTGGGCCCAGTACGATTAGGGCGATAACGCCAAAGAGAAGTAGTTCAGAAAACCCGATATCAAACATAATGGTCCGATGTCACTGTTTAGATGCTATACGTTATGCTTATCATCAACCTTGCTGGTTGAGCGCTCTTCAGTGTGTGCCGTTGCATCGTGGTCAAGAACCGCGTGTTTTTTGGCATGCTCTGTATTTTCATCTTTAACAGCTTCTTTAAAACCTTTGACAGCACCGCCCAAATCTTTACCAGCATTTCTGAGTTTTGAGGTGCCAAACACGACAACGACAACGACCAATAGTATCAGCCAATGTGTAATAGAAAAACTACCCATAATGGTATCCTTGTGACTTGGTTTTCAGTCTTTATATGCCTGCTTTGAGTTTGCAAAAAGGTCTATCTAGCAAACAAAAAGCATCGACATATAATGCGAGATAAAACAGAGCTATATTATAACCTGCACTTATTACAAATAGGTGAAAGCAACAATAATCAAATAAAATAGACGTTTATTTTTTATTTAGGCTTATCTAGCGGCTTTCTCATCGATACCGGATAACCCAAAACGTCTGCCTAGCTCGTTTAACACGGCATCCGACTCTATATCAAACCATGCTAGCCCAACCAAGGTATGGAACCAGACATCGGCGACTTCATAGATCAGCTCATGACGCGCTTCATCGTAGCTTGCTTTGTCTGTACTCTCATCGCAGTTAGCAAAATCTTTGGCAGCGATGATACTCTCTGTGCTCTCCTCACCGACTTTTTCTAATATCTTATTTAATCCTTTAGCATACAGACTGGCGACATAAGAGCTGTCGGCATCGGCTTGTTTGCGCTCTGCTAATACGCTATCAAGCTGCTGCAATACAGAGGCTTTATCGATTTGTGCTTGAGTAGTATTAGATTGTGCTTGGATGGTATCAGAATCAGTATTCGCACCAGTGTTTTCAATTTCAAGAGTTTCGCTAGTAGAGTCATGAGAATGATAAATATCTGCAGGGTCTTTTAATACTTTATCGACAGTTTGCCATTCAGGCGTTTGACCTGATAAATCCAACCGCTGATAAAAGCAAGATTCACGTCCCGTATGGCAAGCAATGCCGCCAGCCTGAGTGACACTAAGCACAATCACATCTGCATCACAGTCTAGACGAATATCATGCACAGTTTGCGTATGACCTGATGACTCACCTTTATGCCACAGCTTGGCACGTGAGCGTGAAAAATAAACCGCTGTTTGGGTTTGCGCGGTTAGCTGCAATGCTTCTGCATTCATCCACGCCATCATCAAAATACGACCTGTCTGATGATCTTGAGCAATTGCAGGAATCAAACCATCATCATTAAAAGTTACGGCAGTCAGCCAAGCAGGTAAAGTCATAATGTATTTGTCGTCTTATAGGTAGAAAGTGAAAAAGAGTGATAAGCAATTATACTACTTATGATTAAAGCGGGGAGATTATCTGAAATGCTCTGCAATATGCTGACAGCTAGCAATATGATGTCAGCTAAATGCGCTATAGAGTGCAATTATGCTAAATCTAAATGAACAGCATACTATTGATAATAAGCGATTCTACAGTCTAAATAAATGCGGATACAACGCTTCTTTAATCGTATTATCAAGCTTAGTCACTTTATTGAGGTTAAAGTCGTAACCTCTAAAATGCTGGCGCGCTTTTGCTACTATTTCGCCCGTGTGCATCCGCGTGACCTTTAGGATTATATTACCGCCATTATCATATATTGGCTCAACACCAACTTCAAATAATAGCTCTTCTCGTACGCGGATACGGCTCACAATATCTAGCTGCAATTTATCAATAATCAAGCCTTGATGGTCTGCGTTGATTTCTTTGACCCCTTTAGCGTATAGAAATCTTAGCCGTGCTTCGGACAATAGCGCTGTCAGAGATTCTACCGTCATATGCTGTCCTGCGTCGGCTTCCGTATGACGTACACGCATCACTGTCTCAAAAACAAACAAGTCGTCGTCGAATACTAACTCTTGTTTTGACACACTATCTCCTAGAGTGATGGCCAAATATGGTTCTATTTATCATGCCGTAGGTAGCAGCACTGTTATTGTTATCGTCGTTATGACTGTGCATTCTAGCTTAAATATTCATGGTAAATAAGGTGGTTTTAATAGTGTTTATATGAAGATATAGCTCAGTCTCTACTTAAGCACAGCTTAGGCTGACATTCAATCTATTTGGATAAAAATCAGCCATTTTATTGGTGCTTTTAGGAGAGCCGCTATCGCTTATTTGATGCTGATTACTTGTCTATATTGACTACTAAAACCTCGCCAAAACTTTACTTGGCAAAACAAGGCACTATCTGCTAAAATAGCGCCTCCCACCTCGAGGCAAATAGAGGTTTAGTGGTTATTTATATAACGATTATTCAGTATGACTATTTGACGACCAGGTTCTAAAACAGAAAAAGAGGCAAATCATCATGAAAGTTAAGATGAAAACCAGAAGCGGCGCAGCTAAACGCTTCAAAAAAACAGCGAATGGCTTCAAGCGTAAGCAAGCATTCAAAAGCCATATTTTGACCAAGAAATCAGCTAAGCGTATTCGCCAATTGCGTGGTCTTAAGTTGGTGCACAAGTCTGACGAAGCAGCAGTTCGTCGTATGTGCCCATACATTTAATAGCCTACCGTCATCTATCTTTGATTGAAAATATTTGACTTTGCAATCTGACAATGATGTTTGTTATTTGACAGCATCATCACTCGCTTAACAGTGATTAAAAAATCTTGGAGTAAATTATGGCCCGTGTAAAACGTGGTGTACAGGCAAATCGCCGTCACAAAAAAATCTTAAAGCGCGCAAAAGGCTACTACGGTGCCCGTTCACGTGTTTACCGCGTAGCGGTACAGGCAGTGACCAAAGCTGGTCAATATGCTTATCGTGACCGTCGCAACAAGAAACGTACTTTCCGTCGTCTTTGGATCGCACGTATCAATGCTGGTGCACGCTTAAACGGCTTAAGCTATAGCCGCTTCATCAATGGCATGAAAAAAGCAAACATCGCAATCGATCGTCGCGTTCTAGCAGACATCGCTATGCATGATGCAGCGACTTTCACAGCATTGGTCGAAAAAGCAAAAGCGGAATTGGCCTAAATATTAACCGTCCTTTAGGTATGATGCTTTTAAATAATTATTTATAAGCAATTGTCTAAATGGATAGGACTAATATTGATTAATAGTATGATATTAATAAAAGCTACCGCTGGTCGGTGGCTTTTTTTATATTAAATTATTTTAAGCGTGCTCTTTATTGAGTAAAAATACGCTTATCATCGTCTAAATATTCAAGCCATTCTTCTAACCAGCCTTTATATTAATCTTTTATATAAACATAGCTGGATAAATGGTTTGCAATATTTGGTCAAATCCCTACAATTAATAGTCCGTTCAAATCAGGAATAATGCGTCTTATGACTAACCCTGCTGCCACCAACGACTTGTCGGCGCTACCGACCTTGTCTTCAGAGCTCAATGAGCTTAACGAAGCTCAGCTTACCGAATTTGCGAGTGCTGCTGAAGCTCTAATCCTACAAGTAACTGATGCGCGTACACTGCAAGATTTGCGTGTGCAATTGACTGGTAAAAAGAGTCCGTTAACGGGCTGGTCAAAGCAGATGGGCAAGCTCGATGCTGATGATAAAAAAACTTATGGCGGCTGGTTGCATCAAGTGCGTAGTCGCATTCAGCAAGCACTGACAGACCAGCAGCAGCAACTAGAAGTCGCAGCGCTCAATGCCAAGTTGGAGGCCGAGAGCATTGATATTACCTTGCCTGCTCGCGGTGGTCAAAAAGGTCATCTGCATCCAGTAACCATGATTACTCAGCGTATGCAGCAGTACTTTATTCAAGCGGGTTTCAATGTCGCAACTGGCCCCGAAGTCGAGAGCGACTACTATAATTTTGAAGCGTTGAATATCCCGTCGCACCATCCTGCGCGCGCGATGCATGATACATTCTATTTCGATGCGCATTATCTATTGCGTACGCATACCAGTCCTGTCCAGATTCGTACCATGGAAAAAATGAGCCGCCGATTCGCATCATTTGCCCAGGCCGTGTTTATCGTAACGACTCAGACCAAACTCATTCGCCGATGTTCCATCAGCTAGAAGGCCTTATGGTCACCGAGTCGAGCACTTTTGCTGAGCTAAAGGCTTAATCAGTGAGTTTCTAGAAGCATTTTTTTTGCCAAAGAGCTGACCGTACGTTTCCGTCCGTCGTTTTTCCCATTCACTGAGCCGTCTGCAGAAGTGGATATCTTAGATGACAATGGCAAGTGGCTTGAAGTAATGGGCTGCGGCATGGTGCATCCACAAGTATTAACCAATTGCGGTATCGATAGCGACAAATACACTGGCTTTGCTTTTGGTATGGGTATCGAGCGCTTTGCGATGCTGTATTACGGTATTGATGACTTGCGCTTATTTTTCCAAAATGATGTGCGCTTCTTAAAGCAATTTGGCTAGAGTTTTCTTTATACCTATATAGTTAGTTCAAGATAATTTAGATCCAAGGAAGGCGAGTGAAAGTGCTACAAATCGTAGACTGAGCGAGCCTGACGCTGTATCTAATTTATATAGGATTGACTATAGCAAGCGAATTCGCCAAGCTTTACTCCAACATCTTTATTATAAAATTCTGATCCGAGATATTTATGAAAATTAGCGAACAGTGGCTACGTCAGTGGGTAAACCCTACAAATACTAGCGAACAGTTAGCCGAACAGTTGACTATGGCAGGTCTTGAGATTGATGATCGCTATGCGGTTGCCCGTGCTTTTAGCGGTGTGGTTGTCGGTGAAGTCATCAGCGTTGAGCAGCATCCTGATGCAGATAAATTACGTGTTACTCAAGTAAATATCGGTGACGCTGAGCCGCTACAAATTGTCTGCGGTGCTCCTAACGTGACCGTCGGTATGAAAGCACCGGTTGCTACCGTTGGTGCGGTATTGCCAAGCGATGACGCCAGTAATGGTAAAGCGGGTTTTAAGATTAAGAAGAGCAAACTACGCGGTGTGGCTTCAAACGGTATGCTATGTGGCGCCTCTGAAATTGATTTAGTCGATGATATAGATGGCTTGCTTGAGCTGCCTGAAGATGCACCAGTTGGTACAGATATTCGTGAATATCTAGGTTTAGATAATCAAATATTGGATATCTCTATCACCCCAAACCGTGGTGATTGCTTTAGCGTACGTGGTATCGCTCGCGAGATATCAGTCATCAACGATCTACCTGTACAAACGCCAGAAATCTCGGCCAATACCGCTGGCACTGCCGCAACACCAGCTGTGACAGTCGATGCAAAGGAAGCGTGTCCTCGCTATCTGTTGCAGTCGATTCGCAATATTGACCGTAGCATCGATACTCCGAAATGGATGCAAGATGCGCTAGTACAGTCGGGCCTACGTTCACACAACTTCTTGGTCGATGTGACCAACTATGTGTTGATGGAGTTGGGTCAACCGCTACATGCGTTTGACGCAGACATGATCGAAGGTGATATCGTTGTACGTTTGGCACAGCCTGATGAAACCATTACTTTGCTGAATGAGCAAACCGTTACCTTGACCGGTGATGAGCTTGTGATTGCTGATGATAAAGGTGCTTGGCACTGGCTGGTATCATGGGTGGTCAGCGTAGCAGTGTCACTGATAGCACTACCAATATCGTTGTAGAAAGTGCTTTCTTTAATCAACTCGCTATCGCTGCACGCGCACGTCGTTTCGGGCTACATACGGACGCATCACAGCGTTTTGAGCGCGGTGTCGACTTTGAATTGCCAGCATTGGCGTTGGCACGAGCTTGTGATTTAATCACCAGTATCACTGGCGGTGAAGCTGGACAAATAGTCACGGCCGAAAACCTTGAGCATTTGCCAGCACGCGCGCCAATTACATTGCCCATCGCGAAAGTTCGCGATGTCATTGGGATTGATATTGAACCAACTGAGATGGTACGTATCTTGACCCAGTTGGGTTTTAAAGTAGAGCAGCAGAGCGATTCACTGATTTGTAAACCGCCATCTTATCGTTTTGATATGAGTATCCGCGAGGATTTAATCGAAGAAATTGCTCGTATCTATGGCTATGACAATATTCCAAGCGTCCTGCCACATTTACAAGTCAGTATGGATTATGATGATACTGCAGATTTGACCCATGAGATGAAGCTATCATTAGTTGACAACGGCTATATGGAAGCGATTAGCTTTAGCTTTAGTGATGCAAAACTAGAAGCATTGCTTGACGACGAAGCGCTAGGAGAGGTGTTGGCACTGGCAAACCCTATCTCTAGTGATTTAGCCGTTATGCGTCGTACTTTGCTATCGAGCCTATTGCCTTGCGTGCAATATAATTTAAATCGTCAGCAGCCGCGCATACGTTTCTTCGAGACAGGTCTTAGCTTTGTTGGACAAAGTATTAGTGACTTAGTACAAACGCCAAGTATCGCTTTAGTCGCAGTTGGTGATATATGGAGCGAGCAAGCTTATCAGAATCGTGCGTTAGATTTTTATGACCTAAAGCATGATATTGAGCAGCTATTACCAGCTCAAATCGATAGCGCACGTATCCGCTATGAGCGTAGTACGCTGAGCTTCCTGCATCCAGGACAAAGCGCTGAGTTATATATCGATGATATATACGTTGGTTGGTTGGGTCAGTTGCACCCAAATACTGCTAAACAATTAGATCTGCCGGCTACATGGGTCGCTCAATTGTCACTGGCACCGCTATTGACGATTGCACGTGAGCAGCATGCTATCACGACACCAAGCAAGTTCCCGCAAGTACGCCGCGATATTGCTATCTTGGTAGACAGTGACATCAGTTTGCAGACACTAGAGACAACGGTGCGAACTGCGGCAGGTAATTTGTTGACTGATCTTTGGTTATTTGATGTCTATCAAGGTGACAAAGTACCAGAAGGCCAGCGCTCACTAGCGTTTGCACTAATATGGCAAGACAGTACGCAAACGTTGTCTGACGAAGCCGTCAAGACTACCACAGATAAAGTGGTACAAGCGCTAACTGACCAGCATTCTGTACAGCTGCGCGACAGCTAACATTTAGTAAGTATTATACCCAATGCTCTGTAGTCTTTTTACCATGAGGCTACGGAGCATTGCTATTCATAGAATAAGTTAAGTGGTTATTAATAAAGGATTTTAATGAAGACTTTGTTAAAAAAACGGTCAAAAAAACCTTTATAATAGCTAGCCTTAACCCTCATACCGCTAAACCATGATATTCGACATCACGACATAGCATAGGAGTCGTACTGTGAGCACCTTAACCAAATCTGACATGATTGAGCATTTGATGAGTCACCTAACCTAACACGCCAAGAAGGCCGCTGTCTGGTGGAGAACTTTTTTTTGATGAGCTGTCAGAGAGTTTGATTGATGGCAAAGAGGTCAAGCTTTCAGGCTTTGGCAACTTTGAGCTTAAAGATAAAAACAGCCGTCCAGGCCGTAACCCGAAAACAGGGGAGCCTGTTGCAGTATCCGCACGCCGTGTGGTTACTTTTAAGACAGGACAGAAATTTCGTCAGAAGGTTGACGAGCGTTTGTTCGATAGCTAATACTTAGTTTGGCGCTGCGCTGAACGATAGTGTGTCTGTTTTATCGTGAGTTTATAAGAATGCTAGTGCGTATTTGCACTTAGTTATTTTTGCGTACATCTATGTATTTCGATATTGCGGCACGCATCGCATATTAGGGTTATCTATAAAGTAAAATCCTACTAAGATCATAAATGATAGACATAAAAAAGAGAGCATAGGCTCTCTTTTTTACTACAGTTTATCTATTGTATGAACAATAAATTACTGAGCTTCTTCAACTACTACTTCGTCAGAAGCTTCAACAGCAGCAGTATCAGTTTCGCTAGCTACGTCTACGCTAGTGGTGTCGCCGTCTACAGGAACTTCAGCGTCCATTTCGTCAGTAGCAGTTGCAGCTTGTGCATCAGCGATGTCAGCTTCAGCGCCAGCAACAGCAGCGTCAGCATCAGCAGTCATTTCGCCTTCAGCAGCAGCTTCGTTTAGCTCTTCAGAAGCGTCTTGCACTTCTTCTTGCGCGTCAGATAAATCTTCAGCAGCGTTTTCTTTGCTGCTATCACAGGCAGTAAGGCCCATAGTTGCAGTCATGATACCAGCTAGAGCAAGTAATTTAAGTTTCATATGGTTTTCTCCGGAAAAATGAAATGAGCAGTAGCAGCAACAAAGGTCGAAATCCGAGATTTCTCAGAATTCAACTACTCTTAGTCACAGCTACTCAGCTTCCACGCATTCTATAGGTTTTCTAAGTAAATAGAAATAGCCTGTACAATTAAGTAACAATAAAATTTAAAATAATATTTTACTTTCTCTATCCGATATACTTTTTAATACAAGAAGCCAAATTAATCGACGTATAATCAATGACATCAGAGGGATTGAGACCTTTTTTTTAGTTCTCATTTTTTTGTCTCGAATTGTTGATATTAACCCCGTTTTTATGGGTAAGAATTGAATTAAATAGTCCGATTATGGTCCTATATTACATAAATCCTAGTTAAGTTAGCAATTTTATAGGTTTCTACTTGCTTTTAGGATAGTAGACTAGGTCATAGCGTGAGTTAACTGGTCAAATAACATATAACATAAGTAAAGATTAATAGAAGTAGTGGCTAATAGAGATAGTAGTTAATAGAAATAGTGAATTAATCTATATTTGAGGAATAGAATTATGAAATGGCAAGGTAGACGAGGTAGCTCGAATGTGCGCTCTAGCACAGGTGGCGGTAAGATGATCGGTGGTGGTATTGGTGGCATTATTATCGCAGGTATTTTGTGGTTGGTATTTGGGGTAAACCCAATGACCGCATTACAGACAGGACAGGCGGTTACAGGTGGTAGTAGTGAATCATCTACTGAGCTGGCAACCAGCACAGACCGAGACACGCAGTTTGTGAAAGTTGTACTAGCAGATACAGAAGAAGTCTGGCATCAAATCTTTAATGAAGCTGGTAGTACTTATCAAGAACCGTCATTGATTTTGTTTAATGGTCAGGTCAGCTCAGCATGTGGTAGTGCTAGCTCTGCAACCGGTCCATTTTATTGTCCAGGGGATCAGACTGTTTATTTGGATACGTCATTCTTTGTAGAGATGCGTCAGAATCTTGGTATTTCAGGCGATCAGCAAGGCTCTGGTGGTGAAGAGAACCAAGGCAAGGCTGGCGATTTCGCACAGGCCTACGTGATAGCGCATGAGGTCGGTCATCATGTTCAGACGCTACTGGGCATTAGCCAACAGGTCAATGAAGCTCGTCAGCAAGTGACCCAAGCACAGTCCAATAAGCTATCAGTATTGCAAGAGTTGCAAGCGGATTGTTTTGCTGGTGTATGGGCACAGCGCAATCAAGAGCGTGTACAGTTTTTAGAAGCTGGAGATCTTGATGAAGCGGTGAATGCAGCTAGTCAAATTGGTGATGATCGTCTAGCGAAAGCGAGTGGTGGTGCAGTAGTGCCCGATAACTTTACTCATGGTACCAGTCAACAACGTGTCGAATGGTTCACCCGTGGTCTAGAAAGCGGTAATGTACAATCTTGCGATACGTTCAGCGGTGCACTTTAATGGCCATACATATTAGTAGTCATGTGTTTTACTAATGATGTATTTCTAATACTGATGTTTTTTATTATAAGTCTAGCGCATGGACTTATAATAAAAATTAAGACATAAAAAAAGCCTGCAACGAATTGCAGGCTTTTTTTTATCATCTTTTATCTAATATCACTCAACCAATTGTCAAATAATATCAGCGTAGAAAGATTTAGTTGTTATCAAGAACATAACCACCAGCACCGCCAATCGCTGCGCCAGCCAATGCGCCACGAGCGATATCTTTACTGTCACCTTTGCTTTTAATAAGAGCGCCAGCTGCTGCGCCAGCAGTAGCACCTTTAGCTGTGTTGCTCATACCGCTATAAGAGTTACAACCAGTCATGATTAGTGCTGAGCTAGTAATTGCAGTCATTGCGATCGTTTTAGCAAATTTCATATTATCACCTATTAAGTCATCAAGTTTAAAATACAATACCTTCAAAATACTGTGTCCATGATATTTTCAAGTATATTCCTACTGTCTGTCATAATAGTCGGTTACTAATAATATAGTCGTAGTAAAAGCGCTAAACTTTGCAAACGAGATGTAAGCGATGTTGCCGTACTGTATCATCAGCAATGCCTGTTAACGACAGTGCAGATTACGTCCTAATGGGTTTAACTATTAATATTTTGATGCTGTCATAAAAAAGACTACCTATAGGTAGTCTTAATATTGAATCAAAGCTGAATATGTCTAGCAAACTGACTAAGAATTAGTTTTGTGATTTACGCTTCATTTGCTCAAAGAATTCGTCATTGGTTTTCGCTTCTTTTAGGCGATCCAATAAGAACTCAGTGGCTTGTACGCCATCCATCGGTTGAAGTAGTTTACGTAAGATCCATACTTTACGCAGTTTGTCTTCGTCCAATAGACGCTCTTCGCGGCGCGTACCAGATTTTTTTTGATATTAATCGCAGGGAATACACGTTTTTCAGCCAAGTCACGCTCAAGCGTAATCTCTTGGTTACCCGTTCCCTTAAATTCTTCAAAAATAACGCTATCCATCTTACTACCAGTATCAATCAATGCACTGGCAATAATAGTCAAACTACCACCTTCTTCCACGTTACGCGCAGCACCAAAGAAACGTTTTGGACGTTCTAGAGCATTGGCATCCAGACCACCCGTCAACACTTTACCTGACGATGGAATGACCGTGTTATAAGCACGCGCTAGACGCGTAATTGAATCAAGTAAAATCACCACGTCTTGCTTATGCTCGACAAACGTTTGGCCTTTTCGATGACCATTTCAGCAACTTGTACGTGACGCTGTGGCGGCTCATCAAAGGTAGAAGCGACCACTTCACCGCGTACTGTACGTACCATCTCAGTGACTTCTTCTGGACGCTCATCAATCAATAGTACGATTAAATAACATTCAGGGTTATTACGAGTGATTGATTGCGCGATGGTCTGTAGCAACATCGTTTTACCCGCTTTTGGCGGTGCGACGATGATAGAACGCTGACCTTTACCAATCGGAGCGATTAGGTCGATGATACGACCAGTCAAATCTTCAGTGGTGCCGTTACCAAGCTCAAGTTTTAAATGCTCAGTTGGGAATAGGGGCGTCAGGTTCTCAAAGATAAGCTTATGACGTGAGCGATCTGGCGTATCAAAGTTAATCTCGCCAACTTTTAATAATGCAAAATAACGCTCAGAATCTTTTGGTGGACGAATCGTACCAGCGATACTGTCACCAGTTTTTAGACTGAAACGGCGAATTTGGCTAGGGCTGACATAAATATCATCAGGACCGGCTAAATATGAGCCTTCTGATGAGCGCAAAAATCCAAAACCATCAGGAAGAACCTCAAGTACGCCGTCACCATAAATGGCTTCACCGTTACGCGCATGGGTTTTTAGAATAGCAAAGATAATGTCCTGTTTACGGCTACGCGCCATATTATCAAGACCCATTTCTTTGGCGATAGCCAATAGCTCAGCGATTGATTTTTTCTTTAATTCAGTAAGATTCATAGATAGGTCATTAGCAATTGATCAGATGAGAGATGCCATTAGCAGCACAAGTCACGACAGTGATTAAAATAACGGTAATATGATGATATGGGTGTGTGCACAGCGCTGTAGTTTATGTAGTTTTGGTTTTATATGTCTGCTTATGTACGCATTGCCATCATTGGATGCAAGGTAATAAGAAATAAGGATAAAAAAGGCTACATAAGAGTCTGCGTCAAAAACTCAATATCAGTAATTGCGTTTAGTCATTTTGTTCAGCAATGGTGTTTATAATGACGATTGTGTTTTTGTTGATAAACACGAGGAGAATAGCGACAAGATACTTAGGAAAACAGTTGGTTTTCTCTTGTCAGCAGACTATACGGTCTTCACAATAGCGTTGTCAATAAATTTTGCCAAAAAAAGTCACATTATCGAGTTTTTTGCACAAAAAAACAAGCAAAAAAAGCCACTATCTTGGTTAGATAATGGCTTTCTCGGTTATTCTATTTTACCCGCTCAAGTTCATCTAGAGCGAGCAAATGTAACTTATAAATGCTTGTCTAGTACTTTAGCCAATTCAGCTTTTGGCTGTAGGCCCATTACTGAGTCAACTTTTTCGCCATCTTTGAATACAAATAGTGTTGGGATGTTGCGAATACCAAAACGGCTAGCCGCTTGTGGGTTGTTGTCTACGTCTACTTTGACGATTTTAACTTTACCTTGGTACTCAGTCGCTAGATCTTCTAAAATAGGAGCAATGGCTTTACAAGGACCACACCATGGCGCCCAGAAGTCTACTAGTACAGGTACGTCTGATTGTAGAACGTCTTGATCAAAGTCTGTGTCGGTAGTATGTACAATAAGGTCTGACATAATTTTATCTCTCTTGTTTTATTACTTCTATCACCACTCATCAACCTATATATTGGTTTAATAATAAATCAGTTGGTGGTCAAAGAATTGTTTAGAAGGGGTGAAAATGTGCCATTATATTAACATGTTTGCCCTAATTTGACAGATACAGGCTGGTTAAATTGTTTAACAACTAGTATTAGCACAATAAATCAAAACGGTGCAGCACAAGAGTGTCTAATCTGTTATTTAATACGATTATCCTTATTAAAGTATGTATCTCAGTGCGATATAAGTCGTATTTTATATCTCGTTTATATAGTAGCTAGTGATTAGTAGCTAGCGATATTAATGACATTAAAAATCAGTCAAAGTTTTGCCTTTTTATCCAAATAAACGTTGTTCATAAAATGCTATCATGCCAAATATAGCTATCGTGTCTAAAAGACTAGCCACCAAAAATCCTTATCTTAAAACCAATTTACATAAGTAGTTAAATTTATGCCTTTTACCGATGAAGAAGTTAACGCCCTCAATGCCCAAGAAAGCGCTTATCCGCTTGAGTTTTTTTTAAAAATTTTGCGCAAGAAATTACGGTTTATGAAGACGATGACATTTGGGTGGTTGATAAACCTGCAGGCCTATTAAGCGTCGATGGTAAAACACTCAAAGTCAGTCTGCTTGCTCGTCTTGAGCGTGCCAATCCAGCTGTCAAATTGATTCACCGCTTAGATATGGACACCTCGGGACTGCTTATTTTTGCAAAAAAATGCAGCAGCGCAAACCAATGTCAGTAAGCAATTTATCGAGCGTCTACCGCAAAAGAAATATCAAGCACGTGTCTTTGGTAAATGGGAGCAGGTCGGTGCAACTGGTGAGATATCAGTGCCAGTACGCTATGAGCCAAGTACCAAACCGCGCCATATCGTCGATCACGACTGGTCGAAGCATGCACTGACGTTGTATGAAGTTGTGGCTCATGAAACCTGTAATGGCGAGGCAGTCACTCGGTCATGCTAAAGCCAGTCACGGGTCGCAGTCATCAGCTACGCGTACATATGGTCCATGTCGATCATGTGATGATTGGCGATCCGATTTATGCTGAAGGTGCCGCACTAGGGATAGCCCCAAGGCTCAACTTACATGCACAGCAATTGCGTTTAAAGCATCCAGTACTGGGTGCTTGGATGGACTGGGAAAGTCCCTGCCCATTTTAAATCGTTAGATTTTGCCGCTTGCTGTTAATAGATGCGATAAACGGCTCTAAAGCCAGCTATAAAATGCCAGTCATGCAAATACAAGGATGAAAGTATGCTTGATATCACCACTACCAAACAGGCTATCAAAAATCGCTTTAAAGGTAAAAAGTCAAAGACGGACAAAGTAGCCGACTATGAAGTATTGATTATCGGTGCGGGTATCGCAGGTATTGGTATGGCTTGCCGTTTACAGCAACAGCAGCATAAAGGCCTATTCGGTCATAAAGCTCCAAAAAAGCAAAAGCAGGCAAAATCGACTAATAAGCAAAAACCTCCACAGCGCTTTGCTATCTTAGAAAAGCGTGCTGATTTGGGTGGTACATGGGATTTATTTACCTATCCCGGGATTCGCTCTGACTCTGACGCCTTGACCTTTGGCTATAATTTTAGGCCGTGGCTTGATTATAGAATGCTTGCAGCAGGCGATGATATCAAACGCTATATCGCCGATACGGCACGCGAGTTTGGGGTGACCAAACATATCCATTATCAGCATGAAGTTCAGCAGATATCATGGTCTAGTGAGGAACAACAGTGGTCAGCAACTATTAAAAACCATGCAAGCGGTGAGATTTTTGTTAAGACTGCTAAGTTTATCGTAGGTGCCACTGGTTATTATGATTATGAGCAAGGCTATCGCCCTCGTTTTGAAGGAGAAGAGAATTTCCACGGTCAAATCGT
Organism: Psychrobacter sp. JCM 18901; assembly: GCF_000586435.1. Classification (GTDB taxonomy): domain Bacteria; phylum Pseudomonadota; class Gammaproteobacteria; order Pseudomonadales; family Moraxellaceae; genus Psychrobacter. Next base: position 140,556 of record NZ_BAWH01000003.1, read on the forward strand.
CCATCCACAGCACTGGAATAATCTAGACTATAATGATAAAAAAGTCGTCGTTATTGGTAGCGGTGCCACAGCGATGACATTGCTACCTGCGCTAGTAGACAAAGACAGTAATCAGTGTGCGCGTCATGTCACGATGCTGCAGCGTACGCCGACCTATGTGGCAAGCGTGCCGGGTGATGACCATGCTATTGACTGGCTATCTGGCAAGTTTTCTCCTTTATCAAAAGAGCAAGCTTATACGGTATTACGCGCGCGCAACGTGTTACGGCAACAAGGCCTTTACAAAGTTGCGACTCATGCACCCAAGGTGATGAAGGCAGTCTTAAAACATGGGGTGAAAAAAAAGAGTTAAAGGGTAGCGGCGTCGACAGCAAGCATTTTATGCCTGACTATAATCCATGGGATCAACGAGTATGTGCGGTACCTGACGGTGATTTATTCAAAGCCCTGCAGGACAAACGCGCAACAGTAGTGACCGATCAAATCGGCACTTTACGGCAACGGGAATTATGCTGCAATCTGGCCAGCATCTCGACGCTGATATCATCGTTACTGCGACTGGCTTAAAGCTACAGATGTTGGGTGGGGCCGCGGTATATATCGACGGTCAGGCCGTCGATATCGGCACGCGTATGACTTATAAGGCAGTCATGATAGAAGGCATACCTAATATGGCTGCACTGTTTGGCTATACCAATGCCTCATGGACACTAAAAATCGATTTGGCTTGTCAGTATGTAGTGAGGCTACTGGGGTATATGCATAAGAACCGTTATCAAGTCGCCATGCCACAAGCACAGACTGCAGATATGACAGCCTGTGCTCAAGTAGATACCGTAATGGGTTCGCTATCGTCTGGATATGTCAGACGCGGCAAAGACGAGCTACCTAAGCAAGGCGATCGCTATCCTTGGTTCGTGACCAACAACTATCTAAGCGATCGAATCATGCTTAAGTATCGCAAGATAAAAGACGACTGGTTACGATTTAGCCGTTAGCGTCTTGGTAATTATTGATGATGGTTGTCGATGAAATCGGCCACTTGCTTACTTAACATCTGCCACAAGGTCTCCTGAGCGCTTTTGCTGCCCCATGCATTGTGCGGACTAAAGATAACACGCGGATGGTCGCTGATACTGAGCAAAGGGTCATTATCAGCGATCGGTTCTTGTTCAAACACATCGCTAGCATAGCCGATGATTTGCTCATTATTAATCGCGTCAGTTAATGCTTGGCTATCAACGATGCCGCCACGGGCGACGTTGACAATGAGCGGTTGTTTAACCATTTTTGCCAGAGTATCTTTATTAATAAGATGCTCAGTTTGTTCGTTCAATGGGCAGTGCAGACTGATCACATCCGCACGTGCCAGCACTTCATCAAACGCGGTATAGTCGTCGCTGCGTGGTTCACGTCCTTGGTGCTCTGCCCACAGTACGGTCATACCAAAGGCACGAGCAATCTCGGTCACGCGCTTGCCGATAGTGCCAATACCAATAATACCTAACGTCTTATCTTCCAAATCAATCAGCGGAATATCTAGCAGGCAAAAATTACCGTTTGCCAGCCACGTGCCATCAGCGACTTTTTGATGATAATGAATACCAGCACGCATAGCTGTCAGCATGAGCATAAATGTGTGTTCGGGCACGCTTTTGACCGCATAGCCAGCGACATTGAACAGCGCAACACCGTGCTTATCGCAAGCCTCTTGATCGACGTTATTCATGCCAGTAGCAGTCAGTTGGATAAGCTTAAGTTTCGGTAGTTGCTCTATCACTTCTGCACCAATCTGGACTTTGTTGGTGATAATAATATCGGCGTCTTTGCAGTGTTCAATGATGACAGCCGTGTCTTTTGGCGTGTCGTTATAAGTGATGTAATCGCTCACACCCATTGGCGCGGGCAGGTCAATACCTTCAGAAAACGTACCTTTATCTAAAAAAACGGCTTGCATGGCTAGTCCTTACTTATTGTTGTCTTATAGATAATTAGCGAATAAACGGCTATCGCATGAATCCTTATCAGCTTAATGTAGCACGTTGATATTTTTAGTCAAAAACGAATCGGCCAAATATCGATAGAATAGATATAAGCTGCTGATAAAATAGGATAATCTGTATTATTTAATAATAGTGTACTGGTCTGACATAGTATCGATTAAATAACTTATAAAATCATAGCTATCGCAAGCTGCCTCTTGAAAATTCAACTTAACGCACTCATCTACCCGCTAACGTTATATAATGGTGTGACTGAGCTGCTGGCTCTACTAAGATTACGACATTTATTTTGCGTCTATTGACGATTTATGTTCTTTGTAATCTTACCGCTATCACAATCTACCATTGCTATCTAAATTTCATTATCTGAGTACAAAAGACATCGCCTTATGACTATCTCTATTGCTTCATTGCACAGTACTGAATTCGCCGTTGGTCAACGTTATTTATCTGATACGGAGTCTGAGCTTGGCTTAGGTGTGGTCATCGATGTTGACGACCGATGTGTGCATATTTTATTTCCGCAAAGTGAAGAGACACGCGTCTACGCAAAAAAAACTCTGCGCCATTATCGCGCGTGGTATTTAAAGTAGGCGATAGCATCTACGATCAAGATGGCAAAAGCTATACGGTCAATGCTGTTGATGAAGTGATGGGCGTACTTAAATATGGCGTCGATGAGCACGAGCGCGGCATCATGGAAACCCGTCTTGCTGCCAATATCACGTTGGCCAAGCCGCTTGAGCGTTTGCTTGCTGGCCGAATTGAGCGCGGTGACTGGTATGAGCTGCGCCAAGATATCCTGCGCATGCAGTCAGCGCTAGCAGGCCACCCACTAAAAGGGTTAATGGGTGCGCGTGTCGATATCATCGAGCATCAGCTATATATCGCACATGAAGTTGGCAAGCGTATCGCGCCGCGTGTACTACTGGCTGATGAAGTGGGCCTTGGTAAAACCATCGAAGCGGGCATGATTATTCATCAGCAGTTGCTAACGGGCAAAGCTGAGCGTGTGTTGATTTTAGTACCTGATAGTTTGCAGTATCAATGGATGATTGAGCTGCGTCGTCGCTTTAATCTAAATTTCGCATTGTTTGATCTAGTGCGTACTGCGGCTATCAAAGAACACGATCCTGAACAAAACGTCTTTGCCACTGAGCAATGTATCATTGGTGGTATGGATCTATTACTCGATCACCCAGACTTATACGACCAAGCGATGGATGCAGGGTTTGATTTATTGGTCGTTGATGAAGCGCATCATCTGCATTGGGATGAAGCACAGGGCGGCAATGATAAGTATGACTTGATTGCAGATTTCGCAGAAGAAACGCCAGGCGTGATGCTATTGACAGCAACGCCAGAGCAACTCGGTGCGCAAAGTCACTTTGCCCGTCTGCGTTTGCTTGATCCAGATCGTTTTGATGATTTGGATGAATTTATCGATGGGCAAGAAGCTTTTGCAGAGACAGCAGCAGTTGCTGGCGTCTTGATAGAAGAAAAGCCACTCAATGAAGGCCAAATCGCTGCCTTGAGTAGCTTGCTAGACATTAGTACTGAAGAGTTGTCTTCAATCAACGAAGATGAAAAACTGCGTACACATGCGTTAAATGAGCTGTTAGATCGTCATGGTACAGGTCGTATTTTGTTCCGCAATACTCGTGAGAGTGTGAAAGGTTTCTACGGCCGTAGTAGCCAACCATATCCATTGCCACTTCCTGAGGCATGGAAAGACAGCTATCAAACCAATGGTAAGTTGCGTGAGCAGCTATGGGGCGAAGAAAACCAACCAGATGGTGGCTGGCTAGAAGATGACCCACGCGTTTCTTGGTTGATTGATATCTTACGCGGTGAGCTTAAGCATCAAAAAGTGCTATTAATCGCTCGTAGTGGTGCGACGGTAGAGAGTTTGGAAGCAGTATTGCGTCTGCATGCAGGTATCAAAACAGCTATCTTTACTGAGCAGATGACTTTGCTTGAGCGTGACCAAGCGGCCGCATTCTTTGCTGATAGTGAAGGCGCGCAGATATTGTTATGCTCAGAGATTGGTTCAGAAGGTCGTAACTTCCAGTTTGCAAGCCAGTTAATACTATGGGATTTGCCTGCTAATCCAGATACGTTAGAGCAGCGTATCGGCCGTCTAGATCGTATCGGTCAGACGCAGCAAATTATGCTACATGTACCTTACGTACAAGGTACAGCGCAAGAGCGTCTGTATCAGTGGTATAACGATGCGCTGAACATGTTCAATCAGATATCGCCAACCGCACAAAGCGTACAAGAGCAATATATTCAAGAGCTTAAGCCAATGCTTGAGGGTGCTGATACTTCTGAGAACAATGTCATCTTGCAAGACATTATTGACGAGGCGCTACAGACACGTTTGGGACTAGAAGCACAGCTACAAGCTGGTCGTGATCGTCTGTTAGAGTACAACTCATGTCGTCCGCGTGTCGCAGGTCGTATCGCCGATGCTATGCGTGACTTTGATGGTAATAATTTGCTGCCGCACTTTATTGAGCGTTTCTTTGCATCTGCCAATATCGATCATAACATCCAACGTGATGGCTCGTGGGTGATCGCACCGATCGATAGCACCGAGATCAGTGATTATATTGATGGTTTGCCACTTGGTGATGAAGACGGTATGACGTTGACCTTTGAGCGTGAGCAAGCGCTTCAGCGTGAAGATATCGAATTCATCACTCACGAGCATCCATTGATGCGTGCAATTTATGAGCTAGCGAGCACCAGCACCTTTGGTAACACGACAGTTGCTATGCTAAAAAGTGCCGCTGTTCCGCAAGGTATGGTACTGCTAGAGGTGAACTTCCGTGTTGAAGCGATTGCGCCAAAAGTGCTTAATTTGCCAGCGACTTTGTCCACGCAAAATATCCGTGTCTTTATCAGTGAGCAGGGCAGTGATTTATCGGCTCGTATCAGTGCTGAGATGATTATGCCGCACGTTGAGCGTTTGGATAAAAACCGTGCCCGCCAAGTCATTAAAGTACGCGGTGATGTGATTGAGCAGCGTTATTACGAAGCTGAAGACATTGCTCGTCAGCAGATCGCTGAAATTGGTGAGCAAGCAAGTAGCCGCTTTAGCCAGCAGTGGTCACGTGAAATCAAGCGTCTAAAACATCTACAGACGATCAATCCAAACGTACGTCCTGAAGAGATTGAGCGTTTAGAGCAGCTTAAAGCTCAAGGTGAGCAAGCGCTTGGTAACTTGTCATTAGTACCCGACTCTATTCGCGTACTCGTAGCAGTTAAGCCATAAACATCGGCGTATTTGTCAAAAACGAGGTGTTATTATACATCTCGTTTTTATGGTTGAGATTGCTTGCTTTGATCTTTAGTTGAGATTTGTCTGGCAAAAATAGATAAGCAATACTTATAAGTAAGCCGACAGCAACTAGTCAAAGCCACCAATATTGGGTAAGATGTTTACCTTTTCTATAGAAAATAAATATTCGGTGATAACATCGCTAACGATGTCTGTATGTTTATTTTAAGGTCTCCTTCGACAGATCTTAACAAGTGATCTCGCATTATTTTACATTCAAATATGATGGCTATATGGCATCAATATCATCAGATGCTGAGCGTTTTTGATAAAAATAAGGAAACATATCGTCATGTCCGATAATCTACAACTGATTGATGAGCTGCTGGCTACTATCGCGCTTATTGAAGTTACCCCTGATGTGTTTGAGGGTAAAAGCCATGACTATGTGGGCAGTCGTATATTTGGTGGGCAAGTGCTCGCTCAAGCGATTATGGCAGCGGCGCATACATTAGATAAAGACAAACCTTGTCACTCACTGCATGGATATTTTTTGCGTGGTGGCGATATCAACCAACCAGTGATATACCAAGTCCGTCGATTGCGTGATGGTCGTAGCTTGTCTGCACGTGAAGTCACCGCTATTCAGTACAAAGAAGTACGCGGTAAGCCACCTGTTGAGCAAGTGATCTTTTCAATGATTGCTTCGTTTTCACCGATGGAAGATGGCCTTGAGTATCAAGAAGACATGCCTGTCTATCCACCACCAGAAGACTTACTGACAGAACAGGATTTAAAAGAAGAGAATGTCGGAAAAGTGCCAGAAGCGTTAAAAGCAAGATTTATGCGCCGCCGTCATGTCGAGATTAAGCCAGTGAAGCCGCGTAATCCGATTAGCCCAGAACCAATGAAGCCTAAACAAGCAAACTGGCTACGCATTCGTGAATTGGGCAATCAGCCAGTGGCTATTCAGCAAGCGCTATTAGCATTTTCGTCTGACTTTTATTTGGTTGGCACAGGGCTAATGTCACATGGTGTTAGCTTTATGACCAGTGGCCTACAGGCCGCTAGTATCGATCACTCAATGCATTTCCATCGTGATTTTGATTTGAATAAATGGATGCTTTATGACATGTGGAGTGATACCACGTCTAATGCGAAAGGGTTGAACCATGGTCAGTTTTGGCAAGATGGAAAACTGGTCGCTACCGTGCAACAAGAAGGACTCATGCGTTTACGTGTGCCAAAGTCTTAGAGTGCTGTAGGCTTAGTTAGTTATCTCTATATTATGATCATAAGAAAGCGACTCATTATTAATAGTGGGTCGCTTTTTTTATTCCAATTTTTATTCTAAGATCTTAATCATCGCGCGAGGTAGCCCTAGGCTGTCTTGCGCTTTTTGTTCGGTTAACCACTTAAAGTCAATTTCAGCCGCTGCTAATTTTTGATTTAGCTCAGTTACCTGCGTCGCGTTAATCATCAGTTTACATGGGGTCAAATACCAGTGAAAATGCGTCAGCGAATGCTTGATAGGGCGTCATCGAGCAAGGTATTGCTGACTGACTTTGCCACCAGTTCATTTTTTTATCAGCCATTCATTTATGATTTGCTCGGCAGTGGTAAATTCTGCTTCGTATACTTTTTCATTACTACGTACGTCATTTGGCATATTCGATGGCTTATCATCGCTAGCTAGTGTCTTTTTAACGGTAGCCTTGTTATTCGCTTTACCATCAACTTTTTCCACGAACTGTAATGGCAAGCTCCATAATCCGCCCCAGATACCATTGTCAGGGCGCTGTAGCCATAGTATGTCACCATCTGCACTTTCGATTAGCAGTGCATCACTGAATTTACTAGGTTTGGGCTGCTTTTTTGCTTTGACGGGGTAATCAGTCTCGCGCCCTTGCGCATGCGCTAGGCAGTCTTCTTTCAATGGACATAATAGACACGCAGGCTTGCTACGGGTACATAATGTCGCGCCCATATCCATCATGGCTTGCGCAAACAATCCTGAGTTCTCTGTAGGTGTCAGTCGCTCTGCTAATGCCCATAAATCTTTGGTGGTAGCAGATTTAGTGATATCGCCGTCAATTGCCGCCCAACGTGTCAGCACTCGTTTGACATTACCATCGCAGATGACGCCATAATGATGTAATCCCATCGCCATAATCGCGCCAGCAGTCGATGGCCCAACGCCCGAAATCGCTTCCCATCCTGCTAGCGTCTGCGGAAACTCGCCCGTTTTATCGATTACCTCAACCAACTGCTTAGCACCTTTATGCAAATTACGTGCGCGTGCATAGTAGCCAAGCCCTGCCCAATGCTCTGCTACGGTATCCCATTCTGCTGCGGCCAAATCCTGCACAGTCGGAAACGACGCCATAAAGCGCGCAAAGTAGGGCAGTACGGTAGCACTTGTGTTTGCTGAAGCATCACTTCGGATAACCAAACGATATAAGGATTTGGCGTATCGGTTTGGTGCTGTTGCCAAGGTAAGTCATGGCGACCGTTTTCGGCAAACCAATCTAGTAGGCGTGGGGCAAAGGAGTTTAGGGAAGTAGGTGACTGAGAAAATTGAGTAGGCAAGAGTATTCCTTGTAAGTTGAACAGGGATATATAGGATTTGGAGTTACGACGGGTAAGTGAGAAGGTGAATAGATAAAACTATTTACCAATATATGAGGCTTAATTGTTTATAAATAAAGGGGATAGATAGTATCACTATAGAGAAGTAAGAGTTTATCGATAGACACTGTCTAAAGTCTCACCCGATTCATTTTTCCACTCAATCCATCCGTTGGTCGAACGTCCTGATACTAGAGCACTGGCTCCACTGGGTGTTTTAAATAAATGGTTTTCAGTGAGTTTATAACTTTTATCGTTTACGGCTACGAGTTTGCCGCTACTGAACAGACTCTCTTTTAATTTAGTCACAAATGGCGGAGCTGATGATGTCTGTGTTTGTCTTATGAGAGAGCCTGCTAATATTACGAAGCCATCGTCGTCATAGTATCCTTTAGCATCACCATCTTTTACCTTATAGTAAAACAGGGATGGAATAGGTTTCGATGGAGCTTCATCGATTATTTGAGCAACTTTAGCAATGGTGGAATCAGTCGATTTGCTTTTATAAGTCTCGTTGCTATAAAGCTATCATGAATAGCCAAGGACTCGAAAATAGGCTGTCCTAAGGTGGATAGTAAAACGTCAAGGGTGTGGAATAATTCTTCGCAATCAGCCTTTAATGGGTCAGGTGTATGCGGTTTATTTCCATTATTTCCATTTTTTTAGTTCGTAACGTCCCACCTCAATGGCAGTTGCGATAGCCTTATGTTCTATATATAGCGCATGGGTTTGCGTCATAGAGTTATTGGTTGAGAGCATGACAAAAGCCCGTGTCCAGAAATCTTTGTCATCATGTTGGTTAAGACGTCTTTTAAGATCGCCAGTTTGTCCAACATAAAGTAACGGCTTCTCTACACTATCGGTATCACCAATCAAAAAATACAAACCAACTTGATTGGCATCGGGCATCGCAAAAAAGTCGTCAATGTGGATACGTGGGATTTCAATCAATCTTACTGTGCGCGTAGTCATCTCTGCCAAACGCAACCCACGAGGGTTACCTTTTGGCAGATAAATTTGGATGGTTTTAGCCGATGGTATTAATGGATTCATAGTAGCTTATATTATTGGTGAATCTACTTCCGATTCTTCCGCGTTTTTAGACGACGTAAGCGTTTTTCTTCCTCTTTCGCCTTTTTCTTCTCTTCAGCAGCGAGTCGTTGTTCAGCGACGACGATTTCTTCCGCTTCAGTCATTGCTGGTGTTTCTAGCGTGATGCGACCAATCTTCGCGCTACGCAATTCGTTAATGAGAATCTCAGACATACGGTAAGTATCGACTTGGTTGCCCGCGCGTACACAGCCGCGATTACGCCCAGCCACTTCAAAAAAACTCCCAGTCAGTTTTCGGTAGCTCTTCAATTTTGTAGCGAGTTTTTAGCAGCTCAGGATAGGCTTGCATTAGATACTCAGCGGTATAGCTGGCTACATCAGCGAAGTCAAAAGCAGTATCACGAATACCGCCTGTCGCAGCGAGACGATAACCTGAGTTTTCGTTTTCAACCTTTGGCCATAGCATACCAGGTGTGTCATAGAGCATAATGTCATCGTCGAGTTTAATCAGCTGCTGCGATTTGGTCACGGCTGGCTCGTCGCCTGTCTTTGCCACAGCACGTCCTGCTAGCGTATTGATCAGCGTTGATTTACCAACGTTTGGAATACCCATAATCATCGCTTTGATTTGACGACCAGTCCCGACTTTATTAGGTACAAGATGCTTACAGATGGCGATGATGCGTTTTACATCATTGGCTTTTTCAGTATCGCAAGCAATGGCTTTGACCCCATCTTGCTGCTCGAGATAATCCATCCAAGCTTGAGTCAACTCAGGATCGGCAAGGTCAGCTTTGTTCAGGATTTTGATAACAGGTTTTTCGCCGCGCAGTGCTGCGACCATTGGGTTTTCACTACTATAAGGAATACGCGCATCGATGACCTCGATGACCAAATCCATCTGCGGCATGACTTCTTTGATTTCGTTACGGGCTTTGTTCATATGCCCAGGGAACCACTGAATACTTGCTCTCTTATCCATCTGCTTTCATAACCTTTTATAAAAAATGCTAAAAGTAAAACAATCAACGTTTACTTTCTAATGGTGTCCAGTTTACTACAGAACCACCTTGCTCACGGCACAATTTCACCCAACCAGCTTTGTCATTACGCCTGATTTTGGTTTTCTGTTTCCTCGTGTGCTGGTGGTAATGGGGCAAGGTAACCAATCAATAGTATTAAGCTGCCTGCACCAAGGAAGGATATCACTCGCCAAATTGCCTCAGTCTGTGACAAATCTACCAAGACCAGCTTGAGAACGACAATACCTAATAATCCAATACCCATAAACCAAAGCGCGCGCTGCCAATAGCGGCTGGCAAGGATAGTGGCGACCAAGGCTAAGAGCGTCCATAAAATTGTCAGTCCAGTTTGTACTTGCTCGCTTTGCCATGCGCCGCCTTGATAGTCATTCCAAAGTGGCGTACCAATAAAGGCATGTAGCGTTCTGACCAACATGCTGGAGATTAACCAAAAACTGATCAGTCCCAATATAATTAGCAAATTCTCAGTGGTGAATACGCGCTTAGATTTGGCAGCTGCACTCGAATCGATAACGGTATCATTGCGACGGCGTTGGCAGATGTAATACAGACTAAAACCAACCGATAATGTCAACCATGATGTGATGTCATATAGGTTGAACAATGGAAAATAAGACATTCCCCAAATCACACCGTCATAAGACCAATTGGTAAGAACAACCCACAGTAAAGTAATGGGAGCAAAAATGGCAGCGCATCCTAATAGTGCCTGTTGCCAATCAAACCAGTACAGTAGACCTTGTTCCGAAACTCTATTAGTCGATGTATTTTCTTCATTTTGATTGATATGACGATGATTTAACCATAATCCAAATAATATGAGTACTGCTGAAAACAAGAAAGCCATCACGCCATCAGAGTCTGGTAGGCCATAATGCGCCGCGGCAGCAATGAGTAAGATGCCCGTACCTAGCCAGCTTGCAGCAGTATAACGTGAGGTATCGCTGTTATCGGCCCATGTATCAGACCATGTTTTTAGCCATAGCTGCCCCATGACTAACCAGCCGATTATTAAGCCTACGAATACCAACATTCCGCTGTTGCCCATGTTAAATCTCGCTCAAACTTTTGGGGCAGTTGCAGTATTAGCATGAAGTAGAACAGGGCTAATAGTCCATGACTAAGCTGTCTAATTTCCGCCCATGGACGATAGCGATTGATGACCCAATAAGCGATCAAGTTGATGAGTGCTGCCAGTGCAATTACCGTCGTGCTTGATTGCCAGATATCAAACCAATGATGCAAATCAAGCATTAGTACTTGTAGCATCCAAGCCATCACGGTCAATGTCAAAAATTTGATGAATCTAGGGCTGTGCCAAACGAATTTGAATACGCGGCTCTGACTATCGATGGAGGTCAGCCATTGATACGCAGCTTGCGTACTGACACCCAGTGCATGCGCATAGCTGGTTAACGCATCTGATGTGCTGTCCAGGGTTTGTGTTTTCATTACTGAGGATTGTGATTGTATGACCGAGGATGTTGTAGCGCTTTTATTGTTAAGGTTATTACTGGTGTCTATCGTATTAATCAGCGCGGCAGGGGAGTTGCTATCGCGTAATATAAAGATGGTCGCTAGATAACTGAGCGCTGAAATACTAAAGGCTAAAACGGGATAGTCTTTGCTAGAGAATATCGCTGTCGTCACTAGCATACCAATACTGACAAGCTGTAATAGTAAGCCGAACAATACCGACCACGACCGCAATGAGCGTCGTCCAAACCATACTAGCGCCAATCCTTGTACAGACCAACCAAAAGCAATCCATTCAGCATCTAGCGCCAACGGAATAACGAGCGCAAAAAATCCTAATCCTAACGCCAGCATCCCTTCGGTGATTAAAGCATAGCGTCTACTGCGCTGGATAAATAGCCAGCCTAAGCCAAGATAAACCGTAGCCAAAATGCCACTGGTAATCGTAAGGGCGTTAGAGATATCATTTAATAAGGCAGAAAATAAACCAAAAGCCAGTAGCGGTACTGAAAACAGTAAACCCGTATCAATAGGAAATACATAGGAGCTGCCTACATGGGCTTTGTCCAAGTGTTTTGTGTCATCTACATTATCAGCATGACTGAGGTCTTTTTCGTTTAGCGCATTATAGGTGATGATTTGCTGCGCATAACGAATGACGACAAATAAGTAAAGCAACCAGTGTAAGGCTACTAATGCCACCAATGCCCAGCGCTGCGTTTCAATGACGGCGCTCAGGTTTTCGCTGATACCCCAATAGTATGCCAAGCCAAACGTCACAGTCACACCGAATAGATTCAATATTTTCCACGGTCGATAATGAGCAATGACGGCAATGGTGACGTTTAGCAGTAGATAATAGCTAAATAAGGTGACCAAGCTGCCAGTATCTTCGCTGGTCAAAATCGGTGCAAAAAAATCCACCCGATAATGCTAGTAATGCTAATGGAAAAGCGTTTTGACGTACGGCGAGAGCAATGGTAATGGCAGACAATAACCCAAGTCCGATAAAGCTTGGGACACTAGGAATGATTTCATAAACACTGTAAGCAAAAAAAGGTGCTTAGATACGCAATTGCTAAGCCTGCGCCTTGTAGCGTAATCCCATATGAGAAGCGTTTTGCCGTCAGCTTTAACCCAAGCGCTGCCAATGCTAACCCTGTAACGCCAACTGCTATCAGCTTTGTGGCAATCGAAATCTCGATATATTCGCTTAATAAGCGAAGTAAGAGCACCACACCTACTAGCAGAACCAATACGCCGACTCGCACGACTAAATTTCCACCGAAAAACCAGTTTTTGATTGAGTGAATGAGCGAGGTCACAATAGGCAATGAGCGTTCATCAGGCTCAATCGGTGCGGTAGGCGCTGTGTTTTGCGTATTTATCGGGGCGTTATCGTCTATAGATTTATCGTCATAGATGTTTGATGATGCATGTATGGTTGAGTTTGAAGCAACGGTAGGAAGCGGTGGTGGTGATACAGGCAGCCGATTATCTGGAGAGGATGGTTGTGAGTCAAAAGCTATTTCTTTAGCGTCACTGTCTTTAGGAGCATTGTCTTTAAGATCATGATCGTCAGTAGCAGTGTTGCGCACATAACCATTTTTATCGACCAAAGGTGCAGACGGAGGCGTCATACTACGCTGTCTTTGCTGCTCAAGCTCAGCTTGCAGCGTCGTCACATCACGGCGTAGATGCTCGATTTTTCGAGCTATCCTAGTATATAACGCGACCACTACGATCAATAAAATCGTAAAAGCCAGCCAGCCCAACTGGGTCACCATTAGATACAACATCTTCGTCACTCAATCCAGTTTATAGTAAAGTGATAATGACGTGATTTGATAAGAAGCACAAGACTACTCTGATTACTGGGCTAAAAGACAAATGCTAGAATGACACTCAAAATAAAAGGGTAGCTTGATAATTAAGCCACCCTTTTTAATAGTCTTTATACCAAATCGTTTTTTTATGCTAAATTGGCTTTCATAAACTCAAGCATGTTTTCCCAGCTTTGCTTAGCAGCAGCTTCATTGTAGCCAAGATCTACTTCGTTTTTGGCTGCGCGCTCATCGGCATGCGGATTGGTAAAGCCATGTTTGGCGTTGTCATAAACGTCAATAGTGTAATCAACATCGGCTGCGTCTAGCTCTGATTTTAGACCTTCGATAGCGTCCATTGATACCATTGAGTCATCACGGCCATGAGCAACCAACACTTTTGCCGCAAAGTTTTTGTCAGCTGGTTGTTTTGGCGTTGGGTTACCATGGAAAGTAGCAACGGCTTTTAGTGGCATGCTTCGCGAGCCATATCTAGTACAACTTTACCACCGAAGCAGTAACCGATTGCACCTAGGTTGTCACCATCGACAGATAACTGATCGCTGAAGTCATTCAAAATCAAGCGGCAGCGTGCCATTAGCATGTCTTGATCGGCCAGTACTTGCTCCATCCACATGTTTGCCTGCGCTGCATCAGTAGTTAATTTGCCTTCACCGTAAACGTCCATAGCGACTGCTGCATAGCCCGCTTCTGCCAAACGCTCAACCACTGATTTTGGATGATCGACCACGCCCCACCATTCCGGTGCAACCAAGATACCTGCTGTTGGATTTTCATCTGAAGCGTTCTCTGGTAGTGCTACATAACTGATAAGTTCTACACCGTTTTCGGTAGTACTGATTAATTCAAAAGTCTTAATTGACATATTATTGTCCTTTTTTTATGCTGTGAGTTTTAATTATTCGTCATTGTGATGGTTCGTTTTTATAACTCGTACTACCTTAACGCCCATGTCTAGCAAAAACAGCTATAATACTGTAACGCTCTTTATCAAAATGCTACTGCGACTTTATGACTATAAATTTGTTAAACAAAAATAATGACCAATCTGACTTGAACTCAGGTCTCGATGCGGCGGGCAAGCCTGCGCAACCGGTAAGTTTATTCACTGATAATACCGATGTCGATTCTAATGCTGATTCTGACTCTAAGTATGAGTCTGAGCCACTACGTCCGCAGTTCTGGTCGCGATTTGCGTTAACAGAACTAAACCATAGTGAGTGGGAAGCGTTGTGCGATGGTTGCGGCAGTTGCTGCTTGATCAAGTACATCGATGAAGATGAAAGTGGCAATGTGGATGAGGAGCTGGTCGAATATACCGATGTCACCTGCCAGTTGATGGACTGCGCGACAGGATATTGCAGTCACTATGCAACACGTCAAGAGCACGTGCCAGACTGTATTCAGCTGACTATGGACAACTTGCCCAAGATGATGTGGCTACCATCGCACTGCGCTTATAAGCGTTTGTATAAAGGGCAGGGCTTACCAAGTTGGCATTTACTATTGACTGGAGATGCTGTGGTGACACAACAACAAATGCGAGCGGCCAACGTGGGCGTCGCTGGTCGCTGTGTCACGGAAATCGGTATGTCTGATGAAGAAATGGAGACGCGGGTGGTTAACTGGGTCAATCCTTAGTCTATAGTCAGTTAGATACTTGAGCAGTAGATTTGGCTTTTGCTTCAGCACTGGCTTGCGAGTTAGCCAACGATGGTATCGGAATGTCTTGACGAATCTGCTGTGAAAATTTGCGGCTGTTTTTATCTCTATCGATATTAGACTGTGAGTTGACTTGATTATCGAACCCCTTTGCTTTTGTTGATATGAGTGCGCTCATACCACGTATTCATTGACCAAGGCTGGTTGTCCTTTTCGGGAGCCGCATCCAACATGCCTACATCGTATAGATAGTTCGGTAACCAACCAGAGACCCAAATCCGATAATCCCATGCAAACGATCGCCACTGACGATACGCGCCATATAAAAGATAATATTGGTACAGTTGCTGAGCAATGTATTGTACCAAGCAGGTTTAGCGTTCAAATCATCAGCCGCAGTCAGATAAGACTCAAATAGCGACCTCACTTCATGCTGTTGCAAATTGCTAATAGGAAACAGATAAACCTGCTCGCCGCGCGCATTGCTGCGAGTGTAGATAATATCGCGTTCTTCTGCGGCAATCAGGCTCAGCTCATAACGTCGAAAAAACCCAGCCAGCGCTGAAAAAGACTCGCCGTCTTCTTTACGAATCTCAAATGAGAAGGCAAGTGGTCTATCATCTTCGAATCGAAAGCTAACCAAGGTATGAGCAATCAGCGGTCCCATCCAATAAGAGTTAGTCACATCAACGCCGGATAACTTAGACAAATCAATCGTACGGGTATCCCAGTGCTCGGTAGCGTCTTCCTCAGTTTGCCAATCAAAGTTACGAACATTGGTTAAAGTAATCAAATCAGGGTTGGTCGCATCGCGCTCATAGGAGACTCGCTGGTCGACTTCAGCCATCCATTCTCGATCTTGTTTCGGTTCGATAGAAAAAAACCAACCTAAACCTATGAGCCAAATAGCGCTATATACGCCGATAATTAGCTTGGTTGCTGTGCCTTTACCAATTGATTTTTTTTATTAGATAATGAGTCACTATGCAATACTCTTGTGACGGCATCCCAGTAACGTGTACTTAGCAGCGTAGCTAATATGCCTACAATCACTATTGTCGCAAGCCAAGTCAATACTGAGCTGACGCCGTACTGATACCAAATCGCGAGTAATAACCATAGCGCTGATAACAATAACGTAACGGCAATTAAAAAAAGTCACAAGACGCTGGCGCCATGTAGGCTTTGGCTGTTTGCTATTTGATGTGCTGTTTTTGATATTTCGCGTTTTAAGTCAGCACTTTCTAAACCACGCCTCTCTAAACCACAGCTCTCTAAGCCACGACTGTCTGACAGTCGACTGCGTGAACGCGACGAGAGTAAGCGAGAAAAAACGGAACGTAGCGACATAGGGTTTGCTTTGATAAATAAAGGCTTTGACCATAGCAAAGTTTATAACACGCTGACAATACAATTTGAGTGAATTTGTCGTTGAATGTCGGTGAGCCTTGCGATAAAGTGAAGCTAATTTGTACTAGCTAGTTTGTTATTCATGCAGTAATTAATAACAAACTAGCTGTTTTATTTGCTACTTTTATCCCCATCTAGGCTCTACTTGTTTTTTTATTGAGTATTGTTCATTTTTATATTGAATACTATTCTGATTTTTATTAACTAAAGAGGTTAAATCACACCACCATGTCTGACGACACTCCCAGCCCGAGTAGTTGGTCGATGCGCGGCTTAAAACGCTGGCTATCGACCGCCCCCGAAACCCGTGATGAATTGATTCGTCTGGTACAAGACTCGCGCCAGTTTTTAGAGCCTGATACTGTCGATATGCTAGAAGGCGTGCTAGATTTGCCTGCGACACAAGTCCGCGAAATCATGACGCCGCGTCCGCAAGTAATTGGTCTGCACGAGAGCACCAGTCTTGCTGAAGTGATGGACATCATTCTTGAGACCACTCATTCGCGCTATCCTGTTTTTGACAGTCAAGACGATGATGCTGTCATCGGTATCTTATTGGCAAAAGACTTGATTCCAATTTTGGTACATATGGTTCGCAACCAAGAAGACAAAATTGACAGTAAGCGTCTCAGAGACTTGGTGCGCCAGCCGTTATATATCAGTGAGACGGCTCGTTCTGATACCTTGCTACGCTCATTGCAGCGCACCCAAGTACATATGGCGATTGTCGTGGATGAGTTTGGTAACTTTGGTGGTGTGGTCACCATGGAAGATTTGTTAGAAGAAATCGTTGGCGACATCGTCGATGAGCATGATGACTTTGATGAAGACAGCGATATCAATAACATCGTCCCTGATCCAGAAAAACCAAATACGTGGCGTGTCCAAGCGTCTACAGTAATTGAAGACTGTAATGATGAGCTGGGTAGTCGTTTTGACGATACTGATGTCGATACGATGGGCGGTCTGGTCATGCAAGCACTTGGCTTTGTTGGTGATTTAGAAGGCGAGAGCGTCGTGATAGATGATTGGAAAATCACCATTACCGATGTAGAAGGTCGATTTATCCAAAATCTAGAGCTGACCAAAACCAATGCTGAGCAACAGATATTGATAGGCAGCCACTAGCTTGCTTATAGTGTCACGATACTTGGTCAATGAATAAAACTTGTTAGCAAATTCAATAAAAAACACGATGAAAAATCGTGTTTTTTGCTTTCTGCCTTTTGAACTTTAGAATGAGGTTTTAGCTACGCAAATTTACCCACTTGTAGGTTTTGACTGGTATCATGGGTGGGTTTTATTTGTGGCCCTGCATAAAGCATTATGCAGTCAGGTTTTGCATGAGTGTTATCTCATCGCTTAGCTGAGAAATTTTAGAAAATATGGTTTTGGATAACTGCTATGCGTCTGTCTACTGTTGATTTGCAAAAACGTCTGAACCCCGATAAGCCAAAAGGTTTACATATGGGATTGACGGTACTAATAGCTTGGCTGGCAGGGGCAGCTTTCATACTCGCGCTCGCGCCTTATGGCATTTGGCCAGTTGCTTGGTATCACCTGCTATTTTATATGCGTTATTGGTACCAGCGATGACAGGTCGCCGCGCCTTTCTAATTGGTCAAGCGTACGGTACAGGGCTGTGGTGTGTTGGAGCATTTTGGCTATACACCTCGATACACGTTTATGGCGATACACCCGCATGGCTTGCGCTGATTATGATTGCGCTTATGGGTCTGGGCATGGGCTTGTTCCATGGATTTTTGGCGCTAATCTTTAATCGTGTGGTCGGCAAGCAGCCGTTATCTTTTGCTGCCTTATGGATACTCCAAGAGTGGATGAAAACGTGGCTATTTACTGGTTTTCCTTGGCTATTCGTTGGTTATGCGTTTACTAAGCAGTATTGGCTGTCGTCGCTCGCGCTGTGGCTGGCGTCTTTGCGGTTTCTTTTGTGGCGGTACTACTGGCTGCCAGTATCGTTGAGCTGTTGCGTCGCCGCGGTGGCTATATGATTCCATCGATAGCATTGCTTATCATTAGTAGCACGCTATGGTTAATCAATCCGCAGTGGACCAAACCAAAAGGCACTCCTGATTTATCGGTATCTTTGATTCAGGGCAATATCCCTCAAGACCTAAAATGGCTCACCGAATATCAGATTGAAACGTTAAAAATCTATGCAACGTTGACTCGTGACGAGTGGGGACGTGACATTGTGCTGTGGCCTGAATCGTCGATTCCTATGTTTCAGACAGAAGCTGTTGGTTTTATCAGTGAAATGGTCGCGATGGCCCAAGAGACTGACACGACATGGGTGACAGGTATTCCTTATAAGGATGAAGCAGCGTTTGATGCCAGTACAGATAAATATCCGCCGTTCTACAATAGCGTGGTAGCGCTAGGGGCACAGGCAGAAGGGCTTTATAAAAAGCAACGTCTAGTGCCATTTGGAGAATATATTCCATTCCAAGGCGTGCTCGATATTCTGCCAAACCTAGCAGGTAGCCAAGATATTATGAGCTATAGTCGCGGCAGTGATCAGCAGTCACCGTTGCGTGTGCGAGGGCACAATCTAGGTGCAGCCATCTGTTACGAAGTGGCCTATCCAGATACCACGCGCAAAAACGCGATTGGTACGGACTTCTTGTTAACCATCTCAAACGATGCTTGGTTTGGTACGTCGGCAGGCCCACTACAGCATCTACAGATGGTACAGATGCGCGCGCTCGAAAACGGTCGCTGGTTTATGCGAGCGACCAACACAGGTGTGACAGCTATCATTGACCACAAAGGTCGTATCGTAGAACGTGCACCGCAGTTTGAACGTACTGTATTGCGCGGTGATATTCAGGCACGAGTTGGCAATACGCCATTCATGCGCTTTGGTCAATATCCTATTTTGTTTATCATGACACTGTTACTAATACTCAGCTATTTGGGTAAACGTACGAAGGCTCCAGTACGTTTGGTTAAGTAGTATTGTTAAGTAAGATGTGTTGATAGCGAATAATAGATAACTGATTAAGTAGTTT
>NZ_BAWH01000002.1 GCF_000586435.1 Psychrobacter sp. JCM 18901
AATATATAGATAATAAACGTATGGACAGTTAAGGATAAATAATGAAAACGATCTATCATGCAGCAGACTCACGCGGCGATGCCAACCATGGCTGGCTCAAAAGCCGTCATACCTTTAGCTTTGCCAATTACTATAATCCTGAGCGTATGGGCTTCGGGGTGTTACGTGTCATCAATGATGATTTTGTCATTGGTGGTCAAGGGTTTGGCAACCACTCGCACCGTGATATGGAAATTATCAGCATTCCTCTAGCTGGCAAACTTGCGCATGGCGATAGCATCGATAATGAGGGCATGATTGAGACGGGTGAGATCCAAGTCATGTCAGCGGGCACAGGCATCACTCATAGTGAAATGAATGGCAGTCGTGAAGAAGCTGTGAGATTTTTACAAATCTGGGTCATGCCAAATAAAATGAGTGTTGCTCCTCGCTATCAGCAAGTGCACATGGGGACCATCATGACGCCCAATGAATTCAATCAGGTGCTATCACCAAATGCAGATGATGCAGGGGTTTGGATTCATCAAGATGCTTGGTTCAGTATGGGAGAGTTTGATGAAGGCGTGACGCAGACCTACCAACTAAACAATCCTAATAATGGTGTTTATATTTTTGTGATTGCAGGAACAGTCGTGATAGACGGTAACATTTTGTCTACTCGAGATGGCCTTGGGGTTTGGGATACTAAGCACTTCACTATGGAAGTGAAAGAGGCGGCAAAAGTATTGCTGATGGAAGTGCCGCTTTCTATGTAGATCACGGATGAGCGCCGTAGCATCGTTCGTTCGCTCGACTAACCGCATACAGATCAAGAGGTGCCACATGACGATTAGAACTCTAGAGCCACGATCAACGGAGGTTGGTGGTGTTCCTATCGCACGGTTATTACCCAATAAAGGCAAACAACCGATTGGCGCATGGTGCTTTTTGGATCATGCAGGGCCAGCTGAGTTTGCTCAAGATGATTTAGGTGTCCAAGTTGGGCGCCATCCGCATACCAATCTACAGACGTTTAGCTGGATGATTGATGGTGAGATTTTACACAAAGACAGCTTAGGTAGCGAGCAAGTCATTGCCAAAAACCAAGTCAACCTCATGACAGCTGGTACAGGATTGAATCAAGGTATTAGCCATACAGAGCAAAGCGTTTTTTTTGGACAGTGCTGACTCAGATGTTGCTCACTCAAGCGTCACTGCACGTAGTATCAATATGATACAGCTGTGGATTGCTTTACCCACTGACCAGCAGATTGAACGCAGTTTTCATCATTACCCAGAGCTGCCAGCATGGACTGAGGGCAACGTCGAGCTGATTCTGACCACGGGCAGTTACAAATCAGCATCTGGTGAGCACCATCAAGCGCCAACGTTGCAGTACTCAAAGATAGTTGGTATCGATGTACATTTTTTTAGAAGATGGAGATATCACGCTAAATTTGGAGGCGAGCTTTGAGTACGGTATTTTAGTGATTGTCGGTACGCTAGAGTCTGAAGGTCAAGTATACAAGAAAGACCAGTTATTGCGCTTTGATCATGATGACATGATCGACAAGACCTCTATAAAGCTGGTAGCAAACAAGGGCACACGTTTGATGTTCATTGGTGGGGAGCCTCTAAGCAACCAAGTATTACTGTGGTGGAATTTTGTCGCTGACAACAAAGAGGAGCTCAAGCAATCGGTCATTGATTGGAACAATGGTCATGAGCGTTTTGGTGAAGTGGATTCTGATATGCAGCGTCTGGTGGCGCCAGAAGTACCCAAAGGCTTCAAAGGTTAACCACTAATACACAAAATTTATTAACCTATTTTTCAAAGGTAATCATCATCGTTAAGTTTTTTTTACAAAAAATACATGGGGTTTCAGGTAAATTGTTCCGATAATAGCCCACATAAATAAACTGTTTTATAACGACTTGTTGATCACAAGATCGACAAGGTCTATCAACCCAGAGCAAATCATTCCTACAACAATATGGAGAAGTACGATGTCAGAACTAAAAGACTTACAACAATTAGCAGAAAAGCGCCGTTCTATCTATGCACTCAGCGACCAGTTGCCAGTATCTAACGATGAAGTCGTAAAAGCAGTTGAGCATGCTGTCTTGCATACACCATCATCATTTAACTCGCAATCAACGCGTGTCGTTGTGTTATTCGGCGATGATCATCACAAACTATGGGATATGACTGAAGATGTACTACGTGCAATCGTCGGTGATGAAGAAGCGTTTAAATCTACCAAAGACAAAATTGCTGGGTTTAGAGCGGGTGCTGGTACGGTATTGTTCTTTGAAGATAAAGCAGTGGTGAGAGGCATGCAAGAAGCGGCGCCTTTATATGCTGATAATTTCCCAATTTGGGCAACTCAGACCAACGCAATGCATCAATACGTCATCTGGACGGCGCTAGCAAGCATTGATGTCGGTGCGAACTTGCAGCACTATAACCCAGTAATCGACCAGAAAGTCGCGAGCACTTGGAACATCGATGCAGATTGGGAACTAAAAGCGCAAATGGTATTTGGTAAGATTGAGCAGCCAGCAGGCGACAAAGAATTCAAGCCACTTGATGAGCGTATGAAAGTGTTTGGTGCTTAATGTTGTTGTTTGAGAATAGACAACCTATGGCCTTGCTTAGGAGGTTTGCTAAATAAACTACAGAGCACGTAAAAAACGCCACCCAAGCATCGGGTGGCGTTTTTTTTATGAATAAAGGGTAAAGACAGCAAAGCTACATTGGATATTTGCAGAACTGATGCGACAATTTAATGATTATTTACGTTGCATCAAACTGTTGGCGACCCATGCTGGACCGATTAATAAAAACTGTAAATCTTCAAAAAACGAGGGTTTTTTTGCCTTCGATTTTATGACCAATAAACTGACCAATCCAAGCAACAACAAATACTGCCGCCCACGCTTTGAATCCCCATGACATTACCGCCATAACCGACAGACAAATCAGAATAAACAGCCCCATTGCCAAAAATAGCGGCGTCGATAAGCGTATATAAAATAATAAGACTAATGCGCTCAGTACGAGAGTAAACCATACAGACAGCGACATTCCCATCCCCAACAAACTCACAAAAATCGTCGGCACACATAGCCAATGGATTTTCTTATTAATCAGGTTTTGGTGACTGACCGCATACTCACTGAGCCACTGCTCAAGCGTGCGTTTGGATATTTTGGGTTGACGAGACATACTAACCTCCTTGTTAGTAAATGAAATAAGACGCTGACATGCGCTATCAATTTAAATATTAACATGCGCAATTAGTACCAGTTGTAGCACTAATTGCGCGTGTCTGCCATTTTATCTGATAGACGGCACAGTCAATTTCGCTCGTATTGCCAATGCGATATTGGTAAGACTTATCTCAATATCTCAAACGCTTTTTTTCTACAGATGTTGCTATTAACCTCGTTCGCTGCGATGCCACTCATAGAGACCGATAAAGGCGTTTACTTGATACACCATAGTCTGAATAGCAAAGATATAGTTGCCAGACATGAGGTTCACGATGAGCCAGACAAAGTTGACGATGATCCATAACCACCAGTTAAACGAATAACGCAGAATCATCGCTGCCTGAGCGGTAATAGAAAGCACAAAGGCAATCACATTAATCCAAAAGAAAGAGATAAATCCCAAAAACAGACTACTATCATCTTCTACGACCGCATAGCCGTAGCTCGCTAATAAATCATTTATCGTAGGAAAAAGGGCAAGGCCAATGACGATAAATGCAGCGGTGATTAACCAAACAGCTTTACTCGCTGACTTGGGTATCATGTCGCCATCAGGGTCGGTGTGCTTTGACCAATAAAAAATACCGTAAACATGGGTAAAAAAAGTTAAATAGTGGAGCAAGCATTAAGCCTACTGCGCCAGACGTTGCCTGTACGATGACTTCGCCTGCCGTTGCCCCCATACCAAAGCCATTGCCCATGACGTTTTTGCGAAATGATAGCGAGACCACGCAAACCAAACCAATGAACGAGACCGCTAAATAAAACCAATCAAGCGTGGTATGGTCTGTCGTAAGCCAAAAAACCTGCGGATAAGGCAATAACACCGCAAATAAACCAAATAATAATCCATTGCATCGCCCATTTTCCGGTGATGTTGTCCAATAGCTGAATACGCATCGCTTTTCCCCTAAAGTAAATACTGATATCAATATAGTGCTAACTGTCATGTATTAGTTAAATAAAGTGTGCTAGTTAAATAACATGTGCTAATTGAATAAATTATTATAAATATGCTCAGTACAGTTTATGATTTTTTGCCATAGATATATTGATCAATCAATAACAATGCTTGCTGATAGCGAGCGTCATAGTCGGGCTGATCAATCATATGCGGTGCAATATCGTGACGCGCAAAAATATCTATCAAACGCTGCTCAAAGCGTCCACGCGCTTCAGGCGTACCCAAAGATCGCATACCATCATCAATCCATGGCGTATTGTTATCTAGCATAATGGTGTGGTCTAAACGAAACTCATCAATGCAAGCAGCTACAAAAGGATGTGTGCGACCCTCGTATTCTTCACAAAACGCTTGCGTAGTGACAAAGTCAGTATCAACGATGGTGATAGGGGCAGTTGCATTGGCTTTAGCTTCTCGGATTGCCTCAGCATGATCAAGACAAATAGGACCATAATCACTGTACTGTAATCCGACCTCGCTACCACCCAAATCTGTACCGACATACAGACGTCCCATCTCTAGGGCAAAGCTGGCACCATAATAGTTGGCAAGCTTATGGACTAGCGTTGTCTTACCTGAGCTTTCACCGCCGACGATAGCGACAGTCTTGGTATAGTCGGCGCGTGCTTGCGGATGAAGTGCTGACCAATGGGCAACTGGATCACGCGCAATCGCATAAGAATCAAACTCAGACTCAGACTGTAGCGGCGTAGTAACGACTGGCAAAAGCAGCTGCTCTTGTATGTTATTGCGAGTGAGCGGATGGTTGTCCGCCGTAAACAATACAGTCTCTGCTGATAGTGATAGTGCGTCCATTAAGCGTTGTAATTTGGCATTGCTAGCAGCGATATCGATACTGACATCATCACTGGCACTATACAGATGTTCGTGCAGCGGTAGCTCTATCTCATGAGTAGTATGAATATGAATAAATGGCAAGTCGGCACAGGCCATCTGTAGCCAGCGCGCTTTGTCTTGTAAGGTGATGGTAAAATCTGGATGCGGCGATGGATGCGCCATAATAACGATATGCAAGGTTTTGGCTTGTCCTGCTGCATCCAATATGCTGCGCATCTGCCCTAAATGCAGCGGCTCGAAATGTCCAATCATCAATCCAGTGTCGTACATAGTTATCCTTATTATTTTTTTATTCTAATGTCAGTGTTCCATCTCTATTCCAAAAAATACGGTCGATGCTGTCTAAGTTGAATGAGCCAAACTAGACATCTATCAAGATCCAAATCAGAAATCTATTAAGACCCGTAACACTAACCACGTTTCATATTTCTAATGCTCTTCGTAAAGGTGTTTTTAAATAACAGTTGAGCAGTGTTCTAACTTTCATCATAGAATATCTGAAATCTGAGTTGCTTATCAGCATGGTATAAAGGTTTTAAATGATTTGCAGGTGGGTTATTGTAAAAATAAGGTATATCGCACGTACACGGAATCGCACGTTTTTTTAATTGAGGGTTCTTTTAATCGAGTAAACTTGGTTAGCTAAAATATTATTAAGACTATTAAAAGTTTGACTCGATTTCAGCGTTGTAAAGCAAGCTTATCTCTTTGATTAAATTAAAAATAACAAGATACGTGAAGCGAGATTGCAAGGTTATAGCAACAAAGATGATTTTGAAACATTTTGAAATAACTATTTAAAATCAGGGGCTTGCATGGTGCTATGACAGATTAGGGTAAGCTTGAGTAGCATAAACTCACAAAGTACTGCTATACCTTCAACAGATAAATCCTGAATTATTGATATACTGATTCGTAAGTTAGCAAAGCAAGCTAATGTTTTAGCTAAATACGTAAGACAATCAGAAAAATAGAATAAAAAAATAAACAAGAATAGAAAATAGAGAGGTATCTGATTTGGCTAAGTTAGCAAAATTACATCGCTCACCAAACAATCGCATGATAGCAGGTGTGATGGGTGGCATCGCAGAGTATGCTGGTTGGTCGCCAACGTGGGTGAGAGTATTATTCGTAATCATCTCATCGTTGAGCGCAGCAGTACCAGGCATTTTAATTTATATCATCTTATGGATAATTATGCCAAAAGCCAATAGTCAGTCTTATCAATAACAAGAGCCTGATAGTTGTTTTTAAAATTAGGTTTTTTTAAAATTAGGTTTTTTTGAACCAGTTAAAGAGTCGAGTTTAAGTTAGACGTAGTTGCTAAAAATAGTAGACCTCCAAAAAATAAAAAGCCTGATCAATCAGGATGCCCAAGATACAATTTTCCTCCTGCCCGAATGCTAGCGCATTTGGGTATTTTTTTTATTTATTGTATTAGTACGACTTCTATGATGATTTGCCTGAAAATACGCTATACAACTGAGGTTTTGTGCCTACTATGCAAATTTAGTTGATGTAAATATGGATAAAATAGTCAATTTTTAGTAAGGTGAGCAGGCAGATAGAGTCGTTGCCGAATAGGTCGCGCGAGCGCTATCAGAGATTTATTTAATAATACTCATTTCACAGTGGCTTTACTATGAAAACCGAAACTATGACATCCCAAGCGATAACCCCGATGACACAAGATAAAGACTCTCAACCGATGACTTTTCAAGATTTAATCTTAACTTTGCAAAATTATTGGGCCGATAAAGGCTGCGTTGTATTGCAGCCCTACGACATGGAAGTCGGTGCAGGTACTTTTCATACCGCGACGTTTTTGCGCTCGTTAGGTCCTGAGCGTTGGAATGCAGCGTATGTACAGCCGTCACGTCGCCCGACTGATGGGCGCTATGGTGACAACCCAAACCGCTTGCAACACTACTATCAGTTCCAAGTCGTGCTAAAGCCGAATCCACCTAATATCCAAGAGCTATATCTGGACTCGCTACGCGCCATTGGTATTGATCCATTGGTGCATGATGTGCGTTTTGTAGAAGACAACTGGGAATCGCCAACACTTGGTGCGTGGGGATTGGGCTGGGAAATCTGGTTAAACGGTATGGAAGTCACGCAGTTCACCTACTTCCAGCAAGTCGGCGGTATCGAGTGCTTCCCAGTCACTGGCGAAATCACTTACGGACTTGAGCGCTTAGCCATGTATGTACAGGGTGTCGATAGCGTTTATGATTTGGTCTGGGCAGACGGTGAGTTTGGCCGTGTCACGTATGGCGATGTCTTTCATCAAAACGAAGTCGAACAGTCCACCTACAACTTTGAGCACGCTGATGTGCCAATGATGGGTGAGATGTTTGACTTTTATGAGCAACAGGCCGACAAGTTGGTTGAGGCAGGATTGCCGTTGCCAGCTTATGAGATGGTATTAAAAGCATCTCATGCCTTTAACTTGCTTGATGCACGCGGCGCTATTTCAGTGACTGAGCGTCAGCGTTTTATCCTACGTGTGCGTACACTTGCTCGTAAGGTTGCTTTTGGTTATGTCGAAGCTCGTGCCAAACTGGGCTTCCCGTTGGCTGATGAAGAGCATCGCCAAGCCGCGCTCGATAAGTATTTACCAAAAGAAGACGTGGCAGCAGACGACATAACAAGAAAAACTACTGACACTAACCAATCTACTAACGATAAATAGGAGCATCCCATGAGTACTATTCTATTTGAACTGGGGTGTGAAGAGCTACCTCCAAAAAGCCTAAAACCATTACGTGATGCACTACAAGCCAGTGTTACTGAGCAATTAACTGCAGCAGATATCACCTTTGATAGTATCAAAGCTTTTGCTGCTCCGCGACGTTTGGCAATTCAGATTCAAGGTATTAGCGATAAGCAGCCTGATCGTACTGAGCAAAAACGCGGACCAGCGATTAAAGCGGCATTCGATGCAGAGGGCAATCCAACACGTGCAGCCATGGGTTTTGCCAAAGGTTTGGGTATTGAAGCTAGCGAGCTTACGACGATTAATACCGATAAAGGTGACTATGTCGGTTTTGAGCAGACTATCCGTGGTCAAGCGACCACTGAGCTACTGCCTGCTATTTTCCAAACTGCGCTAGATAATCTGCCGATTGCTAAGCGCATGCGCTCAGGTGCTAGCCGCAACGAGTTTGTACGTCCAGTACAGTGGGCAGTATTGATGCAGGATGATACTGTCATCGATACCACTATCCAAGGTCATCAGACTGGTACGCAAACACGTGGTCATCGCTTCCACAGCCCTGATTATCACAATATTGCTCATGCTAATGATTATGAAGAATTACTAAGTGGTTTAAAAGTGGTGGCAGATTTTGATAAGCGTCAAATGCTGATCAAAAATCAAGTTAAAACATTGGCAGATGAAGTTAATTCTGATGCCATCGTACCGCAAGATTTGCTAGACGAAGTAACCGCATTGGTCGATTTTCCAATTGCACTACGAGCAAACTTTGAGGCGCGCTTCTTACAAGTGCCACAAGAAGCGCTTATCTCGACCATGCAAGCGGATCAAAAGTATTTTTGCTTGACGGATAAGAATGGCAAGCTGCAGCCGTATTTCATTTTTATTACCAATATTGAATCAAAAGATCCTAACCAGATTATCGAAGGTAATGAAAAAGTTGTGCGTCCACGTTTGGCTGATGCAGAGTTTTTCTTCTTACAAGATCAAAAGCAGCCATTGTTTGCACTCACAGAAAGCCTAAAAATCGCGTATTCCAAGACAAACTGGGTACGATTTGGGAGAAATCTGAGCGTATTGCCAAGCTTGCTGCGTTTATCGCTACATTGATGCAGCAGCAAGGTCACGATATCAATGTTGATGAAACCGTACGTGCGGGTATTTTGTCTAAAGCAGATTTGGCCAGCTCGCTTGTCGGCGAATACCCTGAATTGCAAGGTATCGCAGGCACGTATTATGCGCGTCTAAATGATGAACCTGAAGCGGTCGCCGCTAGTTAGAAGAGCAGTATCTGCCTAAGTTCAGTGGCGATGTACTACCACAGACACCGATTGGCATTTGCTTAGCGTTAGCTGATCGTTTGGATACATTGGTTGGTATTTTTGCGATTGATCAAGCACCGACGGGTTCAAAGGATCCGTTTAGCTTACGTCGTTCTGCTATTGGTATTCTACGTATTTTGATCGAAAAGCAGTTGCCGATTAACCTGGTAGCGCTCGTTGAGCAAGCGATTAAAGGCTATAGCGATGCTGAAGGTAGCAAGATCGCCAAAATGGGTGATACTTTTACCCAAGTCATGGCATTCTTAAACTCGCGCTACCGTGCGATGTATACGGAGCAGGGCGTTAGTGTCGATACGATTCAAGCAGTGCAAGCGATTAACCCACATATGCCGCTTGATTTTGATCAGCGTATCCGTGCAGTGCAAGCATTTAGCGAGCTGTCACAAGCGTCGATGTTGGCTGATTCAAACAAACGTGTTGCTAATATATTGGCCAAGTCAGAAGTGAGCGTTGCTGATACAGTCGATGAAGCGCTACTGTCTGAATCTGCTGAGCAAAATTTATATGCGAATGTGCAGCAAGCACAGACAGTGGTACAACCATTGCTTGAGCAAGCGGACTATACGCAAGTATTGCAAACGCTGGCTAGCTTAGATGAGCCGCTGACACAGTTCTTTGATCAAGTAATGGTCAACAGTGAAGATGCTGCGCTTAAAAAAAATCGCTTGGCATTGCTAAAGCAGGTTCGTGCCTTGTTCTTGACGGTAGCTGATATCAGTGAGCTACAGCTGTAACTCTGCTAAAAGCTAATTGTTACTTTAACCTGATTGTTGCTTTAACCTGATTGTTGCTTTAACCTGATTGTTGCTTTAACTTGACTATTACTTTTGATAAAAAAACCTGGCTTATCATGGCCAGGTTTTTTGTTATACAGTTGACTAATTTGTTGGTAGGTTTATCTAGTGGATATAACCAGTCTGTTAACGCAATCAGCAATTAAACGGTAAAGGCATTGTATTATCGCTATTATTGACGGTAAAATTTATGCTATCAAAACGTATTAAATAACCTTATTTAGTAGATTTCGTTATTTCTTGCGTTTACCCGTAATCGAAGGAGCACTGCCGTGTTTGCTGTTATTCTCGTCATCCTTATTATTTGGGCTTCAATGTGGGCTTTTTATAAGTTTATGTACACGTGCGCCTAAAAGCATGATGCCAAAAGAAGGGGATGTGACCACACCACGTCAGTGTAATTTCTGTGGCAACAGCTTGGCTGAATATCGCGGCGTACTTGAAACCAAATCAAGTACAGCTATCGATGGCGAAGCGAACCAAGAGTTGTTCTTTTGCAATTATGAACATCAGGCAGACTTTCATGCAGGCAAGACCCACACGCCTTATGCATAAATAAATGATTGACCATAAAAAAAAGCGCCTAACTTTATTAACTAGGCGCTTATATGTTTAATACAATACGATGCATCTACAGAATAGAATGAGCATCCTTCATAATTTTATTGAGCAATGCCTCAGACTGTTTGTCTTTCTGCAAGCGATCTTCATCACTTCTTTGATTGGCATGGATTTTTTCATACAAGTTTAAGCAGCACAGTACCAGTATGCTTTCTTGACTGAGGCTTGGCGCGTCTCTTTTTAGATCGAGCGCATAGTTGTTGATATACGAAACCGCTGACAGTAGCTCTTCTTGCTCATGTACTGGACAAAAGATTGGATAAGTAACCCCAGCAATCGCAATATCGACTTTCTTGATTTGTGGTTCTGGCGCTTTAGGTGTTTTGGTATTAGATTGTGCCATGGCGCTTGATATATTTGATGCTGCTGGTGCTGTTTTTTGCGCTGGCGCACTTGTTACTGGTGCACTTGGTGCTTGAGTATTTTTTTGATTGTTTTTCTATCGATTTGCTTTGGTCATCGGTCATGATAAATCCTACAATGTCTGGTCAGTGAAATGAGTGATATCAGATTTTACAAATAGCATTTGGCAGTTGAATAAACAGTACGTCTTTGCTATCTGCTACAAGAATGCGTTAGCCTTCTGCTTGATCGATACGAGTTAGGCGTTGTAATACGACTTGCGTACGCTCGGCTGCCAATTGGTTCTTCTTTTGTAGTTCACTGTTTTGTTGTTTGATATCGCTATACTGCTGCTTTAGCTCGTTATTGTGTTGTTGCAGCTCGCTGTTTTGTTGTTGTAATTGGCTGATCTGTTTTTGCAGTTTGTCTTGTTCTTCACCGATCATATGGTGCGCTTCTGCAAGACTTTGATAGCGCTTGTCGAGATCGTTCAGTTGTTTTTTTGGCACCGTCACGTTCGTTATGACTGTTATCTAGTTTAGTTTTTAGGGCGGCAAATTCTTTTGAATCAGTAACAGGGTGTTGTTTTAAGCTGCTAAGTTCAGCACTGACAAGCTGATACTGTTTTTTGATGTCGAGTACCATTTTTTTCTAATATTCTAAGTTGATCATACATAGTCAGTTTTTATCCTTAACAAGTAAGCGTGAATGAATTTTGTTCGCTGCATTTAATAATGCCATAGGTGACCGCATAATATCTATATCAACAAAGTAATTACAAGCATCAGGCTTTGTCTTTTCACTTTTATTTATCGATAATTTGTCCATGACATTTTATCGCGACTATTTTTATTTTATGAGCAGTAATCAATTACTAGGACATCTATTATGAATGATAATATCTCTGGCTGGAATACTTGGCTGACTGCGTTTGATGATTGGACTGACGTGTCTATCAGCGAAGTGCATGGCATGATGACAGGGCTTATGACGGCCTGTAATGCACCTGACGAAGCAACTTGGGCTAAGGTGTTTGAAGAGCTTAGCTTTGCTCCATTACCAGAGCCTGCATTGACCTTGCTGACAGAAGAAGCGGAAGACATCGTGTTTCAGCTAAAAGACAAAGATGATGCCTACGCGTATATGCCGCTCATCCCAGATGATGAACATGATTTATACGAGCGCGTGATGGCGTTGAAACAGTGGGCAAACGGTTTTATGACCGGTTTTGGTATTACTGATTGTGGTTTGACCAGTGAAGAAAACGAGATGCTATCTGATTTGGCTAAGATTGGCGCAATTCGTCTCGAAGATGATGAAGATTTTGAAGGTGGGGAAGGGTCTTATCTTTATATCTATGAATTTGCTCGTATGGTACCCGTAAGTTTTGCCACGCGTAAGCGTAAGGCTGTCAAAGATATCGCGCTCATCGCTGGTTTGTCTATCGATGCCAAAACAACTAAAGAGCTACAGGCAGAAGGTAAGTTACCAAACCAATGCCGCCAGTGGTTGATGTGATGAATCATAACAATCCATCATAAGGCAGCTCTGACACATCATAGTTCTGAAAATTGTAGTAAGGATATTTTATGATCCAAAATAACAGTAGTAATAGCGACAATGTCAATAATAGCGATAATGTTGATAGTAGCAGCGATGTCCAGCTGAAAAATGCTGAGCATCCTACTCAGAGTCTCGATTGGCTAACACGTCTCATTGCCTTTGATACGGTCAGTCGTCACTCTAATTTGGCTTTGATTAATGATGTAAAGTCGTACTGTGAGCAGTTAGGTTTGACGGTAGATTTGACCTTTAATGAAGCTGAGACTAAAGCTAACTTGTTTGTGACCGTACCAGCTGGTGAAAACACTGATATTATCAATAATGGTCTGGTCTTATCAGGCCATACTGACGTTGTACCTGTCGATGGACAAGCGTGGTCTTCAGAGCCGTTTACCCCGACGATACGTGGTGATAAGCTATATGGTCGCGGTGCGTGTGATATGAAGGGCTTTATCGCTTGTGCGCTTACGGTATTGCCGCAAGCCGTGCAGTTATCGAACAGTGGTCAGCTACGTCGTCCATTGCATTTGGCATTGTCGTTCGATGAAGAGGTTGGTTGTTTGGGTGCGCCATTAATTTTGGCAGACCTAAAAGCACGTGGTATCACGCCTGATTATTGTATCGTCGGTGAGCCAACTAACATGGCTATGGTAGTTGCACACAAGGGCATCGCAGTTTATCGTTGCCGTGTACATGGCAAGTCAGCTCATTCCTCACTGATTGCACAAGGTGTCAATGCTATTAGCTACGCTAGCAGATTGGTTGGCTATGTAGATACGCTTGCTGAAGATCTAAGCGCTCGTGATGATAACGATGCATTATTTACAGTGCCTTATTCGACATTGTCAGTAGGTACCATACATGGTGGTACAGCGACCAATATCGTGCCCAACCTATGCGAGTTTACTTTTGACTATCGCAACCTGCCGCACATGACGCAAGACGATATACTAGCGCCCATTCAAGCCAAAGTCGCTGAGCTAAACGCCCAAATGCAAGCGCGCGCGCAGAGACTGGCATTGAGCTGATGCAAGAAGAAAGCGTCCCAGCAATGACAGATGACGATAGTGCTGAGTTGCAATTGTTAATCGCTGCGTTGACAGGAGATGATGAGCGTCATAAAGTGGCTTACGCGACTGAAGGCGGTCAGTTTACCAATGCAGGTATCCCAACGATTATCTGTGGCCCTGGTAGTATTGAACAGGCGCATAAAGCGGATGAATATGTGGAGCTTAGCGAAATTGAACGCTGCGATGCGTTTTTGAAGAAGCTATTAGATAGCTGTACGACTCAGCCGTCCATGTAATCGTAATTATTCAGAAGAAGGCATGTCGTGTCTTTAATGATTTCTGCGAGAATTTTTGATATATAGGTATAAATGACACCGTCTTAATGGCGGTGTTTATTTTTTAGTCGCGTATTTAAGTCGTATAACCTTTCGTATTAGAACCATTTACACATGACAAAGTAGGGGTGGGTTGATGTCTTGGCATCTGTTTGCAGTGTTTTTCGCAAGTACGTTTTTTATTTCAGCGACCCCTGGTCCTAATATGCTGCTGGCATTTCAGTATGGCATGAACTATGGCGTCAAACGAACCTTATGGACACTGGCAGGTCTGAGCCTTGGCTTGTTTGTATTACTGCTATCGACACTGCTTGGCTTGGACGTGATCAGTCGCCAGTCACCGTGGCTACTGACCATTATCAAAGCCGTGGGGGCGGCATACTTAATCTATTTGGGTATCAGCTCTTGGCGCGATGCTGGTGACGGCAGCTTGATGAGTGATGCTAAAGAATTGAGAGCCGAGGTAGCAGCAGACTATGCTGCCACTGGTGGATCGACTACATCGCAGCCGCGTTCGCTCTCTAGTGCTGCTACTAAAATTGCACCGAGCAATACGACCTTATTTCGTACAGGTGTCTGGGTATCTTTGTCTAATCCTAAGGCCATCCTGTTCTTCGCGGCATTTTTTTCCTAAGTTTATTAACTTCAGTGCGCCACTATGGCCGCAATATGTCCTACTGACCATCGGCTTATTTTTGAGCGAAACGATTTGGCAAATCGTATATACGCTAGGTGGCAAGAAGCTAGCAAGCTGGCTCGATGTGGGTAATCGCTTAGCATGGCTCAATCGTGGTTGCGGGGTGATATTTATCTTAATTGCCGCGGCTTTGTTGGTTGAGGTTATCGGGGGGTTATTATAAAAGCATGTTTATCTCAAAGTTAATTTAAACAATTGTTCAATTCATCTAAAAGCTTTATAATCTGCTATTTTTCTGAAATCTTACCAAGTATAGTCAATTCTAAATAAAACAGATACATTATATTTTAACGCAAGACTGGTATATGTTTGTCTGGCGTGCTGTGCCTACGTAGACAGAGGCTACAACAAATATAAGCCAGTCCCGCTGTACTATTTTTATATTGAACTCACTATACCTTTAAAAATTAACCGATCCGTTACCACTGATGCCCATACCACTAATGATTGTGCCAGTCATTTTAGAGGGTTCAAAAGGCCTTCGTCACTTCAATTTTATTGCGACTTAATATGACTTTTAAAGAAAAATTAACGACTTTTGGATATTTTGTCCTAATTAACTCTGTTTTCACTGTTTTTATCGCTCTACGGTATTTAAAGTTTTTACCTGAAGTACCGAGTGATAAGCTAGGGCTAGCATTTTTAGTGTTGTCGACATTCTCACATATGGTGGCGCTAACGACTCTTGTCAGCCTGGTGTTGCTGCCCTTTTTCTTTTTACCCAATCGCTTGATACGCCGAACAATTATTGCGACATTAGCATCGTTAATATTGATTTTTCTATTCATTGATACGATCGTCTTTGCCAATTATCGCTTTCATATCAATATTGCCATGCTAGATTTGGTTCTTTCAGGACAGATTGTGAGCTTTTCCATAGCGACTTGGCTTATGGTCATCGGTGCTGTGGCATTGGTATTTGCGATAGAGGTGGGAGTTTTAGCTAGTCTTGAAACCAAGAAAATTAAGCTGCCAGCAAGAACAGGGCGTGTTTTTAGCGTGACCGCAGTAATCGCTTTATTGTTCAGTCATCTGATTCATATCTGGGCGGCCGCGCACGCTTATCAATCCGTCACGCAGCTTAAGCGCTATCTGCCATTATTTCATCCGACAACTTCTAACAGTCTAATGAGTAAATATGGCTGGATTGATGAGGAGGCCTTAGAAAAGCAAAAGTTAATGACCATGCAAAAACAAGGGGATTTTCATTTTCCATTGCAGCCTTTGCAAACCGAAACGGTCGAAAACCCACCAAATATTGTATTTTTGGTCATAGACTCTTGGCGAGAGGAGACTTTTAATGCAGAAAACACCCCAAATCTTTGGAACTTTGCTCAAAATGGCACGATATATCAAGAGCATCTATCAACGGGGAATGCAACACGAGCAGGGGTTTTTGGCTTTTTTTATGGCATTCCATCGACGTATTGGCACAGTGCGATAGACAATAAGACTAGCCCTGTTTTTATTGATCGCATGCAAGAGTTAGATTATCAGTTGGGTATTTTTGCCTCTGCACGCCTGACCAGTCCTGAGTTTGACCAAACGGTGTTTTTGAAAGTTCCTGATTTACGAAAAGAGTCCACAGGAGACACTGCGGTTGCACGTGATCAAAATATCACTGAAGAATGGTTAGACTGGTTTGAACAAAAGGATGACTCAAAGCCTTCCTTCTCATTCTTATTTTATGATGCGCCGCACGGATATGCATTCCCTGAAGATTATGATCATCGCTATGAGCCGATGTTATCTGAAGTCAATTATTTAAAGCTAAACAATAATACCGACCCCATGCCATTGATGAATCGTTATAAGACCAGCGTGCACTTCATTGATAGCTTGGCTAAGCAAGTATTGAATGCACTGAGTGCGTCAGGAGAGATGGAAAATACCATTGTGGTGATTACCGGCGATCATGGTGAGGAGCTGAACGACAACAAACAAAACTATTGGGGACATAATGGCAATTTTTCCAACCCTCAAGTACACGTTCCCTTTGCTATCATCGGTAAAGGTGTGCCTAAAAATACCAACGGTTGGAATAATCGCTTTACCAGTCATCAAGATGTTGTGCCAACACTAATGCAAAATTATCTTGGGGTCAAAAATCCAGTACAAGATTATTCTATGGGAGTAAATTTATTAGGTAAGCCTATTGATCGTGATTGGTTACTGGTTTCTAGCTATAGTAAATATGCGGTAGTGACCCATAAAGATATTATGGAAGTTGGCTCTGTGGGGCAGTTCTCATATGTCGATAAAAAGTACAAACCATTAAAAGATCAGCCAGATTATGAGCTATTACAGCAAGCACTGGAGCAAATCAGTCGCTTTAGTAAATAGGCTATAACAGTAAACTTTTAGGGTATCTAAATTAAAAAAAGCCGTTTACTATTTAATAGTAAATGGCTTTTTTTAATTTAAATTATTGAGTATGTGGTGCTTTGAAAGCACCCTACGACTGAAATGTAATCAATCTATGCCAGCACATCCTCAAGCTCACCTTTCACCATGTGCGGGCTAACGAAATCAGTAATACGTACGCTCACAAGTTTACCCAACAGCTCATCCATTTTCTCAACATCATGAGGGAACATAACGGTACGAGTGTTATCTGCTGTACCGATTAAGCAATCAGGATGACGGTTGGCAACTTGTTCAACCAAGACGCGAGTCGTGGTACCGACCATCTCATGCGTTTTGGCAAGTGTCGAGTCAATGATGACTTTCTGAAATTCAGCCAAGCGAGCTTTCTTGGTGGTGAAGCTCACATCATCTGGCAACTCAGCGGCTGGCGTGCCTGGACGTTTAGAGTAGATAAAGCTGTAAGAGTGATCGAAGTTCAACTCTTTTGCCAAGTTTAAGGTATCTTGGAAGTCTTGATCAGTTTCACCAGGGAAGCCAATGATAAAGTCGCTCGACAAGTGAATATCTGGGCGAATGGCTTTTAGCTTATTAATCTGATTGATATAAACATCAATTGTATGGTTACGCTTCATCGCTGCCAAGATAGCGTTTGAGCCACTCTGAACCGGTAAATGTAAGTGTGAAACCAACTCTGGCAATTGTGCATAGGCATCAATGATGTCATCAGTGAACTCTAGCGGATGGCTGGTCGTATAGCGAATACGCTCGACACCGTCGACATGCGAGACATAATGCAATAGCTCAGCGAAACGGCAAATGCTGCCATCGTCTTTTTCGCCACGATAGCCGTTGACGTTTTGACCCAACAGGTTGATTTCACGGATACCTTGAGCGGCAAGGCTGTCAATCTCTGCCAATACGTCATCAAGTGGACGGGATAACTCTTCGCCGCGGGTATAAGGCACCACGCAGAATGAGCAATACTTTGAGCAACCTTCCATAATAGAGACAAAGGCTTTGTAGCCTTCTACTCTTGGCTCTGGCAAAAAGTCAAACTTCTCAATGCTAGGGAACGACACATCAATCGTACCAATACGATTTTTAGGCGCGATTTCACGTTGTTCGTTTGATTGGTCATATAGCTCTGGTAGGCGATGCAAAGTTTGTGGGCCAAATACCATGTCGACATAAGGCGCGCGTTTTTGAATGTTATCGCCTTCTTGTGAAGCGACGCAGCCACCAACGCCAATGACAAGGTCAGGGCGTTTTTCTTTTAGTTTGCGCCAGCGGCCCAATTCTGAAAATACTTTCTCTTGCGCTTTTTCACGGATAGAGCAGGTGTTCATCAGTAGTACGTCGGCCTCATCAATATCATGAGTCACTTCCATACCATGTGAGTCGCCTAGCACATCTAGCATTTTGCCAGAGTCATAGACATTCATCTGACAGCCTTGGGTGGTGACAAAAACCTTTTTTTGTCGCTGCTTTTTCGACAGGCGCTTGGGCTGAACTTGCTTCTTTGAGTGCAGTGACAGCACGTGCGGTGACAGTCGTCTCAGCAACAGCATCGTCATCGATGCGGGGATTGAATACAGTAACACTCATAAGGATAAGTCCATGATTGACCAAAAATATAGCGGAGTAGCCGATTAACAGGTGGCGTATTTTATCACAACCCTGTGCCAATGTGAAAAATTAGCACGAGCGATAGCTCCTCAATATGATAAATAATTCATAGCAGTATCAATTATTTACTGTCGTTCATATTACTATTCATAGAAACTGCGGCTCATTATCACTTCTATGTTACACCGTGCTGTCCTATTTATTAACAAAAGGTAAAGGAGATAGTTGAAAGCACAATGAGTATAGTATGATGATTGCTATACCCTTGGCGGTACTTAGCGAACCGTTATTCACATATTTGTAGAGATATCATAAAGAGAGTCAGTATGACAAAGTTGCGTGTTGCGCATAGCATCAAGGATGAAGAGTCTATCAGTCAAAAACACGCGTCAAAGCGAATCACAGTAGGTACGCTACGGTTGAGCGCGTTGAGCGTGGCAACAGCGGTAAGTGCACTTGGTGTGTCACAGGTCGCTTGTGCCGAGTTGACGTGGGGCGATGAGGAAAGCTACCAACAAGAAAGTAACTATCAACAAGATTATCAGCAAGACAGTAGTATTGACTCATTTATGGCAGCCGCTATCGCCGCAGATCGCGGTGATGTGAGCGCACTCTATAACTATGAGCAAGTCATGAGTGGCGGCTTGTTTGCGATGTATCCGACTTATTGGCGTATGAGTCTAGATCTTAATTCACAGAGTTCAGCGGCGGTCTCGCAGTTTGTGCGTCAGTATCCAGATACGGTCATGGCTGAGAAATTAGTGGCTGATTTTGCGGAGACCAAAGCAGGATCGAATGATTATGCCTCGGTTAGACAGGTAGCCAATTTGATTACCAATGCGGATGCCAGTGAGCGCTGTGCGGTTGCGCTTGGGTTTAATAATGGCGGTGACACTATGCGTGCCATGGCAGCGAAGTCTGATGTGTGGCTGACCACCAAAAAGCAACCAGCATTGTGCGATCAGCTAGCGATGGAGATGAACAATAACGCGCTAATTAGTAATCAAGATCGTGCGGCTCGTCTCAAGCGTATGCTACGTAAAGGCAAGACAGGCGATATTATGGCATTATCATCACGCCTTGGTACGCCAATTGCTTATTCGGCGCTCAGTGAAATTCAGCTAAATCCGTCTTCTTTCTTTAGCCGTTTTGGTCGTGAGCCTGCTAGCCAAACCAATCAATACCTATATATGTATGCAATCGGCCGTATGGCTGACAAGTCTTATCGTGAGGCGGCGCTACAGTTAGACTTTGATATCAAGCAGGACAATCAGCGCTCCGTTAGATTATTAAATGACGAAACACGACGCTATGCTTATCGTACGCTTGGCGTACAGCGTATGAATCACAACACTGACGACGGCTTTAACGCTGAAGCAGTGGATTGGTTCCGCAACAGTTTGGACAATGATTTTAATTTTGAAGAAGCAGAAGACTATGCTATGGCAGCGATTCGCTTCGGTCGTTGGGATGATGTGGTAGAAGCTATCTCAAAAATGGATGGCGAAACGCAAAAAGAAGCCCAGTGGCAGTATTGGCTAGCTCGTGCGTATGAGCAGTCAAGCGATAGTAGCAAGCGTAATACGTCCAAAAAAATGTATCAAAACTTAGCAAAGAGTAATGACTACTATGGCCTGATGGCGAAAGACAAAATAGGGCAGCGTTTCGATGCTAGCCGTTTAGGCGGTAGTAATTTGCCTAATGTCAGTACTGCTGACCGCGCGCGCGTCATGCAAGACGCTAACTTCGCTCGTGCGTTTGCGTTGTACAACTCTGAGGCTAGTCGTGCTTATGCCAACCGCGAGTGGAACTGGGCAGTAAAGCAAGCTCGTGATAATCGTGATGACAATTTGATTATTGCCGCTGCTCGTCAAGCCTATGATATGGGCTGGCTCGATCGAGCGATTTATGCGGTTGATAATACTGATAGGGTGGATAGTCTTGCACTTTCGCATCCGATGCCGCATCAAAGCGCAGTCGTACGTTATAGTGAGTCAGCAGGTATTGATCCAGCATGGGCGTACGGTATCATGCGTCAAGAAAGCCGTTTCGTATCTTCTGCGCGCTCAAACGTAGGCGCGAGTGGACTGATGCAGGTTATGCCTGATACCGCAAAATATATCGCTCGCAACCTAGGCGAGACGTATAGTGCGAGCCGTGCCAATAGCGGTGATACCAATATCCGCTATGGTACGTGGTATATGGGTGATATTTTGGGCAAGCTTAATTATCAGCCAGTATTGGCAACCGCAGGCTATAACGCTGGTCCTAATAATGCCAAACGCTGGCAGCCAGTTTATGGTTCGCTCGCCGCAGATCAATATGTAGAGTCGATTGCATTTCCTGAGACACGTAACTATGTTAAACACGTGATGGAAAACGCCACTATCTATAGCAGTCTGTTGGGTCGTGGTCAGCCGATTAGTCAGCGTATGGGTACGGT
Organism: Psychrobacter sp. JCM 18901; assembly: GCF_000586435.1. Taxonomy (GTDB): domain Bacteria; phylum Pseudomonadota; class Gammaproteobacteria; order Pseudomonadales; family Moraxellaceae; genus Psychrobacter. The sequence goes on from NZ_BAWH01000002.1 coordinate 20,938, forward strand.
GCCAGCTGGATTTTAATCACTGAACTGGTATTTGATAAACCACTAATGATTTATTGTTAGTGGTTTATTTTTATTTGCTAATTTGCTTTGTCAATTGGTCAACTCTGATTTGCTCAGGCAGCACTTATCTGGCTAAGATAAATTTCACAACCGTTATCCTTCAGTACTTTATCAACATTTATCGATCTTCCTGACGATATAGTCAACGTTTACGTTTTTGCTATAGATTAAAAAAACGTTTTGTTACCATTGCCTTAATGAGAAACCCTATTTTTCAGTCTTGTTCTTAGGTCAATGCGTGTTTTATGTATCGCGTCTAATGATTTAAGTTATAGCCTATGTCTTATCATTGCTAACTAACTGCCTTCAGTCCTATGATCAAAAATATTTTAGTCTGTCTACGTCGCCAAAAACTAAATATTCGTTATCTAATCGGATATGCTCTTTATCGAAGGCAAATACAAAGACGGATACAGACCTGAGCAATAAGGTCGCTAATTCTATGGTGCAATTGCGTGCAGATTTGGCTAGCAAATATAGCGTAGGTAGTATCAAAGCAACGATGAGCTTCGGCGCTTTACTGCTAATACAAGGCGTTATACTGCTGCCAGTACAGGCGGCTAACACGGTTAAGACGGGTCAGCGCGTATTGATGATTGAGATGACCCCAGCATTATGTAATATGCAGCCGACGCGGGCACGTATGCGTCAGTGTTTAGAAGGGTATTCGTTGACTGTATCTGGTCTGGATATGGGATATGGTGAGCGCTGCGGTCGCGGTAGTGAGCCACGTCTTACACCGCTACAATTAAAAGTCGTCAACCGCATCATGCCTGACACAACGGTACGTAGCCAAACGTGGCAACGCTATGGAGCCTGTAGTCCGCTTAGCGCCAGCAGTTACTTCCGCCAGATTACCAATTATGCAGGTGGATTGAAATTACCGAATGAGCTAAATACGGGTAATAGTTATACCGTTTCCAAATCACGATTTATCAGTCAAATGACCCGCCTCAATAGTGGTATGTCATCAAACAGTGTGGATCTTATCTGTCAAGAAGGCAGCCGTCGCCAATCGATACTCACTGATATACACGTGTGTTATGAGGGTAGTGATTTTGGGACTTGTCATGACGTTGTAGACAGCTGTGGCAGTAAATTTATCATTTCAGGTGGGCGATAATCTTCACTTAGTTATCTGCTTAAACCTCTTTTTTGATACCATTTTTCATTTCACTTAATCGAATTTAATGGTGCAAATTGCCTATTTTGACCATTATATCTACCCATAACGTAGTGAAAATATGCTTTAGTTATCATGTGATAAAGCCCTCTAGCGCTTTATCCGTAAGCGCTTAGCCTCTGCAGAAATCCTCTCGTATAAAATGTAACAATATAATCCCTGACGTCTATGACTGTATCTAGACGGTCACTGCGATGAAGTGCTACACTAGCTCTCGGTTTATACATGCTGCTATGCGGCAAACAAGTCGATATCTAAAATGATAATCGTTCATTAGAATTATCTAATAATTAATTAGGGAGTATTCAATGTCAATGAAACAGCCTTTACGTGTTGCCGTCACTGGTGCCGCTGGTAATATCAGCTACGCGATGCTATTTCGTATTGCATCTGGCGAGATGCTAGGTAAAGATCAGCCAGTTATTTTGCAATTACTTGAAATTACGCCAGCTCTTGACGCCCTAAAGGGTGTGGTCATGGAACTAGAAGACTGTGCATTCCCATTGTTGGCTGGTATTGTCCAAACTGACGATGCTAATGTCGCATTCAAAGATATCGATTATGCTTTACTGGTTGGTGCACGTCCTCGTGGCCCAGGTATGGAGCGTAAAGATTTGCTAGAAGCCAACGCTGCGATTTTCTCAGCACAAGGTAAAGCATTGAACGAAGTCGCTAGCCGTGATGTAAAAGTATTGGTAGTCGGTAACCCTGCCAACACCAACGCACTTATCGCTCAGCGCAATGCGCCAGATCTTGATCCACGCAACTTCACTGCAATGACTCGTCTAGACCACAACCGTGCTATGGCGCAGTTAGCTGGTAAGACTGACAGCACTGTAAATGACGTGAAAAAAATGATCATCTGGGGCAACCATTCGTCAACTCAGTATCCAGATCTAACTGCTTGTACGGTAAACGGCAAGCCTGCGCTAGATTTAGTTGATCGCGAATGGTACGAAGCAACTTATATCCCAGAAGTACAACAGCGTGGTGCTGCAATCATTAAAGCTCGCGGTGCATCATCTGCCGCTTCTGCTGCCAACGCTGCTATCGCACATATGCGTACGTGGGCACTAGGTACTGATGAGAATGATTGGGTATCTATGGGCGTTTACTCAAACGGCGAATACGGTATTGCTGAAGGTTTGATCTACTCATTCCCATGCACATGCACTAACGGCGACTGGTCTATCGTAGACGGCGTTGATGTATCATCAGATTTCTCGAAAGAGAAAATGGCTGCCACTGAGCAAGAGCTTAGTGAAGAGCGTGATGCAGTAGCACATTTACTACCGTAAATCTAAGCTGCTATCCAGTAAGCTATGATTTAAGTAGTAGAGATAAGTAGTACAAGAAAGCCCTCTGAAATATGAGGGCTTTTTCGTGTCTATGAGAAATAGGCAGATGAGATCAACTTAATTCATATTTTAAACTGATAAGAGCGATTTACCGTTAATACAATTGATAACGTTAGATAAACGTTGATTAACAGCTATTAAAATAAAGCTTGCTACAATGAATGTGTCAATTTGAATAATAAGCACATTAAACAATAAGTACGACCATATTCGTATCATTTAAGGAGAAAGTTATGTTGGGTGAACCAGAATATAGTATGAATGAGTTATTTGCTCAGTTAGGTCTAGATAGCTCTGATGAAGCAATTGATGATTTTATCGCAGCAAACCAACTAGCTAGCGAAGAAAAACTGACAGAGGCTAGCATTTGGACGGATAATCAGCGTATGTTCCTGCAAGAAGAATGGCAAAAAGATGCCGCATGGGTAGAAACCATCGATGAGCTAAATGTCCGTTTACATCCTGATGCATAAAAGTTTATCAAGAGATAAAAAAACCCCGCAATAGTCTGAATATCGCGGGGTTTTTTTATGTCTAGAGTAACACTAAAAATCAAATTTGCTTTTCGCGCCACTCAAGTAGATCTGCAACGTCTTGATGAATACCCGCTTTTAATGCTTCTATTCCATCATAGCGACGCTCACCGTGCAAAAAGTGTAGGAAACGTACGTGTAAATTCAGTCCGTACAAATCAGCTTGCAACTGCGGAAAGTGGACTTCTAGTCGCCAGTCATCACCTTTATCAACAGAAGGTCTTTTGCCAATATTAGCCGTGCCAAACAAACTATGCGGACGCAATCCGGCAACACCTGTATGACCATCGGAGGCAAGCGTAGTCAAGCCATTAGCGATCACATTACCATTGTCATCTAAGCTCACCACGTCAACTGCAAAAATACCATGCAGGGCAGGCTTTATACGCTGTAAATCGATATTTGCGGTAGGGAAGTCTATTGTTCGACCTATCTGGTCGCCGCGCACAACCCCTCCTGTGATTGCATAGTCACGACCAAGTAATCTGTTGGCCGCCTGAAGGTCACCTGCCAATAGTAAATCACGAACACGAGTAGAGCTGATACGGGCAGCGTCGTTATCGATCGTATCAATACTGTCGCTATCAGTATTATTATCAGTGACCGTATGCAGGTTGGTCACATCCAAACCATAATCACGCAAAAACTGACTGTCGCCAGTACGATCATGGCCGAAGCGAAAGTCATCGCCCAGCACCAACGCTTTTACGTTCAAACGCTTGGCTAATATATCGGCAAATGCTTGTGCTGATAGCGAGCGAAATTCTGTATCAAACCCTGCTACGATCAATGTTTCAACGCCATACTCTGCCAGCAGTGCTTGTTTTTCTGCCAGATTAGTCAGACGCGCAGGCGCTTTGGCAGGTGCAAAAAACTCGCGTGGCTGCGGCTCAAATATCATGACCGCCGCACCCAAATTTTGGGTATGCGCAATCTCACGAACTTGGGCTAGCATGGCCTGATGACCAAGGTGCACACCGTCGAAATTGCCGATAGTGAGCACGCAAGATGCCAACTCTACTGGGACAGTGTCCGTAGATGAAGTGTGTGGCGACGAAATCAGTTGCTCAAGAAAATAGGTTTTCATAAGTTTTCAGCTATGATGAGACCAAATAAAAAAACGAAAAAAACACATCTATGCTTAAAATTGATGTGTCTAAAACCAGCCATTATAAAGTAAAATAGCCACACTAACATCCTATAGTCTACCTGTAATGCAAGTATGGCACGTAGGGTAGCTATTCTTTATTGCCAATGATGCTAATAGTAATCCTAACAACAATCCCGACAACGATGGAAATCTTATGTCTGCTGCTGCCTTAAATACTATACCAACTGACCTATCGACATATCAGCTTACCGATCAGTTCGTTGTGCAGCGTGCAAATAAAGAAGATTTAGCAGCAGTTTTAGTCATTTATAATCAAAGCATACCGGGCAAACAAGCAACAGCCAATCTTGCATTGGTTACGCTAGAGGAGCGTGCCGCTTGGTTTGAGGAGCATTTGGATAGTGCAACCAGACCAATATATGTGGTTAAAGCACTATCATCAAATAATATAGATCAAAAAAAAGCACCGATAGTCGCATGGGGCAGTTTTAGTGATTTGTACGCGCGTACGGCCTATCACATCAGTACCGAGATTAGCATCTATCTAAATCAAGATTATCAGGGCAAAGGGTTAGGCAGTTTGCTGACCCGTTGGATGTTGACGCAAGCACCAAGCCTAGGTATTCGAAATATCATCGCCCTTGTCTTTGCTCATAACCATCCAAGCTTAGGGTTATTTCGTAAGCTTGGCTTTGAACAATGGGGCTATATGCCCGAAGTTTGCGATATGGAAGGGTTTGTCGCTGATGTTGTGATGCTTGGTAAAGCAGTCACGTCAGACCATGTCTCAGATAAAGCGTCTGAAACAATTTAACTTGAAATGCTCTAACCTAAAATCTTCCATTGACCTTCTATCTTCTGTAGCTGGTAGGTCAGTGGTGCAGGTTCGCTCTGTCCTTTTAGCATCAGCTCGCCAGTGATGGTGGCACGAGTTTTATCATCATTATATTTGGTATCAGTAATCGTAACGCCATCCACCGTTTGCTGAAACGCAGACTGGGTATTGGCAAGCTCTTCTTCAAAGTTTGCCATATCAACTTGGTAATATGACGCAGCATCCTTCACGTCACCATAATATAAGCTGTTTAGGGCTTGCTTGACAGTATCCTCTGGCGTACCGGCTTGAGTTGGATTGGTCACTAGGCTTTTCTGTTTGGTCGCATCGGTGACTGGATTAATATTGTCACTCTCAATCGCTGTCTTATCTTCAGCGCTATCTGTCATTTCGCCTGTTTCGCTAGCACTGTCATCAGTCATTGCTTGGTCAGTCGTATCATTGTCTAATGTGACGTCTTCTGAGGTATCCACGGTCGCTGCCACATCTTCATTATCGATAGCAGTTTCAGCCGACTCATTATTGCTACAACCGCTAATAAGTAATCCAGTGCTTAGTACACCAGTTGCTAGCAAAATTGGTAAGCGCTGAAAGATTGGCTGTTTCGTTGTCATATTAAACCTCAAATGTCATGTATTCATTAATGATCTATTATGACAATTATCAGCAGCGAGCATTGTCATTTCTCATAACAGGCTTGTTTTGGTTTCGTAAGCCTGCCATGAGTTTGCTTATAATTTGTCCTAACCATGCTTTAGCTGACGCGGACGGAAACCAGTCGCTAGCAATACCACACCGTAAACCAGCGCTCCGACGGCACACATAATAATCAGCGCGACAATACGTTGCCACTGAGCCTGATCGGTAGGGAAGTAAGGCAGCATAAAATAAAGCACGCCAATCATAGAGCCAGTCGAGATAACAAACTGCGTAAATAGCTTTTTCCAATGCGGACCGAAACGGAAAATATCACGCTTATGTAAGAAGTAATATAGCAGGCCTGCGTTTACAAAAGCCGCGCCAGTCGTAGCCAATGCCAGACCACCATGTAGCGGTATCTCTAAGAAATAGAATATCCCGATAAAAATAACACTAAAGATCATATTGGCGATGACAGAGATGATGCCGATTTTAACAGGGGTTCTGGTGTCTTGACGCGCAAAAAACGCAGGGGCAAATATCTTAATAAGCATAAATCCTAAGATACCACCTGCCATACTACGTAGGGCCAGTGAACTCATTTGGGCATCACGTAAGGTAAACTCACCACGTAAAAACAGCGCTTGCATCAATACATCTGCCAGTACAAATAGGGCAGCCGAGGCAGGCACACCGACCAAGATAATAAGACGTGCTGCCCAGTCGATGGTTTTTTTGAAACTGACGTCGTCTTTTTGAGCTTCGCTTTTCGACAGACTTGGCAATATGACGGTACCAATCGCCACGCCAATCAGACCCAATGGAAGCTCGCTCATACGTTCAGCTGCATAGAGCCAAGAGACTGAACCGCCAATCATTAATGAGGCAAAAATGGTATTTAACAGTAAATTAATCTGAGTAACAGAAACACCAAAGATAGCAGGTAACATCAATTTTAAAATTCGACGAACGCCTTCGTGCTGGAAGTCAATCTTTGGTGCGACAAGCAGCTTTTGTTGCCAGAGCTGCGGCAGTTGAATTAAGAACTGTAGCAAACCTGCGATAGCAACGGCATAGCCGAGCGCCATAATAGGCGTATCAAACATCGGCGCAAAAATCAGTGCGCCACCAATCATACACAGGTTCAATAACACGGGCGCAAACGCCGGTGCAGCAAACCGACCGTAGCTTTGCAAAATGCCACTCGCAAAAGCTGTCATAGAGATGAATAGCAAATACGGAAAGGTAAGACGCAATAATTCAGCAGTGATGGCAAACTTATCAGGCTGATCGGCAAACCCAGGGGCAAACAATGTCACCACCCAGGGTGCGATTAAGATGACCACCACTGTCAGCATCGATAATACTAGCAATAATGCACCCGAGGTTCGACTGACTAAAATCTGTACTTGTTGCAAGCTGTACTTTTCTTTGTATTCGGACAGTACTGGCACGAAAGCTTGGCTAAACGCGCCTTCTGCAAACAATCGTCGTAAGAAGTTTGGGATTTTGAAGGCGACCAAAAAGGCATCCATCAAACCACCTGCACCAAAAACCCCTAGCAATACAACATCACGTACCAAACCTAAAATACGCGATAACATGGTCATACTGCTGACCACCATGGTTGAACGAAATAACCGACTTTTTGCCATGAGAACCTATCTTGCCAAGTTGTATATTGAGTTATGTGCCGATGTGATATGGATGAAAAACTGACGAATTATATCACTTTCACCATTGAGATAAATGGATTGAGTGTGGAAATCACTTATGTGATGGTGCATCGTTTTTCGTTGCATTAGCCACTAACTGGCGCAACCTTGCCCATTCAAAAAAATTACCAGGGTCAGTCTTACGCCCAGGCGCGATATCGCTATGGCCCGTCAAGTGGCGACGTGTTTTGGGATAGCCTTATAGATGGCGGCAATTACTTCGGCTAGCTGCTCATATTGAGCAGAGGTGAAGGACACAAAATCCGACCCTTCGAGCTCGATGCCAATGCTATAATCATTACATTCAGGTCGACCCAAGTAGCTAGACCGCCCAGCATGCCACGCCCGTTCGTTGAAATTAACAAACTGAGTGATAGCGCCATCATGTTCGATAAATAAATGCGCTGATACTTCTGCACCTTTAATTGTTTGAAAGTAAGGATGAGCATCCCAGTCTAATTGATTGGTAAATAATGCTTTCACGTAATGTGTACCATTAGTGTCGCAGGCACCAAATTCATTCGGTGGTAGCTGATATTGTGTACGACGATGGCGTCAATACTTAAATCTTTTGGCCTTACATTGTAATTGGGTGAAGCCAACCAAGTGGCTGCTGATAGTAGTCCATCTTTGATGGTCATTGGCGACGCAGATGCTGAGTTTGGTGATAATACGGGCATAATACTCTCTTTTTATACTAGTATTGATAATGGTGTGATAGACAATCTATCTAAGTAGCTAAACGATAGCAGGCGATGTGTTTGATTTTTTGACTCAGAAACTTTAATAACGCTGATAGCGTATGAATAATAACGTGCGAGATTTTACCTCATGTCTATAAAACTGACGTCCATACCTATCGATTGTACGCTAATGACGATTGGCCTGCGAGCACGTCTACCATTAGCTATAGCAGGGCTGCTACTCTCAGCTCAAACACAGGCATTTCTACCAACGCCGCTGTCTGTCCTTGAATCAGATGCATTGTCACCTGACGCATCTAGCATAGCACCTACTAGCACAGCACCTACTTATTCTAATTCAGATGCATTATCCGAGCCGGATAATATTAATAGTGCTGAACCTAATATTCAAAATAGTACTTTATCTGAATCAAGCTTAAAGACAGAGCAGCTACTATCAACATGGCGGCAGCAAGTAAAAGCAGACAAGTTGGCACAGCATACAACATGGCGACGCTTGTTGTATTTTTACGATGATAAAAACAGTGTATTGGGTAAAAAGAAAACAGAGAGTTTGGTTGATGATTCGAGCTTTTTCTTAAGTAAAAATGGTCAACGAGATTCAGGTGCAGAGTTGGATGCGATGCTCGCAGCACTTGCACAAGAGTTGGCGTCATCATCAGCAACTGATAACGACCAAGCCAAAACTGATACCAATAATAATTCTGTCTTATGTCGTTTTCCAGCACGAGTGGCATGGTTGACAGAGGTGCTAGCGATCGATGCTGCAAGTCTCTCGTCTGAGTGTCCTGAGCTAGATGAGTGGATGTCGACATTGGCGCCTGAGCAGCTGTCTATTATGTTTGCGCAGGAGTACTTGGACAATCCGCTCTCTGCATTTGCTCATACATTACTACGCATTGACTCAAAAGCGAGTATCGCCAATCCAAACCAAATTGATAAGGCTTATGCGCTGAACTATACGGTAGACGGTGATCCAAACGACAGTTTTCCAGTCTATGCTACCAAGTCAATGATTGGTAGCTACAACAGCGCTATCGAAATTGACCCATATCCAGAGATGCTAGCGAAATACCTGCAAGATGATGAACGTGATACGTGGACATATCAGTTGAGTCTGACGCCCGCGGAAGTGCAGCAGATTATGCGCCACGTTTGGGAAACCAAAGCATTAAAGATGTCTTATTACTTTACCACGGACAATTGTGCTTCTGAGATTCTGCGTCTTATTGATGTGGTCCGTCCACAGCAAAACTTACTGAGCCAATTGTCTTACGCAGTCGTGCCTTCTGATGTGATTCAGCTATTAAATGATGAGCAGTTGCTGGCAAGTACCACTTATACGCCTGCTGATAATACCGTACGTCAATCTCAGCTCAATGAGAAAAAACAACAGCGCGCACAGTTGGGCTATCACAATAGTGCCAAACAAACCGTGAATGAGATCAAGTCTGCGCAGCTCAACCCTGTATCGAGCATGTCAGCTGATGGGCAAACACTGCTCAAGCGTCAAATCGACGTATCGGATAATAATCCGATAGACAGGCATCCGCTACAGTTGGGTACGATAGGTATAGGGCAGCGTGGCGACAATGACTATATGGATATTGGGTTTCGAGCGGGGTTTCATGATACGCTTGACCACGCTTCAGGGTATCCACAGCTTTTTAATTTAGAAGGGCTGACTGCGACATTACGATTGTATGACACAGATGATAATAAGCCCAACCAGCCAGACAGTGTGGTATTGCAAAACGTCACTTTGATTCGTGGCCGCTCTTTTAACCCTGTTAATGCTGCCAAAAAAAGGCAATACTTGGGGCGCCAGTATCGAGGCGACGCGAGTAAACGATGGATCGCAAGAGGCAGGTACGGATCATTTGGTCGGTAGCGTGGGTTACGAAAAAGGCTGGTCATGGGCATTTGGTACACCAGCCGCAGGTACTGGTGAGATGCCGCCGCAACTGTGCTATATATTTTTGGCAGGTACGGCGCAAGCGGGGCGAGGTATCAATAAAGGCTTTCGTCTAGGCGCAGGTATCAATGCAGGCTGCCGTTATCAGATTAACAATCAGTTACGCGCGCAAGCTGAATTGCAATTGCCATATTGGTATCATGGCAGCAGCGATGAATCCAACGTCCGTGGCCATTATTGGCAACCAGTCTCAAGCTTAGGACTGCAATATGACATTGATAAGAAACAAGCACTACGTATTAATGCTAATTACGAATGGCAAGAACGTATCGATGCCAATGATGATATACAGCTATCGTACAGACGATACTTTTAGTCACTGATTTAGATATTGGTTTAGACACTGATTTAGCCGTTGATTTAGGCATTAATTTAAACAAAATGGCTTCTAAGTGCTGTAATCGTTGCATAAAGGAAGTTGTATAAAGGGAAACATGCTTTATGAGTACGCAAAATTTACTAATTATCGGGCAAGGTGATATTGGCCTACCAGTGACCAATAAACTCGCCCAAGATGGCTATTGTGTGACTGGGCTAGCTCGTAGTGAGCGCGAATACTATGATTTGGTAGATAGTGCAGATTTTTTTGCAGGCTAATGCGTTGACTTTGACGGCTGAGCAGCTACAAGCATTTACTCATATTGCGATTATCGTCACCCCTGATGAGTATTCGACCAGCGGTTATCACGACAGTTATCTAGCGATTAGTCAGCATTTAGCAACGCTTGCTCCACAGCTTATTAAACTTGAACGTGTGGTATTTATTTCTTCTACTGGTGTCTATGGTCAGGATAATGGCGAATGGATTGATGAGCATACTGCACCTGTTACGCCTGCGCGTGAAGCCTCGAAATTCATATTGCAAGCAGAACAAGCGCTGCAACAAGGCTTTGGTGATAAAGCCATTATTATTCGCCCCAGTGGTATCTACGGTCGCGAGCGCTTAATGCGACTACGCAAGGCTCGTGAGTCAAATAAAGATCCAGTGCCAGCTGAGCATTGGAGCAATCGCATTATGGATCGCGACTTGGTCAATATCATCACTAAAGTGTTGACGATAAAAGCACCAAAGACTGTCTATCTAGCGACGGACTATCGACCTGTTACTACGTTTGAGCTAGGGGTTTGGCTTAGTGAGCAGGTTGGTGAGACACCTCCTACTATTGATAATACAAAAATGTCAGTGACAGGAAAACGCTTGCACAGCAACATTCCGTTAGCTTGGCTTGATTATGCTGATTGGCAGACAGGCTACCGAGATATTTTGAATTATCAAGAGTAAGCCTTTAGAGCTGAGCCCTAAAGAGTAAAATAGTCCTTGGTATAATCGTTCTTATTTATTTTATAGTTTATGGAGATTTCATGTCCCAGCCTTCTACTTCTGATGACCGTTTGTCTCATGCTAATCTGGCAACAGAAGGCGGGCAGCTGGCAGAAGGTCACGTCCAAAAAAAGGCTGGTCAATCGTCTATGCTAGCTGATTCGCAGCAACCTGCGATCGTACATCCTAACTTTGATCCCAAACAATCTCCTCTTGACCCTGCCAGACCATTAAGTGATATTCCTGAGCCCGCTCGTCGCCTAAATGGTCAATTGCGCAGGCTTTATGGTAATTCGACTCGGTTCTATCAGCCCAATGCAGACAGCTTATCGAAATGGTCGCTGATTGCTTCAGAAGCGCTGGCTGAGCATTTATCATTGCTGAATGCGGCACAGCTTATCGAATTGCCGGATAGCTTTTATCAGAATCATAGTGAGCAGCCGTTAATATCGACATTATCAGATATGACATTATTAGACATGTCGGATATTCAACAGGCGATTCGCGCTTATCCAAAACTGAACCGTTACGGGTTTTTGCCTATTGATAACTCTACAGTGACTGAATCAGATAACGATTCAAACAACGATTCAAACAATGACAGCAAGGCTCAAAATTCTGCATTATTATCTATGCGCGCATTGACCAAACGCTATAATCCTGATGAGCTACTCAACAGTCTGTATGCCGATGATTGGCAAGTGATACTACAGCCGCAGCAGTTTGAGACAGGCGAGGGCAGTTTGGCCACGGATATCATGGCATGTAGCGTGGCCGTCCATGCGCTAAAGCAGTGTAGTACCCGTAAGAGTATCAATCATAGCTATAGCGCCGCAGACATATGTCAGCATGTGCGTAGCTACTTGCTCAGTCAGATCGTTTGTGAGCCGTCGCAACGCCACGCATATCGTCAGATTCGACTATTTGCTGGTCACATTATTGTTGCCGCTTATCATTTGGGCTGGGAGATACAGGTCCGAGCAGACGGACAGAGCTATTTTAATATCTCGTCACGTAGTGGTTTGTTGACTCGCTATGCCAATATGCAGGATTATGAGATCAATGGTTGGTCAAGCTGATCAATAATGCGTACAATAATGCAAATTTTTTTGTCCCCTCTTTTTGCTGATAGGAATGTCATAATGTCTCATGTAACACGCCCTCAAGACCCTAAATTTTCATCTCATCAATTTATTCAACTGGCTCTAGACAACCAAGTGCTCAAATTCGGTGAGTTTGTCCTAAAGTCTGGTCGTATCAGTCCTTACTTTTTTTAATGCAGGTTTGCTTGCGACTGGTGAGATGTTGTCACTGCTAGCACGTGGTTATGCAGATGCCTTAGCTGAACAAATGAATACAGCAAATAATAGCGATAATGAGCAAGAGCTGGTCATCTTTGGTGCGGCTTACAAAGGTATTCCTTTTGTCGCAGCGACAGCGCAAGCGTTATGGCTACATCATGGTATTAACGCCAAGTGGGGCTATAACCGTAAAGAAGCCAAAACTCACGGTGAAGGCGGCAATTTAGTAGGTGCTGACGTAACTGGTAAGGCTGTTTGGGTACTTGATGACGTCATCACAGCAGGTACAGCCATGCGCGAAGTGGTCGAGATTTTAGAGCAAGCAGGCGCAAGCGTTGCTGGTATTATCGTCGCACTTGATCGTAAAGAGAAAGGTCAAGCCGAGCACTCTGCTATTCAAGAGCTTGCCGCGACACTAGAAGTACCTGTACGTGCATTGGTCGATATCGATGATTTGATCAGTTATTTGGCCGATGACCATGGTGCACAAAACGGCCAACATAAAGACGCGACCCAATTATCCAAAATGCAACACTACCGTGAGCAGTACGGCGTATAGTTGGGCACCGATGTTGTTTAATAGGTGTGTTTCATATCAACAATATAACGTAAGTGAGTCTTATTATGAGCCAACAAAAACAAGAAAAGTCGCTAAAAATACTCGTTATTATGGATCCGATCGAGCGGGTTAATTATAAAAAAAGACACCAGTCTCGCTATGATGTGGTCCGCTCAAGACCGTGGCCATCAGCTCGGTTATTGTCAGATTCATGACCTGTGGTTGGACCGTGGTCAGTTGATGGTTGATACGCAGCCACTGACAGTAAAGCGTGATCCTGCAGATTTCTATACATTGGGTGATAAAAGCACAGGGCCAGTCGGCAACTATGACGTGATTTTGATGCGCAAAGATCCACCGTTTGATATGCGCTTTATTTATGCCACTTATATGCTTGACCATGCCAAAGCAGCAGGCGTGCTCGTGGTCAATGATCCACAAGCGATTCGCGACTGCAATGAGAAGTTGTTTGCGACATGGTTTAGCGATTATATGAGCCCAACGATTGTGACTAGCAAACAAGCACACATTCGTAAGTTCATCGCTGAACAACAGGACGTCATCGTCAAGCCACTAGATGGTATGGGCGGCACTGGCATCTTCCGTTTGACTGCTGATAGCCCAAACATCGGAGTGACGTTAGAGATACTGACTGAGCTTGAAACTTTGCCTATCATGGCGCAGCGTTATTTGCCAGAAATCAAAGAGGGCGATAAACGCGTGTTGATCGTCGATGGTGTCGTGGTAGATTATAGTTTGGCTCGTATTCCAACCAAAGGCGAGACCCGTGGTAATCTAGCAGCTGGTGGTAGTGGCGTTGCTATGCCATTGACTGATATCGAACGCCAAGTAGCAGAAATAGTGGCACCAATTGTCAAAGAAAAAGGCCTAATGTTCGTTGGTCTAGACTTGATCGGTGGGCGCATCACTGAGATTAACGTTACTAGCCCAACATGCGTACGTGAGATTGATGACCAATGCGGTACAGATATCGCGACCGACTTTATCATGGCGATTGAGAATAAATTTACTGCGTAGCTTTAGCTATACTCAGGAATGTTTTGAGTTCAGGGATATTTTGACTACGTAAAACCCGTATTTTGAGGTATTGTTAGTCATTGATTTTCCTTACCGTTTATTAGCATTACACGACGCCAAGCTATGACCGATCATGGCTTGGATTTTTGTTATTTTTGCTGCATAAAGTACTGTATATAAGACAATGATTTCCTCTATACTATGCGGGCTTTGGCTAGGTCATTATTTTTCATAATTGTTACCGCCGCAGTGAGATAAACCCTTCATATAAATAAAGTAAAGATAGGCAGGCGTTCATGAAAACACCGCATATATTGATGATGGCAGCTGGTACGGGCGGGCATGTTTTTCCAGCGCTTGCAGTGAGCGACGAGTTGACCCAGCGCGGTGCGGTGATTCATTGGTTAGGAACGCCAAACGGTATGGAAAATGGGTTGGTTGAGCCAACAGGTTATCCTTTTCATGCTATTAATATGCAAGGACTTCGTGGCAAAGGCGTTGGTCGACTACTGAAGCTACCAATGACTTTGCTATCCGCGACGATGGCAGCCGTAAAAGTGATTCGCAGTAATCAGATTGACGTGGTCGTTGGGTTCGGTGGTTATGTCACTGCACCTGGCGGTATCGCTGCGCGTATGACTAATACGCCGTTGATCATCCATGAGCAAAATGCCATCGCTGGCATGAGTAACCGCTACCTATCTAAGCTATCGACTAAGACATTACAAGCGTTCGAGAATACCTTTGCTAATAGTCAGCAAGATGCCAAACTTGAGACAGTGGGCAATCCTGTGCGTAACGCCATTACTGGTGTCGCAGAGCCAACGGTACGCTACGATGTAAATGACAGTTCACCGCTTAAACTATTGGTAGTCGGCGGTTCACTTGGCGCTCAGATATTAAATGATACAGTACCAAAAGCGTTAGCATTATTAGATCAGCCGTTTGAAGTCTTACACCAGTGTGGACGCAACAATGAAGCAGCCACGCAAGCAGCTTATAGCGCACAAGACCTAAACAACCATCAGTTACTGTACAGCCTTTTATTGATGATATGGCTGCAGCTTATAACTGGGCAGACATCATCGTTTGCCGCGCAGGTGCACTGACCGTGACGGAAATTCAAAACGTCGGCATCGCCGCTATTTTTGTACCGTTACCGCATGCAGTGGATGACCATCAGACGGCCAATGCACGCACGCTGACCTCGCATGATGCGGCAATTCTATTGCGCAGTCAGAGCTAACTGCCAAGAGTCTAAGTGACGAGCTTGGCGTACTCAATCGAGAGAAGTGCCTAGCGATGGCAAAAAAAGGCCACGCATTGGCCAACCGTAGTGCGAGCAAGCAAGTTGCTGATATCATTTGGCAAGCGCTATAGTCTGTCATCTATACCCTTATTTGAATTTACCAAGTTTTATTGACCTTTAATAAAGAGATATCCTTATGCCTACCTCTGCGAAAGCTCTACCTAAGCGTTTGATTGAAATACCAGAAATGCGCCGTATTCAGCATTTGCATTTTATCGGTATTGGTGGCTCAGGCATGTGTGGTATCGCTGAGGTGATGAACAATCAAGGCTATCAAGTCAGTGTTCTGACATCGCAGAAAGCTTGGTGACTAAGCGTCTCCAGCAGATTGGCATTGAAATATCTATTGGCCATGACTCCAAAAATATTGCCAATGCTGACGTTATCGTTGTCTCATCAGCGATTGATCGTAGCAACCCTGAGGTAAAAGCAGCACTTGAAGCTCGCCTGCCAGTAGTACGCCGCGCTGATATGCTTGGTGAATTAATGCGCTATCGTCATGGTATCGCAGTTGCTGGCGCGCATGGTAAAACGACAACGACGAGTTTGCTAACCACAATGATGGCAGAAGGACAGCTAGATCCTACCTATGTCATCGGCGGTAAGTTAAATGCGTCAGGCAAAAATGCGGCATTGGGTAGCAGCCGTTTCTTGGTAGCAGAGGCTGATGAGTCTGATGCATCGTTCTTGTCATTGCATCCGATGGCCGCGATTGTGACCAACATCGACCAAGACCATATGGAAACCTACGAAAACAGCTTTGATAAATTAAAAGCCGCTTATATCCAGTTTCTACAAAACATGCCGTTTTACGGTTTGGCAGTGGTCTGCGGTGATGACCCTGAACTGTATGCAATGATCGATGATATCGGTCGTCCAGTATTGACCTTTGGTCTTGAGCCGTTCAATGATGTACAAGCTGTAGACTTGGTAACGGAAGGAACTAAAACTCACTTTACCGTATTGCGCCGTGACCGTGAACCATTACGCCTAACGTTAAATATTCCTGGTACACATAACGTTTATAACGCGCTTGCTGCCATCACGATGGCGACTGACGAAGGCGTTGATGATGCAGCGATTGAGCGCGCCCTGCAAAAATTTGAAGGCGTGGGTCGTCGTTTTGAGCAGCATGCTTCTGTCGATATCGATGATGGTAATGTCTTATTGATTGATGATTATGGTCATCATCCAAAAGAAGTCGATGCGACCATCAAAGCGGCTCGTCAAAGCTTCCCTGATCGTCGTTTAGTGATGCTATTTCAGCCGCATCGTTATAGCCGTACTCGTGATTGCTACGACGATTTTGTAGAAGTGCTATCGAGCGTTGATGAGCTATTATTATTAGATGTTTATTCAGCAGGGGAGAGTCCGATTACGGGCGCTGATACCAAATCACTAGCGCGTAGTATCCGTTTGCGCGGTGAAGTTGAACCGACTATTATTGATAAAGACAATCTAGCTCCTGTTATGCAGCGTTTGTTAAAAGCCAACGACATGCTGATTACCCAAGGCGCTGGTAATGTCGGGCAGATTGCTATCGATTTGGCTGCCAATAACCTTTATATTAAGTAAGCTAAAATTTAGGGACGATCCTCATGACAACTGATAATAAAGACAATAATAGCACTCAAAATGCAGCTATCAATGATACATCTTTAAACACGACGACTCATGCAAAAGACGCCAGTCAGTTTGGCAAAGTAGCCGTTATTTATGGTGGCAGTAGCAATGAGCGCAGCGTGTCTTTGGACAGTGGTGCGGCAGTATTGCAAGCGCTCCAAAACCAAGGCGTTGATGCCACTCATTTTGATCCAAAGCACCAAGACATCACTGAGCTGCGCAAATATGACCGCGTGTTTAATGTGTTGCATGGTCGTGGCGGCGAAGATGGCTTGTTGCAAGGCGTATTACAGTGGTTTGATATACCGCAAACAGGTTCAGGCATTCTAGCTTCTGCACTAGGTATGGACAAAGTACGTACCAAGCAATTGTGGCAAGGCTGCGGCTTATCAACTGCACCATTTTCATTATTGACAGCTGATACTGACTGGCAGCAAGTGGTTAATATGTTAGGTCTGCCACTTATCATTAAACCAGTTCATGAAGGTTCGAGCATTGGCATGACCAAGGTCAACCACCTTGACGAACTGCCTGCCGCTTATGCAACGGCAGTGGAGTGTGGTGACGCGGTGATGGCTGAGCGCTGGATTACAGGTCGCGAATTTACGATTGTGATTATCGATGATGAAGCCTATCCAGTGATTCGTCTCGAACCAGCTGATATCACTAATTTCTATGATTTTGAAGCCAAGTACAATCGCAACGATACCAGTTACTACATTCCCTGTGGATTGAGCGCTGCTGATGAAAAGCACTTGCAAGATTTAAGCCTTGCGGCATTTCGTGCAGTAGATGCAAAAGGCTGGGGGCGTATTGATGCTATGCAAGACGAAGCAGGCAATTTTTGGTTGCTGGAAATCAATACCGTGCCAGGTATGACCAGTCATAGTTTGGTTCCGATGGCGGCCAAAGCTCGTGGATTAGATTTTGATGCACTATGCTGGCACATTTTGGCGCAAACGCTATAACTGTTAAATCAACTAAATTAAGCAGATAGTGACGACTCTTTGTGTCACTAGAGCTGCTATACCACAGCTTCATGTAAACTTGTGTAAATTCGCTGCTACTAGTTGGTGTTTGGCTATTGTTTAACCATAAAATACGTTAATATTGTAAGAATAGGTCTATTTCGGTGATATTTATGTTGTTTTGTGAATACAACTGATAACTTATTCATAATTTAAGAAAAATGTTACGTTTAAATCAACGTAATCGCTGTATATAAGCTATATTTTTAATAAAATTTGATAACATATCGACTTAATAAGCTTCTGCCAAAAATACGCAGATTTATATCAATAAATAGCATGATCAGTTTTATGCAAATATAGGGACAAAGGTCGTTATGGCTCAAACTGTCAACGAGGTAACTGACTTGATGAGTGATAAAGCCGGTCGCCCAAAATCTAAGATCCAAATACCAGCAACGGTAAAGTATCTATTTATGGTACTGGTCTTAGGCTTGCTAGTGCTAATATTAATGATGGGCGGCAAAGCGCTACGTGATGCGCCGCCAGCAAATATTTATGTCAGTAATCAAGGTTTGTCTGCTGCTCAATATCGCTCATTACAAGATGTGATGGAACAACAACAAGTAAGTAGCTTCTTTACTTCTGATTTGCAAGCATTGCGCGACATCACGATGGGCTTAGCTTGGGTAGACCAAGTGAGTATCTCTCGTGATTGGCAACGTGGCATCGTCGTCAACGCATTACCCAAGCAAGCAGTTGCTAATTTTGGTACAGAACGTTTGGTCGATGCAAAAGGCGCTGTGTTTGTTCCTGCTGATAGTAGAGATTTAACACAAGAGCGTTTTGCTACCCTACAAGGCGAGATGTCTCAAGCGCCAGTTATTATGCAACAGATGCAGCAGGTCAATGATTGGTATGCACCGCTTGGTATGCAGGTCGAAGATATCATTCTGTCACCGAGAATGACTTGGCTAATCCGCTTTGACAATGGGCTACGTGTGATTGTAGACAATGAAAATACGGCGCAAAAACTACTGAATTTAAGCCAACTGCTTGGCAATCAGTTAAGTACGCGTCGAGATGAAATGCAGTCTGTAGATTTACGATACAAAAATGGCTTTACCATCGCTTGGAACGTGACACAGAGTGCTGAAGCAGAATAGCCTAAGTAAGTACTACATCTATGCATAACCGATGTGAGCTAATACGGTTTATTTAGTTTGAAGAAAATATGTACAACATCATAGCGTATTAGTAACGCTTTTTTTAATGATTTAATAGAAGAGCATCACTTGCTCTTCTATTTAGCGATAATTTGTCTGGTACCATGAAAAATAATGAAAATCTGGTTGTTGTCCATCTAAGTGCCACGGCAGTATATGTCGTCATAGGCAATGTTGTCTCTGCAAAAGACATTCGTATTTTGGGTGTAGGACAAGTTAAAAACAGCGATTTTTATCAAGGTCAAATAAAGCACCGTGAACGTCTGCAAGGTGCTATTAAGCAAGCCATTCAAGAAGCAGAAGACACCGCTAATTGTCGTGTGCATAGTGTTTGGTTAACGCTTGCGACACCTGAGCTATCTAGCAAAAACAGTGCTGGAGAGGTCAAAGTAGAAGATGAAGTTGTACGTGCCCAAGATATGGTACAAGCATTGGCCAATGCAAAATCGCGTGATTTATCATCTGACTATTATTTGATGCATTGCTGTCAGCAAGGTATCTATGTCGATGAGCAAGATTTTATGGTGGATGATGTCATCGAGATGATGGCACACAATATCACCGTGATGTACCACATGATGATGATGCCTGTTGCCAGCCGTCAGAATATCCAAAAACTATTGCAAAGTTGTGACGTTGGCATTGATCATATTGTTTTCGATGCAGTGACCAGTGCTGAGTATAGTTTGATGACTGAGGAACGCCAGCAAGGCGTTTGCTTAGTAGATATCGGTGCTAGTACGACCAGCATTTGTGTGTATAAAGAGAATAAGTTGATTTTTACACATTGTATAGCAACGGGCAGTCATGAAGTGACAATGGATATTTCAGCTGATTTTGGTATTTCCATGATTGAAGCTGAAAAGCTGAAAAAGTCTCATGGTACAGCTGATGTTAATAGTGTCGATCCAAGCGCCTTCTTCTTATTCAAACCTCAAGGATCGGGCGACGAAATCAATATTGGTATCTATAACTTGGCACGTATTATTGAAGCTCGTTACGTTCAGATATTTACTGAAGTAGCGCGTCAATTACACGAAGCAGGTTTGATAGGCTATATCGATAAAGGGATTGTGTTGACTGGCGGCGGTAGTACGATTAAAGGTATGATACCCTTTGCCAAAAAGCTACTAAAAATGCCTGTCGTACTGACCAATACTCATCCTGCTATCAGTGCTTATAATCATTTTGATAATGATGAGTCGTTTAAGCTATTAAATAGTCAAGTGAATGACCGTGCTTATCAGACGGCTTTTGGCACATTGTTATATAGTCAGAGCGAGCAATTCCGCCGTAGCGAAAAAAAAGTGAACCTGAAGCGATTCAAAACAATCGAGTATCAGGCGTATTTCGGAGTGCGGGTCAACGGTTTGCAAATGTTTTAAAGAAAATACTATAGATTCGTTTAACCTCATATCTAGAGCATCCATACATTATGGAATGTCTCTAAGTTAGTTAAGCAAGAAAATAAAGTAATATTGCGAATAAATTAGTTTTAAAAATAAAGTATTAAGTAATAATGACATATTATTGTCTATACTGATCGATTTTAGCCATACCCTGTTTTATTTAAATACATTTATATATAGTATGTCGATAGCGCGCCACATGAGTGCGTTACTATGTATCGACTTACACGCTATCTGCAACTGGAGAATCTTTTTTTATGTCAAAATACACCATGCCAGATGATAATCAGCTTCAAAACAATGGCCAAGCAAGCTTCACTGTATTCGGTGTTGGTGGCGGCGGCGGTAATGCAGTTGAACATATGGTACAGCAAGGCATCAGAGGTGTAACGTTCGTTTGTGCCAATACAGATAAACAAGCGCTAGATCGTCTTACTGCACCGCATAAACTGCAACTGGGTGCAAAAACGAACCGTGGTCTAGGGGCAGGCGCAAATCCAGAAGTGGGTCGTGAAGCAGCAGAGAGCGAAGAAGAAGCGATTCGTGCATTGCTTGAGCACTCAGATATGGTATTCATCACTGCTGGTATGGGCGGCGGTACTGGTACAGGCGCAGCGCCAGTTGTTGCTCGTATTGCGAAAGAAATGGAAGTGCTGACAGTTGCTGTTGTGACCACGCCATTCAAATTCGAAGGTGGTAAGCGTATCAAAGCTGCTAAAGCAGGTATTGAGCAGCTGACTAATTTTGTTGACTCAATTATCACGATTCCAAATGATAAATTGATGAGTGTATACGGCAACATCTCTATGCAAGATGCTTTCAAAAAAAGCGGATGATGTATTGCTGCATGCCGTTCAAGGTATTGCGGAAACCATCGCTAGCGAAGGTATGATCAACATTGACTTTAACGATATCCGTACGGCAATGACTGCGAAAGGTCATGCGATGATGGGTATTGGTCGTGCCAGCGGTGATGATCGTGCGCGTCAAGCGACTGAAAAAGCCATCAGATCACCACTACTTGATGATTTGCGTTTAGAAAATGCAAAAGGCCTACTCGTTAACGTTATTTCTTCAGAGTCATTGTCACTAGATGAAATGAGTAAAATCAGTGCAATAGTCGAAGAAATTACTGATATTGATGACGCTCATATTTTCTACGGTTCTGTGATTGATGAAAAAATGGGTGACGACTTACATGTGACCGTCATCGCAACTGGCTTAACGTTAGACGAAAATGCAGGTCAAGAGCCAGAAGTAGTAGAGCAGCCAGTACCTTCTGTTAATAGCACGCAACCTGTCGATCCTAACGTGCATACCAGCGCTTTAAACAGTCAGAAGCAGTCACAAGCTCAGCAGTATCAAGATACCGTTGCACGTCCTAGCGCAAGCGCACCTCAAGAGCAGCCTAAGACTAAAACAAACAGTATCCAAGACTATTTAAAGCGTCAACAGAATAAATAGTATTTCTAATTTACTGTAAGTAAGAAAAAGCCAGCGTTTTAACGCTGGCTTTTTTTGTGTTTAAGGAAAGGTGAAGCATTTTCGATAAGGAAAATTATGACAATTTTCTATGTAATCTATATGTATATGACTGTCTAAACTTATATCAATCTCGTTGTTTTATAGCATTGAATAGAGCATAAGAAGTAAAAATCAGCAATAGAATATTGACGATAAGTGTTATCAATCAAGGAGATAAGAAAATTAGCACTTTTTATATATAGCGAATAAGGGGTCGGTAATGGTACACTATGTCAATTGTAACAAAATATGTGAGAAGACAACCATGAACCAAAGAACCATAAAAACAGCAATAGCCGTTACGGGTACTGGTCTACATAGTGGTCAGCCTGTTGACTTGGAGTTTCATCCACAGCCGATTGACACTGGTATTGTTTTCGAGCGCTCTGATATAGAAGGTAGTCAACCAATTCCAGCGAGTGCGTTTTTAGTACAAGACACGATGATGTCATCGAACTTAGTATTTGGCGGTACGCGAGTGGGCACGGTTGAGCATCTGCTTAGTGCCATCGCTGGTCTAGGAGTAGACAATCTGTTAGTTCGTGTCTCTGCTTCAGAGATACCGATTATGGATGGTAGCGCTGCGCCTTTTGTCGCGCTCTTACTAGATGCAGGATTTCGTGAGCAAGAAGCGGCCAAGAAATTTATTAAAATTATACGTCCAGTACGAGTAAAACTAGAAGATAAATGGGCAGAGCTACGTCCTTATGAAGGGTATGAATTAAATTTCGAAATTGATTTTGATCATCCTGCGTTTGATAAGAACTTTCAGCATGCACAGTTGCAGTTCTCTACACAGAACTTTATCGAACAATTAAGCACTGCGCGTACTTTTGGATTTTTACGTGATATAGAAGCGTTACGTCAAAATAACTTAGCACTTGGCGGCAGTATGGAAAATGCTATCGTTATTGATGATGCCAACATACTTAATGCCGAAGGCTTACGTTTTAACGATGAGTTTGTCCGTCATAAAATTTTAGATGCTTTGGGAGATTTGCATCTGATTGGCTACCCAATTTTAGGTCGTTTTAACGCCTATAAGTCTGGTCATGCTCTAAATAATTTATTAGTACGTGAAATACTATCTGACGAAGATAACTTTGAAATTGTAACTTTTGATGACAATGTAACCTGTCCTATCGAGTATTTACCACTTAACGATTTGGTTATTGAAGGATAAATACAGGAATATACAGGAAGTATCGAAACATTTACGCAATATTACATAGATGGCTCATAATTACATTTATATAATATTCTATATTTTGAATATATTGTCTATATGAATATATGAATTTTCCGTTAAGGCATATAATACAAAAGCTGTAGATGATTTTTAAGTCCTTCATCGGTTATATCCATAATCTGGATGTAACCGATGAAGATTTTTTTGTCCAATGCATTACAAAAATCCATCTTTATCAATGCCATCATCTGCTCTTATTTACATAACTTTACATTTAACGGTCGGTATTTTTAATGATTAATCAAACGCAAAAGGGCTTTTTTGAGATTCTCATCAGTGGTGACATGCTCTGCGGCCTGTGATATAGTCCGTTTTGTGTTCTGGCTAAGCGCCTGATTTTCATTGGCTTTACGAGAATTTGGCAAGTGCAGTGATGATGTTAATGATTGTTTAGATGAATAATTATCGGCAGAGCTTTTAGCCACAACGACGCGAATTTGCTTGAGTTGTTTAAATGTAATTGACTGCTCTGTTAGTATTTGCAAATACGAGCTATGTAAATAGCGAATATGATTTGCTGCTGTCATTGAGCTAACACTTAATATCAACTGCTCAGGTGTTAAGCCTACAACCCAACAGGTGTTGAGTATTTCTTCAGGTAGACAGTCTACCAATAGCTCTTTTATCTCGTTGGTTGCTTCTATATATAGTCGCATGTTGTTAGAAAGGGTTTGAGGTAGCGCGCTACCAGCAAATGCTTGATGATCTATAAGCTGGGCAAGCCGATTAGGCTGTTTTTTTGACATCGTAAGTACTCATCTAATAGGTGACAAACTCGATACTCATAATAGACATGCCAAAAGCAATATATAGCAGATGGCTTATAAGATAGTTGACTAGGTGGGAGGTACTACTGGCACTAGTCACTATTTGAAAAGAATGAACCGTTGTAATAGGGATTTTATCACGTCTATTCGATGATTATATCCTCTAAATTAATTGATGCTTCGTTACGGATGACGAGCAGACTTGTATTAACAATAGGTAGTAAATTTATGAAACAAGCTTTATTAATTTTGTCAGTATTGGGAATGGGTATCGCACAGACGAGTGGTGCTGCCGAGACAACCTTTCAACCAAATAATACCTTGAGTCATACCATCACAAATATCTCTACTTCTGCGAACTACGGTTCTAGTCGCAACATCTATAGCACTAACAGTGGTGCACATGTATATAGCAATGATGAAATCAGTCAAGCCATTGACAATCTAAGTGCTCATGCGAAGCAAAAAGAATATCAGCTAGCCTCACTTACTAGCCGCTTATCATACGAGCAGCGTCAGCAGCAAGCAAGTCGTATCCCTGATAGTAATTCTGCACCTGCTATTGCTGCGGCACGCGCATCACGAGTGGCTTTGTCTAGAAGCTCTGGTTATTGTGCCCGTTATGTACGAAAAGCATTACAGTCAGCAGGTTATGAATTTACGCCTAACCCTTCAGCATATCAGTATGCTTCTCGTGGCACACTAGCCCAAGCCGGCTTTACCAAGATCAGTAACGACATGGCACCACAAGTTGGTGATGTCGTTGTCTATAACCGCACGTCAAGCCGTCCACATGGTCATATTCAGATTTTTGATGGCAATGACTGGGTATCTGACTTCCGTCAAAACAGCATTAGCCCTTATAGCGGTACATACAGCTATACGACATGGCGTGATTCGCAGTATGTTGATGATGCATCAGATCGTGGTATCTACCTTGCGATGGCTGACAAATAAACATCGGTTAAATGAAGTAAGTATCAGTTAAATGAGACTAAAGTTTTCTCCAAACTCAGTAATGCTCTTTATGACATTACTGGGTTTTTTTGTGCTTTAAACTGGGATGCCTAAGTGAGTACAGCTCATATAACCAAATCAAAGCTCAAATTTTGGCCAATAATCACGATTGTGAAAATCAGGCGGAGAGGCATGGCCCGAGGCAAAGTATAAGTCAGTTTTGCCAAACCATAAGATGACACAAGGATGTATTTGTTCGATCCTCATGTTTGCAATAGCGTATTGTTGATTCGGTAGCTGCGTTATAGGTAGGCTAAAGCTGCGCTCATAATGAGCAGGTGTCTGCACTACCGTTGAAGTGCTAGATAATAGGCTTGCTACTGATAAGGCTGTCAAATCCTTATGGTTGTTCCAACCAACAGATGCGCGTGTGGTTCCATCAGTTTCATACAACGGTACTGGCGGTAGTGC
Organism: Psychrobacter sp. JCM 18901; assembly: GCF_000586435.1. Lineage (GTDB taxonomy): Bacteria > Pseudomonadota > Gammaproteobacteria > Pseudomonadales > Moraxellaceae > Psychrobacter. The sequence continues at coordinate 46,773 of NZ_BAWH01000002.1, forward strand.
CGCAGGGTTACGATAGCTCTCAAATTGATAAAATGCATAACGACCATCAGGACTCGCATTAATCTCTATATAAGCAGTTGTTTGCTGAAGTGGTATCTTGTGAGGTTCTGGATGGTGAATTGCTACGATATCTTCGTCATCATTCTTACAGCCTGCAATCTTGCTGCCAGCAATAAAACATTCAAGGCACGTCTCTTCCCATAGGTAATCAGTGAAATTTACTTGAGTTTGTTGCCATGTTCGCCAATTGAGTTGGTTTGCTAGAATTTGGTAGGCAGAGTCACTTGATAGGTCAGCATTAGTTGCAAAGCTGGCTGTTGGATGATCTCTGTACTTACTTCGATAGAGATATTCTCAAGATCTTCTATAGACACGCCTAATTGCTGAGCGTCTTTCGCTATCGTCTCGGTGGCTATAGAGAGGTTAAAAGATTGGTTCATTATAAGTACATCTCGATGGTAATAATAAAGAGGTGATAGTGACAAGAGAAATCATACTGATTAAGGACACTAATGCTATATGGTAAGTATAACCGAGACTATCGGAAAACATAAAAGCCGCGAGCAAGAAGCGTCGCGGCCTTTGTATTTCATTATCGTTTAGCTATGATATAAGTGAACATAAAACCCAGTCACTTAATGCCAGTCTATCATGACATATTACTGCGCGTGACGTGCTAGGTTAGACAGTTTTGGATTGGCATTTGGGTTTTTGCGTAGTAATAATGCCATACGACCAATAGAATGAACCAAAGACGCATTAGCCGCTTTAGCAAGTTCAGCGCCAACGATGTCACGCTCTTCTTTCGTGCCAGCAGGCAATTTCACTTTGATAAGCTCATGATCTGTTAGCGCGCGATCGATTTCTTCAGTAATGGTTGGAGTAATACCCTTGTTGCCGATCATAACGATAGGCTTTAGCTCGTGACCGATGCCTTTTAGACGTTTGATGGTAGCGTTATCGAGTTGCATAGAATTCCTAAGTGTTGGTAAAAATAAAAATGGTACTGTTAAAAACAGTTATTGATCATTATAGATAATCTGTGACCATCTTGCATGAGATCAGCAGGATTTTGCACGATTTTACGTGACGAAAATGTTAAACTGAATGTTTGGTACATTATAAACGCTACTGCCTTATAAAACAGTTATTTAACCAATAGAATTTGGTCAGTTTGCAACCAACCATGAATAAAAAAATCTGATGAACACCGTATTTAGAATAATCCGCAACGGATTAATATCAGTTTGTAAGTGATAGAGCAATTAAAGCAGCTAGATTTAGTAAAGCAATAGGAGCAGGTATTTTGGCCACGCGTATCGAAAACAAAAAACTATCAAAGAGCAGCAGTGCTTGGATGAAAGAGCATATTGACGATCATTATGTACAAAAAGCTCAAAAAGATGGCTACCGTGCCCGTGCCGCTTATAAATTATTAGAGATTAATGAAAAAACCAACCTGATCAAAAAAGGCATGACGGTCGTAGATTTGGGCAGTGCGCCTGGTAGCTGGTCACAAGTCGCTGGTCGATTGGTAGGTGACGATGGTATCTTGATTGCCTCTGATATTTTGGCGATGGATACCTTGCCTGATGTGACCTTTATTCAGGGTGATTTTCGTGAAGCTGAAGTGTTTGACGCCATTATGGCAGAAGTGGGTGATAGACAAGTCGACGTGGTATTGTCTGATATGGCACCCAATACCGCTGGAAACAGTGCTATCGATCAGCCACGTATGATGTATTTATGCGAGCTGGCAGTGGACTTCGCGCTTGCAACCTTACCAGAAGGTGGCGCACTTATTATGAAAGTGTTTCAAGGCGAGGGTACACAAGAATTACGCAAGCAGATGCAGCAGGATTTTAGTAAGATTCGTAGTATAAAGCCAGGTGCGTCACGACCACGCTCAAAAGAGATGTTTTGGATAGCGATTAAATAGTTTTAACATCAATAGGTTGCTGCTCTTGTAAGCGTGAAGGTAAACCACCATAAAGTGTTATTATCGCGATATAAAAGCTGCGTCAATTGTTAAATGAATAATCGTGAAACCTGCTTGAATTATGCGGGTTAGCACCACATATCATGGTATATTACCTTTGTTTTTAGCATACGTTTTAGGCAAAGTCGTCTGATAATAAGCGTTTTAAAAGTTCAATGATCGTATATCTATGTTTATCTCATACTGATTATTTATAAAAACAATTTTTATGCTACCTATAAATCATATAAGTTTAATTTAGCAGTTTTTTTTATTATCGGGATATTCGTTAAAAATGAGCAATACGTTTATAGACGTCACGTGTTTAATAAACACACCAATAAGTAAGGGATGGGAATAACTAGTGAGCGACATGGTAAAAAATACCTTATTGTGGCTGGTGGTAATCGGCGTTTTGGTGCTGGTGTTTAGCGGCTTTGATCAATCCTCTGAGCCGGATAACCTTAACTACTCTGAGTTTGTGACCGCAGTGTCAGAAAACCAAGTAGCCAGTGTCGAGATCGACGGCGAACAGATCACCGGCGAAAAGAAAAATGGTTCATCTTTTGAGACCATTAGACCAGCTGTGTCAGATGACCAGCTCATGCCAATGCTACGTGAGAACCAAGTCGAAGTTCAAGGAACTGCACCAAAGCGCCAAAGCGTACTAATGCAACTACTAATAGCCAGCTTCCCAATTCTATTGATTATTGGTCTGTTCTTATTCTTTATGCGTAACATGCAAGGCGGCGCGGGCGGTAAAGGCGGCGGCCCAATGAGTTTTGGTAAATCAAAAGCGAAGATGTTGACTGAAGATCAAATCAACGTTAACTTCGAAGATGTGGCTGGTTGTGAAGAAGCCAAAGAAGAAGTTGTTGAAGTGGTTGAGTTCTTACGTGATCCAGACAAATTTACCAAACTGGGTGCAACGATTCCTCGTGGTATCTTGATGGTAGGTCCTCCAGGCACAGGTAAAACCTTGCTAGCGAGAGCCATTGCTGGTGAAGCTAAAGTGCCGTTTTTCTCAATTTCAGGTTCTGATTTTGTTGAAATGTTCGTCGGTGTTGGTGCATCACGTGTCCGTGATATGTTTGAACAGGCGAAGAAAAGCGCTCCTTGTATCATCTTTATTGATGAGATTGATGCAGTCGGTCGTCATCGTGGTTCCGGTATGGGCGGCGGTAATGATGAGCGCGAGCAAACGCTTAACCAATTACTGGTTGAGATGGATGGTTTTGAAGGTAATGAAGGCGTTATTGTTATTGCCGCAACCAACCGTGCTGACGTGCTTGATAAAGCATTATTACGTCCAGGTCGTTTTGACCGTCAAGTACAAGTAGGCTTGCCAGATATCAAAGGCCGTGAGCAAATCTTAAAAGTTCATTTGAAGAAATTGCCAAACACGATTAGTGTAGACGCAAGTTCTCTTGCTCGTGGTACACCTGGATTCAGTGGTGCACAGCTTGCTAACCTTGTAAACGAAGCCGCATTATTTGCAGCACGTCGTAACAAGACCAGCGTCGATATGAATGACTTTGAAGATGCGAAAGACAAGTTATATATGGGTCCAGAACGCAAGTCCATGGTGATACGCGAAGAAGAGCGCCGTGCGACTGCGTATCATGAAGCAGGTCATGCGTTGGTAGCTGAACTATTACCTGGTACAGATCCTGTGCATAAAGTCACTATTATGCCGCGTGGCTTTGCCCTTGGTGTCACTTGGCAGTTGCCTGAGCATGATCAGACCAGTATGTACAAGTCGAAAATGTTGAGCGACATTGCTATTTTGTTTGGTGGTCGTATCGCCGAAGAAGTGTTTATCAATCAAATGTCGACGGGCGCTTCGAACGACTTTGAACGTGCTACTAAAATGGCACGTGCGATGGTCACGAAGTACGGTATGTCTGATGCACTTGGTATCATGGTGTATGAAGATGACGACAACTCGCAAGGATATTTCGGCGGTGGTGGACGTACTATCTCAGAAGCCACGCAGCAGAAGGTCGATGAAGAAGTGCGTCGTATGCTAGAAGAGCAGTATGATATTGCTCGTGAATTGATTGAAGCCAATCAAGACAAAATGCATGCGATGGTTGATGCGCTTATGAACTGGGAAACTATTGATCGTGACCAACTGCAAGATATTCTAGCAGGTGAAGAACCACGTCCACCAAGAGTTTATCAGCATAACGAAGTAAACTTGTCGAAAAACGATGTCAAAACAACGGGTGCTACACCGCCACCATTACCAGCGATGTAAGTGCTAGCGTATTCATGTCTTATAAAAAGCCCTTTATGATAGAGGGCTTTTTTTATTGTCATCATTTTATGAAGGGTTTAGAACCCTATAAGATTTACTGGTATCATAAGCATAGATAATAATAATTAAAGCTGCATTATAAATTTTATTTGCGATGGATTATTCATGTCATTATTCCAACCTTTATCCAACTATCAAGTGTCTAGCCGTGATAAAACCTTAGATTTGTCGCAGCCGCATATCATGGGTATCTTGAACGTAACGCCAGATTCATTTTCAGACGGTGGACAGTTTAACGCAGTAGATAAAGCTGTCGCTCATTGTCAGCAGATGATAAATGAAGGCGCTACTATTATTGATATCGGTGGTGAATCTACTCGTCCAAATGCGCAAACTGTAGCGACCAAAGACGAGATACAACGAGTTGTGCCGGTGGTTCGAGCCATTCGTAAGTATTGTAGTGATGCTATTTGGTTATCGATTGATACTAGCAGCCCTGAAGTCATGCAGGCAGCTTTTGATGAAGGTGCTGACATTTGGAACGATGTACGAGCACTGAAACGTACTGGTGCGGCAGAGCTAGCAGCTAAGCTTGATATACCTGTTATGCTAATGCATATGCGCGGTGAGCCAACGACAATGAATAATCTGGCACAGTATGACAATGTGATCGATGAAGTGCGTACAGAGCTGCTCGACCGTATTAACGAAGTAGTTAGCATCGGCGTCAAACAAAGCAATATCATTATCGATCCAGGTTTTGGTTTTGCCAAAAACTATGAACATCATTGCGCGCTATTAAGTCAGCTGAGTAGCTTGCAAGCATTAGGGCTGCCGATGATGTTTGGCATTTCTCGCAAGCGTTTCTTGGCAGAAGTATTGACCAAAAGTGGAGCTGAAGCTGTGAGTACGACGCAAGCGGTAGAGCGTGATTCGGCAGGAACGGCAGCTGGGCTATTTGCCTTACAACAAGGCGCAAGTATCATTCGTACGCATAATGTGGCGATGATGCAGCAAGCAGTGGCCTTATGGAGTCAACTGTCAGCATATCGTTGTTAATTTTATTCTACATGTCCGAATGCATAGTGAGGTTTCAAGACTATAAATATTCTATACGCTATGCTTAACATCTATTTTTAAACTATCTAAACCCACAAGACTATCCAATTTAATAAGAGTAAATTTATGACTAGTACCACTCAGCCAGAACCAACCAATGAACAGCGCCGTATCATTTATCAAGCTCGCCGCGGATTAAAAGAATTGGATTTTTATATTGATCCTTACGTCAAGGAGCTATATCTGATAGCAGATGCTACTGAGCAAGCAACATTTGCAGAAATGCTCACTCATGAAGACCCAGACTTGCTAGACTATTTTACCAATCAAAATCGTCCAGAAGAGGACGATATCTGGGCGTTGGTCAATAAGATAAAAACATGGCGCCATACCAAAGACTTGGTTTAGGTCTTAAGGAATGGGTCGGCACAATATCTAACGTTTCCCATGGTACGCTTATATGACGCCAGCAACCTCGCTACGTATTGATACAACTATTAAGCCTGCCAGTTATTTACGCGCGCTGCTATATGTAGGCTTGACTGGCGTTATGATGATATTGGCATGGTTTGCGTCTTTGGCCTTATGGCAGTATCTACTGATCTTAATAGTCTCAGCAGCGGTCGCAGGTTATCTGATTATATCGAGACCGATACTGTTACATATTAGTCAGCCATCGCTCAGTCAGCGTGTCGATAAAGAATGGCAATTACTGATACGAACGGGACGCGGCGATGAGTTATGGCAAGCAGAGTTAATCGATATACATCGCTATCAGTGGGCGATGAGTGTCGAGTTCGATATCGTTGAGCCTCATCAAAGAACGTTTTCGACTACTGTATTTCGCGACCAAGTAAATCACGAGCAATGGCGACAGTTAAATATTTTAGCCAATACCAGTAAGGGTAATACTAGATAACTGGTTATCTACTGGTCTTAGACTTCTCCTTTTACGATGAAAAATCTCTACACGTCATAACAAAATAGCTATCTCAAAGGACAAATAGGTTTGTTATATTAAAATCTGTTATATTAAAAATAGAAAATAAAACTCGTAATTTTGCTGTCCCGTTATTAAAGAACATATAGGCAGATATGAGGTTTCACAATTTTTAGCAGTATTTTTGTACTAAACAATACGATAAAAAGAGGAATAGATAATGAGCTTATTAGGGAATTTAGTGAGCCAAGTGGCACGTAGTGCAATGAGTCCAGACGACGCTCAGCGCAATCCAGTTAACCAACGTACTGAAACACGGCAGACGGGCGGATTAGGTGATATTTTAGGTAGTGTACTGGGCGGTGGCAGTCAGGCAGGTGGTTATAGCCCTCAACAAAATAGCCGTCAAGCAGATAATGGTTTTGGCTTAGATGACATCATTGGTGGTCTCACGGGCGGTAGTCAGCGCGGCGGTATGAGCTCAGGTGCTGGCGGACTAGGTGATATTTTAGGTAGTGTATTAGGGGGTCAGCGTACTAATAGTGGGTTTGGTGGTAAAGGTATGCTCGTTGCTGCATTGATGCCTATGGTACTTAGCTGGATCAAACGTAACGGTGGTTTGAGTGGGGCGTTGTCAAAAATTACTGGTATGGGCTATGAAGGTCAAGCAAGCTCTTGGATGAGTAATAACGAAGCAAACGATAATTTAGATCCAAACGAAATTAACCGTTTATTTGACGAAAACGAAATTCAGCAAGTAGCCGCTCATACTGGTGCTAATGAAACTGAGGTAAGACAAGGGCTCGCTGAGCTATTACCTGAGGTAATGAATCAGCTAACGCCTAATGGTAATCTAGATAATGAGTCTGAAGCCAATGAAGAGATAGATCAAATCATTAGCCAGCTATCTAGCCGTCTTGGTAATTTTAAATAATTTGACAGCTTTGAGTTTGAAAATTTCTAACTGAATTCTTAAAAGTCATGTAGATTAAAATAATGGATAGTATTGATCAAAGGGCACGTTATATAACGTGCTCTTTTTTACGTCTATCACAAGAGCATGACTGTCGGTAAATACCGTTTGGCAGGGACAGTGATAGCGATAGTAAGCCCTTAAAATCGCTCGTCTAGCGTCTCTGTGGTATGGTTAAGTGCGGCAAAGCAGATATCGGTATTAAACCCTCTATACTGCAAAAATCGTAACTGCTTGGCTTTTTCCTTTTGTTCACCTGGTATGTCATTACCGTATTTTTTAGTACGTGCTATCACCGCCAGTTTTAGCCAATCTACACCGTCTACTAGGTTGTCTACATCATCATCTACAAACTCACTAAATTCATCAGACTCAGTATTTGCCATATCGATTAGCTCATCGATGTTACCTGGCATAGCAATCTTCTTACGATAGAATTCTTGTTTGATCCGACCACGTCCGCGGCCTTTGCGAATGTTCTCACGTATCAACATTAGGGTAGTGCGGTAATCACTTTGATAACCTTTTTCTTCAAACTCATCAAGTAGTGCGTCAATTTTTTTCTGGGTCTTGTTCTTTGTCGATCAGCTTTTGCTTTAGCTCAGCCTTACCGTATTCGCGGCGTGATAAATAATAAAATGCGAGCCAACGTAATCGACTTTCTGCTTTAATCGCATCGATCTCTGCTTGTTTTTGTTCAGGGGTTCGTAAGTAGCTTTGAGCGCGGCTGGTATGTTATCGTTTTGGCTGTCTGCTTCACTACCATTGATAGCAAAAAGCTCAGCTTCATGTTCTGAGTTTTTGGATGGCGGCTCAGTGCTACGACCCTTATCTGTTGCTAAGCTATTGTCAATTTCGTCATTATAAATGTCGAGTTTAACTTCTGCTAGCATCTCTTTGATGGTTTGCGCTTCAGGGGGTTCATATGTAGGGGTATCATTAGGCTCAGCGGTAAAATTAGCTGCTGGATGAAAACGCTTTTTACGTTTTTTTAGATTTAGAGTTCTTTTTTTGGTTTAGGAGAGGAGTCTTCAAAGAACGCTGTATCAATAGTAGTAGCATTCGCGACTGAATCATCTTTACTTGAACGGATAGCCCGTTTACTAGATTTCTCTGGTTTTTTAGACTCTTTCGTATGAGAATCTTTGGACAGTTTTTTTGGTTTACTATCAACAGAACTAGCTGAGTCGGCACCCGACTCAGCTAGGATTTCAGCTAAGGTTTTAATTTTCATAATAAATCATAGTGACTGACAATGGTTAATCGTTAAACCATTATTGTACAGGTTCAGAAGCCTGTTCTGCTTCTTCAGTTTCGTCGGCTTTGCTATTTTTCTTCGTACCAAGCTTTTCGTCACGGATCTTATCTTCGATTTCTTGGGCAATGGCAGGGTTCTCTTTTAAGAAAAGCACAGAGTTGGCTTTACCTTGACCGATTTTTTCGTCGCCATAGCTGTACCACGATCCTGCTTTACCAACCGCTCCAATCTCTACACCTAAGTCGATGACTTCGGCTAAATGGTTCGTACCTTCACCGTAAGTAATTTCGAACTCAGCTTGGCGGAAAGGTGGTGCCATTTTATTTTTGATGACTTTGACACGGGTCTGGTTACCAATGATTTCATCACCATTTTTGACCGCACCAATGCGGCGGATATCCATACGTACAGAAGCGTAGAATTTCAGCGCGTTACCACCAGTTGTGGTCTCAGGGCTACCGAACATAACACCAATTTTCATACGGATTTGGTTAATAAACACCACCATACAGTTAGAGCGTTTGGCGTTACCAGTGATTTTACGTAGGGCTTGGCTCATCAGACGTGCTTGCAGACCCATGTGCGAGTCACCCATTTCGCCTTCAATCTCAGCTCGTGGCGTCAAAGCAGCCACTGAGTCAATTACGATCATGTCGATCGCGCCTGAGCGTACCAACATATCGGTGATTTCAAGTGCTTGCTCGCCATTGTCAGGCTGCGAGAGCAATAAGTCATCAGTATTTACCCCAAGCTTGCGTGCATAGACAGGGTCAAGCGCATGCTCGGCATCGATAAATGCACAGGTACCGCCTTGCTTTTGACATTCTGCAATAGCTTGCAGGGTCATCGTCGTTTTACCTGAGCTTTCTGGGCCGTAAATTTCAACGATACGGCCTTTTGGTAGACCACCAATACCAAGCGCAATGTCTAATCCTAGAGAGCCTGTAGAGACCACATCGACATCCATAATGGCCGAGTCATCGCCTAGATGCATGATGGTGTTTTTACCAAATTGCTTTTCGATTTGACCTAATGCCGCTTTGAGGGCTTTGGCTTTATTGTCGTCCATATTGGATTCCTTGTTTTCGGTAGTTAAGTTGATGCTATAAATAAAATATGGGTACTGTTAAAACTTTTGACAAACGCATACTGACTGTTATGAAGTCGGCAATTATTGTCTGGCTGTTTTATCGAAAAATAGGTTGTCACGTAACTGGTATAGATAGTAGTATCGAATGTATCGTTCTACTATACAGTAAAATTAAATAGTGAGAGAAGTAAAAATAAGTCCGTAGTATACTGTCGTTATCGTTGTTTTTAAGTCAGACTTGGCGTGCTAATTACTCGACTCAACTTCTTAACGCTGTTGATTTGATAAGGTAATTATAGCAAAAGCAAAGCACGATAATGAGCGTTGAGGGATGCTAGACGACACTATCTGTCGTATGGTATGAAGCTAAAATCTACGGAAATAATGCGATAGGTCGTTGTTGTTTTGAACCTGATAATGACTATGCTTGTCAATAGATTTAGGAGTTGTCCACAACAAATAAAAGGCTTATTTTCGCTAATTGTGAAACATTATGAAGAATTAAATTATTTTAAAAATTATTTAAAATAATTTTTTATGTGTGTGAATTTAATATAAGTATTTGATTTTAAATGATTTATAAATTGTACAAAAAAATGAACGATTTTACCTTATCCTTTAAGTTGCTTAGCTATAAACTTGTCAAGTGGTGACTTATACACAGGGTTATCCACAGCTTATGGGGAGAACTCTGTAAAGCCTTATAATACATAAGTTTACGTAGATTATTAGTGTTGGGAACGGGTTCTATATCTCGTTTTTAATCACTTTATAGGAGCAATTTTGTCTACAAACAACGCTATGAGCGCTATGTTTCACAAATTATAAATATATCTTTTTTTATGCATAATCATACTATAGGTATTAAAAGTCAGGAGTATGACTCAAGATATACACCTAAGATGTCAGCAGACATAGTTATGCATAGAATGTCTAGTATTTTTAGAGATATTTTCTACAGCCTATAAAAGGTCATAAAAAAGCGGCTACATCAGATAGCCGCTTTGTCAAAACACTTAAAAGTAGAGCTGTATTAATCAGTCTTTGATATAGATCAAATCCCAGACGCCATGCCCACGATCGAGGCCACGACGCTCAAACTTAGTCATTGGACGAAAGTCAGGACGCTCAGTGAAATTACCTGTACCTGCTTTGTTGGTCAATCCAGCGAAACCATCCAATACTTCAACCATCCAAAATGCATAATGCTCCCAGTCAGTTGCTGTATGGAACCAGCCACCTTGTTTTAAGCTGTGCGTAACGATGGTCATACGTTCAGGACTGACAAAACGACGCTTATAGTGACGCTTCTTTTGCCATGGATCAGGGAAGTATAGCTGAATACGGTCGATATGGTTTTCTGGTAGCTGCTTGAGCAATTGAATAGCATCACCGTTGATGATTTTTACGTTGCTCAAATCTTGGGTGCCAGCCATATAAGCACATTTACCAATACCAGGCTCATGCACTTCTACACCGACAAAGTTACGAGTAGGGTCAGCGGCCGCCATTTCAATAAACGAATCACCCAAGCCAAAACCAATCTCTACCGTAAGCGGTGCATCTGGGCCGTTAGGGCTATCGGCGAATAACGTACGTAAGTTGTCAATACCGGTAAGATCGCCATCACCAAAACTGTTATTGACCAAATACTCAGAAAATTCTGGAGCAGTTAATGCAAGCTCAGCGTTTTTGTTCATATGCGTACGGCGCTTCATAAACGTATTGACGATGCGGATATGCTTGTCAGAGGTCGGTTCTATCTCTTGGCTAGTGCTGTTATCGATATCGATAGGCTCGCTTGTGCTATTAAGGGTTTGCTCATCAGTAGTATCGGTACTATTGACGTTGTCATTGATATCAGAATGTTGACTCATAGGATTCGTAAGGCTTAATTAGGTGGGTGATGTTTGCTTATTATAAGTTAAATCCATACAACTGTGAACGGACAATCCTATTTTCGCGTATTTGCTGGTCAGTGCTGGGGTTTCTCTATGTTACACACGGGTTTTAGCGTTATCATATAATGGTATCTTTTAAATGCTTTTTCTAAGAGTCAGCAAGTAGAGCGTGTTGCCATGTTATTTATTGAGACAGATTCACCGCCACCATTTTATCAAGAGTCGTTAACACCCGCTAAACGTAAGCAGTTAGACAAGTGGTTCATCGGTAATCGTAGCCAGCGTTATTATCTCAAACGCTTTGAGCAGTTTGATCAGCAAGGTTATCTGTCACCAAAATGGCATTGGGCTGCGTTTTTTATCACCTTTCCTTGGCTGCTATATCGCAAGCGCTATATGGATGCGATCGTCTATAGTGTCGCAGGGTGGTCTTTTATCCAGCTTAATGTGGCATTAGTGCTAGTCGCCTTTGAGTTTGTAGCGATGTCCTATGTACCAGATGCTTATCAGATGGCAATACGTATCGGTATTGCTGCTGTTATTTGGCTGTTTTGGTCGTTTATGGTGGCACGTTGGACGGATGCGTATTACTACCGAATGGCAAGGCGTGAGATCGCTGATGCGATAAATGACTATCCGCAAGATGAGGCAGCACAGAAAGCGCATCTGCAAAGAGAGGGCCGTGTTAGCTTATTTGGATTAGCATTAGGGTTTGGTTTTTTTGCGTTTTCGCTATTGGTGATTAAGGTGCAGTTTTTACCGATTATTGCCAAGCCAAAAGCAAATGAAGTATTGTTTGACGCTTATGATATTGCAAAGAATGCTCAAAACCGAGTGGCGTTGATTTATCAGCAGACAGGGCAGTGCCCAGTAAATCTGCCCCTGAGTACCGAGCAGCAGCAGATACGCATGCATGTCGATACTCAGCCGCTGGCGTGCTAGAAACTGACTGTGCGGTAGTGGCAACGATTCAGAACGTGACGTTTCCGTTACGCTATTTAAATGAGCAGACGCTGGTCTTTTATCATATACCAGACAGTGATAATTGGGATTGCACCAGCTCACTGAATAAAAAACAAGCCCCTAAAAACTGCATAGCTGATTAGGGGCTGTATTTCACGAGTACTTGTAAATGTTGCTAGTACTGAGAGCTACTGCTTAGGGTTAATGCTTAGAGTCCGTTGCAGTATCATACTTTTCCTCAACTGGTGTTGCTTGGCTCTTTAATGCCTCGTAAAAATCAGTCAAATCCATCTTACGTGCTTTGCCAATGTCTTCATCAAACAGGCTTTCAAGCTCTGCCATCGCTGACTGCGCCGACTCAATCATGCTGGCTTCATCATCATAAATGGCTTGCTGACGTTCAATCAAATCATCATCATAATCACGGAATGTTTGCACTGTCTCACGCGCTTTTTCTGGTGAGATGCCTAATAACTGTAGTGATTCGCGTGACATGTCCAAAGACGACAAATAAGTCTCACGCCAAATGTGCCGCACGCCAACTTCACGCAAGCGATAATAATGCTGACGATCACGTGCTCTTGCCAATACAATCAGTTCAGGATAGTTTTTGCGCAAGTATTGAGCGGTAGTGATAGAGCGTTCTAAGTCATCGATGGCAAGAATAAATACTCGCGCTTTTTGAATGCCTGCCGCTCGTAAAATCTCAGGATTTTTCGGATCGCCATAATAGACTTGGTTACCGAATTTTCTTACAAAATCTACTCGGTTTGCAGAGCGTTCAATGGCGGTAAATTCGATATTATGCATGCGCAGTACACGGCCAATAATCTGACCGACACGGCCGAAGCCTGCAATAATGACCTGATGTTCATGATCGGGAATGGTATCGTATTCGCGGCTCGGCTTGCTCTTGGCAAATAGCGGCTCACCCACTTTTTCTAATAACAAGAATGCCAGAGGTGTTAGCGCCATCGAGATGGTAACGACTAAGTTAAGAGTATTGGCAAGTTCGGGACGCAAGACATTTTGGGCAGTAGCGACACTGAACAAGACGAAGGCAAACTCACCACCTTGGGCTAGGGTCACACCCAATCGGATACTGGTCGGCCAGCGATTGCCCGATACTTTTGCAATACCTGCAATCACTGCAAACTTGATAAACATCAAGGCGAGCGCGCAGCCAATAATAAAGATGGGCTCTGCCAAAATAAGTTTGACGTCGGTAAGCATACCGACTGACATAAAGAATAGACCTAATAGCAATCCTTTAAAAGGTTCGATACTGGCTTCTAATTCGTGACGATATTCGGAATCAGCGAGCAACACACCTGTCAAAAATGCACCTAGTGCCATTGATAGACCGATTTGACCCATCAAAATAGACACGCCCATCACAATAAATAGCGCGACCGCTGTCAGTAGTTCTGACGCACCACTGGAAGCCACAAATTTGAAGAAGGGTCGAACCACATAACGGCTAGCAAAAATCAGACCGGCAAAGACAGCAAATACCTTACCAAAATAAATCAAATCGTAACTTTGCTCACGTACCCCTGATAAAAATGGAATGACTGCTAACAATGGAATGACCGCAATATCTTGGAACAATAAGATAGTGAAGGCTTCTCGACCATGCGTGCTCGAAAGCTGCTGTTTTTCAGTCAGTATCTGTAGTACAAACGCAGTAGAAGACAGGGCTAAACCAAAACCAACAATAAAGGCTGTATCTAGTTGTAAGGAGAAAAACTGATGTAATAGCCACATCAGTAGCGTACCAGTCAAACCGACCTGCAAACCGCCCAATACAAATATAGAGCGGCGCAATGCCCAAAGCCGCGAAGGCTGTAGCTCAAGCCCGATAATAAACAGCAGCATGACTACGCCAAACTCTGAAAAGTGCAATAGACTTTCCGCGTCGCCTGCCACATCCAAGCCACTTGGGCCCAATATGAGTCCAGTGATGAGATAGCCTAAAACCGTTGCAATGCCGAAGCGTTTACCGAGAGGGACAAAGAGCAATGCTGCTCCCAAAAAGATAGTGGCTTGCAACATGAGATTTGGTGAGCCGGCGGCGGCAGCAAACATCTGGGCTCCTTAAAAATTTGAATAAAATATACAATATAAAATGGACGTGACTAAAATCAGTATGACTAAAACGATATCGCGCTAGTATCTATTATTTCTTACGATAAACTTTCCACACCCCATTGTCTGCAAGAGGATTATTATAAGCATCGTTGCGGCGTTTACGCGGTGTCTGGCGACTATCTACAATCTTAAAGTCAGGCAGAACATGTACAATCAGACCAGTACGATAAAACCGTACTCGCTCAGGCTCTAGCATCTCGCCCTTACTATCGCGACAAAAAACATAAGCACGCAGATCGATAAATTCACGATGCGCTACCAGTCGCGCTTCCTCGTCGTTATCTAACACCGCTGTCATACGCTCGATTTCATCATCCGTATATTGACCACATTTATCAGTCAGGGCGCCTACTGCCCCAAAGCTTTTGGACTCTTTAGCGCGCGTCTTAGTCAAGTGTAGACGCTGAACATGATAGATGAATTGTGGTATTTCAAGGCTGGCAGGAAGTGGCAAGTAATCAGGTGGCATGTTGGCCGCTGGATAAAAATCCTTTGCACGCTCAAGCAGATTTTGCCAACGTTGTTGATAGGTTTGGACTTCGGCTAAGTTGCTTCATAAATAGGCATATCACGGATTTGGCGCAAAACATCAGGTGGAAACTGTTCATTACGAAAGTTTGCAATGTCTTCTTGCAGCGTTGATAACAAAACTTTGGCGTGTTTTTTGCCATCTTTTGATGCAGGATCATCGATATAGTCTGGGGCGACAAAGGGTGCTGAGCGTCTAGACATAGTGTTGTATCATCAATAGATAGAGTAAAAATACCAAAAAGTATGATTATAAAAATTAACTGGGGTGCTAAACAAAACTTTATAATAGTTATTATAACCACATAAGCCGATTTGAACTTAAGTTTTTTGAATGGAATAAAGCAAAAGTTTGTCGCAAATCACGACTGTCTTAATGTGATCTAGATTCTAGTTCTAATTCTACGTAACTTTTAGTATGAACCAGTATCAGATGCCTATACTTGTATTTTCTAGGTCGTGTTTCAAGTTATTGACTTCTTTATTCAATCACTTAGCTGAAAATGTATCGTTAATGGTTATGACCAATATGACTATTACCATCAGGTAGCTGTCCCGAAATATCACAGACCAATGCATCGCTATGTGCGATATTCTGCGGGTGAGACGAGCTTTCGACCTGAATAGTAGCATGGTGAATACCAAGCTCTAGCAGTCTTTGTTCGAGACTGGTAATTAGAATATTTGATTCATGGATACTCATTTCACCATCGACCACCACGTGACAAGAGAGTGCATTGAGACCGCTAGTAATACTCCAAACATGTAGGTCATGTACTTTTTGTACTTGAGAGTCTTCGAGTAATTTTTGCTCTACATCGACGAGCGATATATTGGCAGGCGTTCCTTCCATCAATATATGCACAGAATCACGTACAACGCGGTAGCCACTGATTAAAATAAGCACAGCAACGATTACTGATGCCACTGCATCTGCCCATACCCAACCAAAACCCATCATAAGTAGTGCAGCGATAATCGCAGCTACTGACCCTAACAAATCGCTCAATACGTGCAAATAGGCGCTTTGCATATTAAGGTTAACGGGTTCTTCATTATTAGGTTTCTGCTCTGCGACCTTGGCATCATCCGTACCATGATTATGGCTGTGTGGCTCGCCACCTTGACTACCTCGATGCATTAGCCAAGCGACCAAAATATTGATCAGCATACCGATAGTCGCCACGATAAGCATGCCTTGGGTCGCAATTTCTGGCGGTGAGTTAAAGCGTTTAATCGCTTCATAAAAAAATCATCAAAGCGATTATCACAAGGGTAGCGCCATTTACCGTAGCAACTAATATCTCAAAACGCTTGTAGCCAAAAGTTTTCTGATGGGTAGCCGCTTTTTCGCCGATTTTAAATGCGACCAAAGTGGCACCAAGCGCTATCGCATCGCTCAACATATGCCCTGCATCAGATAGCAGAGCCAAACTACCAGTGAGCCAGCCACCAATGGCTTCGATAAACATGTAACCAGTAATGATAATAAAGCTGAACAGCAAGGTGCGCTGATAGCCTTTGGTATCTCGTGCTGTGGTTGTTTGCTCTAGATGCTCATCATGATCATGATGGCCTTGGTTTTCTTGAGTGTAGTTATTTTCTTCATCTTCGCGAACGTACTTAGGCACATCCGTATTATCATACTGTTGGCTATGATTGTGCTCGTCAGAGTTTGGATTATTTGGATTCATAATAATACTCAGATTCGCTGATAGTTGCGTTCGATAGCTGATATTTACTGATAAGTGACGTTTACTAATAAGTGATGCTTGCTATGGGTAGAGTAGGCGTAGGGCATTTACCGCGTACCATTTGATAATTATAAATTTAACATAGCCAAGCATGAGAAGCTGTAACGACGAAGTAAACATGATGAGAAGAGAAGTAGAAAGATATACACCCATTTGTTGAGAGCTGCGTGAGAACTACCAACCGACAGGATCAATATCCAAAGTAAGTTTAAGATATTTAGCGCTTGGTAGGGCAAGCACTGGCTGCCACCACTGTCCCAACACATGGTGCAATTGACGACGGTCTTTGGCCAGTAGCAAAAGCTGTGCATGGTAGCGACTGTTCTTTTTACTCATGGGTGCATCAATAGGACCGAGAACAGCGAGGTTATGAGCATTCGGCAAATGCGCAATAGCATCCTTGAGTGCTTGAGTAGTAGCTGCTAATGTTTTACCTTCGCAGCGTATCAATGCAGCATGTCGATGAGGAGGTAAGCCCATCATTTGACGTTCTTGCAGTAGCTCGCGCGCGAATGACAAGTAGCCGTCTTTGACCAGTTTTAATAGTAACTCGTTATCAGGCTGCAACGTTTGAATCAATACGCGGCCAGCTTTGTCACCTCGACCAGCACGGCCAGCTACCTGAATCATGAGCTGTGCGGTATGCTCTGGTGAGCGGAAGTCTGCTGATAAAAATCCGCGATCAGCATTGGGTAAGCAAACCAACGTAACGTTGGGGAAGTGATGACCTTTGGCAACCATCTGTGTACCGACTAATATGGCAGGGTTGCCTTTATTGATTTGCTCGTAAATATTTTCCCAACTGTCTTTGCGTCTTGTGGTATCACGGTCTATTTGAATAATCGGATAGAGCTCTTTGCTGGTTTGGGGGTTGGCAAAGATTGCGTGTAGATTTTCGCTAAGCCTTGTCGTTCCCATACCTTTGGCATCTAGGTTTTGACTGCCACAATCAGGGCATACGGTAGGGATATAGGCTTGCCAATCGCAATGATGGCATTTCAAATAAGAGTTGCTTGAATAACTGTTTCGCTGGGATTGGCCGTTATAGTGAACGGTCAGGTGCGCGTCACAGCGCGGACAATCTGCTTGCCAGCCACAAGCCTCGCATAAGAGAACAGGCGCATAGCCACGACGATTCAAAAATATTAATACCTGATCACCGGCTTCTAGCGTTTGCCGTATCGCCCCGATCATGCATCCGTCAGCCCTGTATCATAGCGCGCACCGTCATCTTGAGCCTGTTGATGGGTACTTTGCAAGCGAGCATCAATCAGCTGCATGGTTGCAGGCTTGGCATTACCTGGACGAGTAAGCAGTTGGTATTCTACTAGTTTGCCATCATCGACCAGTTTTAAATGCTCAAGGGAAGGTGTGGCAGTACCAAGTATCACTGGGATTTTGTACTGCAAACCTCGATAGAGAGCAACATCAGCGGCATGATAACGCAATGTGTCTTGCTGCTTGTACGAGCCATCATGCGCTTCGTCAACGACAATCAGGCCTAAGTCTGCGAAAGGATATAGCACAGCCGAACGTGTACCGATCACGATTTGTGCATGACCCGTGCGGCAGTCTTGCCAACCTTGCAAGCGATGAGTATTGGTCATGCCAGAGTGTAATAGCACAATGTGGGCTGCGAACCGACTGGCAAATCTTGCCCGCGTTTGCGGTGTTAGTCCAATCTCTGGTACCAAAATCAACACCTGTTTGCCAGCCTCTAGTACAGCTTGCATCGCTTGCAGATAGACTTCGGTTTTACCACTCCCAGTAATACCGTTGAGCAGAAAACCAGTATAAGTATCAGATTCGTGTGCAGCAATAATAGCGTCGACAGCAAGTTTCTGCTCATCATTGAGATCAAGTGGCATTTTTGCAGTTTAACTGGAGTAGGCGCTTGTTTTGGCTGAATATAGCGCTCGACTAACCCTTTATCTTCTAGCGTCTTTAAAAAGGCTCGTTGCATCCCTTCTAGTAGCAATACATCTTCACTTGAGCCATGCTGACCATGTAGCTTTAGCATGTCGAACTGCTGCTTTTGTTTTTTAGCATTGGCTCGAAAATCATCATCAGTAATATGAGGCAAAATGCGCCAATGGGTAATCAGCAAGTCTAATGGTTTGCCTTGACGGACAAGGCTTGGCAGGATAACTGCTAACACGTCGCCAAGCGGATAATGGTAATAGCGGGTTAACCAATAGGCAAGCTTGAGCATGTCCGAGTCCAAAATAGGCTCAGCATCTAGACATTTATTGATGGGTTTGATCTTATTAACAGGTACGCTGCTATCGTCTTGTGAAATATGAGCAATCACAATGCCAATCAGAGTCTGACGACCAAACGAAACCTCAACACGGCTGCCGATTTGCGGTATCGCACTGTTTGGCAAAGCAAGCATATCAGCTGGTAGGCTATAGTCAAACACCCGATAAAGGGGAACGGGCAGAGCAACTTGTACCAACATAAACGCTTCGCAGTCTTATTAGGTGAATATGAGATCAGAATAATAGAACGGAGACCAATAAGCTTAGCATGATGCTAAGCTTATTGTGATATGACTTATAGGATGTTGCTAAAATTAGCACTTAATAATGAGCGCTTAACAACTAGCACCTAATATTAAGCATCAAATATCATCTTATTCGATATAAAGAATAGACTCAATTTCTACCACACCACCTTTAGGTAGAGCAGCTACTTGAACGGCAGCGCGGGCAGGGTACGGCTCGCTTAGATTGGCGACAAACACTTCGTTCAAGACAGCAAAATCACTCAAGTCAGTCAAAGATACATTGAATTTAACCACGTCATTTAGACTGCCACCAGCTGCTTCACAGATAGCTTTGATGTTTTCAAATACTTGCTCAGCTTGTGCTTTAAAACCTTCTCTTAGTTCCATCGTGTCAGGATCAAAACCAAGCTGACCTGAGATATAAACAGTATTGCCGACTTTTACAGCTTGTGAATAAGTGCCGACCGCTGCAGGTGCTTTATCAGTTTGGATGGTTTGACGAGTCATGGGATATCCCTTTTATATTTTATGTAAGTGATTCATTGCTACTAGAATAGCAGTTCTATTTTAGCTATTTGCATCACGACTATAGCAGTGATGCAAATCAGAAAATGCGCTTATTATAATTGATATAACCTTATAATGTTAGGGAAACCTAGCAGCGAGCGTAGTTCACGGATACCCTGTGCTAAATGGTTGCGACTACGTACCACGATATGAATGATGGTATCAGTATTGCGAACATCAACGGTTTCAACCCCCATATTGAGCTGGCGTAAGTGATAGATAACTTCGCTGATTTGCTCGTCACTAAGCGCAATAGAGAGCTTTAAATAAGCAGGAAAACGAATCTTACCGCTGTTTTTTTAAATCATGCTCACCGATGTCACCTTGTTTGACCGCATTGTCATTGCGCCAACGTAATTGAATAACCTGATAAGGATTGTCTTTGCGGATATCATCCAGTGAGAAGCATTTATGACGGTGAACGACCAAACCATGACGTGATAAATGCCCTACGATAGGGTCGCCATATATCGGATGACAACAGTTGGCAAAATCAAGCTCGACGCCAGCAGCATTTGCAATCAGCTGTTGCGGTTGGGTCATATCATCGCTATGTACTTTCGTCTGTAAATCGCTCAGCTCATCGCTAAACAAACGTGTCACGACTAGCTGAGGAAGTAGCGTACCTGAACTTATTTGTTCAAATAACGCATCTTTTTCTGTCAGACCGCGCCATTCAGTCAGGTCTTTCCAATCAGCATCTGTCAAGTCATCAAAACTTTTCTGATGCGTTCGGAGCGCACGATCCAATGCCTGTCTACCATGGTGTTGTTTGTCAGCGACAGATAAATCTTTGAACCAACGTAAAATTTCTTCACGGGCTTTGTTAGTCACTACAAATCCCAACCACTCCGCTTTTGGTTCTGAGTGACTGTTCACTTCTATCTCAACGGACTGTCCATTTTTTACCACGGTACCGAGCTTTGCAGCTTTACCATCGATATTTGCACCAACGGCAACGTTACCAATCATAGGCCCGACCGCGTAGGCAAAATCTAGCGCCGTTGCACCCTGTGGAAGCTCGTAAGCACGCCCTTGAGGGCTATAACAAATGATTTTACTAGAGTGCAGATAATCCATCAGCTCATTAATGGTAGAGACTGCCGCTGAGAAATCAGGACTGTTTTCATTCAGATTGTCTTCGTCGACCAAATCTTTCATGTTACGCAAAGATGCTTGGATGACCGATTGACTCACATCAGATGCGTGCTCTGCCCCGATGACACCAAGTCTCGCAGCGCTTTGCATTTGCTTAGTCAATATAGTGACTTTTACCACATCATTGTCACGCTCATAGATGAGGGTGAGGGACTGGTTACCGCCTGGTAGCGGACGACGAATATTATCCGCAATATGGGTATCATCAATCTGATATTTTTTTGATTAGATAATAGGCCAGTTTGTCACAGGCTTCGATATTATCAAGGACGATTTCAAACGCGTAGTGACGCAGTAGCGCATTAATCTCACCGCGATTGCGGAAAAATTGACGATATATGACCACGCGATTGTCTAAGACTTTGACCAGACCATTGAGATCCAAGTTGTTTAGCACGATACTCAAATAACGATGAATCGACTCTCTTTGAAAGTTTCGTCCAAGCCCATGTTGTAACAGTTTATCAGACAGCTTGTTGTACATATCAGAGTCTAAATTGCGATAACACAATACTTCGATATAGTCAGCAATATCATTCAGACCCATTAATCGTGCAAATGGCACATAAAAATCCAAGGTTTCTTGAGCTGTGGTGCGTTGCTTCTCAGGACGTACCGCGTCTAGCGTAGACATATTATGTAGACGGTCAGCAAGCTTGATAATGAGTACACGCGGATCAGCGAGAGTGGCGGTTAAAATTTTATGAAAGGTGGCCGCTTTATTCTGCTGCTTGTTATGTGAAGAGGACTTTAGCTTGGTCACACCATCGACCAATCTTGATACAGTTTCACCATAACGCTGCTTGATTTGCTCATCACTAACTTCGGTGTCTTCGACCGTATCATGCAGGATTGCTGCAATGATGGTATCTCGATCTAAGCGAAAGCCCGCTAGTATCTCAGCGACAGCGATTGGATGCGTGATATAAGGTTCCCCTGATTTGCGCTTGTCTTTAATGTGCGCAATATCTCCGAACTCACAAGCATCAACAATATCACGGCGCTCAGCAGCAGTGAGATAACCTACCGAACGTAGTAAATTATATTGAGCATCATCGACGAGGTGATGACTGAGTTTGGGTAGGGTTTGACTCATAAAATAATGATCCTATTTTCCATGACCTACTTGTTGGGCCACTTACCGAAGTAAATGGAGGCTAAATAATGACCTACCATACAAAACTTAAGGATGAGTACGCCATTCTCTAATTAATCGCAAATCGCTTTCAATGTCAACTGATAAGCGTGTGGGCGATGAAAAAAATTTCACTCAGTGGTCTATTTTGGAGATAAATGGTGACCAAAATAGCCAATACATTATTATTACAACCAAAAAAACCACAGCCTATGCTGTGGTCTCTATAGTTGATCAAGATGTGTATTTATTTTATAAAAACACGATTGGCTTTATAAAATACATCTTATCAAAACAGCCTACTAGAAGCTGTGGTCGCCTGACAATGCTAAATCTAATGAGCTAGTAGCAAAATTATGCTCTGGCTGATTTAGGATATCGCGTGTGATTTTGCCAGCGGCAATTTCACGTAGTGCCAATACTGTAGGCTTGTCGTTATCAACGTCAACCAACGGTTCGGCAATACCTTTGGCCAATTGACGGGCGCGTTTGCTTGCGACCAAAATTAGCTCAAAGCGATTATCAACATTATCCAAACAATCTTCAATCGTCACTCGTGCCATAAATAGCTACCTCGGTTGTTTTTATTAGTAACGGACCTTGCCCGCCACTCAATAAAAATAATATCAAAAATATAAAGGGGGATAGCTAAATATTATAGCATTTTTTTGCCAAGTCGCGTAGTTGCTTTTTATATCTACTTACGAGATTAGCTGCTTGTGCGTAGTTTACTCTTCTACCTGAGTGTTTAGCAAGTTGCTAATCGTACGATGATAGCGCTGCTGCTGACGACCAAGTGTCTGCCTGTCGGCCACGATAATGGCTTTTAGCTCAGCTAAGGCTACATCAAAATTATCATTGATCACTACATAGTCAGCATTTACATATTGTGCCATTTCGGTGACCGCGCCAGCTAGACGGCGCTCTATAACTTCTACAGCATCCTGCGCGCGGGTTGAGAGACGTTGACGTAATGTCGCAATGCTAGGTGGTAGAATAAAAACCATAATGGCATCGGGAAAGATATTTCTGATTTGCGTCGCGCTTGCCAGTCAATCTCCAAAATAACGTCGATACCCGCCGCTAGCTGGGTACGTACACTTTCCTCTGACGTGCCATAATAGTTACCAAATACTTCAGCATGCTCTAGAAATAGACCCGCATTGATACCATTGGTAAAACTATCGGTATCTGTGAAATGATAGTGCTGACCATCAATCTCACCTGGACGTGGTGCGCGAGTGGTATGAGAGACGCTGACAGTCAAGTCATTGGTGGTTGCAAGCAATTGCTTAACCAATGAGGTCTTGCCAGTACCTGAAGCGGCAGTAACGATGAATAATGAACCTGTCATACAATTTATCCTAATAGAAAGTGTTTTAATAACTCGTAAAATGTATTGTAATAAATGCGTGTTGATAAAAAGTTAAGCAGTGCCTCAGTCAAAAACAAAAGACTGGAAAAAAAATAAAAAAAACGCCATCATGTATGGCGATAGAAATTATAATAGATGCATTATTATAAACTGCTTTTATACAAGTTAAAGCTGGTTTTGCAATATGTCGTAAGTATGCTGAGATTCGCCTATAAAATATTGCTATGAGTAGACAGCTATTTTAGAGAGCAATAAAAGCAAATTATGCTAAAGTAGAGCATTGATTTCGCCCCAACTTTTGAATAAAAAAATTCAAAAATACGTTTTAACTATAAATTATCCAATGATAGGCCTTTTTATGCAAATTTATCTTGCCAATCCCCGTGGATTTTGTGCTGGTGTGGACCGTGCAATTGCGATTGTTAATGAAGCATTGACACGTTTCGAGCCGCCCATTTATGTCCGTCATGAAGTTGTGCATAATAAGTTTGTGGTGTCAGACTTGGCTAATCGTGGTGCGGTATTCGTTGAAGAGCTTCATGAAGTACCAGACGGCTCCATCGTTATTTTCTCCGCTCATGGGGTTTCTAAAGCAGTCGAAGATGAGGCTGAGCGTCGTGATTTGACGGTGTTTGATGCAACATGCCCGTTGGTGACTAAAGTACACATCGAAGTAGCAAAGTTTGCGCAAGATGGGATGGATGCGGTGTTGATAGGACATGCAGGACACCCAGAAGTCGAAGGCACGATGGGGCGCTTCAATCGTCGCCATGGTGGGCAGATTCATCTGGTCGAAGATGAAGGTGATGTGGCCGCATTGACTGTACAAGATGCTGAACGCTTGGCATTTGTGACTCAGACAACCTTGTCGATGGATGATACTGCGCGCGTTATCGATGCGCTGCGTGAAAAATTTCCTAGTATCCAAGGCCCTCGCAAAGACGACATTTGCTACGCCACTCAAAACCGCCAAGATGCGGTAAAAGATTTGGCCAGTCGCTGTGAAGTGGTCTTGGTAGTTGGTTCGCCAAACTCATCAAACTCCAATCGCTTGCGAGAGCTGGCTGAGCGTATGAATTGCCGAGCGTATTTAATCGATAATGCCAGTGAGATGGACAAGCGTTGGTTAGATGGTGTGCAGAGTATAGGCGTGACCGCTGGTGCATCTGCGCCCGAAGTGTTGATCCAAGAAGTATTGCAACAGCTGCAAGACTGGGGTGGTGATCTGCCTAGTGAGCTATCTGGTATTGAAGAAAATGTGACGTTTAGTTTGCCGAAAGCGCTGCGGATTCCTGTTACTCAGGTTGGTAAGTAACTAATATTCGTGTTTGTATTTGTATGAACCATCATTGATATGGATAAGGTCGCATGAAAGAACCAAAAGCCAGATTTGTATTGGCAGAGGCCACGCTCGCTGAAGTCAATAAGCAACTAAAACTCAACATGCTAGTGATGGCAGCAGTGGTTTTCGTATTGTTTATGAATATCATGAAGTTTATGGCAGAAAAAGCTTTTTCTACGCGATGCTCGCAGTAGTCATGGTCTGTTTATTATTTTTCATACAAAAGGCTCGTCGTATTCTCACGCTAAGAAAACAAGAGCTTATTCATTAATAGAAAGTACAAGCCTAAATAAAAAAATACAAATGAAAGTGCCAAATATAGGATAGCTATGACTGCTTATTACAAATTTATCAAACGAGAGTTACAAGAAGACGGTGTTAGTGTGGCGCATTATCAGCCAACCAAGCATGCACAAGGTGCTTGGAATGAGCATGAGCAGCACATGGCGCCAGCAACAGGCCTACTGACAGCTGAGCTCAACAACTTTGCGCCACAGCCCAATACTCGTATTGCACGTGTGAGCCTCGATATCTTGGGGCTAATACCGCTTGACGATTTTACTATCACTACTCGCTATATCCGACCAGGCAAGACTATTGAGCTGGTCGAAGCAGTTATGAGTAGCCGTGGCCGTGACGCCATTATAGCAAGAGCGTGGCGACTGATTACTCAAGATACCAGCGAGATTGCCGGACTTGAAGATCAACCAGCAGAATATAAACCTGAAGAGTTGCCAGTTTGGGAAGGTATGAAAGGCTGGCCGGGCGGCTTTATTGAAAGCGTACGTCTAGTAGCGACAGAAGACCGTCGTGCTGGTCGCGGTATGGTATGGATTACCAATGATCTCGACATGATTGAAGGCGAGCCGACTGATGACTTGGTGCATCTGTTAGGTATGGTCGATACTGCTAATGGTGTTGTACCAAGATTGGGTCTTGGTTTGTCTAAGTTAGAATGGATGTTTCCCAATACTGATTTGCAAATCCATATGCATCGCTCGCCAAAAGGTCGCTGGCTAGGTATCGAGGCTGTACAACAATATGGCGATGATGGTATCGGATTGACCAGTGCGGTATTGCACGATGTATACGGGCCTTTTGGTCGTAGTGAGCAAATTCTTACTATTCGTCCGATGCCACGTTAAAAGGCTAAGAGTCAGTCAGTTTATAGTTTTGTAAAATAAAATAATACGTTGCAATCAATTAATTATACAAATAATAGAGAAATGGTTTTAATAGTAGCTAACAAGACGATATTACTAAAAAGATGATATTACTAACAAGCCGATGTTAATCGACATAGAGGTTACTATGAAAACCCATACTCAATTTTCAAAAAAAGCTGACGACTCTCTGGGATATATTGATAGAAGCATATTCAGAATAGTTGCTGTTATTTGCGCGTTGATTATTATATCAGAAAATAACTGAGCAATTAAATAACCGAGTAAGCAAAAACCGAGTAAGCAAATAACTGATACCAGAACACCGCCTTGATAAACAAGCGCGGTGTTTTTTTATTGAATAGGGCTTTTGAGCTTGAATTTTTTTTCTCAATGCCCCTATTAGTATAGACAGTTTAACGGTATTGCATACGGCAAGTTCTCTAACATTATGAGAGCGGCTTTAGTGAGTATATCGTTATCTGATAATAGGTCTTTCATAGAATTTAAAGGAGTTTTTATGAGTGAAGCAACTCAAGCTGAAGGTCTGAATCCAGAATTAAAAAAACATACGTTTGAAGCGGAAGTGGCGCAGTTACTGCATTTGGTAACGCATTCACTATATTCTAACGCTGATATTTTTGTCCGCGAGTTGGTATCTAATGCGTCGGATGCTTGTGATAAGTTGCGTTTTGAAGGCACAAATGACGATAGCCTTTATGAAGATGATGGCGAATTAAAAATCCGCATCGCTGTTGATGAAGCTGCCAAAACTATTACCTTTACCGACAATGGTATTGGTATGAACGAAGCCGATGCAATCGAAAACTTAGGTACGATTGCTAAATCAGGCACCAAAGCATTTTTGGACAAATTGTCTGAATCACAAAAGCAAGACGGACAATTGATTGGTCAGTTCGGTGTTGGTTTTTACTCAGGTTTTATCGTGGCTGATACCATCAGTGTTGAATCACGTAAAGCGGGCGAGCCTGCGGATAAAGGCGTGCGCTGGGTGTCAGATGGTACTGGTAGCTTTACTGTTGAACCTATTACCAAAGACACGCGCGGTACGGCGATTACTTTGCACTTAAAAGAAGAATATAGCGAAGGCGAAGATAACTACTTAGATCGTAGCAAAATCAAGCGCTTGGTTAATAAGTACTCTGACCATATCAGTTTGCCGATTCAAATGCGTAAAGAGATCTGGCAAGAAGATGTAAAAGAAGACGAGAACGATGACACGCCTGTTGGTGGCCAGATGGTACTCACCGATGAGTGGGAAACAATCAATAAAGCCAGTGCACTATGGACTCGCTCAAGCTCTGAAATTGAAGATGATGAGTATGTCGATTTTTATAAGAATATCTCTTATGACATGGATGCGCCGCTTACTTGGACGCATAACCGTGTAGAGGGTCGCGTACAGTATACGCAGCTATTATATATTCCTAAAAAGCACCAGTTGATCTATACACTCGTGAGCAGCAGCATGGTCTAAAGCTTTATGTGAAGCGCGTCTTTATCATGGACGAAGCTGAGCAATTGCTACCGATGTATTTGCGTTTTGTGAAAGGTGTGATCGATTCAGCAGACCTGCCATTGAACGTGAGCCGTGAGCTACTACAAGAGTCACGTGATGTAAAATCTATTCGTGATGGTAACGCTCGCCGTATCTTGACGCTGCTTGCAAACCTTGCTAATAGTGAAGACAGTGACAAGCAAGAGAAATTTGCCCAGTTCTATGCGGAGTTTGGTGATGTCATCAAAGAAGGTCTAGGCGAAGACGCAGGCAATCAAGAACGTATTGCTAAGCTATTGCGTTATGCCACCAGCACCCAAGACGGTTTGGTAACAAGCTTCGAAGATTATAAAGGCCGTATGAAAGATGGTCAAAAAGCCATCTACTACCTCACCGCTGATAATCTAGCCGCTGCGAAAAACAGCCCGCAACTTGAGCTATTCAAGAAAAAAAGGCATCGAAGTTATCTTGATGACTAGCCGTGTTGATGAATGGGCAATGAACTTCTTGACCTCATTCGATGAGACACCGCTGCAAAACATCGCGAAAGGCGCAGTAGATTTAGGCGACTTGCAAGATGAAGCAGAAAAAGCGGAAGCGGAGAAAGCCCAAGAAACGCTAAAGCCAGTAGTTGATAAGCTAAAAGCTGCGTTGGGCGAGCGTGCTAAAGATGTCAAAGTATCGACGCGTTTAGTCGATAGTCCAGCTTGTTTGGTTGTAGGTGAAGGTGAGCTATCGCCACAAATGATTCAGATGCTACAGCAAATGGGTCAGGACGTACCAGCAAGTAAGCCAACGCTAGAAGTAAACCCTGATCATCCACTCATCAAGAAGCTTGAGAGCAGCGAGCAATTCGATGATCTGGCGCAAGTCATTTTTGATCAGGCATTATTAGCAGATGGTGGTCAGCTAGACGATCCAGCCGCTTACCTAAAACGCGTTAATGAGCTATTGATGAGATAATGTTTAGTAATTAGTAAAAAAAGGAGGCTTTATATAAAAGGCCTCCTTTTTTATTTGAATTTTTGGTCGAATTTGAGTGAATTTTACAAATCAGCCTTATCCTCTTAACCGACAATCCGTTACAATCGCGATAGATTAGCGAGCTAAAATATTAGGCAGTGCTAGTCATCTTCTATAATCACTCCATCGTGAATTCAATATAAATCGATGTCTGCACGCTGTACAAAAAAATCGTCAATTGATTGCACCGCGCGGCTGTTACATTAAGATAATTATCATTGAGTCATTTTATTTTTCTCGACTGGCTAGAGGTCTAAGTCTTTGTCACTTACGTCGTTAAAAACCGTCTCGCTTCAGCGTTTTTCGCTCAATTTCGCTGCCAATATTATTGCAACCTTGTGGATGCTGGTGGGCTCAACACGGGCTTTTTCTTGGGTTAAACCCACTTTTGTACAGTTTGCCGTATTTGCGCTATTGGCGCTTGGTAGTAATGTCTTATTTTCATGGTTAGCTGCTGAAAGTGGTAGCATATTTAATGAGCAAGGATTGGTCAGTTATTTAATCTGGCCGATGATTATTTTGCTTGGCGGTATTATTTTGGCTCGGCGAGCGAGCAACCAAGCATTGGTATTTGTACCAGTAGTACTGTGGTTGGTCGCTGATACATTGTCAGCCCTATTACAGAGCTTGGTGCAGTTTTTTGGTAGCTATGGTTGGTTGCCAAATTGGAGTTATTCGTTCTTACCAGTACTGTTTTTAGTATTGTTCTTATGGCAAACGCTAGCGTTACTTTGGATATTTTCCCGACGTCTGCGTATACCATGGTGGGAGCGAATCATTGTATTGGTTGGCGCGGTAGCGTTGCTGACCATTTGGCAGCGTAATGTTGCAGATCAGCCGATCTTTAAGCAAATACCTGTAGAGCCTGTACTAGAAGAGGCGGCACTGTATCAGCAGCCACGTCTATTACAGCAAGCATTGGATAGTATAGACCCAAGTATCGATGGCAAAACCGACTGGTACTTTATGGGAGTCGCAGGATTCTCTGATCAAAACGTCTTTCGCTCCGAGATTAACAAAGTGCGCGAGCTGTTTGATGTACGTTTTGGTACCAGCGGGCATTCACTATCGCTGATTAATAATACTTATAGTTGGCTAGACGAACCAATCGCTACTAAGACTAGCATTTTGCGCGGTCTAAAGAAAATCGGTCAGCAGATGAATGCTGATGAAGATGTATTGTTTTTGACGTTGTCTTCACATGGTAATCAGGATATCGTCCAATTGGCAAATCCGCCGCTTGCGATGGATAATTTAGATGCTACATGGTTGCGTGACGCGCTAGACGCATCTGGTATCCGCTGGCGTGTGATTGTGGTGTCTGCCTGCTATTCAGGTTCGTTTATTGACGAATTGGCATCGCCAACCACGGTAGTGATTACTGCGTCAGCCGCTGACAAAGCATCGTTTGGCTGCACGAATACAGCTGAGATGACCTATTTTGGTCAAGCATTTTTTTGCTGAAAGTCTACGAGGGAATACCAGTTTTGAGTCGGCTTTTAAGGATGCCAGTATACGGGTCAATGAGCGTGAGAGCGCCATGGGATTTGAGCCATCAGAGCCGCAAATGGTGATTGGTAGCTTAATGGAGACCGCATTACCTGCATTTGAACAAGTATTGTTTGATAAGGCGCGCCCATCCGTTGCTAGTATTACGAATAATGCTACTTCTACAACGGTTAATATTCTACCTGACAGTGCTACTAATATATCGGTAGACGAAGTAGAGATAGCTGCTGAATAGCTGAATAAATACAAAGTATGATTTGGCATTTAATGAATGCCAATATCAGATTTACTATTAGATGATGAGCATTTATTAAACATCGTCATTGGTTCTATTTTGAATAAAAGGATATCACTCATGCAAAATTCCTATAGTCATAGTTTATCTACCAATAAACAGCTTACCCAAAAAAGCGTGAATCGCTGTTTTAATGGTGAGCAGCATTATTATAGTCACGAGTCGACATCTACCAAAACCTCTATGACGTTTAGTATTTATCTACCTGATGAAGCTTTGGCTGGACGACGTTGTCCTGCGATATTGTACCTATCAGGTTTGACGTGTAATGCCGATAATGTCACCCATAAGGCGCATTTCCAGCAAAAATGTAGCGAGCTTGGCATGATATTGATTGCACCTGATACCTCGCCTCGCAGCAGTGAGGAAAGCGATGTACCCAACGACGATCGCTATTTTGTCGGTCAAGGTGCCAGCTATTATGTTGACGCAACCCAAGCGCCTTGGTCGGATAATTTTAATATGCAAAGCTACATCGTTGATGAGCTATATGACTTATTGCGCTCTGAGTTTCCTATCCATAGCATTGGTGTCACAGGGCACTCGATGGGTGGTCATGGTGCGTTATTACTAGGATTTAAGTTCCCAAGTAAGTTTGTTAGTGTTTCTGCCCTATCGCCAGTATGCGCCGCCAGTGAGTCGGCATGGGGCGTGGCGGCTTATACCGAGTATTTCGGTGATGATGAGTCGCTATGGGCGCAAGCAGACGCCTCAAAGATGATTGAAAAGGTTGGTCAGCAGTACTCAAGTATTTTGGTGGATCAAGGCGGCGCTGATAACTTCTTAGCAGAGGGTCAGCTGCAGACATCCAAACTACAAGAGGCTTGTACAAAAGCCAACCAGCCCCTAACATTACGTTATCAGGCGGGTCATGATCACAGCTATTACTTTATTCAAACAGTGATCAGCGACCATATTGAACATCATTGGCACATGGCTCAACTGAGCTAGGCTGCTAAGTAGACGACCGTAATACGTTTTTTTCGCTATCCCATTTCATGCTTAATAGGTGATTTTTATGGCAAGTTATCAAGATTTGGCCGCTTTTAATATAGAGGCCACGCCACTCAATACTAATAGTACAATAGCGACGATGCAGGCCGATATGGATGCAGCGCTAAAAGACAAACAGCGTAATAATGCCGCTAGCAGCATCGACGCATTACCTCGACTTAAGTCAGATGAGTTTATTGCAAAAACTTTCGACGACGCGGGTGATAGAGTGCTCGATGAGACACAAATATCGCGCGTGATAGAGATGGCGTGGGAAGACAGAACGCCATTTGGCGCGATAGAGCATAGCTACGGCCTTGATGAGACGGGTGTCATTAAGCTTATGCGTCAGACGCTAAAGCCATCGTCTTTTCGCTTATGGCGTCAGCGCGTGAGCAATCGTGCGACCAAGCACGAGGCAAAGCGCTCATTCGAAGTAGGCCGCGCCTATTGCAAGACCCAGTACAAACATCATTAATTAGTCGAAATTTTAATTTATCAATATTTTATATAAACATGAATTAGGTAGCTCAATTATGATCAGTCCTGCTAAGCCTTATCTTATTGCACCATCAATCCTTTCAGCTGATTTCGCGCGGTTGGGCGAAGAAGTTGAGAAAGTATTAGAGTCGGGTGCCGATGTGATTCATTTTGATGTGATGGACAACCATTACGTACCCAATTTGACGTTTGGTAGCATGATCTGTAAAGCGCTGCGTGATTATGGGGTTGACGCGCCAATCGATGTACATTTGATGGTCTCACCTGTTGATAGTATGATTGAGCAGTTTTTGGAAGCGGGTGCGAGTATCATTACCTTTCATCCAGAGGCCAGCGCTCATATCGATCGCTCACTGCAACTGATCAAAGATGGTGGTGCAGAGTGCGGTCTAGTACTGAACCCAGCGACGCCGCTACATTATCTGGACTATGTCATGGATAAAGTGGATCAAATTCTACTCATGAGTGTCAACCCAGGCTACGGTGGCCAGTCATTCATAGAGGGTACTTTAGATAAAGTTCGCCAAGTCCGTCAGCGCATCATTACCAGTGGCCGCGACATTAGATTAGAAGTTGATGGCGGTATCAAAGCCAGCAACATTCGCGCCGTTGCTGAAGCGGGTGCTGATATGTTCGTTGCGGGTTCTGCGATTTTTAATCAAGAAGATTATAAAGCGGCTATCGATGAGATGCGCGCAGAGTTGTTATTAGCAAACAACAGCTAGCGAGTTTTGTATGGTTAATAAACGCTATTAGCCATGCCATAATAATATTAGAATGTGCTGTATAACTTATGACTATATAGTTAATCCGATATAAAAGAGCTACAGCGTTAACCTCGCTTGAAGTATCGCATTACATCTGCACTCAGTTGCCTTGTCTCTCTTTTAAATTGAATTAACTCTATATAATGGTCAGTCACGTAAAGGTGAAATATGGACACAAACAATTCTAGCCGTTCAACAGAGCCTTCTGAGCAAGTAAACTCTCATGAGACGTTGAATCAGCAGGCTAAGCAATCACTTGAAAGTGAAACATCGCAGCGCAGCTTGGTGCCTAGAGGTATTACCGTTGGCTTAGCGATGTTTGCACTTGTACTTAGTTTGGCAGGTTATGGCTTTCGCCTGATGGTAGGTGATGATGTTGAAACAGTGCTGCGTCATGCTGCGGTCATTGTGCCTGCATTTATGTTAGGCATTCCGCTGTTTTTTTGGGTAGGCTCTCGCATACTCAATAAAGTTAAGGGCCTTCATATCGAAAGTTGGAATGCGATTAGTTTGGGTTATTTGACCTCTTGTATATCGATGCTATGGCTCATGGGTACTTACAGTTAAGTTGTTTAGCTGCAGATATAATGCTTTTCCGCGCCTGTATCGTTTATTCGCATCTATATTATTTATTCGCGCCTACATAACATCGTAATATTTTATATTTTTAATCATTAAGCCATGTCCTACAAGCATGACTGGAATTTTATATGAGAATCGTACCAGCCAGTATTGCTAAAATTATCTATCCTAAAGACTTACCAAATGGCTTATTTACCAGCTTAATTATTGCTTGTTTGCTAATGGGGTTGGCGTCACTACGTCACGGAACCGACCTACAAGGTTGGCTAAATGTCATTGAGAATTGGCTACTCATGCTGCTGATATTGCCCACTGCGACGGCCACCGTTGCACTACCATTTAAATACCGTGATCCTAGCCTTGAGCTAAAGCTGGTTTATTACCTTGGAATGTTTGTGGCATTCTTATTTACATTAGGAAAGTTACGTTATTGGCACTAATATATACAAATAACATGGCATTCAATTTTGCTTTTATAGCGAAGACTTATGTGACAGCCCTTGAATTCCATTGTTAAAGCGTCCATTGTATGAGTAAGACAGATTTACCCGCGTTACTGTAAGACGATAGATTTGCCGAATGAGTTTATTTTTAAGAAATGACTGCTTTGCAATGACTAGTTTCTCTACCAGTACTAAACGGGATAATAAGGAACACATTAATGCCATACGATATCGATAATGATATAGAAGTAGATAACGAGAATAGCGATCAGTTTGCAGGATTTGCCAAAGAAACCACGTTAGAGCTGGTGGAAGCAGATGATGGTAGATTGTTGTTGCGTGATGCTGAACAAGATGAAGCGCCGCTGATGACTATTGATTTTTCTGACAAGCTAAAAGAGCTACTTGGTAGCGATACTCAAGCGATTGGTCAACATATGATTCATGCTGCGATTCAGGTCATTATGCAAAAGCAAATGAGTAAATGGCATGCGCATGTATATGATAAAGAACCAACACACTACAGCTAATTTTTAGTTGTTTCTGAGCACTAATTAAAGCGAATAATTGAAGACGTAGCTTAGCAACATGAAACTACAGCCATAAAAAAGGGTTTATCAATTGATAAGCCCTTTTTTGTTCAAATAACTTCTTTATAGAAAGTATTTATAAAAATGCCTTCTACAAATGATGGCAGTTATTTGATTTTAGCTTCTTTAAAGATCACGTGCTGGCGTACTTTTGGATCAAACTTTTTGATTTCCATTTTGCCAGGCATAGTGCGCTTGTTTTTAGTAGTGGTGTAGTAATACCCAGTACCAGCTGTTGATACTAATTTAATTTTATCTCTCATGATAGCTTTCCTGTAAATGAGGGGTCTTCAAACGATAGGTACGTGTCTCAAAGAGTGAGTTGCCACAATTAATGTAGCAAAATAGCAGCCTAAATGATGAGAGTCATCATCCAGCTGCTATTTTTAACTTAAACTTTTTGACCTTGTGCGCGTAGATCCGCTAACACTTTATCGATACCAAGTTTGTCAATGATGCGCATACCTTTGGTAGACACACGTAGACGTACAAAGCGGTTTTCAGACTCTACCCAAAAACGATGGTTGTGAAGGTTTGGTAGAAAGCGACGACGGGTTTTGTTGTTTGCATGCGAAACATTATTACCCACCATAGGGCGCTTTCCAGTCACTTGGCAAACTCGAGACATGGCGAACTCCTAATCTATGAGGTATGAGTTTTTCTCATACCAGTCTGGGCAAGTTGCACGTTTTTGCGGCATGGACACAGCAAGCGGCAGCTTTGCACCAAACAAAACTATATGAAGGTTGAGCTGGTTTTGCTGCTATCTAAAGGCAAATAACAGGCTGACCAATTCAGAAAATTTTAAAGCCGACATTTATACCATAAAACAGATGAATACTCAAATATTTTTATAATAACTGTCGAATTAAAGGAGGGCTATTATACCCTGAAATGAGCGCTCTATGTTGTTGATTGTTTAATAGTAAAGATTAATTTTTAGTTGTAAGTTATAACAAAAGTCAGTAAAGTTGCTGTTATATATTTAATACAATCTGTTAATACACCAGTATTACTGTAAATCTATGTATCATTACCAATCTCTTTTGATTCTGGGTAATGATTTTTTGCTTATTTGCTCAGATAAATTACTGCTCATGCGGAGTCAAAACATGTCATACAGCTCTCTACCCCTTACTTCTAAGTTGTTTCAGCTCACTTCTTTGACTTGCGCATTAGCATTAGCAGGTTGTGGTGGAGGCGGTGATGGTGACACCGTAGACTCTGTTGCACCAGCACCTGATTTGGGAGTTACGCAGCCTGGAACGGATGGTAGTGACGGCGGTGAACAAGTACCAGATGTTGAACCTGATTTTTTCTTACAGAAACTCAGTACATCACCTACTATCATCGAATTATCTGATGAGCAGGCTATCTTTAATGTTACAGTCAAAGCTGCCGAAGTAGACTCAGGTGGTGCGATGGTTGGCAAGGCAGTTACATTAAAGGTAGTGAGCTCCGAAACCAACGGTATCACTATCGAAGGTCAAAGCACTCAAGTGACTGATAGCGATGGTAATGCGGTATATACGTTAAAGCTTAACCCACAGGCAGTCGTAGATAAAGATGCGTTAATCGCAAACGGCTTTACCTTAATGGCCACTGCTAACAAAGCAGATGGTACAGCTGTTGCACCGCAGGAGCTGAGAGTCTCTGTTAGTAGAGAAGGTAGTGGAGATGGGACTCAAGTTGTTGAAAGTGAGCTTGATATAAGTACTTCATTGACTACCAGTTCGGTCTCCAATAACGTCTTAAATGTATATGGTGATACAGCAACTCTCAGTGTGATTGCCAAAAATAGCAAGGGTGCTCGTGTTCAAAATGTACAAGTTGGATTGGGTATTGATAGCATCAAAGGTATTTCTATCATAGGCGGTAATAGCAAATCCACAAATACAGATGGTATTGCGGTTTTCAACGTAAAGGTAGATGAAAATCTTTCAAAAGCTGAGCGCGATGCTTTATTAATAGGAGAAGGTATTGCATATGCTATTAGCATCCAAGAGCAAAGTGGGGCGACTAAGCAAGAAACTGGTAATTTATCTATAGGACTGCCTACCTCTGATTATGTGTTGAATGTGGAAGGTAGAGATGAATTGCTCAATGCTTATGGAGATGAGCAACCTCTAACTGTTACAGCTACTGCCAAAAACTCTAAAGTACCGACGAATATCGATGGCGCGAAAGCCACTATCAAACTTAATAATTCGATAGCTGGAGTCAGGCTTAGTACAGAGGCTCTTACCTTTGATGCTACTGGTAAAGCAGTGGTCAGTCTAATCATAGCTTCTACATTGACTACAGAGCAGCGTAAAGAAATTGTAGAGAAAGGTGTGAATTACACTGTGGTTTTATCAGAGCCTAATCGTGCAGTAACCGCAGACACTTATGGTAATGAAGCGTATATCCCTGATTCTCAGTATCAAATAAAGTTTGCGACAAAAAAATAAAAGTAGAATCTCTAGTTTTGGTAGCGAAGCTGTTATTAGCTTTCGTGTCAATGACAAAAATGGTGGAGCAATTGCCAATCAAAAAGTAAATGCCAGCCTACCTCAAGAGCTTGTAAATACTGGTCTTTTAACTTTAGATAGTGCCGCTGCCCAAGTAACTGATAGTAAGGGTATGGTTAGTTACAATGTTAGTGTGCCAGCAAGTTTGACAGCCGCTCAAAGAACAAAGTTAGAGAGTATCGGTGGCTTTGTCTTAACCGCTAAAGTTACTGAAGCTTCAGGAGCTAGTAGTAGTATCAATAGTGAACGTATCAAAGTAACTGCTGAAAGTGAAACGATTCTAAATGTAAAAAAACATTCCTAGCGCTGTAAACATCCTAAAAAAATCAATTCCAAATTCAAGTTGCAGGTAAGCGCCCGGATGGTAGTGCTGCAGCTGGCAAAGAAGTTAAGTTGGCTATTAGTAATGTCACAGGCGTGAGTATTCAAGGCAGCCAGCAAACGACAGATGCATCAGGCAACGCAGTATTTACCGTCAACTTAAGCCAAGATTTGACAGAAAAGCAACGTCAAGATTTGGTGAAGTCTGGTATTCCTTATACCGTGACTTTGACTGATGAAGATGGCGTGGCTACGAATAAGTATAAGGCACCAGTTATCATTCCAGTGGCTGAATATAAGCTAAACTTTGGCAGCAGTAGTACTGATAAGCTGTTGAGTACAGGCGGTGTAACCACTTTAAGTTTCCGCGTTAATGATAAAAATGGCGGCGTAATAGCCAACCAAACTGTAACAGCAAGCTTACCAAGTAGTTTGACTCAAAAAGGGCTGATAACGCTTGAAAGTGCAGCAAACCAAGCAACTGATGCTCAAGGTAATGTCAGTTATACGGTTCGTATTCCTGCAGGGCTATCTCCTACACAAAGAGCAGAACTTGAAAAAGCAGGTGGGTTCGTCCTAAATGCCCGTTTGGTAGAAGCCTCAGGTGCAAGTATCAATACAAGCAGTAATCGTATTCCTGTGACTGCAGACCCTAGTAGAAGTCAAACCATACTGACTGCAAAAACCACTCCTAGCGTCGTAAACGTTTTAAAAGATCAGTTTACGATTCAAGTATCTGCTAAGCGTCCGAATGGTAGTGCTGCTACAGGTAAGCCTGTGAAGCTTGCAATTAACAATGTCAAAGGCATTAGTATCGAAGGTGGTGAACAAGTCACTAACAGTGCTGGTAATGCTGTGTTCACCGTAAATATAGACCAAGCATTGACTCTAGAACAACGTAAGGCATTTGAAAAAAACAGGTATTGCCTATACTGTTGCATTGACTGATGAAGATGGGGTTGCCACTGAAAATTATAGTATTAAAGCATCTGTGCCTATTGCTGCATACAAAATCAATTTTGGTAGCAGCAGCAATGCAGAGCTCTCAAGCTCAGGTGGCAGTACTGTCATTAGTTTCCGAGTTAATGATAAAGACGGTGGCGTTATAGCAACCAGAAAGTCTCGGTAAGCCTGCCAAAAGCTTTAGTGGATGCAGGATTGTTGACCTTAGATACTGCTGCTAATCAGACAACAAATGATAAAGGTATCGTGAACTATACCGTTCGTATTCCGACTGGGCTATCACCTACACAGAAATCAGCATTAGAAAAAGCCAGTGGATTTATCTTGAGTGCTAAGCTGACTGAGGCATCAGGAGCTACTACTAGTGCTAATAGTACGCCTATTAACGTCAGTAATAAAATACAGAAAAGCTTAACGGTCTTAACATCAGAGACCAATCCTAAAGTCGTTAATATTTTAAAAGACCAGTTCACGATTCAAGTATCAGGTAAACGCAAAGATGGTAGTGCAGCAGCTGATAAAGTCGTCAAGCTAAAGCTTACTCAGATGACGGGTATTACTGTTAAAGACGATGAGAAAAAGACTGATTCATCAGGTAATGTGACATTTATCGTAGATATAAGCCCAGATTTAACCCAAGCCCAACGTGAAGCACTAGTAAAGTCAGGCGTTACTTATACTGCAACCTTAACTGACAATGATGGTGTCACTGCCAGTAATTATAATGCCTCTGTGGTTATCCCTGCTGCACAGTATCAAATTAATTTTGGTAGCAGTGATAAAGTTCAATTATCAAGTTCAGGTGGTAGTGCAGTCATTAGCTTCCGTGTGAATGATAAAAATGGCGGGGTTATTGCTAACCAAAGCGTCACAGCAATGCTACCGAAAGCTCTAATTGATTCTGGCTTACTGACTCTAGATAGTACTGCGACCCAAACGACCAATGCTCAAGGCGTAGTCAGTTATAAAGTTAGTGTTCCTGCAGGTTTGGCTAAATCACAGAAAGATAAGCTAGAGGCACAAAAGGTTTTGTGTTAACTGCCAAAGCTGTTGAAGCCTCAGGTGCAAGTAGTAGTATCAGTAGTTCAGCTATAAAAATCAGTTCAGAGTTAGCCAAAAGTGATATTAAACTTACTTCGATTAGCTCTCCTAAAGTGGTGACTGTCACAGACAAGCAGTTTACTATTCAAGTATCTGCTAAACGTCCTAATGGTAATGTTGCAGTAGGGCAAAAAGTTAAGCTTGAGATCAGTGATGTCGCAGGCGTCAGTATCCAAGGAAATGAGCAAACAACCAATGAAGCTGGCAATGCAGTATTTACTGTTAACCTTAGTCAAGATTTAACACCAGTACAACGTACAGCACTAATTACATCAGGTATTAAATACAATGTTACTTTAACGGATGATGATGGCACAGTCGCTAAAATTACAGATGCAGTTGTCAAAGTGGTACAGCCAGCAACGAGTTTAGAGTTTGCTTCTATCATCACACCTTCTATTAGCGAGCTTGGTGGTAAAGGTACTATCAGTATTAAGCTATTGACCAAAGAAAACCAAACACCAGTTAAAGGGCAAGAAGTCACTATCCAGTTAGGTCAAGCAGCGATTGCTTCTCGAGTTACAGTCAATCAAACGACGGCGACTACCGATTTTAGTGGTGAGACAACGTTTATAGTTACTATCCCAGAAGGACTCACAGCAGAAGAGCGTAATGAGCTTAAGCGTACAGGTATTAATTATCAGCTGTCGTATGTCGAAAAAGGCGAAACTTATACCTCTGCTATAACAAAAGTAGATATTCTAACTCCAACTGTTGATTTGACAGTACTAAATCCGCCGAACCTTATTAATAACCGTCCTTTTTATACATTGAACGGCGAAGGTGATACGGTGACTGTTAATGCGGCATTAAGTACTCGAAACACTAACCTTAGTATCAGCGATCAGCCTATTAAATTAGATTTTGCTAACAAAGAACTAGCAGCATTATTAATTGTAAATGGTAAGTCAGGATCATTTGCCAATATTGTTCCTACGGACCCTAACGGGGCGGCAAGCTTTACAGTTACTGTGCCAAGCTTAACAGCAGAGCAACAAGCGGCACTCTTAGATCAAAAGCTAACAGCTATCTTGACTGAGACGTTGACAGGTAAAAAACAAGAGATTCAGTTTAATATACAGTCAACCAAAGCGGCTATTGATTTGATAGCTATCACACCAAAAGCACTAAATCTAAACGGTGGTGAGACTCAAGTTGAAGTAATAACCAAAGACAGCAAAGACAATGTCATTGCAAATAAACAAGTTTACTTGGCGCTCCCTGCTTCGGTTGCGGCTCAAGGGGTTAGCTTGGTAACTAGTGGTACACAAACCACAAATGACTCAGGTAAAGCAAGCTTTACGCTTGCTGTACCAGCTGGACTAACGAATGCGCAAAAATCAGCCATTGGTAGTAGCTTCAAAGTCGTATTTTCAGCTACTGATGAGAATGATAATATTGCTACAAAAATCAGTACTGTTAAGACACTAACTCCTGATCCAAGCGGTACGTCTGAAAGCCTTGCCATCGGTGCAAACAAAGTCGTCAATACCAAAGGAGATACATTCAAGGTCTTTGTGCGAGTTGCTAATAACATCAAAGGCAACGCTGACAATGCCGACAAGACTATAGGTATTGCTAATCGTAAAGTTGAACTATATGTTGACGATTTTCTACAAACTGGCGTAACTATTAGCAATAACATTGTTACAACTAATGGCGACGGTGTGGCAACTTTTGACCTTACATTGGAAAATGGTGCTAGCGTTAACCAAGCAGTTCTGGAAAAGAATGGTATTCAATTAACAGCGAAAACAACAACAGCAGAAAATGTCGAGCTAGAGCAAAAATACACTGTCGCAGTAGATACGTCTACAATTGAGAGTTATCAGCTAATCGCGTCATCTGATAAGCCAACATTGACTACAGGTGGCGACCAGACCCAAGCTTCATTCATCGTAACGGATGATAATGGTGGTATTCTCACAGGTGTACCAGTACAGTTGAGTATCGAAAACTTAGAGTCTAGCGGTGCCGCGTTGACTACATCTAGTACAGTGGTAAGCGATAGTAATGGCCGGGTTGATGTGGGTGTATTGTTAGCAGCTAACAGTATCAATGCCCGCCTCAACCATAGTGTTGTAATCAATGCCAAAATCGTCACGCCACAATATGACGTAGATGGTAATGTCAGCATGCAAGTGCGTGAAGAGAAGTCATTAAGCTTATCAGCGATCGGTACAGAAATTACCATTGTAGCTACAGAAGCCAATCTGAAAGATGGCGCTTCTACTACTATCACGACCACATTGGTGGATGGTGCAGGGCGTGCTATTGCCAATGCTAATATGGAACTAGTAGCGAGGACGGTGATGTTATTGCCACTAGCGCTACGGCAACTACTGATGCAGATGGTAATGCCAGTTTTAATGTCCGTGAAAGTGATTTATTCTTCGATAACAATGGTAACTTACGTGTATTTGCTCGTGCTTTGGGTGAAAACAGCATCAATACTCAGCGCAGTTTAAACAGCATTGAGCTGATTAAGGTCTCACAGGCAGGTATCAGCTTTATAGATATCAAAGACGTTTATGATGTCAATAAACCACAGACCATAAATATTCAGATACGCCGTGATACAGCTGCTCAAGCAGCGGGATTAATTGGTAAGCAAGTTGAAGTACAAACGACACTAGGTAAATTTGCTAATGGCAGTGCGGCTAGTAATAATGTGATAGTTACTAAAACCATTGCTGCCACTGATATAAGTGATAATGTTGTTACGATACCTTTTACCTTAACATCAGAGCTTGCTGGTATTACTGCACTACAGGCGACTATACTGGGTGAAACGCAACCAAACGGTGAGCCGCGCTATCGTGCAACAGTAGATGCGCGTTTCCGTGCTACGACACCTGCTAAGATGTTGTTCCAAGCGGTGAAGTCGGTTATCACTCCAGGTGGTAGTACTGAAATTGTCGCTACAGTAAAAGATAAAAACGATGTACCAGTTGAAGGACAAACCGTTGTCTTTAGTCGCACGTCAGACTCTTCAGCAGGTCGTTTGTCAGCTGCCACAGCAGTAACAAACAGTAGAGGTGAAGCACGTGTTGTCTACCAAGCCAACGCTAGCTCACCTATTGGCGGTGTGGTTATCAATGCTCGACTACTCGATGATAAATTTAATGTTCCTACTAGAACAACCACTATTACCGTATCAGAAGAAGCAGTGTATACGACCTTAGCATTCGCTGATAAGATATCATCAGATGATATTTATTATACTGTGCGTGGTTCGATATCGGTCATGGATGGTTCGGGCCGTGCTGTGCCAAATAAAGAAGTATCAATTAAGTCTTATGCAGTTGAATACGCTCAAGGAAAGGTATGCTTACTGAATACAAATGTAGCTTATCAAGGTGCAAATACTATAGATAAAGATGGTAAAGTAAATACGCCAGCACTTAAGACATCTACTAAGCAAGAACCACTTATCTTTAAGTCTAATTGGTATGATACTGAAGATCCAGAGTATAATTACACTCTAGATAAAGATGCTGACATCAATATCAATGATGATGGTAGTATAGGAAATGGTAGATTAGACCCTATCAATCCAGTAGCTATTATAAATGGCCAAGTATCTGAAGATGGTTACTCATTTACAACTGATGAAGTAGGGCGAGCTGATTTTGAGATTCGTTATCCAATACGCTATTCAACTTGGGTGAAAGTGCGGTTTGATGCTTCAACGTTCTTGAACGGTAGTGAGAGTACACAAAGTATCAACTATGTATTACCGTATCAGTTAGGCGACCTGTCGATAAGTGATTCGAGCTTAATTACACCTTGGATAGATCATGCAAGTCCATTTGGTACTGGTGGTGTTCCATGTATTGATAGTATGAGTATCAATATCGATGCTGAGAAGGATATCTCCAAGGTGGTTTTATCTCCTTATCAGCCAAATTATTCTGTATCTATTAACGGTGAAGGTCCAAGTAACATATCTACAGGTTATAACAGCTTCATAGTAGACTTTAGTAAAGCATTTGACTTAGGGTCTACTATTAGCGTAAATAGTAATGGATTTGGCTTCTCTAAAGTGATTCAAGCCCAGTAGAGATTAACAACCTTATAAAATAAAAAAACTATAAATACAAACCCCCAACCCCGCGTTGGGGGTTTTTGCATTTGTAATCTCAATAATTAAATACAAGCAACTCAATCAGCAAATTTTTGCAAAAGCGATTAGAATAGTCAGTTTCCTATGCTGCTAACCATATTCAAAGTAAGCAGCACGTTTCATTTTTAATTGGGCGAATTATGTCAGACAACACTAAAACGGTTTCATTATCGACCATAGCTTCTCAGAGCAAACAGACACCTAGTGCTATCGATACAGCCACGTTGCTCATCAAATGCAAAGATCAGGCAGGTATCGTACAGGCAGTCTCTGAATTTATTCATCGTTATGGTGCTAATATCATTACGCTTGATCAGTATTCAACGGCGCATGAAGGCGGTCAATATTTTATGCGTTTAGAGT
Source organism: Psychrobacter sp. JCM 18901 (assembly GCF_000586435.1). Classification (GTDB taxonomy): domain Bacteria; phylum Pseudomonadota; class Gammaproteobacteria; order Pseudomonadales; family Moraxellaceae; genus Psychrobacter. The sequence goes on from NZ_BAWH01000002.1 coordinate 90,483, forward strand.
TTGCCTTGGCAGGATTAAGCGATATTATCGAGAATTTTGAAGCCAGCTTTGCGCATACGGTTGCCAAGCGTCACGATATGGATTGGCGCCTACATAATAATGCAACGAAGACCAAAGTCGGTATTTTGGTATCTAAATTTGATCATGCGTTGTTAGATCTATTATGGCGACATCAGCGTGGACTGCTCGATTGCGAGATTACTTGCGTGGTCAGCAACCATCCTGATTTAAAGCAAGCAGTACAGAATTTTGGCATTACTTTCCATCATGTGCCAGTGACCAAAGACAATAAGGCAGAGGCAGAAGAGCAGATTCATAAGTTAATGGCAGGTAACGACTTGCTAGTATTGGCGCGCTATATGCAGATATTGTCATCAGATTTTGTCAAGCGCTGGCCGATGCAGATTATTAATATCCATCATTCTTTCTTGCCGGCGTTTGTGGGCGCAGATCCTTATCGTCAAGCTTACGATAAAGGCGTTAAGCTTATCGGCGCAACTGCGCATTATGTCACAGCTGAGCTTGATCAAGGGCCTATCATCGAGCAAGATGTACACCGTGTGACGCATCGCCAAGGGGTGACAGAATTGCGTGCTATCGGCCGTGATATCGAACGCAACGTATTAGCACGTGCTGTAAACTGGCATGTGCAAAACCGTGTGATTGTGGCGGGTAATAAGACAGTCGTATTTAACTAAGAAAAATCAGTAGTGAGTCTGCTAAAAATATAAAAAAAGGCGGTCCGTAACTAGTGTTGCTGACCGCCTTTTTCTGAACATATATTTTATAGGAGCATTTCTAAGACGAACTTGCTACCAACAAAGCCAATGGCTAATAGGATAAAAGCATAAATAGTGATATTGGCCGCACGTTTGCCTCGCCAGCCTGCACGCCAGTTACCGAATAGTAGCACACCAAATAATAACCATGACAGTAGACTAAAAACAGTCTTATGCACGATATGTTGCGCCATTAAGTCTTGCACATAGATAAACCCAATCCCCAGTGCGATACTGAGCAATACAAAGCCTACCAAGAGCATATCGAATAATAAACTCTCCATACTTTGTAAGGAGGGTAGCTTATTGACCCAAAAGCGGTGAATGGTATGATGCTTGAGCTCACGTATTTGTAGCCGTAGAAATAGCGCTTGTACCGCAGCCATCAGCAGCACACAATAGGCAGCCAATGATAATATGATATGGATTTCAAGCCCGATACTGACATCAGTCAATGGTTGATAAGGGGCACGGCCGACATAACCGACCGTCATACCTATTAGCGCAGTGGGTGCAGCCAAAATACCAAGACTAAGAATAGGGCGATATAAACAGAACAGCAGATAAAAGAATAAGAAAAATAAACTGGTCAGACTGATGATATTAAATAAGTTGAAATTCAAACCATACAGCGTCACAACATATGGATATAGCAGTGCTGCATGTGCAGCCATGCCGACCAGCAACAAGCCCAAACTGAGGCTTTTGTGGATAGGTTTGTCCTGAGCCAGCGCCCAACCAATATGGATGCTGACTAAGATATAAGCCATGCTAGCAAGTAAGAATGCAAAGTGCACAGATAAAAAGCCTCATCTTATACTGAGCATAAACTGCCGCTCAATGTGTCGCTAAAGTGGTATTATCAGAATGATTAGAATAATCGTCCAATTTATCATAAAATGGGTGCCAATTGAGCACCATCTTGCTTATAACTTATAAATGATCGGCAGTGCTGCATAGCGCAAAACATAAAGTATATCATCTGTAAAAAGTTGACTGCAATTATAAGCGCTGTGTCCTTTGCGAAACGACTATAAGTTTTGAGCCATGTTAATGCTATAGTATTGATAATATAATTCTTTTATCATGTCCCTTGTCATGCAATATCCTAATATCTTATAGCGTATCCTAATATTATTTACGAACCATTTTAATGGTTTGATTTAGAGTTATTTTAATTGCGTATTATTTAATTGAAAACCATTTTAATTGAGAGTTATTTATGTTTGATACCTTAACAGAACGCTTATCGTCGAGCCTACGTAACATCGTCGGTACCGGACAGTTGACCGAAGACAATATCAAAGACACGCTGCGTGAAGTGCGTATGGCGTTGTTAGAAGCCGATGTAGCACTACCTGTTACTCGTGATTTTGTAAAACGCGTAAAAGAACAAGCGCTTGGTGCTGAGGTGCTAAAAGAGTTAGCGCCAGGTCAAGCCTTTGTCAAAATCGTACACGACGAGCTGACCGAAATGATGGGCAGCGCCAATCAGCAGTTAGAGATGACAGGTAAGCCGCCTGTTGTTTATTTGCTAGCAGGTTTACAAGGTGCGGGTAAAACGACTACAGCAGGTAAGTTGGCCAAATATCTACAAGAGCGTCAAAAGAAAAAAGTGATGCTAGTCTCTGCTGACGTTTATCGTCCAGCGGCTATCAAACAGCTTGAGCAAGTAGCCGGTCAGGTGAATGCTAAGTTTGTGAACTCAAGCACAGATGAGAATCCAATTGATATCGCAAAGCGTGCGATAGAAGAAGCCAAAATCCAATATCAAGATATTCTGATCATTGATACCGCGGGTCGTCTACATATCGACGATACCATGATGGATGAGATTAAGGCGCTAACTGCTGCGGTTAACCCATCTGAGACGCTATTTGTCGTCGATGCCATGACTGGTCAAGATGCCGCCAATACCGCAAAAGCCTTTAATGATGCATTGCCATTGACGGGTGTTATCTTAACCAAAACTGATGGTGATGCTCGCGGCGGTGCGGCGCTTTCTGTACGCGCTATCACCGGTAAGCCAATTAAGTTCTTGGGCCGCGGTGAAAAACTAGACGAGCTAGAGCTGTTCCACCCTGAGCGTATCGCGCAGCGTATCCTTGGTATGGGTGACGTACTGAGTCTAGTCGAAGAAGTTGAGCAAAAGATTGACCGTGATAAAGCCGAAAAAATGGCGAAAAAGATGCAAAAGGGCGGTGACTTCGACCTTGAGGATCTATTGACTCAGTTTCAGCAGATGAAGAGCATGGGCGGTATGGCAGGCTTCTTAGATAAGATGCCAGGTATGGGCGGCTCAGACATGCAAAAAGCCGTCGAAGATGCCAAACCAGAAGAAAAAGTACGTGAAATGGAAGCATTGATCAATTCAATGACGCCGTTTGAGCGTAAAAATCCTGACAAGATTAACCCAAGTCGTAAGCGCCGTATCGCTGCAGGTTCAGGGCGTGAGATTCAAGATGTTAACCGCTTGCTCAAGCAACACAAGCAAATGGCAAAAATGATGAAAATGATCTCAAAGCCTGAAGGCATCAGTAAAATGATGAAGTCTATGCAAGGGCTCATGGGTGGCGGCGGTGGAGCAGGTGGCGGCGGTCCATTGTTTGGCGGCGGTCAGCAAGGTGGCGCTAAAGACGTGAATCCAGAACAAATGGCCAAGCAAATGGGACTGGATCCAAACAATATGCCAAGCACTGAAGAGATGCAAAAGCAAATGCAAGAAATGCAAAACCAAGCACCAAAGAAGTTCAAAACCCGTTTTTAGATAACAATTAATTATTTTTAAGAAGTTTGATCAAAGCCCCAAAGCCAACGAAGCTTTGGGGCTTTTTATCGTTAGCAGTTGCAGATAAACACTGATGGATAAAGTGTGAAAAATATAGAAATTAATAAAATTCGTGTACCCTAAATGCTATGATAGGCGCTGCTTCATTCTGTCAGTATTCTTATAGTGCATGAATGATAGATCGTTATTAAAAATTATTAAAATCTGACAAATCAATTTAGAACGCCAAAAGTAAAAGCCGAGGTTGTGATGTTTTTAGCAATGGATACCGTGTTCGACCAGTGTTCGATCGCGATTTTAGATTCGAGTGGACAGGTACTATCGAGCCATACCGAAACAGGTAAGCGTCAGCAGACTCAACAGATTTTACCGATGATTGATGCTGCATTGTCTGAGGCGCAGTTACGTCTCGCTGATATACAGGCTTTAATATTCAATCGCGGGCCGGGTGCGTTTAGTGGTATCCGCATCAATACGGCAGTGGTACAGGCTCTATCTGTAGCGCATGACTTGCCTTGTGTTAGCGTCTCAAGCCTGCAAGCAATCGCACAATGCGCGTATCAGAAGTATGGGCTGACACATCTATACAGCGCCTTGATGCTCGTATGCAGCAAGTCTACTTTGGACAGTATGAGTTGGTAACTGACGACCAATTAGGTCAAAGCATTATGCAGCCAGTCTTGGCTGCTGGTAGCGATAGCACTGAGCAGCTATTAGATTATGATAGCCAAACAGAGCTCAACCTGCCTATCGTTGGTAATGGCGCGCCGCTATTGGCACGACATGATCAGCAAGACTGCCATGAAGATGTTTGGCCAGATGCTGTTGTCATTGGGCAGCTTGGTATTGCCCAGTTTGCAAACGATGGTGGTACAGAAGCGTCACAGGCATTACCAAAATATCTACGTAATCAAGCTTGGAAAACACTTAAAGAGCAAGGCAAAGCATAGCTTTATAAATATACTTTTTGCAGCCAGCTTTTTAGTGTTTAGCAAGCGCATACCCATATAAAGTCAACGTTAATATAGGACAGCCAATCGGTCTGTTTTTAGGCCAGTTTTTTTAGGCCAGTCTGTTTCTAGGAAAGTCACTGTGGATATAGTTTTATTCGTTCAAGCTGTCATCATGGGTATCGTTGAAGGTATCACTGAGTTTTTACCCATTTCTAGTACGGGATATTTGATCTTATCAGCAGATGTGATGGGTTTCTGGACTAAAGAAAAAGTTGATTTATTTGTTGTTGTTGTGCAGCTTGGCGCTATTTTGGCAGTGATTTATGACTATTGGGGTAGATTGTGGCAAGCGTTGATGGGCTTACTGACTGGCAAAGCAGAAGGCATGACCAATCCTAGACAACTGGGACTGAGTCTGATTGTTTCTACTATTCCTGTGATGATTGTTGGTTTTACCTTTGCCGATGAAATCAAAGCTTATTTGTTTAATCCTATCGTCGTTGCCATTATGCTTATCATCGGCGGTCTACTGATATTTTACGTGGAAAAGCGTCCTAAAACGGTCATTGCAGAAGAAGCGGAAGATGTCAGCATAAAAACTGCGTTAATGATTGGGCTATTCCAATGTTTAGCTCTTATACCAGGGACGTCACGTTCGGGCGCCACTATTATTGGTGCGCTGTGGTTAGGTGTCTCACGTAAGGCTTCTGCTGAATTTTCTTTCTTTTTGGGTATTCCTGTCATTGTAGGCGCGGCATTGTTGGATTTGCTCAAACATGGTGACGTATTGACCAACAGTGAAGACTGGCTGGTGCTAGGTATCGGAACCATCGTGTCATTTGTGGTGGCGCTACTTTGTATTCGCTTGCTCGTGGCATGGGTAAGTCGCCGCGACTTTACTATTTTTGCTTGGTTGCGCATTATCACGGGTGTTATCGTGCTAGTCGCCGCTTGGGGCTTTGGTTATCAAATGGCTGGCTAGATTTGCGTTATGATTTAACACGGCAGTAATTTATAGTGAAAATAAGCAGCAAATAGGATGATGGTTATGACCGATGTGCCCCAAACGTATGACGAAACAGGTGCTGTTGTACATTGTCAGTTATTCTACGTCAATGACAGCCAGCAAGCACAGGTTGAGCGTTTACAGTCATTGATAGCTGAGCATACATTACCAATTATCTTAGATATCGAGGTCGCTACAGAGAAGTTAACTCAAAAGCGTCGTCAGCAGTTGAGCCAAGCATCTACTCAGCCTATTTTATTATTAGATGATAAAGACAAGCTATCATGGTTAAGTGATGGGCTCAGTGTGGCACCTGAGTGGGACAAGTTGCAGAGCCGTGTAGTGAGTGCTGGCCGTAAGTCTGAGCTGCTATTACAAGCGGCCAAAATCACATCAGATAGTCACGTTATTGATGCAACCGCTGGCTTTGGGCATGATAGTTTGATATTGGCCAGTACTGGTGCACAAGTCACTATGCTTGAGCAGCAGCCATTGATGGCATTGCTGTTACTTGTAGAGCAGCAGCGTATGAGTGCGCTACCCAATTGGCAAAAGCTCATGAGCCGTCTACATATTATCAATGCTGATGCACTCAGTTATTTTGCGAATCTAGAGGCTGGTACCGTAGCCGATAACGCTATTGCAATCGATGTCGTCTATTTGGATCCGATGTTTCCAGAGGATAGCTATCAAGATAGCAAGACAGGCAAAGGGGCAAAAGTCGGTAAGCATATGCAAGCACTGCACCAACTGGCTCGTCCACCAACATCAGATGAAGAGCGACAGCTGCTAAGTAGTGCGCAGGCTGTTGTTAAACAAAGTATGCAAGGCCAAGGTCGCGTGATCGTAAAGCGTCCACAGTTTGCACCGCTGCTTGCTGATGAGCCAGCTAGTGAAAGCTGGCATAATGAAGCCGTACGCTTTGATGGGTATTTTGTCTGACAGTTGCTGTTTGCGGTAAAGAATGTACGATTATAAATGTACGCAATTAATCAGCTTATGTGTTCAGAATTAATGGATTTAGGAGCAAGGAATGTCAGCGTTAATCATTTGGGTTATGGGTGCAGTTTTACTGTTGATTAATATCATGCTGCGTACTCGCATTCTTCGGCTTGAGGCACGGTTAAAAGAGCTGAGCAATCCACAAGAGCAACTGGCATTTTTACGTCAACAAGCAGGACAAAAAGACAAAGTTCTAGCGCTGAAAGCATTACGCAAGCAATATCCTGAGCTATCACTGATCGAAGCGAATAAATTATGGCAACAAATTCAGTAGCCAGACCATTAAACTTAGTAATTAGTCCATAAAAACTAAGCAACCAGCCCCTTCAAAAATTAATTTAGTTGTTTTGAGCTAAATATATAAGCACATATAAAAAGTATTTAATTAACGATAAAAAAAGCCATGACATTTAAAGACAAGCTACAAGCCTACATCCAGCTAACCCGTTTTGATAAGCCAGTCGGCATTGAGCTGCTCTTATGGCCAACATTATGGGGCATACTACTCGCTGCAATGGGTCAGGCGCAGCAGCAAGGAATGACGGCAGCGTTGCCAAGTATCAAGGTGTTCGCGATATTTGCCCTTGGTGCAATATTTATGCGAGCGGCTGGTTGTGCGATTAACGACTTTGCTGATCGAAAAGTAGATGGTCATGTGACTCGCACTAAAGGTCGCCCACTAGCAGATGGACGCTTATCTGGTAAAGAAGCCGTCGCTGCATTTTTGGTACTGGTGCTGTTAAGTGCTAGTTTGCTACTTTTCTTGCCCATAGCTGTGTTCTATTGGTCGCTTGGTGCCGTTGTATTGGCGTTTATTTATCCATTTATGAAACGCTATACCCATCTGCCGCAAGTATTTTTAGCAGCTGCTTTTGGATGGGCGATACCGATGTCTTATGTGGCGGTGCAAGGCGCTCCCGATATCTGGTGTTGGCTGCTATTTTTAGCTTATATGTGTTGGACAGTGGCCTATGATACGCAGTACGCGATGGCTGACCGTGAGGATGACTTAAAGATTGGCGTGAAATCAACAGCGATACTATTCGGTCGTTATGACGTGATTATCATCTCGATATTACAGATGCTATTTTTGCTAATGATGGGCGTGGTTATGTGGCATTACTTTGCCCCGACCACATTTGGCGTAACCCCAGTATTTGGATTGGCGCTAGTTGCGATGATGTTTGCCAAACAAAACAGCGCTTGTGCCAGCCGTAACCCTTTGGCTTGCTTTCAGGCGTTCTTGGCTAATATCTGGGTAGGGCGCTATGTCTTTGCGCTCATCGCAGTTACTTGCATATGGACGACGCTAAATGGATAAGTTCGATAAATTGCCGAGGTTCAAATCAAAGAAACTGTCTGATACGAATGCGTCAGTTACGGACTATCAAGCTAAACTTGCCGAACATGGTCTGACTCGTGAGCAAGTTATCGCAACTGAGCGTAAGCTAGCAAAATTTGCTAATACCATGGATTCGCTGGTGCGAGTGCCTTTTACTAAGCAAGGAATGGGTGCGGATGCGGCGCTTTCGACCATTCCACTAGCAGGAGATTTGGCAGGATTGGCATTGACCAGTTATGCATTTATATTAGGGCGTCAGTTAGGTGTGCCCGCTCATAAAATGACGCCAGCGGTTAGATTGGCAGTTATTGATATGGTCGTTGGTATCGTACCTGGCATTGGTACGCTATTAGATATTTTCATTCGCCCTAGCCGTAAGACCCTGGGTATCGTGCACGAGCATCTACACCATGAGTATGGTATTACCGAAACCATGCATATGGATCGACCGTTTTTGCACCAGTCATTAGAAGACAAGCAACAGCAAAGCCGTTTTGGGTTTTTTTTGGCGCAATCCAATCGTTGCTTGGTTATATCTGCATATCCCTGATTTTCTTGGACTGCTAGTCATTGTATTTGTCGGTTGGGGATTGTGGACAGTGATAAGCTGGTTGATCGGGATGTTTGGGCAATCGACTGGGTTTGGTTAAATACAATCACTCATCACTCATTAGACAGCTCAGTAGAGACAAGTCAGTACAGAGCAATACGCAGAAACGAAAAAGGCGGCAACGATAATAACGTTTGCCGCCTTTTTTATGGTTTTAAATAGAGTGTTGAAACAAAGGTCGCCTCAGATTTTATTCAGTGATGACTTCTGCTTCAGCACTAACGGCATCAAAGCTAGTCACTTTATTGTTTCGGATAAGATCGATAGTGCCACCACCAGCATGACTGACGAGTTGGATACTATCGTCAGCTGATTGATAGGTAGGATTATTGCCTTGACCTTCTGGTGCGCTCAATGTCATTTTTGGCTGGTTGGGACGAGTAATGATAGCGTTAAGCATACCAGCTGCTGAGGTCTCAAAGACCACAGATAAACTCTCACCTGCGGCACTTTTATAACGGACATCAGTGATTTGTGCGCCTTTGATAGCTTGTTCTGGATTAGGTTTTTCAGCGCTATCATTTGCCGTAGATGTAGTAACACCAAGATCTTTATCTAACTCCGTTAAGCTCATATCACGTTCTGAATCAGTATCGGTCTGCGCTACATTTTTAGCGTCATCTGCATTGCTATCTTCCGCTTCATCAACATTGATATTGGTCGTTACTGGCGTGGTTTGCGTTGAGGTTTCAGCTGTAGTTGTATCAGTTGCTTTAGGTTCTGGATCTTTTTGACAAGCAGTCAGTAGCAACAGACTGAAGAAAATAGCAGGAGCCGTACGATAAAGCAGTTTAGATTTTCGTAAGTTTAGTGTTTTTGAGAGAGAAATACTCATAATCAGCTTTATCCGTTAATGGCGCTCTACGTAAATGGGATAATTTGCAAGGGTTAACCTGCTATTTATTGACAGTATCTTATTACGTATTTACCGTAATCACCAGCTTACGCTGTCCGCCATATTCTTGCAGGTTTCTATGCTCACATAAGTAAATCCCTTGCCACATACCCAGTCCTAACTCACCATCGACAAGCGGTATAGTCAAGCTTACTCCAAGCATCATGCTTTTGAGATGCGCTGGCAGGTCGTCTGAGCCTTCTAAGGTATGGCGATACTCTGGCTGGTCTTCTGGTGCGATTTTATTAAGCCAATCCTCTGTATCTAGTCTAACATCTGAATCAGCATTTTCATTGATTGCAAGACTGGCTGACGTATGCAGCAAAAACAGATGGACCAACCCTACCTTGGCAGAGTGAGGTAGCAGCTGAGAAATCGCTTTTTCAACCTTCGGAGTAATGATATGAATGCCGCGCGCATAGGCGGGTAGAGTAAGGGTGGTTTGGTAATAGCTCATGGGGTATATCTCATTATTAGAATCGACATCAAATTAAGATATCATAAGACAGTATGAACTATGGAAATCGTTGCTGTTATTTACACAAGAGCCATTTATTCTTAAACAAGCGGCGTCTGTAGACGTGTACGAATGGGCGATAGGCGTGCGAGCATCATCTCTGACAGTGGTGCGAATGACCCTAGCATGATATCTGCTAATGCTTCAGCACAAATAGGTGCCAATGCATAACCTTTTGCGCCCATCGCACTCATTGTCCATATTCGCTGACTGTTTGCCAATTGTCCAACGATAGGATGGTAATCAGGCGTTTGAGTGCGAATGCCAGCTCGTCCCTGCCACAGACTTGTATCTGCCGGAATGATAGATGCCATTTCAGGAATAGCATTGATGAGCTTGTCTCGGCTAATTTGATGCTCTTCAAGACGTATGTCAGTACTTGTGTCATTGCGGATAAAACTTGCGCCGAGCAATAAATACGGCTTGTCAACGACTACAGGATTTAACTCATCATCTCCACTCTGTGCGTTGAACCGCGCACAGTAACCACTATATTTAAGTGGTATTTTAGGCAGTTTTGCAAGTTGCTCAACCGTAGGCGTAAACCAAGACAACTGCCCACGAATTTTACGACAGTCAAAAATACGCTGATCCAATTGATGACTTTCAAAAGCCGCGCAAATGACGATATTATCAGCAGTCATCGTGACAGTGTTACGGTTTCCATCGATACCTTCGATACGAACTTGCTGCTCAGTCTCGTTGATTTTAGTCACTTCTAATTGCTGAAAGTGAATGAGCGGATGAGTCAGTATGATGTCTTTTAGTGCTTGTGGATTGACCAGACCAGACTGAGTTAAGTATAAGTTCTCTGATAAGTTCTGCTCTTTTAGGCCACTAGTATCTGTGCTTGCTCATGCGATAGAGTGGTCGCCATCTCATCAGGATAGTCGGCAATTTGTTCTGTACCGATATTGGCTTTTATGAGTAAATCAAGTGCACCAATCAGTTCAAGTACCGGTGCTGTATTAAGCTGTACGGCTGTTTGATTGAGGTCTTGATAGAGTCTGCTGCTATGGAGATAGCCTATGGTATGCAGATGCTCGTCAACATGGTGAATCGGCGTCATTTTGGGCGCAAGTAACGCTCTAGGATTACCTGATGCGCCTGCCAAGGGCGCTGATTTATCTAATAAGGTGACGGTAATACCACGATGGGCAAGCGACCAAGCTGTAAGCAACCCTGAGACGCCTGCACCAATGACGACAGTATTATCAAATGTGCTATAAGTCGTTTGCTGCTTCGCCTCGTGGCTTTTATTATCACAACTTTTATTATCGCTAGTAAGGTCACTAGTTTCCGCATTGGTCATAATGGCTGTTAGCATTTCTCGCTTTCGACCAAAACCTCTGACTTTCTTAATGTGAAAGCCATGCTCTCTTAGTCCACGCTTGACGATACCTGCACAGCTATAAGTAGCGGCAGTCGTATGAGGCGTGATAGACGCTGCATTTGTGCAAAGATACTATCAGCCACAAGGTACTGTTGCAAGAGGGCGCAAAACCATCTAAAAACCAAGCATCAATATAAGGTGTATGCTGGTTAGAAAGGTCTAATGCCAGTTTGCTTAGACTTTCTGCTGCATCACCAAGCCACATATCGACGGTTAAGTTATCATAAGAAAAACTTAAACGATGACAGCCTGCAATCAGGGGCGGATATTCAGCCAAAAGTGGCTCAATAAATGCTATTAGCTCAGGTGCGCGCTCACCCCATAACGCAAGTATCTGCGTCAGATCTGCTAGCGGTATAGGAAACTTTTCAGTAGTAATAAAGTGCAGCCGAGCCGTTGCTAATTGAGGATTGGTTTCACGTAATTGTCGCCACAATTGCCACGTCGCTAGTAGATTAAGCCCAGTTCCGAAGCCTAGCTCAGCAATCGTAAAGCATTGCTTTGGTGCAAGGTGTGCTAAACGCTCTGGTAACTGATTGTGCTCTAGAAACACGTGACGGGTCTCTGCCAAACCATCCGCATGAGAAAAATACACATCCCCAAACTCACCTGATACTGGCACCATATTGCCAGTATCATCCGTTTGCCAGTCAATCTTGGCAGGTGTGATAACGTTTAAGTGTTCAGTGTTTTGATGGTTAGCGGTAGACATGAGGCACTTCTTAGAAATATCAGTAACAGTAGCTAAACGATCAGCTGTGACGGATCAATGATATCGACATTTGGTCAGACGCAGCCAAGTAGAGTAATGCAAGTCAGTGCGAGCACAGTATATGCTACCAGCGCTCACGACGGACAAATACTAACCACGAGACAAAAATACCGACTAATAGACTGATCAGAACGGTAAACGCACCGTATAGAAACAACTGTCCTTTACTTTCGTAAACCAAGACATTTACTTGAGTCTGTAAGTCGTTCACTTGACGCTGCAATTGTGCATTACGGCTAAGCAGTTCTTGATTGGCAGCTGACAATGCTTTAGTAGATGGTTGCAACTGTGCCGCCAAGGTATCATTGATATCTAGCGCTGAGTTTTTCGTTGGCAAAGCGCGCGCCGCTACTGGCCCAGTCAACGGCAGCACTGCTGTCGGATCGGTTGCATCGACAGCAGGTGTTATGGGCGCAGTGGGTGCAGCTTGTGCCGACACGGCTGTCACTAACATGAGACCAATCAGGGCATTTTTGTAGAAGCAGTTAGGTGAAAAAGAGACTCTCTGGATCACGATGCAGCTACTTGATTGTTGCTATCAGTTGGTGCTGGCAATGCTTGCACAAATGGTTTGATATCGACATGACTATACACGCCATCACGTAAGTAAGGCTCATCGTTTGCCCATGCTTGAGCCGCTTCGATAGAGTCAAAATCCGCAATGATTAAGCTGCCTGACATATCACTTTTGCCATGTTCGATAGGCGTTGGACCTGCGATAACGAGGCGTCCCTCTTGGTGCAATGCTTTTAGGCGTTCAATATGTTCAGTACGAGTGATCAGACGTTGTGCACTGCTATTAGCCACGTCATGACCAATGATGGCAAATAAAGACATGAGACTTCCTTAGTGAATAATAAAAAAAGTAATGATGAGCTTATGTGGGCTTAGTATAAACGTCATAGCGACAAAGTGATTGCTGCTATGACAAGGCAACAGAAACTATTTAGTGGCTTTGTCTGTTAGGGCAGGGTTGAGATGCTTTTTCAACACGGCAAATTGAGCCACGACAAACACCAGCATAATTGGAATCCAGCCATAGGTCTTAAAGTTGATCCATGCTTCATCTGACATTGTGAACGCTGTGATATAATGTAGTACAGCCATTAGGGCAAAAAAACAACGCCCAAGCAACGGTCAGCTTTTTCCAGCCGCTAAGCGTCAGGGTAAATACCTCTTTCATAGCAAGCTGCATCAATGGCTTATTAATAGCGGCACTGACGAATAGCGTCAACGCAAAAATACCATTGATAATGGGCGACTTCCAACGCAGATAAATATCATCACGTAGCAGTAATGTGCCGCCGCAGAATAAAATCGTTAATAATAAGACAACCCATTGCTGCTTATCAAACTTACCTTTTTGACGAATAAAATGAATGGCGTAAACGATAATAGTGGCGACGAGCAAAGCCCCTGCTGCTGCTAAAATACCGTTATAACGCGCCGCGATAAAAAAGGCAATTAAGGGAATAAAGTCTAATAATGCTTTCATAGCAAAGGGTATGTCCAACAAAAACGTATGGGGTAGTTTACACGTCTACCGCACCAAAAAAAAGCAATCAACACGATAATCATGCGATATACGCAACCTACAGAGTAATACTTTCTTATTGCGGCTGATGACCATGCCACTGGCCAAATATAAACACAAATCCAGCACCGATAACTGCTAAATCTACAGAATCATCAAGACAAACTACAACGCACATAATCGTAACAATGACTGTCTGCTCACTAGCTTTTATTCTACTCTTATTTTATTTAATACTTTAAGGCTTACTTTATGAAAATTGACTTACATTGCCACAGTACTTGTTCAGATGGTACCTACGCACCGACCGAGGTCATACAGCGTGCCCATGCAGCGGGCATCAACGTATTGGCATTGACTGACCATGACACGCTGGCGGGGATTGACGAGGCGAGAGACGCTGCCAGTGCCTGCGATATGCAGATTATTAATGGTGTTGAAATCAGCTGTGAACATACATTAAGCGGTGGTTACGGAAAGAATAAGTCTACCAATAAAATTATTCACGTACTTGGACTGGACTTTACGGATCGCGAAAAAAATGCATGCAACGTTGCAGCAACTGCAAGACAGTCGAGCCACTCGTGGTCAACGTATCGCCGAAAAATTGAGTGAATTATTAGATATTAATTATGATGAGCTATGGCAAGCAGTGCTCGATAAAGCAGGCGGTAACCCACAAGCAGTCGGGCGCGCCCATATTGGACAGGTATTGTTTGAGCGCGGTGAGGTCAAAACCGTTCAAAAAGCCTTTGATAAGTACCTAGCAGATAACAAACCTGCTTATGTAGCAATCGAGGCGTTAACGATGCAGCATGGTATCGAGCTGATTCATGCTTGCGGCGGCAAAGCGGTGCTCGCACACCCCACGCGATATCAACTATCAGCGACACGCGTGCGTAAACTGGTCGAAGAGTTTGCGCAGCTTGGTGGCGATGCTTGTGAACTGCCAGCCACTAGCGAGCCGATTAGTACCCGCAGAATGGTCGACCGTAGCATTGCTGAGCATGGTCTTGCGGCATCTATTGGTAGTGACTTTCATGGTAGTAACATGCCTTGGCGACGTTTGGGCGATGTTCCTATTTTGAATGATGATCAGCAAGGGGTTTGGGAGTCTTTTGCAACGCTTGCTTAGTGAGTAGGATTTACCTTGTTACAGTTACTTCTAATAAGGTTGTTTTCAATAGCGATAGGGCCTCATTTATCATGATGAATAAGGCTAAGAATGGGTAAGTAAACAAAATTGCATTCATAGAGAAATTATTGGGAAATAAATGCGTAAAATAGATTGATAATAAGGCAAGAACTTGTAACACTTGATATGAAAATTTCAGAGCGGATAATATGCTTTCACTCTGATTTTAGCGCTTATATATTCAACGCATTTACACCTTTAATGCATTTATACTCTCTGCGGTAGCCCTTCTATGGCTGTATCGATATCCCATCTAGGTTACAACAAAATCTCTAAAATGATTTTTGAGTGGCAGGCTGCTGACCGAACATCGCTGATGGCCTTATTTATCGTGTTAGAAGTGTCATTGCATTGGTTCTGGTGCTTGTATGTCTGGTGGCAGCAAGATGCGTTAAACACCTATGTGAACATACATTATTTATATCCATTATGGCTTGGGATTAGCTTTGTTGGACTGTTCTTTTTATGCATGGTAAAAGGCTTATTTCATTCGAGCAATGACAATGAAATTGTTTTAAGTCGATGGCAGATAGCTTTGGTTTTGGTTTACACCGCCTACATTTCTACTGTTATTGTGATGATAGGGTACAGCAGTCTGTTTGCAGGCGTGTCGCTCGTCGGCGCTGCTATGCTAGGTATGATGTTGATCAGGCGCCGCTATGCTTGGCGTATGTTTTGGCTGCATATTATCTTGATGCTATTAGCGATCATGTCACCTTACTTTGGTATCAGTTTGCCCAATTTACGCCAGTTTACCGTTATTCATCCCATGCTTGAGAGTCATAACTATCTAACTTATAACGAGATTATGGCCGCTGAAAATGCGGTGGCTGCGTTAGCTTTTGAAAACAACGTCTTAAATTGGGATAGTATCAGCGAGCTACAGCGATCATCCGCATTTTTTTGGCGGTCGACGCACTTATATTTAGCGCTGCCGAAAGCAATTTTTATAGTCTATATGTTCCGTGCTTTGCTATTGGTATTAGATGATAGTCGGTTTGAGACCTTACGACATGCCAATCAGGACGAGCTTACCCAGCTTAAAAATCGTCGCTACGGTCTGAAAAAGATGAAGTATGCCTTGGCTACTGTGCGAGAATATCAAGACTTAAGCGTCATGCTGTTAGATTTGGATTGGTTCAAACAGATTAACGATAACTATGGTCACGATGTAGGTGATCAGGTTCTGATTGAAATCTCACAGACGCTATCGCAGTCATTAACAGATGAGTCGATCGTTAGTCGCTACGGCGGCGAAGAGTTTTTGGTTGTACTACCAGACACGAAGCATGATAGTGCTATGGTGATAGCTGAGCAATTACGGCTAAATATTGCTGAGCATGTCATGAAGATTGAAGGTCTGGCTGATTTTAATGTGACAGCAAGCTTTGGGTTATATACCTTAACTCATGAAGAGCGAGATTGTATTGCGCAAGGCTACAAAACGATCACACAGCAAAAGACTGTCGCTCAAACGTCACCTCTTATCAACCAATTGCTACTCAGCGCGCGGAAAGCAAAATCGCCTCAATGCAAAAGCTGCCTAGTGATATCTGCCAACGTCTGATTAGCATAGCGGATAAAGCCTTATATGAAGCCAAGCACCGTGGTCGCAATCAAGTTGTCAGTGCAAATGAGATGTGGGCCGAAAAAGAAGGCGGTAAGCAATGGCTCTATAAAAGCTGTTAGTCATTAACGATCAGCCATTAATAAACAGCCATACTGCTAACACTATATAAGTATTATCGGTATGGCTGATATTCTATTGCTTAGTCCAATTTAGATGCCAGTTTCATTAATCCATCCAATCAAGACGCTAATTGCTGAACTAAGCTTGCGAGCACACTTGTGGCAAAGCTACCTGTAGTCAAAGTAAAGTTTAACACCAGCGTCTGATCGTCCGACCATTCCCAGCTTAACGCCTCAAGCGGTAGGCGTAGCGCTCTTCTTTGCGCCTTAATATCACGCTGCTCTAATCCAGTTGCTAGTTGCATAAGTAGGGGGCTGTGTTGTACTACCTCGGACTCTAAATCTGCAGCGCTACCGGTAACTTTATCGTTACCCGTGCCCCATAGCACGGCAGTTGGATGAATATCGCCACTGTCAATACGAGCATGCAACGTATCATCTAGTGTTTCACTAGTAAATATTGATCCTGAGCCATCTAAATTAAACACTTCACCTGCTAGGCCAGTGTTCCAGCTGCCATTACGTACCCGTGCTGCCAATATCTCATTAAATATCAAGCTACGTGCAGCAGACAATTCCATCGTATTTTGCTCGCGCGGGGCACGCTTACGTTTGCTCTTTTTTGATTGTGGGCGAGGCTCTCGCGGTGGACGAGCAAACAGTGATAAAGCCTCTCTGACGTTATTACCCTGACGACCAAAACGCTGTGGACCAAAATAATTGGGTACGCCGTTTCTACCAATGCGCGTTAGGTGCTGCTCGACGGCCTCTTTTGCAGATAGTAGTTGCTCGGGTGATGCGTTACTTCCGTCATCAACATTTTCGTCACCAGCGCTCGCAAACTGAATATCACGTAAAGTAATAACAAACTGATTGGCACGGTGCGTACCGCGATTGAGTTTTTTTATTGTGCCAGTGCTGCGCAAGGATAGTGACAGTCTCATTTTCGCCGATATCTACCGGTGCAAACTCAGTAGGCGGTAATTGTTTTTTGGTATACGCAAACTGAACCACTGAGTCGTCAATGCGTGACGGTCTTTCAACCCTGAGTAGCCAACATCACGTAATGGAATGTCTGCCCACTCTGATAGTAGTTTCGCCAGATAAGCAGTATTCATGCCTGATTTTTCGATATGTAGCCATAAATGCTCACCTTCACCAGTGAAATCTAATGGCAATAGCTCATTAACGATAAAATCAGTCGCATTGGCTTTATAAGTCGCTTGCTGTATTGGCTGCAAACTTGGCTGTGGCAAATTTGCAGTATCTGTAATAGTGGCAACATCAATATGAGCTAAGTCAATTTGCTCACTGGCTGTTTGTTCATTAGCGTTTTGATCAATAGCTGTTGGATGAATAGTAGCAGCTTGGCTATCTAACTATCTTGAGAAGTAGTAGTTGTTTCGTTTTGATTATCTTGAGAAGTCATAAGGTCGTCTTTTATTTTGTTTATTAATAATGATTAGAAGTAAAAAGAGTGCGGAAAGCAAAGTCGCATAATTACGTTTTGCAACGCAGCAAACATACAAAAAAACATCGTGTACGCGGTGCGCTTGCTACTATCAATGCATAGCATATTAAAAATAATAGGATAAGTTGAATTTGTCTGGTTGGTTACGGTCATTTTCAACCTGCTGTCATTAGACATCATTATAACTGTTAAGGAAGCATTATGACCGACGCAACGATCAACACAGTCACCATCAGTAAAGCAGATATCCCAAGCGGTGGCATGAGATCATATAAGCAAGAAGACGATAGTATCATCTTAATCACTCGCGATGACGATGAGTTCCGTGCATTCGATGGTAAGTGCCCACATGCAGGTGCAGATTTGGGTAACGGATTACGCTGTGGTAATCGGGTAGTTTGTCCTTGGCATCATGCGACTTTTGATAGTCGCGATGGCTCTTTATTAGAGCCGATAGCGACAAAAGGCTTGACCCAGTATGAGCTGACTCATGATGGTGACAATTTGACAGTCGATACCTCAGCTCAGGTAACGGGGCAGGTCGAAAATGATAAATTAACTGACACTCATACCATTATCGTTGGTGGTGGCGGTGCAGGATTTATGACGGCCGACCAGTTGCGTCAGGGTGGCTATGGCGGCAAGATTACGTTGATTAGTAAAGAGGATAAGGCTCCTTACAATCGTCCTTTATTATCCAAAGCATTTTTGGCAGGTAAGATGGACGAGGATAAGCTGCTATTGGGCGGTGCTGACTGGGCGGATAATAACAATATTGAGTTACGCCTCAACCAAACGGTTAGCGAAGTGCTACCCAATGAAGCGACCGTCGTTATAGAGGATAATGATGGCAACAGCGAACGTCAAACTGCAGATTTCTTGGTCGTCGCCACTGGCGCTAAACCAAACTTACCACCTATTAAAGGTGCTGAGATGGATGGCGTATATACACTACGTAGCATAAGTGATGCCAAACTAATTAAAGCGGCCAGTCATGACCAGCGTGTGGTGATTATCGGTACAGGTTTTATCGGTATGGAGACTGCTTCGGCATTAGCACAAGCAGGCACGACAGCTTCTATTACAGTGATTGGTCAAGGTAGCCGCGTGATGGGCAATATTGTCTCTGAAACGGTGAGTAACGCCTTAGTTAAATTACATGAAGAGAAGGGCATCAATTTTGTGTTTGACGCAACCGTTAATGAAATTACTAAGGTTGATCGTCAAGTGGACAAGGATGGAGATAATAATAATCAGGCTTTCTCAAATGTAGGCGGTGTCACGCTGGCGAATGGTGAACACATTGATGCCGATATCGTGATATTGGGTACTGGCGTGTCTCCACGTACAGAGATATTGAGCGAAGTTAACGATCCAGATGGTGTACAAGTCGATGCGCATCTACAGCTGCGCGATGGCGTCTATGCGCTGGGTGATATTGCAAAAGCTACCAATCAAATGGGTCGCATGCGTATCGAGCATTGGCGCGTGGCGCTGCAGCATGGTATGGTCACAGCTGCTGCGATATTGAATGATGACAGTGTCGACTCATTAGAGGCGCGTATACCGTTCTTTTGGACCATGCAATATGGCAAGAGCCTACGCTATAGCGGTCATGCCGAGACACCAGATCACAATATCCTATTTGGTACGCCAGATACGCATGATTATATTGAATACTACTTCGATGATGAAGGCGAGGATACACGGGC
Organism: Psychrobacter sp. JCM 18901; assembly: GCF_000586435.1. Lineage (GTDB taxonomy): Bacteria > Pseudomonadota > Gammaproteobacteria > Pseudomonadales > Moraxellaceae > Psychrobacter. Next base: position 110,141 of record NZ_BAWH01000002.1, read on the forward strand.
TAGTGCAGCAAGTACGCTTGGACGTGATAAAGAGCTGGTTGCCTTCTCCGAGCTATTACGCCGTGGTCATGCACCGACACGCGCTCAGCTCAATGCAGGGCTTGATATTATTGAGCAAGCGCATGCATTATCGCCCTAGTACTATCAAGCAATAAGTATTAGTATCTGGGGCATGTCATCAATTAGCACATGAATACATTTAGTGGTCTTAAAATGGCTAAATTTTGCTAAACATTGTCAGAAATCTTGCAAATATGTTCATATTAACGGCAATTTTTTCCTCGTTTATCTACAACTTTTCTCATTTTAAGCCTCACAATCTAATTAATGACATACCCTAGACTGCTTAGTGATCTAAGCCAGTTTTTTTATAGTCAAATCCATATAAATCCGCTACATCGTCATCCTTGTTAAGTATACTAATCTATAACTTACACTCGGTTTTCTTGTATCGAAATTATTTGAATGCAACTATACATAGACGGAAAAGGAAAAATTATAATATGAGCGAAAACAATATAAATAACAGCAATATGAAAACAGACCACTTTAATAAAGAGTCGGTATTTTTGCGTGAAGCGACATTGGATGATATTGTCGCACTTGAGCAGTTATTGAACTGCTGCTATCGCGAGACAGCGGGCTGGACCAATGAGGCCGACTTAATCGGCGGTATCAGGACCACATCAGCGGAGCTCGCTGCCGTAATCAATGACCCTAATCACTATTATTTTGTCTATCCAAAAACCACAACAGGCCACCGTGGTGGAGATGAGACGGGTGAGATATTTGGCTGTATCGCTGTCGATATCAAAACCGATGCTGACTCAAATAAAAAAAGCCTATATCGGCATGTTTGCGGTACATCCTTTGCTACAAGGGAAGGGTGTTGGTAATGTAATACTACAAGCAGCTGAGACCTTTGCAGATCGTCATTTACAGTCACTTAATCAGCCTAGCCGTCTGACTATGTCTATCTTAAGTCATCGTCCTGAGCTTTTGGCTTACTATCAGCGCCGCGGTTATCAGTTCAATGGTAATAAAATGCCGTTTCCAAACGATGGCAACAATGGCGAGCCAAAGCGTGATGATTTAGAGTTATTAGAACTCGAAAAATTCGTTAGCTAATCAAATTGGCTTAGTAAAAAAACACTAAAAAAATATTCTATCTAAATTAACCCCAAAAATGTCCAAAGGTCATAAACAGACCAATACTCAGAAGCATAAATGCCACAATAATTAAGCGCTTGAACCAGTTAAATGCTGGCAAGCGCGTGGTATTATCATCCGACATGAGATAAGCGAACAAAAACAATAGGCTTGCTGCCAAGGTCATGATACCAAGCCCAATTGGTAATATAAATAAGTACACTTGCCACACAGTCATCTCTCAACGGTCATTATTAAGGGCATCATAGCAGCAACAGGATTGCGCTGTCAGTATGCCTTGCTTTAAATTTTTCAATGCAAATAATGATTAGAAAGTACAGTAGTCATCAGTACGATACAAAAGTACTGAGCCAGTTTTAGACCTACGAAGCTATATGCTTACGCCATGACTGACAATAAAAAAAGGACGCTCAAATGGCATCCTTTTTTTATAATAGCTAAGAATAAGAGAAACGTTAAACAGTGAGCTTAACGCATCGTCACAAACTCTTCCGAGCCAGTTGGATGAATGGCAACGGTATTATCAAAGTCAGCCTTAGTCGCGCCCATTTTGATAGCGACTGCGAAGCCTTGAATCATCTCATCGACGCCAAAACCAATACCATGCAAACCAATGACTTTTTCGTCATTGCCCAAGCATACTAGCTTCATGGTGCATTTTTGACGATGTTGAGTGACCGCGCTATACATATCGGTAAAGCTTGAGGTATAACATTTGATGTTTTCTTTGCCATAGCGTTCTACCGCATCGATTTCAGACAGCCCAATCGTACCGATAGCCGGGTGAGTAAAAATCACCGTTGGTATCAATGTATAGTCTAAGTGCTCATTGGGTTTATTATTAAACAGACGCTCAGATAAGCGGCGACCAGCAGCAATCGCTACAGGCGTTAGATCTACGCTGTTCTCGATAATATCGCCAACCGCATAAATACCATCGACATTGGTATTTTGGAATTTATCGACTTTGATTTTACCCGTCTCAGTCGTCTCGACCCCTGTCACTTGCAGGTTGATACCATCAGTCGATGGCGCACGACCAATCGCCCAAATCAAGCAGTCGACAGTGTCGATACAGTCTTCACCGCCATCGTTGGTAGTCAGATCGAGGCTGTCATCGTCATTTTTATTGACTTCACTGATCACTGTATTAGTGTGTAACTTGATGCCAGCTTGTTCCATTTCTATCAGCAAAGTCTCTACGATAGTATGGTCAAACGTACGGAGTGGTGAATGTTTGCGCACATACAAATGCACTTCGGCACCCAGACTGTTTAACACTCCTGCGATCTCGACAGCGATATAGCCAGCGCCCACAATCGCCACGCGTTTTGGTAAATGATTCAACGCAAAAAATCCGTCAGAGTCGATGCCGTATTCTGCGCCTTTGATATCTGGTTGAATCGGATGACCGCCCGTAGCAATCAAAATATGGTCAGCGGTAATCAGCTCGCCATTTACTTTGACGGTATTGGTATCGACGAACTTAGCAAAACCTTTGATCACTTCGACGCCGTTTTTGGCCAAGTTGTTATCATAAGCGCGGTGAATGTTTTCGATATATTGTTGGCGGCTCTGTACCAGCTTTTGGAAGTCAAAACCTTTTAACTCAACATCAAAACCATAGTCTGGTGCATATTTATGGATGGCTTCAGCCACTTGGGCGCCATACCACATGACCTTTTTGGGAACACAGCCCAAATTCACACAAGTGCCACCCAATTGATTGGCTTCGATAATGGCGCATTTTTTTGCCATAGCTGGCTGCACGGTTGAGTGACGCGATGCCGCCGCTACCACCGCCAATAGAGATATAGTCATAATGTTTGGTCATAATACGGTCTCTTTATTAAGTTGTTATGGGTGCTGTTTCTGACTCTACTGTAATGGGTCTTATCATCCATCTTGCAAGTTTTTTATGGTTAAGATGTGTTGAATCGCTTGAGTATAAATGGTGTTTGATTAAGAAAAGCCTAGCATTTAGATATTTAAGATCATCTATACAATAGGACGACGTCTATAAAATAACAACCCCGGAATGGACAAGCCGAGCACCAATCCTGAGGTGACAAATAAAGCTTCGAACAAATACACCATCATTTGGCTAAATAACTCATCTGAAAAGCCAAAGTAACCTATCTGTACCATACTGACCATCGCCTTATAGGCGGCGATACCAGGCATCATACAGATGACACTGGGTGAGATGAGCGCTTTTGGCGGCAGAGTATATTTCTTAGAAAAATACACGCCCAAAAAAACTGGCAAGCATCGCGCCAAAAAAAGCTGGCAACCACGATATGAATGTGCTGATAAACGAGCGCTGTCTTTAGTCCAAAGCCAAAGGCAGTCATCAGTAAACAAGGCAGTATATAGCGTTTGGGTACGCTAAACATTAGCGTCCAACCAAGAGTGATGATACAAGACAGTATGACGGTTTTGATAAACCACATCTTAAAACCCCCAATGCTGTATGCGAAGTAAAACCAATGCCATCACGATACCGACGCACGCGGATAAGGTGAGCATATAGGTAAAGACCGCACGCCCAACGCCAATATTGACATAGCCTTTTAAGATATCGGACAAAGAGTTAATCAAAGGAAAGCTGGGCACCAATAGCAGTACGCTGGAGGCAACAGCGATATCCGCATTGTTACCAATATCAAAATAATAGGTCGTCGCCCCAATGAGGGAGGCGATAAATGCGGTCACAATGACCGTGATAAAAGGGTTAAAGTGGTGCTTGGATAGATAGATACGAGTAAACATTGCTACCATACCAGCGATGAATGTTACCGCCGTAATCGACCAACTACCGCCATTCAGATAAGCAAATGCGGCACAAGATGCACCAACAAACAGACTGACTAGCCACGTTGGATACACGGTCTTATCCAACTCATCAAAGGCAAGGGTAGTGCGGTCAATCAATTCATTATGATCGACAGTGGCTTCAGTCTTATTAACGATTTGCTGGATTTGTACCAACAGATTGACGTTGATGCTCTGATTGATCGTGTCTCTAGTGGTAGTGATACAGCGCTCGTCACAGATAGTCGTCAAGGTAATGGCATTAAAGTTCAGCGAACACTCGACACTGTTCATCCCCAAGGCAAGCCCCAAGCGTTTGGATAAGTCCACCACCACGCAGACTCAGCGCCGTACTGCATAAGGAGTAATCCGCAGCGCACGCATAGTCGAGTAATGCGCTGCTGCTTTACGTAGCTGATAGAGGTCATGGGTGAGATACGCGTATTGGTTGATATTGATACGCTATTATAAAGGGTCTGGGAGTGGATAGGGTAGCGATACGAATATAGCAAGGTAACGATATAGTCAATCCTCTATAAAAGAGTTACAGCGTTAACCTCGTTTGAAGTATCACATATACATCTACACTCAGTTGCCTTGCATCTCTTTTAAACTGAATCAACTATAAATTGGATTTATATTATGATGGAGTTAATCCGGCTTTCCTTCCAGTTTCTAGCCTAGTAATCAGTTTTTCCACTAAAAAAAATGTATTCGTAGACCTAAGAATTTAGGTTCTTCAGGTTATTTGAATATTCTAACCAATTTGCAATAGCTGCTCTACTGTTAGGATTATCGGTAGCTCTTTTCTTTAACAACTTTAGTGTCCAACGTCTTACTTCTTCAGTTTTAAGGAGGCTAATAGAAGGTTGGTAAGGGGCAGAGAGTATATTTTCCCGATAGTTATTATTTACTAATATCCAATTTTTATCCCTTAGTAAAACTCCATTAGTAAACATAGTCTGCACTATTTTTCTAAATCTAAAGGCAGGATGCTGCAGAATTTTTCGGATATACTGTTTCCGATCTCTTTCATTATCAATAGGTTGCCAAAGTAATGTGTTTAAGTCATCTTCTTGGATATCTCTCATAGCTTCGAATAGCTCTTCACTATGATAGCCATTTTGGTAAAAGCGTTTGAAGGCTTCACAAATTAAATTTATATCATTTATCTGCTTTATTTCTAGTTTTCTTTCTTTGACTACCTGAACTAGATATTCATAGAATATATCGTATGACTCTACATCAAAAAAGTACCATTTTTCCTTATGCCAGTAGTCAGAATTTTCAGATACTTTTCTTCTAATATAGTCCTTTACGAAGTCTTCTAACTGAACAGACAATACCATTTCACCATTTTTCTTAAGAGTGTTGCAGTAAAAGCTTAAGTTAGTTAGGGTTTCTCTACCAATCTGCTTTACACCACTTTCAAAAAGCCTTTGATTGAAATTATCTCCTGCATTTAAACTATGATGCTCACTAATTAAAACTTCTTTTTCTCTATCACTTTCCAAAGCTTCTTCATTGATTAAGTCTTGGTTTAGCAGTCTTTCAAATTTTTCACTATCTATATTAATATTCGTAATCAGTTCGATAACAACTATACTCCAACCATGCATACGGAAGTTAGGATGGAATTTTGAAAGCTTTTCCTCTACGAATTCTTTCTTAGTTCTCACAGTTGCTTTTAACGCGTCATCATCACTTTTTAAAAAGATATCTAATCGGTCATCGAGACCATCTTCGGAAAAATACATTTCTAACTCTTTCATATCGACATAAAGAACTTTAGGAATGTCATTAACAAGCTTGATAATGAGAATTTGTCTTAGAATTTCTTCCTTGCTCAGCTTTGATAAAGATGATGAGTGTTTTATTATCTCCTGATAGATTCTCTGAACGCGCTGATAAAATCTAAGATTTCTAACACCCATAGTTTGATAGAATTTTTCGTAGATAGGAAATGTCTCAATGTCACTAATTTTATCTTTAATAATTGACAATGATTCGTCTAAAATCAGGACTTCATCAAACACCTTTTCTTTATGCTTATCAAAATATTCTTTATCGTCTGATTCTTCATCGTGCATTATCATTAATACTTGGCACCTGCGTTCATTTTTAAGATAATTCACTAATCCCATGATCTCCGACATCGGTAAGCCATTTGACTTTCTTTCTATATCATCTAAGCAAACTAATGTATTTTTGAGATGTGAAAAAAACAATACTCGTAATAAGGTTATTACCAAGATTCAGTCCTATGCGGACATCAGAAGTAGTTCCAATGTTGCTACCTGTCAGGAAGATAGAAACTTTTTAATAGGTTTGAGGATATCTTTTTTTCCATATACTGTCGTTAACCCCAACTGATTTATGAACTTCTATAGCAATTGCAGATTTTAGGCTTGCTAATGAATCCAAACCGAACAAAGAAACGTAGGCATACTTTTTACCAGAAAACACTTCTTCATTTTTATCACGAAGTTCGTCCCATAGATGTGTCTTGCCAACACCCCATTCACCAGTTAGCGCAATAGCACAAGGAATGTCAGTATCAACTAATTTTAAAATTCGCTTCTCAATATTTTCGACATTTGCCATTGCTGACAACCTTACATATGTTCTTAAATTAACGATTATATTAACACCAAATTTAAAACCTTAACCAACAAAAAAGGCCACTCTCTAAAGAGTAGCCTTTTATCATTAATCATCTAAAAATGCTAATTATTGCGGACGGCCTTGACCATGTCCTTCAGGTTTTTTTATAGCCTTTTGCATTCATACAGGCTTCTAGTTTTTTCATATCACTTTTACTTGGACGACTTTCTTTAGACATTTTTACGCCAGCTCGTTGAGCACAGTCATCCATGCTTGCTTCATATCCGCTGACATCGCAGGTCTTTGATGGTTGCGATCGCTTACGCCATTTGATGTGCCGCTTGACGCACAGGCACTAACGCCAACAGTAGATGCTAAGACAATAAATAGTAACTTTTTCATAAGAAGTCCTTAAAAGTTTCAGGGGTCGTACAAGAGTGGGTAGCGTCAATTTGTGTTGGCTATATCGTTATTAACCAGTTGTTTCTATATCGTATGCGTTTACGCGTCATATCTAACCATTTAAATATTAATACATTTAACTTTTAAGTATCTTTAATAAATATTAAGAAAGGTAACGCAGTGAAGCAACTTAAGTCTTAGTTTATATATCGATTTCCGTTCATAGCTTATGGTTTGTGCTTCTCCTTATGCCAGCCAATAAAAAAAAGGCCACTCTATAAAGAGTGGCCTTTTATCAATCATGACTAACGGTATTAGCTGACTTCTTTCATACCTTGCTCAAGCATCGGCTTTAAGAATATACCCGTGTAGGATTCTTTGACTTCAGCCACTTCCTCGGGCGTACCCTCAGCGATGATCATACCGCCACCTTTACCGCCTTCAGGGCCTAGATCAATCACCCAGTCTGCCGTTTTGATGACATCCAAGTTATGCTCGATGACGACGATGGTATTACCTTTATCGCGTAGGGCATGCAGGATATTGAGCAGCTTATCGATATCATGGAAATGCAAACCAGTGGTTGGCTCATCCAAGATATACAGCGTCTGTCCCGTATCACGTTTGGCAAGCTCACGCGCCAGTTTGACACGTTGCGCCTCACCACCTGATAGCGTTGGCGCAGACTGTCCGAGACGGATGTAGCTCAGACCGACATCCATCAATGCTTGCAGACGACGATAGATCGCTGGTATCGCTGAGAAGAACTCAACGGCATCTTCAACGGTCATATCAAGCACGTCAGCGATGGTTTTGCCTTTATAGTGAATCTCTAGCGTCTCACGGTTGTAGCGCTTGCCTTCACAAGTATCACATGGCACATACATATCAGGCAAGAAATGCATCTCAACTTTGATGAGACCATCACCTTGGCACATCTCACAGCGCCCGCCTTTCACGTTGAAGCTAAAGCGACCAGGCTTATAACCACGAGCACGCGCTTCTTGGGTCTGGGCAAACATCTCACGCACAGGGGTAAACACACCAGTATAAGTTGCTGGGTTTGAGCGCGGTGTACGGCCGATTGGACTTTGATCGATATCGACCATTTTGTCCAAATACTCAAGACCGCTAATGCTTTCAAACTTGTCGGCAATCAGCGTTGAGGCATTATTCAACTGAGTCGCTGCCAATGGCATAAGGGTACGGTTAATCAAGGTTGATTTACCCGAACCTGAGACACCAGTCACACAAGTCATGATCCCAACAGGAATGGTCAAATCTACATCATGTAAGTTGTTGCCTGACGCGCCTTTTAGCTCGATGGTCATCGGTACTTTTTTTGGCTTTGGCTTTACCTTTGACTTCGACATCGATGGTTTTGGCTTTATGACGCACAGTTGGAATCTCGATTTTCTTCTTACCAGACATATATTGTCCAGTGAGCGATTCTTTATTTGCCATGATGTCATCGACTGTACCTTGGGCAATCACGTGGCCACCATGTACGCCGGCACCGATACCGATATCGATGACGTGATCCGCTTGGCGAATCGCATCTTCATCATGCTCAACGACCAGTACCGTATTGCCCAAGTCACGTAAGCGCGTAAGGGTTTTTAGCAGACGGTCATTGTCACGCTGATGCAGACCGATTGACGGCTCATCAAGTACATACATGACGCCCATCAGACCAGCACCGATTTGGCTAGCCAGACGAATACGCTGTGCTTCACCGCCTGATAGGGTTTCGGCAGAGCGAGCAAGTGTTAGATAGTCCAGTCCAACGCTGACGAGGAAGTTTAAGCGCTCATTAATCTCTTTAAAGATTTTTTTCGGCGACTTCACCTTTATGACCGCCAATCTTTAGCGTTTTATAATAGTCAGCCGCATCACCGATAGACAGCTTAACGATTTCTGCAATGGTCTGATCATCAACACGGACATTGCGTGAGATTTCATTCAGGCGCGCGCCGTCACAGACGTTACAAGTGGTATCAGCCAGATATTTAGCCAACTCATCACGGACGAGGTTACTTTGCGTCTTGGCATAACGACGCTCTAGGTAGGGAAGCACGCCTTCAAATGGTACAGTCTTGTTCGTTTTGCGACCGCGCTCATCGGTAAAGTTAAAGGTCAGCTTTTCTTTACCAGAACCATGCATGATGAGGTCTTGCTGCTCTTTTGACAGGTCCTGCCACGGTGCATCCATGTCAATTTTGAAATGCTTACAGACAGTGCTAAGCAAACCGAAATAGTATGCATGACGCTTGTCCCAACCATTGATTGCGCCTTGGTTAAGTGACTTCTCGTGATGAGTAATCAGTTTTTCAGCGGCGAAATATTGACGTTTACCGAGGCCATCACAGCTTGGGCACGCGCCATATGGATTGTTAAAACTGAACATGCGTGGTTCAAGTTCAGGTACCGCACGATCACAGACAGGGCATGAGTGCTTGGCTGACATGACTTGGTTTTCGTCACCGCCTTCCTTTGGATTGCCATCCATAAAGTGTAGCGTGACCAGTCCTTGGCCTAGACGTAGCGCTGTTTCTAAGCTCTCAGCGACACGGTTGCCCAAGTCGTCACGGACTTTAAAGCGATCGACCACCACTTCGATGGTATGTTTTTTCTTCTTATCCAACGTCGGTAGCTCGTCGGTATCATAGACATCACCATCAACGCGTACACGGACAAAACCTTGCCCAATCAGCTGCTCAAGCAAGACAGTATGCTCACCTTTACGCTCGCGAATGACGGGTGCCAAAATCATAATCTTGGTGTCATCTGGCAATGCCATAACCTGATCGACCATCTCAGTGACCGACTGCGCCACCATCGGCTCGCCATGCTCAGGGCAATATGGCGTACCGATGCGTGCATATAGCAGACGCAGATAATCATAAATCTCGGTAATCGTACCGACGGTCGAGCGTGGATTATGGTTGGTTGATTTTTGCTCGATAGCAATCGCAGGGGATAGACCTTCGATACTATCGACGTCAGGTTTCTCCATTTGCGAGAGGAACTGACGAGCGTATGCCGATAAGCTCTCGACATAACGACGTTGCCCTTCGGCATATAGCGTGTCAAATGCCAACGAAGATTTACCAGAGCCAGATAGGCCAGTAATTACCACGAATTTATCTCGTGGAATGTCTAAATCGATGTTTTTTTAAATTATGAGTACGTGCGCCGCGTATTGCGATATGGTCATGTGCCATCGGTTACAGGTTTCCTATTTGCTAAAAGGGGATTGGGGAATATCTCAAGTCAAAAGTAAATACAGATCAGTAAAGTGATTGGTTAAAACGTGAATAATTCTAAATTTATGATGTTGTTATAAGTAGCGTTGTTATTAAGAGTATCGTTATAAACAAAACAGTCGTTATGAACAGTGTCGTTATAAAAGGTACATATATTGATAAGGTAAAAGTTAAGCCAGCCTAGTTATTCATTTTCTATTATTGTTTGGCTTTGTATTGCTTATCGTTCCTATGACGATTTTTTATAGGACTAAGCAAATCTAAATCAAATCAGTGTTAAGTAACAGGCATCGTTTGTTATGGTTTTGACCAAAAATGTGATTTTATAGAAGCGTTCGTCGTTACGTATATATGGTGAGTGAGCCATTAATTGTGCTGACAACGTTTTACTTTATTGTCATGGTGACAGCATTATTCAAGGCATGACTGTGCATCTGATGCACTTGGTAACAAAATAATCTCGTAATATGAATGGCTTGGGTTGAGGGTGCATACGTTACTGCACCAGTAAGACAAAAGTCTCGGCAACCAAACGGCGAATGTCTTATACTAGGGGGCTTGATTTATAGGCCAGTGCCTTGATAAACCAGTAGTGATAAATCATGGTATGGCGCAGTGTTAGTCGTGAAAGATAGCAATGAGCAACCAGCAATGATCAACCAGTGAGGCAAGTATGAATAGCGTAGAGAAACGGGCAATCCTCGGAGTCGGTGGCATCTTTGCCTTACGTATGATTGGCTTGTTTATGATTGTGCCGGTATTTTCTGTCTACGGTGATAATTATGCACACGCGACGCCGTTTTTGATTGGTTTGGCCGTTGGTATTTATGGCTTAGGGCAGGCCATCTTTCAGATACCGATGAGTTTGGCTGCTGATAAATTCCCGCGTAAGCCTATTATCTTTTTGGGATTGATACTATTCGCTGTCGGCGGCATGATTGCCGCAAATGCGACAGATATTTATGAAGTGATCATTGGTCGAGCGCTGGCGGGTAGTGGAGCGGTCTCCGCTGTGCTTATGGCGCTATTGGCTGATGTGACTCGCGAAGAGATGCGTACCAAAGCGATGGCCACGATGGGGCTGACGATTGCGACCTCTATTATGCTGGCTTTTGCTTTTGGTCCATTATTAGTCGGCTCGCTCGGTATCTCTGGACTGTTTTGGCTAACATCAGGGTTTGCTATTTTGGCGATGCTGCTATTAGTGGTAGTACCGACGCCTATGCGCGTGCTCAAGCATAATCTGGATAACAAAACCATCGGTCAACAGTTAGCCACTGTCCTTAAGATTGGCGATCTTAACCGCTTACATATCGGTATCTTTGCGCTACATCTAACGATGACGGCGATATTTGTGATATTGCCGCACCAGCTCAGTGACGTACTTGGCTTGTCAGTACGTCAGCAAGGCATGGTGTATTTGCCGCTATTGTTTATTGGCTTCGCATCGCGATACCGTTTATTATCATCGCTGAAAAGAAACGCAAAATGCGTCAGGTGTTTTTGGGTGCGATTGCATTAATGACCGCCGCTTTAGCAATACTCGCGCTTGGTAGTCAGGTCGGTGTTGGTATTATATTTGGTTTGCTGCTGTACTTTATGGGCTTTAATCTACTTGAGGCAACGATTCCTTCGTGGATATCTAAGCGTGCACCAGTCGCCAATAAAGCGACCGCGATGGGTCTTAATTCCTCTAGTCAGTTCTTTGGTGCATTTGTAGGCGGGGCAATGGGTGGTCTGTTATTAAGCCAGCCTAATTTGTTGGCGTGGGGCATACTGGCTATTATTATGGGTGCCGCATTGCTTATCATCATTCCCATTTCTCAGCCACCTTATCTATCGAGCACGACGGTTACTATTCCCAAAGACATCAATATCCAAGACTGGTCACGACAAATGCTGGCAGTAGATGGCGTTGACGAGCTGGTCGTAATGGCAAAAGAGCAAGTCGCCTATTTAAAGTTAGATAAGACACAGTTGACGGATGATTCACGTCAGCAGCTCTCGAGTTTGGTGCAGAGTCCGCTAGATATATAGCAGCTTTATGCTTGTAGTTGTATACGGAAGTGAAGCCAAATAGCAAAAATTGCACAGACAGCAATCTCATAAACCATCAGTATCAATAAGTAGAAACTAACTATTTATTTCTACTTAAAAGGAATTAATATGAGTAAATTTAAGATGTTGTCTAGTAATGTCATTGAGAACAGAGAGAAGGCAAATCACTCAATAGCCAAGTCAACAATAGGTATTGGTTTATCGGCCATACTGCTAACCTCTGGTTGTGCCACACAAAATATTCAGGCCTATCAGAACACCACACCAACGCTCGACATGCATAATTTTTTTTCGGGTCAAATCGATGGTTGGGGTATGTTCCAAGGTCGAAATGGTGAAGTCAAAAAGCGTTTTTATGTCGACATTGATGCTACCCATGAGGGAGATGATGTCATTGTCCTAAACGAGAAGTTCTCGTGGGCAGATGGCACAAAATCGCAGCGTATATGGCGTCTGACTGAGCAGAAAGATGGCAGCTGGAAAGGTGTCGCAGGTGATGTCATTGGCGAGGCAACAGGACAGGTGGTTGGCAATACGTTGCACTGGAATTACTTATTAGAGCTACCTGTCGAGGACAAAATCTACAAAGTGAATTTTGATGATTGGATGTATCTTATCAATGAGGATGTCATGCTCAATCGCTCAGTGATGAAAAAATTTGGCGTAGAGCTGGGTAGCGTGACGTTGAGCATGCATCGCAAGCCTTCTAATGCTAACTAGAAATCTCTAAATCATTTGATAATAAGTAAGGTGCTATGCAATATCGATAAAGGTAGATGGTGTTCTTCAGCGTCTTAAAATGGCAAAATGGCAGCATATTTATCTATTACCTGTTATTTATTGGACTCTACAATATCGATTAGTATATCAAGATAGAGGATCTAAGCGACATAGACTGACGTGCACCATAGGTAGCCTATAGATATTTCGATAAAAATTGGTTAAAGTAAAATTATACAATTGATAGTATCAAATGACGCTATCAGATAACGATTAGAACAGTTTATTAAATTATTCATAAGTAAAAGGACGGTATCATGCGCGGAGTCAATAAAGTTATCATCATCGGTAACCTCGGAGCAGATCCTGAGGCACGCCAATTCAGCAATGGCGGTAGCGTAACCAATATCTCGGTTGCGACATCAGAGCAGTGGACAGACAAACAAAGCGGCGAAAAAAAGAGAAGCGACAGAGTGGCATCGTATCGCACTTTTTAATCGTCTAGGTGAGATCGCAGCGCAATACCTGCGTAAAGGCAGCAAAGTCTATATCGAAGGTAGTTTGCGTACACGTAAATACCAAGACCAAAGTGGTCAAGACCGTTATATTACTGAGATTCGTGCTGAACAAATGCAGATGCTTGATGGTCAAACTGGCGGCGGTCAGGGACAAGGCAATAGTGGTGGCTATAATAATCAAGGTGGTCAAAACAACCAAAACAACTTTGGTCAGCAAGCAAATAATCAAATGGCACATCAAGGCGGCTATAACCAACCAGCGGCTCAAGGTGGTCAGAATAGCTTTAACAATCAGGCGCCTACTCAGCAAAACCAGTTCAATCAGCCAGCACAGAAACATGCACAATCTAAACCTACAGCAATGCCAGATGGCCCTGTAGATGATGACATTCCGTTCTAAATCATATAAGAAAGAAAGTGTAATGTTTGTGTATTAGAGCCCCGTATTAACGGGGCTTTTTTTAATGCTTGCTATAGTTGATTCAATTTAAAAGAGATACAAGGCAACTGAGTGCAGATGTATAGGCAATACTTCAAGCGAGGTTAACACTGTAGCTCTCTTATAGAGGGTTAGCTATATCCAAAAATATAATTCATTTGATACTTTTTAACGTAGCTAAACTAATTTTTTTATTAAAGAATTTTTAATTTATTTAATACGCTCTTAATATCTAAAAGATTAAACTTAAGTTTAATTAGTACTGGTTTAATACTATTAATTATTACATTAGCTAGTATGCTTACTACCTTCTATACTCTATATTGACCGTTTATACCAAAAAAATAATTACGATTAGTGACGTTTAGTTTTAAAAATTGCTATACTAACTTTATATGGCGTATAGTTAATATATATTGATCGTTTTTAAATAAAACAAATTTCGATGGTAATAGCCAAAGTTTTACTTGTTTCTTATTAATAAATCGAAAGCTATTTGGATAATAGATCTTTATATGAAATGGTTAAATTCTTCGGAACGTACCATAGGAACGATATAGCGAGTTACAGAGCTAATGCAAGACTACCCTTAAGATTAGCAGTATTTGAGAGTATAGTGCATTGACTTACTACTCTATTATTTTAACAGTAGGTTTTTGTCGAAATGTTATTGTGAAATTCTAGCAGTAGTCAAAGTACTAGAATTTTTTTATTATTAGAAAATGCTTTCAAAGCTATTATAGTAATATACAAAGAATAGTGACTTATGTGTTTAGATTTATCTAAAACTAATTTTATTTAAAGTAGATACAATGAGCATCTATCGCTATATGTCTTCTATTTATAGTGGATTGTTCGAGATGCCATTAGAAATTAAATACTCTTTAGAATTAATTATATTTTATGAATAGATTTAATTACTAATGAACGATTTGTTCTCTGCATTATTTCACGAAAAACAATACCTCAATAGAGGCCACACTCTTATTTTATAGTTGGATTTATTATGAGCAAAAATAACGCAATTGATTTAGAAAATTTGAACGTAGATGAGTTACGTGCTATCACTGAAAACGCTCAACAACTTATCGCTAAAAAAACAACATCAACGTTTGTATGATGCGTATATGCAGTTCGAGAAAATTGCTGAAGATAGCAATGCAACGATCGAAGAGATACTGAAAGCTGGTGAAAAGTTAGAGAAAAAAACGCAGTATTAAATATCGCAATACTGATGATCATAGTGAAACTTGGACTGGACGTGGCCGTAAGCCAACGTGGTTGGTTGAAGCGCTAGCAGCAGGTCGTGATATCGAAGATTTTGCTATTTAATTAGCTGTTTTCTTATAAAATGCCTTTCTGTGAGCCAGCTTGAAATTGCTATTGATAATGGTTTATTTACAATCATTTAGCGATAGATAGAGCTGCTTTCGAGAAAATAAAAGCCAGTATCTTTACTGCCAGTATTTTGGCAGTAAAGATACTGGCTTTTTTTCTGTCATCTATATGCCATTGTTTGTTATGATAATGACGTTTTTGTCTTATATAAGAGTTGTACGACTGTGGCCCAAGTATCTGAGTTTTCTCATAAACGTCCCCGTAAGCTCTGGTGGCTAGTGGGGTTTGTGTTGTTTGCGCTATTTGCCGTTTTGCAAATGCCAGCAGCATGGTTACTTGAGAAATACGCGCCAGATACGCCTTATGTGCAGCATGTATCTGGCAATGTATGGCAAGGTGCTGCTATTTGGCAGTTGCCTATGTCATCGACGTCGCTTACAGGTATGGCAGAATGGTCATGGCAGCTTGGCAGCTACTCATAGGTAAGCTAGGTGCGGATGTTAATATCCACTCATCACAGACACGCCTGAATGGGCAAATTAAACTTGGGTTAAACTCATGGCAAGTTGACAACATGAGTGGAAAAATTGCACCTGAGACGCTAGCGAGTATAGTCAACTGGCAGCTGCCGAATACCCCTATTCAAGTAAATAATGTATCGTTAACACATCAGTCTGACAAAAGTGATGCATCTAGTAGTGAGCCTGCTAAAGACGTTGGCGGATTTAGTGCAGCGGATGGTCAATTAACTTGGGTTGGTGGTGAGGTAGGCTATCCTAGTGGTGGCAAAGTTTTTTATATTACGATGCCTGCTCTAAGAGCCGAGCTTAGTACAGAGCAAAAAAAATAATAGAGATTTGCTGCATATTAATTTATTAAACAATCAAGATAAGCGTTTGGGTGATCTGTATCTCGATAGCGATAATATGCTCGATGTTAGTTTGACGCAGCGTTTGCTAGAGAACATGCCTGAGTATAAAGGACAAGCCCCTCAAGATACGCCAGTTGTCAGTGTGCGCCAGCCATTGCTAACCGGTTTGGGGGCGAACTAAATGCTTAATATCGCCGCAAGCCTAAAACCTGTTATCAATACTCTCAATCGTTTTTCAGGTTGGCTATTATTGTTAGCCATTGCTTGGCTATGTTGGACAGCCGCCCGTCTCTTATGGTTATTACTAGCAGCACCTTTAGCGCCTACATTGCCTTTAGCGCCTCTACAAAATAGTGCCAAATCCACCAATGATTATAGTGGCTTGTTTGCAATCTTTGCTGATCCCGATCCTATTACTGCAGCCGTGCAACCACCTCCCAACATTGAGCTCAAAGGCGTCCTACTAGCCATACCTGAGAGCATGTCTTCCGCCTTATTGAATGTCAATGGGGAAGTCAAAAATTACCGCATCGGTGATGAGCTAAAAGACAGCGATTATACGCTCGTGGCTGTTGACTGGAATGCAGTCACTATCGCTGATGCTAACGATAAAGAAACCGTCATTAAAATGCCAGAGGCGATGCCATTAGACCAAAGTGATATGCTAGCAAGCGGAATAAGTAACCAGCGTTTGCCAAACAATAGCATGTTGCCTACAGCGCCCCAGCCAGTACAAAACGCTGTTCCTGAGGCAGAAGGGGCAACTGGCGCAGACACTTCAAGTAATCCACAGTCGGCTATCGAAGAAGCGGTTACGGCCTTGCAAGAAAACCCTGCCAGTTATCTAAGTAGAATGGGAGTGATGGCATCAGGTGAAAGCTATCAAGTCACAGCGGCGATGCTACTGGCCTACGTAATCGTTTAGGGCTAGAGCCAGGCGATAAAGTACTAACTGTCAACGGACAAAGTGTAGGCAATAACCCAGCGCAAGATGCTGGTGTACTTCAGCAAGTACAACAAGCAGGTGAAGCGCAGATAGAGGTTCAACGTGGTGAGCAAGTTATTACGATTCGCCAGCAGTTCTAGCAAGGTAGGTTTTTAGCAAAATTGCTCCTTAAAAATTCAGCATATAGCAAGCAATATCACTGTAGGTAATCATCAATATGGTAAGTTTTCAGAATTTTTCAGCCACGCATTTGTACCGTAGCCTGCAGCGTTTGATGCGCTTGTGTCGTCCACTTTGTCTGGCAGTGCATTATGGGCTGCTGGTTTTGGTCTTGCCAATGCTGAGAGCTGGAAAGTCAATTTACAAGACGCTGATATCAAAGCTTTTATCAATGAAGTTGCGACCATCACAGATCAAAACTTTGTTCTTGATCCACGTATCAATGGCAACGTCACAGTCATCTCCAATAAAGCCCTGTCCCGTGATGAGATTTATCAGTTATTTCTGAGCGTGATGCAAGTGAATGGTATTGCCGCGATTGAATCGGGAACGACGACAAAACTGGTGCCAGATAATATTGCTAAGCAATCTGGTGTGGCAGTTGATTTACGCGGTGATAGTGTGGGTGAGTCGCTCGCCACTCGAGTTATTTATTTGACCAATACCCAAGCTGCAGAAGTATTAGGTGTTATTCGCCCATTGATGCCGCAGTCGGCTCACGCGGCCGCTGTACCTGGTGTCAATGCGCTAGTGTTGTCCGATCGAGCAGACAGCCTTAACCAACTGACAGCCCTTATCCGTGATTTAGACAGTAATGTAAATGACAGTTTGCAAGTGATACCACTGCGTCACGTCGATGCCGAGCGTATGATGGAGTTGATTAGCGCCTTAGTCTCAAGTGCGGGTAGTGGACAAGCACAAGGTGGCAACAATCAGTTAAAGGTAATTGCTGATACGTCGAGCGATAGACTGCTAGTCAAAGGTAGTCCTGAAATGATTGCTAAAGTCCAAGAAATGGTCAATCAATTGGATACTACGCCGACCAGACGTTTAAGTGGTCTACGTGTTTTTCGATTAAAGTACGCTAGTGCTGGTCATATCGCCGATATGTTACGCGGCTTACTAGCTAATCAATCTATCAATAGTGCTGGCGCGACCTCGACATTAGAATCAGCTTCGCTAAATGATGCAAGTAGCACAGCCGCTGCAATTAATAATGCAGCTAGCGATAGCCTAGGTAGCAGTGCAGCTGCTGTGTCGACTAGCAGCACAAGTGGAACAAGCACAGGAGTAGGCGGTCGTCCTTTTAGTATTATCGCTGATGAAACTCAAAATGCCGTTATCGTCAATGCCGCACCTGAGCTAATGTTTGAGATTGAAGACGCGGTCAACCAATTAGACAGTCGCCGCGCACAAGTATTGATTCAAGCCGCTATTGTTGAAGTGTCAGGCGATGATGCTACTCAGCTAGGCGTTCAATGGGCGCTAGGTAACGCTAATAGTGGCTATGGAGTGGTCAACTTTAACAATGTGGGAGCCAGCGCAACGACGCTTGCAGCTGCCGCTTTAGCAGGGACAAGTACGGCAGGTATTAGTGCTGCTGCCAGCTCTATCGCAGGTGCATTGATAGGCATTGGAGATAGTCGCAAAGACAGTCAGGGCAATACAGAGTTTTATGGCGCTATTTTACAGGCGCTTGACTCATCTACCAGTGCTAATCTATTGTCCATGCCATCGATTTTGACATTGGATAATGAAAAAGCCAGTATCTTGGTTGGTCAAAACGTACCCTTTGTCACAGGTTCTTTTACCACTAGTGGCAATAATTCAAACAACCCATTTCAGACAATTGATCGCCAAGACATTGGTATTAATCTGAATGTCATTCCCCATATTGGTGACAATGGCACAGTACGATTAGAAGTGTCGCAAGAAGTCTCGTCAGTGGTACCAGGTAGTACGGGTAATGCCAGTGGTTTGATTACCAATAAAAGCCTTATTAATACGACCATTCTAGCGGATGATCAGCAGACGATTGCCTTGGGTGGACTGATGCGTGACAACACCACTACACGTCAGCAGAAAGTTCCTGGGCTGGGCAATGTTCCTGTTATCGGTAGACTCTTTCGTTCTGACAATGACAGCACCCAAAAGAGCAATTTGATTATCTTTTTACAGCCGACTATCTTACGTGATGGCGGCGCGGTAGCGAGTGTGACTGAACGCAAATTCAATCAAATGCGAGTGTTGCAGCTGGTCATTGATAAAAACGGTACGATTAAGCAATTACCATTGAGCGGCACTGAAGGTTGGAATGGTAATGTCAGTGCAGATTACGAGCTCATGCCGCTAAACCCCCTTATCCCTAAACGTGATCAAGCACCAAAATCTACTACGCAAGGTTTTACGAGAGTAGATAGCCCTAATAGCGGTATCACGACCTATCCTCTTAATCGTTAAAATATTAGCTCTATATATAACGGTTAATGTGATTCAACTGGCATAAATTAATGTAGGATGTACTAGATACATCGTACATTAGCTTGCGTATTCATAACACAGATAAACATAGCCGCTTTTATATTTAAGTATATTAGTTACTAATAGAATAATGAGTTACGTATTATGTTTTCCGCTACAGTAAATCAGAAGCTAAAATGACAGATGATAAAAATACAAAAAAATGGCTTTTACTAAGTGTGGCTGCAACTGCGCTATTGCTCATCCCTAGGCGCAGTAGTCGAAAGGACAATACGAAGACAGTAAATAATCATAATACCGTATCTGAGGGTAGTGATATTGACGATGCTCACGAGAATACAGCTAATAAATAGAAGTTAGTAATTAGAAAATAAAAGCTCAGTAATGCGTCTATAGCAATATTCTTGTATAAAAATACTTATATATGAAAAACTGCTTAGTTTTTATTACTCAATTCTATGTTTTGGAAAGTCAGTTTTGGAGTCTATTAATGTGTGGCAACGAATCAGCGACCACTGCTGAGCGAACAAACGCTAGAGAAGTTTTAAAAAAATGTCTATCCTCTTATAGATACGCATACACATTTTGATGCTCCAGTATTCGATACTGACCGAAGGCAGCAGGTAGAGCAGGCTTATAGTCAAGGTGTCTGTCACTTAGTGCTAGTAGGTTATTTATACCATTATTTTGATCGAATGTACGATACTCAAGACTCCATCAATGAACTGTCGCAATCGTCTGCGACCAAGGCAAACAACCAAGATAAATGCAATGTTACAGCCCATATCGCACTTGGCTTACACCCATTTTATATTGAGCAGCATACCGACGACCATTTAACACAACTTGAGCAAATGGTGATAGAGCGTCGTCCATTAGCTATTGGTGAGATTGGATTAGACACCTTTACCGATGCAATGAATCAGCCTGATGTATTTGCTAAACAAAAAAAAGGTTCTTTGCGGCGCAGTTGGATATAGCAGTAACTCATAATCTACCAGTGATGCTGCATATTCGTAAAGCGCATGCTGAAGCGCTCGCAATATTAAAAGCGCATAAATACGATGCGCATAAATTAGGCGGTATTGCCCATAGCTTTAGCGGTGGCGAACAAGAGGCGAAGGCTTTTGTAAAATTGGGGTTTAAGCTTGGTGTTACGGGTCAGATAACCAATCCGAATGCCAAAAAACTGCGCCGTGCTATTCAAGTAGCAGTTGAGAGTTATGGCATCGAATGCTTGGTCATTGAGACGGATTGTCCAGATATGACACCTATTATGTGTCAGACAACGGATGATACTGATTCACATAATAGAAATGTACCAGCCAATCTGCCATGGGTATTAGCAAGCTTGAGTGAGCTATTAGAAATACCACATGATAAACTTGCTAAGCAATTGTGGCAAAATAGCTGTGATGCTCTGAAAGTAGACTGGGCTTATTCAGTGTAACTGTGCTATTTATAAGAAAAGCATCGTTGTAATTAGAAGCTAAAAAGTATGAGCCGTATAAATGACAACCAAAATATTTGAAAAGAGAATTTGATCTGTTATGAGTAACACGCGACAATTTGAACAACCAGAATCCGTCGAAGACAGTCTTGCACAAGACGAATCGCGCCAACAAGATGAGCAGTACGATCGTCGTTTTCAAGGTACACGGACACTCTATGGTACCTCAGCGGTTGATACTTTTTCGGCAGCTCATGTCTACATTATTGGTGTAGGAGGAGTGGGCTCTTGGGCAGCAGAGGCGCTGGCTCGGACAGCAGTGGGAACGATTACGCTGATTGATTTGGATGTATTGGTTGCGTCTAATGTCAATCGCCAACTGCCTGCACTAGACAGCACGTTTGGACAAAGTAAAATTGAAGCAATGGCAACTCGTATTAGAGAGATTAATCCCACAGTAACCTTAAATTTAATCGATGACTTTTTGACAGTAGATAATGTCGCTACACTCTTACCAAGTCGTGAAGCAGTTAAATCTGCCAATGCTCAGGGGAAACCGATTGTTATTTTAGATTGCGTAGACGATACGAATGCGAAACTAGCAATCGCTTTACACTGTCGTTTTAATAAACTAAAGTTGGTCTGTGCGGGCGGTGCAGGTGGTAAGATAGATCCAAGTCAGATTAGAGTAAGTGATTTGCGTGACTGTTATCAAGACCCACTATTAGCAAAGTTACGCAACAAGTTACGCCACGAGAAAGGCATTAATAGTGCTTTAAAAGAAAAATTTGGTATCAAATGTGTCTATTCGACAGAGCCGCCAATTGTAGATAAAAGCTGTCAAACAGGCGGTTTGCAATGCGGTGGTTATGGCTCAGCAGTAGTCGTTACGTCAGTGGTGGCGATGATTATGGTGAGTGAAGCATTACAATTATTAATAAGACAGACGGGTCGTAACTAATACGTCTGATATTATTTAATGGAGTTTACCTTGTCTATATCTAACTCACCTCAGCAGAGCTACCCTGTCGCGGTAGATGAATTAGAACGTGTCAACAAGCTAAAGAAGTACCAGGTACTCAACGAAGATGATGAGCCTGCGTTCGATCGACTAGTTGCACTTGCAAAACTGTTTTTTGATGTGCCTGTAGTCGCCATTACTTTTATGGATGAGGAAACCCAATATCTAAAACCAGCTTGTAAATTTGACAATGAATCTGACAGTATATGCACGACATCACGTGATATTGCTTTTTGTAACTATACGATACTGTCTGATGACGTTTTCGTAGTGTCAGATACTTGGAAAGACGATCGTTTTAGTCAGAATCCTATGGTCACAGGATCTCCATATTTACGATTTTATGTTGGTGCTCCTATTATCTTATATGAAGACAATAAAAGGTATCGTCTAGGTACTTTATGCCTTATGGATACAAAGCCTAATCATAGTTTTAATGAACAACAATCAGAGATCTTGGCACAGTTTGCCAAAATGGCAGCTGATGCTTTGCAATTACAGGATAAGCAGCGTGATGCTAAGCGTGCTAATGAAATGAAATCGAGCTTTTTGGCTAATATGAGTCATGAAATTCGCACACCGATGAACGGTATTATCGGTATGGTAGAGATGTTAGGCGATACCCAACTCAGTAATGAACAGCGAGAATACGTTGATAATATAAAAGTTTCTAACGAGCATTTGATGGTCATCATTAATGGTATTTTGGACTTATCAAAAGTTGAGTCTGGAAAAATGACGATTGATTCTATTCCATTGAATTTATCTAGTTTATGCAATGAAGTCGTCAGTTTATTTGCGATTAAGGCACGTCAAAGAGGCGTAACCTTAGATTATCACTATACTGAAACACTATCACCTTATGTAAACGGTGATCCTGTACGTCTAAAACAGATTATTGCAAACTTGGTCAATAACGCGATCAAGTTCACGCGTGAAGGTGGTCAGGTAAGCATCGATGTCAAACATATGGACAATTGCTACTGTCCAGATAACATCGATAAAAAAAATTCGTGAGTACGAGTCAAGAAAAAGAAGTAAGCAAAATAGAATGCGATGAAACTGGTCAGAATATAACTTTATGTATAGAAGTGAAAGATACGGGTGTTGGTATCAAAGAAGAGTCGTTAGAGGCGATATTTGACGCTTATGACCAAGCGAATAAATTTACTCATCGTATTTATGGTGGTACTGGACTTGGACTATCTGTTTGTAAGTCTCTAGTCGATTTGATGGGTGGTTACATTCATGTAAATAGTGAAGTAGGAGTCGGTACGACATTTAGTGTTTTATTACCGTTAACTACTATTGATGAAGACAAGTATGAGACATGGCAAGACTCTAACGATACGACCATAATTGAACCTACGCATGAGCGGTCTGGGCATATCTTGTTGGTCGAGGATGATGCTGTCAACGCGATTATAGCCAAAAAAATCCCTAACCAGCAGCGGACATACCGTCACCCATGTTACAGATGGTCAGCAAGCAATTGAGGCTTTTGCTTTATTCCCTGATCGTTATGATGTGATATTGATGGATCATCATATGCCGATTATGGATGGAGTACAGGCGACTATTAAATTGCATGAATTATATGACCCCCAAATACTACCGCCCATTATCGCTTTGACTGCCAATGCAATGGACGGCGAGCGTGAGAAATATCTGAAAGTTGGTATGCAGGATTATTGCACCAAACCTTTTAAGCAAGAGCAGTTGAATGCCTTGGTACAGTATTGGCTGATACAAAAGCAATCATTGGAAGAAGAGTGATTTGCTAGATATTAGTGGTAGTGATTAGCATTTTAATGTAACCATGATTAATGAGTATAAAAAAGCTTAACCGCCTATATGGTGGTTAAGCTTTTTATTGATGATAAAGATATCAGTAAATATCAACTACCAGTCATGTTTAGAGCGATATTAGTTCACGCGAGTTTGGTAGTCGCCAGTACGCGTATCGACACGTACCACTTCACCTTGTTGCACAAATAATGGTACACGTACAACAGCACCTGTCTCCAATTTAGCAGGTTTGCCACCACCGCCTGAAGTATCGCCGCGTACGCCAGGATCTGTTTCTGTGATTTCTAACTCAACGAAGTTAGGCGGCGTGACTGACAGAGGAGCACCATTAAATAACGTAATGGTACATAGAGCATTGCTGTTTTCTTTTAACCACTTGATTGAATCACTCATTGCGTTTTTGTCCGCTTGAATCTGCTCAAAGCTCTCAGGATGCATAAAATGCCAAAACTCGCCATCGTTATATAGATAGTTCATTTCAGTATCCATCACATCAGCAGCTTCTAGGCTGTCACCTGACTTGAAAGTTTGTTCCAGTACTTTGCCACTACGAAGATTGCGCAACTTAACACGGTTAAAGGCTTGACCTTTACCAGGTTTGACAAACTCGTTTTCAAGAATGGCACAAGGGTTGCCATCAAGCATCACTTTTAGACCAGCTTTAAATTCATTAGTAGAAAAACTTGCCACAAGAAACTCCTAGAGGTTGTAAATATAATAGTAAGACATAGGGCTGACTGTACCAAAATTTTCTGTTATGCCAAGTATTTACGGATTAACGAGGATACTTTGATAGGCTAGACACTAAGGCGTATAATATCGGATTTTGGGCACAGGTAATAGGCTGTCATGATAAACCATTTAATCACACAAAAAAAACTGGCAAACGCAATTATCGGAAGCTATTACATCTGTTGATGAGCTATTGAGTATTCTGCAGCTTGAATCAATGCGTGCAGAAGTTTACGTACCTAAGCATTTTGAACTGCGTGTGCCGCGTGGCTTTGTGGCAAAAATGGCTATTGGCGACCGTAATGATCCCCTGCTTAAACAAGTGTTACCAGACCAGCAAGAGCAAATCAACGTCACAGGCTACGTAGCAGATCCGTTAAGCGAAAACACGCAAAACCCTGTAAAAGGTTTGCTGCATAAATATGAGTCGAGAGTGTTATTAACGATTACGGGTGCGTGCGCTATTCACTGCCGTTACTGCTTTCGTCAGCATTTTGACTATAGTGCCAATATGCCGACTGCTGATGCAAAAGAAAATATCATCAATTATATTAATGCAAATCCTGAGGTCAATGAGGTAATTTTGAGTGGTGGTGATCCACTAAATGTGACCAATCGACGTTTGTTTTCATGGTTAGATACTTTGGAGTCTCTTCCGCAGATTACTACCATTCGGCTGCATACGCGTTTGCCATTGGTGATACCCGCACGCTTGGACGCTACATTGTTAGAAAGGCTATCCCGAAGCCGCTGCCATATTGTCATGGTGATTCACTGTAATCATGCCAATGAGCTAGATGCACCAACAGCTGAGCATTTACAACGTACTAGAGCAGCTGGAGTTACGCTATTAAACCAAGCCGTGTTGTTAAAAGGTGTCAACGATACTCTCGACGCGCAAGTGCAGCTTAGTCAGCGTTTGTTTGCTTGTGGCGTACTACCATATTATTTACATGTGTTGGACAAGGTGGCTGGTGCGGCGCATTTTGATAGTAGTGAGCAAGCAGCGATTGAGCTTTATTGGTCATTGTTAGCATCATTGCCAGGTTATCTTGTTCCTAAGTTGGTCAGAGAGTTACCGAATAGACCTTTTAAAGTGCCGATTGATATTTACAGCAATAGCTAATATAGGGCACTATAACAATTTAGGAGAATTAGTAAACAAAGAGAGGCTCTTAAAAAAGATACGTATAGTATCTTTCAAAACTAAAAACTAAAAACTAAAAACTAAAAACTAAAAACTAAAAACTAAAAACTAAAAACTAAAAACTAAAAACTAAAAACTAGGATTTATGCTTTTGTATAAGTATATATAGTCGATCCACTATAAAATAAATACAGTGCTACTGGGATAAATTTTGTGCAGCCTCTGGAATGACGGAGTCGCACAGCAAGCAAAGGAAATTTATACCAGTAGCACACCGTAAAAGCTGTACTCTTTTTATTTAGGACTCACTATATAGATATATGATTGGAGCAGAATATAGACTGTCAGTATGTAAGCTAACTTAAAAATATACAATTTTAGATGTAAGATTTTGACAGTATGTAGGTATTGTCAGAGCGTACTGCTAGATTTAGGCTTACAATAAATAGATATCATCACTTTTCTATAGTCTAGCTTAACAAACATTTTTTTTATGCCATACATGTATTTGTACTGCTGCATATTACTGATTGCTTCGGAGTGACTAATAGAGAGTAAAGATACTGATGATAACGTTATCAATGTTTCGAGAGCATTTAGATTCTACAGAGCCACTACCTCCGCTATCTAATCGCTCAGTAAATGGTCAAGAGCGTTACTTGTTAAAGATGTTAGCAACGCTACCTACGCTTACCCAAGAGCAGCAAACAGAGCATTTAGAGAGTCTACTGACAGTATTACGTGAATCCAATATGGATGAACAACAGCGTCTCAAATTAATGGCAACAGTCATTGATGCCTCAGACCGACTGATTGCAGCTTTTAGACAGCACTATATCTATGAGACAGGCGCGCTTAGTCAGGATCAGATGTCTTATATCGCTCAAATGCAATCGCTACATTATTTAATTATTATGGTTTACGACAAAGTCGTACGTCGTGAGACGCAGTTGTCAGAAGCCTCCTTAAACCAATCTTCTGATAAAGGTTGGCAGCGTTTTTTTGGCGCTGAGACTAAACCTGATAGCACGCTTGCCATTGCGATTTATCAATCACTATTAAGATACCAAAAACTATTAGCAGAAGAAGCACTGTGCTATCGAAAGCCATCAGATTACCTGTGGTCTAAAGTCAATCAGTTATATTATCTGGCTCATCAGAGAAAAGTAGCTGATATTGATTTAAGCATACATACTGTCACGAACCAAACAAACAGTATTCATCAGCTATATTGCCAAATTTGTTTGCATCACTTGTTAAATTTGCGTGCTATGAGGCGCCCGAATATCTTACTCGTACAGCGTCTATTGCCTGAATGGCTAAACACATGGTCGCGACAATGGAGCCTGCCACCGAGACAAAGGTTTTTGTTGATCTTAAGAGTAATAATCCACCAAGCTATCTAACAGTCAACTCTCATATCAACCCATATGAAGATCGTCATGACTGTCTATTTATAGAACTGACACCGATAGTTGAGTATTTTGAGTCACGCAAAAAAAGCCTTTATCGAGGAAGGTAGTACAGCAGAATATAGTCTGCTTAATGCTATTTCGATGACCATCAGCTACCGCTATTTGCAGCCGCCACTTACCTTGGCAACCAAATATACTAGCAAGCAGCAGGCAAAGTTAATCACCAATTTTAACGATATACACTACCATGTAGGTCATTCAAAAATTTTTGCCAATTTGATCGCTATCAAAAATTTACGAGAAGAGGACAGGCCTTTATACGATACATTTGACAGCGAGCGTAGTCGCAGTAGCGTTATAAATATTGAGATATTTGACGACTATGAAAGTTCTTCAGCATATCGCAAACTGCATTTGTTGCCAAAAAATGGTAAGCCTAATGAGAAGGTTGCAGACAAAAATATTTTCAATAAAGAGAGGCTTATTGTAGAAAAACATGACTCTGACCTTTCTCTAACGGCACCGCAGCCTTACACATAATGAGTTTAATTTTGGTCTATGGCTCTGAAAATACAGAACAACCTAATTGGTCAATAGGGGTGGTACGCTGGTTCAATGTAGATACTAAAAATCCAGAAGTGGAATGGCAAATACTCGGGCATAAAATTGTGGCATGTGGATTACGTTTGGAAGGCAGTAAAACGCGAAGTCATCATTTTGTACCGGTATTTATTCTCGGTAAAGATGAACAGCTACAGACGACTGGCACGCTAATCGTACCGCCTTTTTACTTTCAAGCTGATGATAGAGTCGTCATGCGTATTGGTAATAAACAAACCACTCTACGATTAGGACGCAGGCTAATGATGACTGATAAGTTTAGTCAATATGAGGTGGCGCAGTTATAGCGCTTAGAGGTACTTAGATGCGACAAGTATTTCAGGCCATAACGGAGAGTTTATACAGATTTTCGTCAGTAATATAGTAGGCGACAAAGGGCATAAGTTAATCTGCAGTTGGTCTAATTATTGTCTATAATGATAAATATTGTTACTCTGACTTTTATGATATCTCTAACTATAAAATAATTATCATAGTGAAAACTCAGTCTATACTGATAGGATTCATAGAATATTAACGCTAGTATGTTTTATGTGCTAGGTTAGTTTTAGACAAAGATGTAAAGTAACAAAATAATAGATAAAAATACGTACGACTAAAAGGCTCCTTATGCGCTCTCAATCTCTTTTAAATTTATTGGTGATCAATGACGATCAGCTCTATGCTGAACGTCTTGTGCAGTTATTGAGTCCTTATTATGATAGTGTAAATTTGGGGTTTTTGGACGATAAAGAAGAGCTATTGAAACTTCTGCGCCAACCGTGGGATGTACTGGTATTTGGCAAAGCTTATAATATGAGCTTTACAGATGTGGTAAGCCTCGTACAAGAGCAAAATATCGATCTGCCGATGATCTGTTTAATGAATGAAGAGGTAGCGTCGACGGCCTACAATGAGTATGAGCTACCGACTGTGATTAGTGGCACGATGGTCAAAGCGCTCAAAATGGATCAGGAAATGCCAGTCGTAATGGCCATCTGCCTGCAACATAATAGTTTGCGCAGTCGCCGTGAGCTAAAAACCTTACGTCAAGTACTTTCTGAAGCAGAACAACGTGCCAATGTATTGATTAAGAACTCTAAAAGCGCGGTCGCTTATATAGACGAGGGTATTCATATATTTGCTAACGATCCCTATCTTCAGCTATTCGGCTTTAAATCGATGAATGAAGTGGTAGGCGTGCCTATTATTGACCTGATTTCAGGTAGAGATAATGTTCAAGGGTTTAAACAGTTTTTACGTCAGTTTGACAAAGGCAGTCGCCAAGACGTTGAGTTTAATTTTGAAAGTGTGCGGACAGATGGCAGCACTTTTGAAGCGAAACTACAATTAGCATCAGCCACGTTAGAGGGCGAGCCAGTCATTCAGATTATTATTCAGCAGAATAGTAATAATAGTGCGGAGGTTGCTAAGCGTTTAGCTGAAGCTGAACGTAAAGATAATTTAACTGGCTTAGATAATCGTCGTGGTTTTGAAGAGCAGATGATAGCAATACATCAGCAGGCGTCCCAAGGACTAATGACCGCAGCCCTGCTATATGTGCAGGTTGATAATGTAGGAAAAATAAGAAGTAGTTTAGGTCTACAAGGAATAGATGCAACGGTCAAACAAGTTGCCCACACGTTGACTGAGCTAGTACCTGATGGGCATGTAAGCCGTTTCAGCGATACTGCATTCACGATATTAGTAAAAAAACAAGACGACGAATGAGCTTGAAAATATTGCTAAACATATCGGTTCGTCAATAAAGGATATGTTTATTGAAGTTGATAAACGTACAACGAATACAACAGTCAGCATTGCTGTTGTCAAGATTGAAAAAAAATCCTGTAGAGCCTGTCATCATATTAGAACGCGCCATGGATGCTATCAGCCAAATCATGGTAGAGACTTCTAACAGTGGTGGATCTTACCGTATATATGACCCAAGCGAACATGCCAATAGCGATGATCATGCACTTGCTGAGTCATTAGTGGATGCCATTACTAATAACCGTTTTGATCTATCATTTCAGCCAATATACGACATCAACAACGATCGTAGCGACTTCTTTGAAGTGTATCTACGGTTACCGCTGTCAGATGCTGACAATACGGTATTAACCCTGATCAATTTATGGCGGTGGCTAAAAAAACATCAACTGTTAGAAAAGATTGATCGATGGGTGCTTATCAATGCCTGTAAGAAAATCAATGACGTCCGTAAAGTTCATCCTGAAGCCAAACTGTTAGTACAATTAACCAATGCTTCACTGGTTGATAAAAAAACTTCCGATTGTCGCCAGCCAATTGATAAAAGCGGTAGGCGGCGTAGCCGGTGTATTAACACTACAGTTCAATGAAATAGATATCTCTGAACATTTAACCGTCGCCAAATCCCAATTTTCCGCGCTCAACGATGTCAATTGTCAAATCGGTGTTAATAACTTTGGCTCGTCTGCCAAATCTATCGAAATTGCCAATTTTGTCCAGCCTGATATGGTACGCTTGGCGCGCAGTTATATCCAAGATATTGGTGCAGCAGAAAATCTAGAGACGGTTAAATCTCTTATTACGCGTACTAATGACATAAAGGTAGATGTGCTTATGCCTTATATCGAAGATGCAGCAACGATGTCAGTCGCTTGGAGTGTGGGGGCGCGCTATTTGCAAGGGTATTATTTAGAAGAGCCTAGTAGCACGATAAAGGTAGCGAGTTAAAAGGCCAATACATCATATCGTTTATGTCATGGCGATGATATTCCTCAACCAAAGATTGCTAAAAATGTCCCTTATTAGTAGATATCAAATGAGCAGCCTTTTGGCTGCTGTTCTGTTGCTCACAGCTTGTGAGAAAACACCACCTGACCACCGCGCTCCTGTGATTCTGCTTATATACCGACGGGGATGCGGACAACGGCTCAATAATTTATAAAGATGCTTGCGGTCAATGCCATCAACGTAATGCAGGTCTGAATAAAAAAAGGCCCACAATTAATGAATATATATGGTGCGCCGGCTGCCGAGTTAAAAGACTATACCTACAGCAAAGGGTTAGAAGATTCAGGTTGGGTATGGGATGCAGAGACACTCGATCCATACATTGCAGATGCACAAAAAGCCATGCCAGACTCCAAAATGCTGTCTGACCCGATGCCAGATGCGAAAGAGCGTGCCGATATCATTGCTTATTTATCTACGCTCCGTGCCGCTGCACCAACCGTTACAGATGATGTAAACTGACTTATCATCGTTATGACCTAAAAAAATGAGCCAATAACCTACTATGACCCATGCAGCTAACGATAGATCATTATCTACCTCTCATATAACAGCGAATCCGCTTAGCCAGTCCATCCCTAGTACGGCTGATTTTCAACGCAATCAGCAGCAAATTGCACAGCTGTTAGCGCAATTAAATCAGATTGTATTGGACAAGCCGCAAGCAGTTAGGCTAGCACTCAGTTGTATCTTAGCAGGTGGTCATTTGTTATTGCAGGACTTGCCTGGTATGGGTAAGACGACTTTGGCACAGGGCTTGGCACAGTTATTAGGTTTAAGCTTTAGCCGAGTGCAATTTACCAATGATATGTTGCCTGCTGATATTTTAGGTATGAGCATCTACGACCAAAGTAAACAGC
Source organism: Psychrobacter sp. JCM 18901 (assembly GCF_000586435.1). GTDB lineage: Bacteria > Pseudomonadota > Gammaproteobacteria > Pseudomonadales > Moraxellaceae > Psychrobacter. The sequence continues at coordinate 141,583 of NZ_BAWH01000002.1, forward strand.
AATTTGAGTTTCGTCCGGGCCCTGTCTTCACTCAGTTATTACTTGCTGATGAAATCAACCGTTCCAGTCCCAAAACGCAGAGTGCGTTACTTGAAGCGATGGAAGAGCGACAAGTCACGCAAGATGGCCAGACTTATCCTTTGCCGCAGCCGTTCTTTGTGATTGCCACCCAAAATCCATTGCAACAAGCAGGTGTCTATCCGCTCCCAGAGTCGCAGTTAGACAGATTTTTATTATGCTTATCATTGGGTTATCCATCGCCTGCCGCAGAGCGTGAGCTGCTAAAAGGTAAAGATCGTCGCGAGCTACTCAAGGATTTGGATACGGTACTTGATACTGAGGCTGTGATATTGGCTCAGCAGGGTGTCAGACAAGTTTATGTAGCAGATACTGTATTGGATTATTTGCAGAGACTGGTTGCAAAAACTCGTGCAAGCCAAGAGTATCATGGTTTATCACCTCGCGGCGTATTGTCACTACAACGTGCTGCCCAAGCGCATGCCTATGTATCGGGATATATGGAAGTGACCCCTGAAGATATCCAAGCGGTGTTTGCTGCGGTCACTGATCATCGCCTCGGTCAGCGTTTCGTACCCGCGCATGTGACTGGTGGGCAGGCAACAAAAACCATCGCCCAACGTATCCTAGCAGAAGTGTCAGTCGTTGCTTAGCAGCTGGCAGACTGTTTGACCGTATTGATTAACTGCATCGGTGAAACGTAGTTCTACACATAGTCAAAGCTATATAACTTAGAAAAAATATCAAAGTCACTCAGTTTACTATTTACGGTATTTTCACCCGCTTTTCTTGTATTCAAATTGTCCTGAATCAACTGTATCGTTCTATTCGTGAGTTTGTTTGTCAGTCAGATACAAATACTGACAGCATTATTATTTAGATGGTAATAATAGGGTAGTCATGAGCTTGTTACCAAAGACCTTAACCGCACCAATAAAATCAGCTCTGAGCCGCTGGTTTGCCGCGCGCGCACCTAAGAGTGACAGTGCTACGCTTAATTTGCGCAATGTCTATATTTTCTTTAGTCGTGAAGGAATGCTATTCGCCGTATTGTTAGTAATTACCTTTATCGCGGGTATCAACTATGGCAACAACTTAGTGCTTGGTTTGTGCTTTTATCTGGTCAGTATTTGGCTAATTAGTTTTCATGTTACTTTTGCTCATATATCTGGTCTGCAAGTGCGTTTACTAGAAGTCACTATGACAGAAGCTGGTTTGCCTGTTTGGATTACGCTACAGTTGAATAGTGATAGTCGCCAACCAAGCGTCAGTTGCTATTTGAGTTTGAGCAGATAGCCAATAAGAAAACCAAAAATGTCACAAACGCGCAAAGTTCAGTGCTCATCACGCGATTACAAGGCGAGCAAGTCATTCGACTGCCTGTCCAGACCTACAACCGTGGTCAACTTGAACTACCGCGGTTAAAAATAAAAACAGTTTATCCATTAGGTATTATGCGTGCATGGTCTTATGTCTACTTTGCGCGTACAGCTTGGGTATATCCAAAACCTGAAGTTTTTGACTGGCAAGCAAAATATGCAATCGCAAGCTTAGAGGATTTACCAACAGGTGGGCAGTATAGACAGGGTCAGGACGACTTTGAGCGATTAGATAACTATGTCGAGGGTGAGTCATTGGCCCGAGTCTCTTGGGGGCATGTAGCGCGGGGACAAGGCATGCTGACCAAGCACTTCGCTGATCCGGTCGGTCATGAGCAAACGCTTGATTATGCAGATATGCCAGCTGCACATCACGAGCAAAAACTTGCACAATTGGCTTATGGGGCATTGACGCTGGGTCAGCTAGGCGTGCCGTTTCAAATGCGTTTACCTAGTGATACTCCTGCTACTGCGGAGATGGGTAACGGGGAATCCTTTGCGCAAGCATGCTTGCTAAGGCTTGCGAAAGTACCATGACCAATTCTAAACGCTTATCTTCTGCTGATGTTGATGCACTGTCCACAGAGTATTCTGCGGCCGATGCTACAAAAACGGCCAGCTTTGAGCAGTTGGCTTTAGGTCAAAAAGTCTCGTTTCAACCTGAGCGAAATGACGCTAAATGGTATCGTAAGTTATTTGCACTGCCAGCTTATTATTGGGTATTAATCGCCCAAGTAGCTGTCGTGTTACCGCATGCCGCACATTTACCATTATGGCTGATAGGATTTGCCGCCGTCAGTATCGCCGCTCAATTGCCTCATATCAAAGCTAAATTCAAAAAACTATCGCACCTAAAGCGTATTTATCAAAGTGTACAAATGCTAGGATTTTTGCTAGGGCTATTAGGTCTATGGCTAACCTACAATACAGCATTTGGACTGGATATGGGTGTAGCATTTTTAGTGCTATGCCTAGTTAGTAAACTATGGGAGCTGTATAAACGTCGCGACGCCTATGTGGTGTTGAATTTATCATTGTTCGTGCTTGCGGCATTATTTTTGATGGACCAAGGTTTACTGACTACTTTAGAAGTGATCGTTGGCGCAGTCATTGTATTGCTAGCATTTATTGCGCTTAATGATGATAGCAATGCTAGCGGCGATGGACGCTTGCGGACATTGGGCGTGTTAGGGGTTGGTGCGTTGCCATTATTGGTGGTGCTATTTTTGTTTTTTTCCGAGACTGCCACCGCTGTGGTCAGTACAGCTATCAGGTCAGCAAGCTACTACAGGTGTCTCTGATAGTATGTCCCCTGGTGATTTTGCCAATTTAGGGCAGTCAACTGAGCTAGCCTTTCGCGTAGAGTTTGCTGATGAGCGTCCACCGCAACAGCAGTTGTATTGGCGTGGTTTGGTATTTAGTGATTTCGATGGTGTCACATGGCGTCCGGCCCCTCAGAAGGATCAATGGTCGTCGAGATTGCAAGCACCTGCATGGATTCAGAATGCCTTTGCTACTGTACCTGATGAATCAAGGGCGGCACCTGTCAATTACAAGGTTATCTTAGAACCCACTCAGCAAAACTGGCTATTTGGTCTTGATTATCCGTTTTCTGAACAGCCAGATATCAATACTACCTCTGAATTTACCTTATCAAAGGATCAACCTGTTACGCAGCAGCTTCGCTATGATGTGTTGCAGTTTGCACAGATGCGTATTGATCCAGTTCTAACAGAGGCATCAAGACGTGAGAACCTTGCCTTGCCTAATGAAGGTAATCCACAAGCACGAGCGCTTGCTAAGCAATTATTTGAGCAGTCAGGTTCAGACCCTGTGCGCTACATAGCGGCTATCGAGCAATGGATCAATCGAACAGAGTTTCGCTATACGTTGTCGCCACCACGGCTCAATACCAATCGTATTGACGAGTTTTTATTTGAAACCAAAGCAGGGTTCTGTGAGCATTATTCGTCAAGCTTTACCTTTATGCTCCGCGCCGCTGGCATTCCTGCACGAGTAGTAGCGGGCTATCAAGGCGGTGAGCCAAGTCGCAATGGTAACGTATGGGAAGTGCGGCAAATGGATGCGCATGCATGGACTGAGGTTTGGCTTGAGGGCCAAGGCTGGGTACGTGTGGATCCGACAGCCTTTGTGGCGCCTGAGCGAGTAGAGCAAGGCATGAATACGATGACCGAGCAGCAAGGGGCGGCTATGTTTGGCAATGATGCCAGTGCGCAAATCAGCTATCAGCAGTATCAAATGCTACAAACGCTACGCCGCCTATCAGACCAAGCGAGCTACTACTGGCAAAAAGACGTAGTCGGCTATGACCAAGACAAACAGGCCGACTCGCTACTCAAATGGTTCAATATCAGCTCAATCATGCAGCAAATCATTTGGTTAGCTACCAGTGCAGTTTCCGTTATGGCTATCTTAGTATTTGTCATTTGGTATCGCCGCCGCAAACGTTGGCACCCAGCAGACTTACCTCTTGCTCAGCTCTCAAAACGCGTTGCCAAACACGACAAATTATTAGCCCGCAATGATAATGAAGGGCAGCTAGCTTGGTTGGAACGTTTGGCATCGGCTATTGATAGCCGTCAGGGTGACAATGCCCAATCTGCTACGAGTCAGCTAACAGATAGTAGCGACCCAATCGTTATTCAGACAAAGCTTATTGAAATTAGACAAAACTACCGTCAGTTACGCTATGGACGACTGAGTACATTTGATAGCAGTCATAGCGAGTATCAAGAACGACTCAAACAACTTAAAAAAAGATGTGCGCGCATTGTTATAAAGGTTTTTGATGACAGTGTTATTAAGTTGCTAAGGTGTTTTGAGCTAATTAAAAAATAGATAAGCGAATCAATGAATAAGTAGAGAGGCGGTTATATGGCGATATATGTAGATTTTGTACAGATAAAATTCAAAGGCCATAAGTGGTGCCATATGCTGGCGGATAGCTTGCAAGAGCTGCATGATTTTGCGGCATTTATTGATGTGGATGCACGCCTATTTCATCGTAACGCTAGCTATCCTCATTATGATATCACGGTTCAAATGCGTGAAATCGCTATTGCACAAGGTGCTATTCCTGCCAATAGAAAAAAAGATTATCGAATGCGCAAAGAAATTAAAAGTAGAGTTGAATGACCAGATAGAGCAATCTAGTCATTCTTGATATGAGGGCTTTTCAAGTAAATAAGTAACACTTCCGCTCCATATTTCACTTATTTACTCGAATATATATTTATTCAACTATACCAAACACATTATTTTGCCGTTGCTGCAGTACTGATCGCGTTAAGTGCTTTTGAAATATTGGCAATCTCGGTGTCACAACCTTTAATATTATGACGGGTTTTTAAGTATTGAGGATCGTTATACGATAGCCATACTTTTTTTCTCAGCATCTTCGCTAATTAAGATTTTTTTGCGGTAAATCAATGGCAACAGTTTGCTCACAGTTCATTAATGGCGTACCTGCTTTAGGATTACCAAACATAACGACTTGCGTTGGTCTCAATGATAAGTCGGCACTCTGTGCATTTTTCTGATGATCGACTCGCGCAAATACTTTCATACCCTTGCTTTCGATCACTGAGACCAGTTTGTCTGCGGTATCTTGGACGGAGTGATTGCTTTGTAAAGTTACCAAGCCTTTTTCAGCATTGATAGAGGTTATGGTGTCTGTCATAGCACCGGTGCTATTGGTTTTATTCAGCAGCGTATCGATACTGGCACAAGAAGAAACGGCTACTGCTAGTACAGCGATAGAGACGATTTTAATCATAATGACACCTTTAAGTTATCTGTAGTATGGTCAGTCCTAACTATAATGAGCAACATCGAATATTCATTGTGCGTAATCAGGTTTGTGATTGCAATACGTCTTAACAGAACGTTAAACCAAATGTTCTGCCAAATAATCTACGAGCAGTCTAATCTTTGGTGATAAATGACGGTTATGTGGATAAATGGCCCAAATGCTTTCTTCGGGTTCTCTATAGTCATCGAGTAAACTGACTAACTCGCCAGACGCTAAGTACTTTTGCACATAATAATCAGGCAGCTGTACGATACCCAGCCCTTTTAGTGCAGCATCGACCAGACTATAGCCGCTGTTATATTGCACCGTACCAGAGACACGCAGGTTCCTTTCTACGCTCGTTTGTTGGTTATCCGTCTTCCCATGAGTATGACTGTTCTCTTTTACTTTAGCAGTATCTATAAAGTGCCAGTAGTCACGAGTACCCAATAGGCAGTTATGTTGACTTAAATCACTTAGATGGTGTGGTATGCCGTGTTTTTTTAGATAAGAGGGTGCAGCGCAGACAAAGTTAGTACGCAAGCTAAGTTTCTTTGCCATCATCGTCGAGTCATGCAATTTGCCGATACGAATGGCCAAATCATAACCCCCTTCAATCAAGTCGATTTTCTGATTACTCAAAAAGGCAGTCACTTCGATATCGTGATACTGCATCATAAAATCATTGATCAGTGGTAATAACTGCTGCTCACCATAAGTAACGGGCGCTGTTAGTTTTATTCTGCCTTGAGGCTTTGATTGTAAGTTGCTTACGGCTTGCTCAGCGGCATCCAAGCCATCGAGCACACTGCGGCAGTGCTGATAGAATACACGGCCTTCTTCGGTTAATGAGACCTTGCGTGTGGTTCGATATAGTAGCTTTATATTTAAGCGTTTCTCTAGCGCGCTGATCTGACGGCTGACTTGTGCCGTCGAGATCCCCAGCTCTTTTGCACCACGTGTAAAGCTCTCATATTCTGCGACATAGACAAACTCACTAATTCCTTCCCAGCGCATGATTATTACCAATATGTAAAAGATATTTGCAAATATAGCATATTGTTATCCGCTCAGAAATAAATATAATGGTTAGTATCAATGTAAACAGATGGTGTTTTACTGTCATCGATGCTTGCCTATAGAGGGCAGGCAAGATAAGCTCAGTCTATCTTTATTTGTTTTAACTGTGGATATAGTGAACGCCAAAATCCATAAAGTGTGTTAGCAAGTTATTAGGGCGTGTCTTCAATTCACTCGATAGTTATCTAAATGGGCTAAAAATAGCTAAATTTTGCCAAACATCGTCAAATCGCTGGTTAATATCCCGATATTATCGGCACTATTTTCCTCGTTTGACGGCAATTTATCTCATTTTTATCACCATTTTTGAAATGAAGACACGCCCTAGAATTGTTTGTGCTTATAGCGAAACTGTCATGTTATCACCCATAAATAACAATCAATTAAAAAGAGAGATTCTTATGTCCGATAAATTTATTAAATCAAAAGCCGCCATCGCGTGGGGTCCAAAGCAGCCACTATCTATCGAAGAAGTGGACGTCATGCTGCCACGCAAAGGTGAAGTATTGGTAAAAATCGTTGCCAGTGGTGTTTGTCATACAGATGCTTTTACCTTATCTGGTGAAGACCCAGAAGGCGTGTTCCCTGCGATTCTAGGTCATGAAGGCGGCGGTATCGTTGAGCAAGTTGGCGAAGGCGTGACCAGCGTTCAGGTCGGTGATCATGTCATTCCGTTATACACGGCAGAGTGCGGCGTTTGTAAAATGTGCCGCTCAGGCAAAACCAATCTTTGCTCAGCAGTACGCGAGACGCAAGGTAAAGGCTTGATGCCAGATGGCACGACGCGTTTTTACAAAGACGGCGAGCCTATCTATCATTATATGGGTTGCTCAACGTTTTCTGAATATACTGTGCTACCAGAGATTTCTCTAGCCAAAGTCAATAAAGAGGCCCCACTAGAAGAAGTCTGCTTGCTTGGTTGCGGTGTGACCACGGGCATGGGCGCGGTCATGAATACAGCAAAAGTTGAAGAGGGCGCTACCGTTGCTATCTTTGGACTGGGCGGTATTGGACTATCCGCAGTCATCGGTGCGGCGATGGCAAAAGCCAGCCGTATCATTGTCATCGATATCAATGAAAGCAAGTTTGAGTTAGCTAAAAAACTAGGCGCAACCGATTGTATCAATCCGAAAGATTATGACAAACCAATTCAAGAAGTGATCGTTGAGCTAACCGATGGCGGTGTTGATTATTCGTTTGAATGTATCGGTAATGTCGATGTCATGCGTTCAGCGCTAGAGTGCTGCCATAAAGGTTGGGGCGAGTCGGTCATCATCGGTGTGGCTGGCGCTGGACAAGAAATCTCAACCCGTCCATTCCAGTTAGTGACTGGTCGAGTCTGGAAAGGTTCCGCATTTGGCGGTGTAAAAGGTCGCACAGAACTACCAGGTTATGTCGAGCGTTATTTAGCAGGCGAGATTCCTTTACAAGACTTCATCACTCATACGATGCCGATAGAAGACGTCAACGAAGCGTTTGACTTGATGCACAAAGGCGAAAGTATCCGTACGGTTGTACACTTCTCAGAGTAATCAACAAAGACAGCAACGACGTTATTGTCTTAGAAATACTTTATTAAAAACAAAAAGGCTGCTTCGATATTGAGGCAGCCTTTTTTAATGTTCAACAGACCCTAAATGTATCAAGCACTCTTTTTGCTAATGATTTGATCCGCTAATGTCGATAAATCTGATGCGTTTAAATCAGGAACTGGTACATTGGGCGCGTTTAGTATTGCATTATAGGGACGGGTCAAAAATGCACCGCGACAACCAGCCGCTTGTGCGCCTATAGTATCCCAGAGGTGACAGGCAACAAGACATAAGTCTGACGTATCAACAGCTAGCGTATCAGCCACCAATTGGTAAGTATCAGGTGCTGGCTTGAACTTGCCAACAGTCTCAATACTAAAGTGCTGCTCAAAGTACTGACTGAGGCCTGCTTTTTCTAATGGCGTTGGAGACGCACTGCTTGCTGAGTTAGTCAGCGTGACCAGTCGAAACCCTGCATCACGCAAACGAGTCAGTGCTGGCGCAGCATCAGAATGGGCAGGTAACGCACTCATTCTTTCTTTGAAGTCATTGATATCGGCGTCTGTCAAAGACACTTGTCTGATATCAGCAACCATTTGCAATGCACCAACGCCGAGCTCGCCAAAAGGCGTATAGAGACCGGACAAGGTCATAGTTTGTGAGTACAGTACTAGCTGAGCGAACCATTCTCTTAGCACTCTTTGTTTGCCAAAGACGCGGGTGAATAAAGGCGTTAGCGTGTCGATATCGAGCAATGTCTCATTGACGTCGAACACAATAATCGAGGGAAAGCGTTCAGAAGACATAAAGTATCCTTTTATAGAATGGCATTCTTATAACGTCAGGTGGTTTACTCAGTCATGTTGGCCAATTGCTCTAAGATACTGATGTAGTTTTCGACCCCTTGAGCACCGCTGACCAGATGACGCTCATTAAAGATAATCGCTGGTACACTTTGGATGCCTTGCTGTTGCCAATGCTGCTCTTCTGCTCGTACTTCTTTCGCAAAGAATTGACCTTCTAACACTGCCAATGATTCACTACGATCAAGCCCAGTCTCTGCTGCAATATCGGCAAGCACATTAATATCTGAGATGTCTCTGTTATTGGTGAAATGCGCGGCAAACAAGGCTTGCTTTAGCTCATGCATGCGGCCTTGCTGATCAGCGAAATGTAGCAGCTGATGCAAATTAAAGGTGTTGTGCATACGTGTGTCATCATTGAAGTTAAACTCAAAGCCAACTTCCTGTCCAGCTTCAGTCATTCTGACTCGGCTAGCATCTGACTCCTGCTTGGTAGAGCCATACTTCTCGATGATGTGCTCACGTAGGTTTTGACCTTCGCTTGGCATGTTTGGGTTGAGCTCAAACGGATGCCAGTGGATAGTGTGGGCAGTATTGGTTTGCTCAAGCGCTGCTGCCAATTGACGATAGCCGATAACGCACCAAGGGCAGACGACGTCTGAGACGATATCTATTCGGAGTGGTTTTTCTGATGTGCTCATATTTCCTCGCGGGTATTATTATGTATGTTTTATTCGAGATGTGTAGATAGAGGCATATCAGTTGGAATCAAGCTGATATACCTAGTTATCAGACAACTATAACTAGTTACCATATATCAAGTCAGTTCATACTAAGAGAATGACTAAGTGATTACAATGTAGTCTGCACAGTCGGCGTCGCCAATTCGGTAGCGTAATTGTAACTATTACTAATAAGAAAGTAGGCGTTTTTGCAATACGCTGACTCAGTCATAACAAAACCTACGAATACTTAACCAAGCAGGCATGGTCATAAAATAGCTTTTTATTTAAAGTGGCTTCGTTAAATGGCAATCGAAGAAGAAAAATTCTAAGCAAGAATAAAAAGTTAATATCAATAATGGAGTCACAGATGAAAAATATCACCGAAGCGATGAACTGGCGCTACAGCACTAAAGAATTTGATACCAATAAGAAAATTTCAGCAGAAGATTTCCAAAGTCTAAAAGATATTTTACGCCTCAGTCCTTCGAGTACCAACATTCAGCCTTGGCATTTTGTGATTGCTGATGATGAAGCTGGTAAAGCCCGAATTGCTAAAGGCACTGAGGCATGTATGAGTTCAACGATGCCAAAGTAAAAGGTGCCTCGCACGTCATTGTATTCTGTAGCCGTGTCTATGCTGATGATGAGTTTTTGGATGACATCTTAGAAAAAGAAGATGCAGATGGTCGTTTTTGCAGAGCCAAAATTTAAAGAGCAAATGCATCAGACGCGTAAAATGTTTTTGGACATTCGTCGTTATGAGCAAAAGGACGAGCCACATTGGTTGATAGAGCAATTGTATCTCAATATGGGCGCTTTGCTACTAGGGGCTGCAACCTTAGGTATTGATGCGGTGCCGATGGAAGGGGCGGATTTGAAAGCACTTGATGAAGAGTTTGATTTACGTAGTAAAGGCTACACCGCTGTGGCAGTCATATCACTTGGTTATCGTAGTAAAGATGACTTTAACGCTGAGCTGCCAAAATCACGTTTTGATGAAGAAACGATTATCACGAAAGCCTAGCCAGTTATTATCTAAGCAAAGAACATTTTTGGTAGACAGATCTACTAAATATTATACGTAAAAAGTCTATCTAAGAGCCTCATAAACTAACTGTTTATGGGGCTTTTTTTTAGCCAGATTTTCTTTGAAATAACGTTAAAAACTGAGGACAAAAAACATACCACCTATTAGCAGCGCTAACATTTCGACACTATCGCAGATTAGAAACTACACTGCAATCCCTACAAAGTAAAAACAAAACAACTTTTTTTCATACGTCATAATAAATTTATTGACGCTGTCATTTTGAAGCGTATTTCACCATTTTATTATATTCATCTGCCAGCGAGAAGCCAGCATGTCTACTTTGACCTTAACAATCAATAAGCAAGATTATCAGCTTGAAAATCTTGACGCTCGTACGACACTGCTCGACGTCTGTCGTCAGCATTTACAAATTACTGGACCCAAAAAAAGGCTGCGACCACGGTCAATGCGGGGCATGTACCATGCTCATTAATGGACGACGGGTTAATTCTTGTCTGACACTCGCCGTTATGCATGATGGTGATGAGATTACAACGATTGAAGGCATTGGAATGCCAGAGTCATTATCGGCATTGCAGCAAGCGTTCAAAGACAATGATGCTTTTCAGTGCGGATATTGCACGCCAGGTCAGATTTGTTCAGCCACCGCATTGATAGAGGAGGTAAAGCAAAATTGGCCAAGCCATGTAAGCACAGATTTGCAAAATCCTGATGGTCGCCTTGTACAAGAAATTGCTGAGCGTATGAGCGGTAACATCTGCCGCTGCTCAGCTTATCCAAATATTATCAAAGCCATTTTACAAGTGCTTGAGAGTCAGGTTTCAGAGAGCCAAGTACTAGAGTCTAGTATTCAAACAACAGACAACGTAGTGCAAAACTCAAGCGTGACAGGTATCTGGTCACCGCCACCGAGCGAGGCGCAACTTGGTAAGACCTCAGCGAATAACAAGACAGCAACTGCTACAACAGGAGGCCGCTCGTGAAACTTTTTGAATATAGTCGTGCTGATGCACCAGAGCAAGCGGCAATATCTGCCAGTACCAAAGAGGCGTCTTTTATCGCAGGTGGTACCAACTTATTAGACTTAATGAAGCTAGAGATTGAGACGCCAATCAAATTGGTCGATATTACCCGTTTAGAATTAGAGCAAGTTGAAACCACTGCCGACGGTGGTCTGCGTATTGGCACACTTGTGACCAATAGTGATTTGGCGGCGCATCCTGAAGTTATTGCAAATTACCCAGTATTATCCCGAGCGATTTTGGCAGGGGCGACTGGACAGCTGCGTAATAAAGCAACGACTGGCGGTAATTTCTTACAGCGCACACGTTGTTATTATTTTTACCAGACAGATAGCGTATGCAACAAGCGTGAACCGGGCACAGGTTGTCCAGCTATCAATGGCGAGAACCGTACGCTAGCTATTTTGGGCACGAGCGATGCCTGTATTGCTCAGCATCCATCTGATATGGCGGTAGCAATGCGCTTGCTTGATGCCACTATCGAGACAGTTAAAGCGGATGGATCGACTCGTTCTATCAATGTGAAGGATTTTTATTGCTTACCAAAAGACACGCCGCATATTGAAAACGTATTAGAGGCAGGTGAGCTGATTACTCACGTTGTATTACCTGCACCTGTCAAAGGTATGCATACTTATGACAAAGTGCGAGATCGCGCCTCATATGCGTTTGCGCTCGTGTCCTGTGCCGCAGTGATAGACGCTGATGATAACGGTAATCTGAAAACGGTGCGATTGGCATTTGGTGGTATCGGTACTGAGCCATGGCGTAACGAAGCGGTGGAGGCACTGTTGACGGATACTGATGGCAATAGTGACGTTATCGCGCAAGCTGCCGATCTGTTATTGAATGATGCCAAAGGTAATGGTCAAAACGACTTTAAGATACCGTTGACGCGTCGCCTACTAAAACAAGTCATTCAGCGCGCACTAGCGGGCGAGGGAGCATAATCATGGCACTATTAGAATCAATCACCCAGTCAGAACCAACCAAAAAAACTGACCATGGATGAACCTGTTGAGTCTTTGTTTAGCACAACGGCAAGCAAGCTAGTCGGTAAGCCAATCAACCGTGTTGATGGTTCTCTAAAGGTTAGCGGTCAAGCGAAATACAGTGCCGAAATATACTTGGACAATCAAGCCTATGGTGTATTGGTAGGCGCGACCATTGCTAAAGGTCAAGTTGAGAGTATCGACAGTGACTCTCTAAAAGGCATTCCTAATATTATTAAAGTCGTGACCGATCCTGAGCACTTTTTGCGTAACTCTCAACAAGGGACAAAAACTAAAGCACCCAAGCAAGGGGTTAGCGAGATTTTTTATCATGGTCAGCCTATTGCTGTCGTGGTTGCTGAGACTTTTGAGGCGGCAAGAGAAGGCGCTAAAGCGCTGAAAGTGACTTATAAGGATGAGACTGACCAAGCGGCACTGAACTTTACACAAGAGCTCTCTAACGCACATGCGGTAGATGAAGAAAAAGGCTCTGATAAAAATAATGTCCAAGGCGATCCAGACCAAGGCTTAGCTGATGCGGCAGTGACCGTTGATCGCTTTTATCATACCCCAAGTCAAAGCAACTCTCCGATGGAGCCCCATACAACGTTGGCTCATTGGGAAGGCGATAAGCTCGTTCTGTATACTTCCAATCAGATGATCGCTTCTTGCAAACAGCAAGTCATGGATGCTCTGGACCTAAATAAAGATCAAGTACAACTGATCGCACACTATGTGGGTGGTGGGTTCGGTAGTAAGCTCGGTATTGCTCCTGAATCTATTGCAGCGGCGATTGCTGCGAAAGATCTGGGTCGTCCTGTGCTAATCACGATGACGCGTTCACAAGTGATGGAAGCAACGGTCAGACGCTCAAACACGCGTCAGCGTATCGCTATTGGTTGTAATAAAGAAGGTATTATCAACACATTTATTCATGATACTACGACCAGTAATTTGCCAGGAGAAGCTTTTTTTGAGCCGACGGCATTATCTACCCATTATCTATACCGTGGTGAAAACCGCCGTGTACATTATCAGATGGTAGATATGAATCAAGTATTATCAGGCTCGATGCGTGCGCCGGGTGAGGCGGTGGGTTTGATTGCGGTTGAATGTGCCATGGACGAGCTAGCCTCACAGCTGGACATTGATCCAATCGAGCTGCGCCGCCGTAATGAGCCTGAAGAGGACCCTACCGAAGAGATTCCTTTCTCCACCCGTCAGCTAGTCGCTTGTATGGAGAAGGGCGCTGAACAGTTTGGTTGGGATAAGCATAATCCCAAGCCTGCCAGTCAATTAGAAGGTGACTGGTGGATAGGTACAGGCATGGCGGCGGCTGCCCGTGGTAACCAATTACAGTCTTCTGAAGCGCGAGCAACACTGCAAATCGATAAGTCAAAAGCGCTCGGTGTCAAAGCGGTCATTGAGACAGATATGACGGATATCGGTACAGGGTCTTATACGGTGTTTTCTCAGGTGGCTGCAGATTTATTAGGACTACCTATTGACCATATCGAGATGAAATTAGGTGATAGTGCCTTGCCGCCTGCATCAGGTTCAGGTGGTAGTTGGGGAGCGGCGAGTGCAGGTAGTGGTGTCTATCTCGCTTGTGAGCAGTTGCGTGAGATGCTAGCAGCAAAAGTCGGTCTATACCCTGATACGATTCAGCTAGATAATGGTCAAATTAAGCAAGTAGGTAAGCACGATTTAACAACGGTAGAAGCAGCTAAAGAGAACGGTCAAGCGTTTGCTGATAGTACTATTGATAAAATATCTGAAATGACCGGAGTTTCATTTTCAGAGAATGTATTAGAAGAAAAGTCAGAATCAGAGAAATATGATTTTGACAATATACAATCATATGCGCTTGCTGACGTGTTGGCGGATTATGAGGAACAAAAAGTCAGTGCCAAAGGTCAGATAAAGCCAGGTGAAAATGGCAAGAAATATCGTCAGTCCTCTTTCGGTGCGAACTTCGCTGAAGTAGCCGTGCATAAAGTCACGGGCGAGATTCGAGTGAAACGTATGACGGGTGCATTTGCTGCAGGTCGTATTCTTAACCACAAAACAGCAACTTCGCAATGCTATGGCGGCATGGTATTCGGTATTGGTTCAGCGTTAATGGAGGAAGTTATCCACGATAAACGTGACGGTCGCCTATGTAACCATGACCTCGCTGAGTATCATGTGCCAGTCAATGCTGATGTACCGCAGTTAGATGTGATATTGGTCGAAGAGGATGATCCTTATACCAACCCGATGCATATCAAAGGTATTGGTGAGACGGCTATTGCCGGTGCTGCCGCTGCGATTGCTAACGCTGTCTACAATGCCGTCGGCGTACGTGTTTATGATTTTCCGATTACGCTTGATAAATTGCTTTATGAGATGCCAGAGTAAATTTTTAAGCCATATGTACGACAGGAACCCGCTTAATGAGCGGGTTTTTATAACTCAATCAGCAGTATATTTCGTCATTATCAAGAAAATAACTACCAAATAAGAGGCGTTATGAATCAGGTCGCTGACATTCTTAAGCTGGCAATCAAAGCTAAGCAACAGGGTATTGATGCTGTATTGGCAACGGTCGTACGTACTGAAGGCTCAGCATATCGCCGTGCTGGCGCGATGATGCTCATCTGTGAGGATGGTCGCTCAGTTGGGATGATTAGTGGTGGTTGCTTGGAGCCGCACATCATCAAACGTGCCTTTTGGCTTACTCGTAACGGTGCCAATGTGCAAGTTTATCAGACGGGTGATGACATTCACTATGCTGACGATTGCCAAGCGCAAGCAAGCGTGAAGCGAACTAACTCTGATATATATGATGAGCTAGATAGCGATTTAGATAACGACTTAAATAGCGGCTTAGATGACGGTTTAAATGAAGCGGATTTTGATGAGCTAAATTTCGGACTGGGCTGTAATGGGCGAGTGCATGTATTATTTGAGCGACTAACGACAGCAACGCCATTGCTAGAGACAATCCGTAATGTTCGACGTACTCAGCAGCCGATTACTGTAGCGACTCTAATTCGTGTTAATGACTATCAGCATCAAGATTCTATAACGCAAAACAGTGATAAATTGCAAATCGGGATGCGGATTAATTTAGATGAACATCGCAACTTGGGAAGTATTTCTGCACAAGGGAAAACAACGTTTTCAAGCATACTTGCCAATACCGTAGAAGAGTTAGCAGAATATAAGCTGTCTGATAAAAATGCCGAATATGTGACGGTGGAAAACGGCAAGGTAACAACAGAGTGGCTCGTGCAACGCCTGCAACCACAATTGCGTCTATTGATTTGCGGGGCAGGTAACGACGTGATGCCACTGGTGACCATGGCCAAGCTACAAGACTGGCATGTGACAGTTATAGACAGTCGCGCGCAATATGCAACTCGTATGCGGTTTCCTCAAGCGGATGTTGTGATGTCGCTATCTTTAGGTGACAGTGAGACTTTGCTTGAGCTTAGTAACAACGCAGCAGTTGCTTTGATGTCACACAGCTTGAGTCAAGATCGCGCTCGCTTAGCAATACTGCTTAAGCATTCAGACAATTATAAATACTTAGGACAATTAGGGCCGCGCTATCGTACCGAACGCTTGATTAATGAAGTCAGCATGAATCTTAGCAATCCTGCTATGTTAGAAGCGGGCACTCATAAATTACATTATCCGATTGGTTATAAGCTGGGTGGAGATGGCCCTGACGCACTCGCGCTTGGCATTATGGCAGAGATTAATGCAGTCATGCATGATCAAAAAGCTCCAATAAATGGTTCACACAGTAATTTTTCAAATATCCCAGCGGTGAGTAGTGATACGGATGCCAATACTGTCCAGAGTGGCGTATGAGTAAGCGTGCATTTACAGAAGATGCTGAACATACAGAAAGTACTGAACATACAGAAAGTACTGAACAGCAGAGTCAAAATCATGCGGTCATTATCTTAGCAAGTGGCCTCAGTCAGCGTCTTGGTCAACCCAAGCAGCTACTCGTTAAGAATGGCGAGCCATTGATTATTTATATGACACGACTGGCAATAACGACCAATCCGCAAGCCATCGTCGTCGTCATTCCTGATAATCATCATTTGATTGCTAGTGCGATTACAGAGTTGGCCAATCAATATCCAACGGTTCAAATAGTGGTGAACTCACAAGCTGATACTGGTATGGCACATAGTTTACGTTTGGGTATTGAGACAATTGTTGCTTTTGAATCGACTTTAATCGAACGAGTGCTTATCATGGGAGTCGATCAAGTATTGTTAGATAAGCCACATTTAACGGCTTTGCTAGCGGGTAAGCAGACGGTAGTGGCCAGTCGCTATCACAATTGGCAACGTTTAGAAACACATCAAAATCAAGCTGAAAAGGTATCTGATATCATAGGTCTACCTTTAGCAATTAACTATAAATTGCTTAGACAGTGGCAGTCAGAATTGATAGGAGATAAAGGGCTTCGTCACCTCATTAGAGGGTTGCCCGCTGATCAAATAGGTGAGGTCGATAATGACCAACTTAGCTACGATATTGATACGCCCGAGCAGCTAGCATTTGCCAAACAACAAGGCTGGCTTGATAGCTAACCTGATTAATTTAATTTATTTGAATAGTATTCATTTTGAACAACGAAATGCGAGAGAATAAAATTATAAATATGATAGAAACCGAACGACTGTATCTCAGACAGTGGCAAGCGAGCGACTTTGCGCCATTCGCTGAGATGAATGCTGATTCTAAAGTAATGGAATACTTTCCTAAGTTATTAACTACTTCGATGAGTAATGCTATCGCCAAAAAAATGCCAGTCGCTGATTGATGATAATGGTTGGGGTTTTTGGGCGGTCAGTCTAAAAGAAACAGATACTTTTATCGGTATGGTTGGGTTAAATCATGCGCATGCCGATATGCCGTTTTCTCCTGCTGTCGAGATTGCTTGGCGCTTACATAATGACTATTGGGGACAAGGTTATGCAACTGAAGCTGCCCGAGCATCTCTGGATTTTGCCTTTGTTGAGCTAGAGATTGAGGAAGTCGTTGCCTTTACTGCCGTTATCAATAAGCGCTCACAACTAGTTATGGAGCGCCTTGGTATGACAAATACACAGGAGGATTTTTTTCATCCTATGCTTGAGTCTACTCATCGACTTGCTGAGCATGTGCTTTATAAAATAACTCGGCATCAGTGGCATGATACTGTGCTTACTTAATTGCATTGACGGCTGGCTTTTACTCTGTTTGGCTACTATTATCTCGCGAAAACGTCAAAATATGCCCTTTAAATGGTAAGTCTAGATAAGTAGTATTTTCAGGTTTGACATGCTTACTACTAAAGCCAAATTCAGTCATCTTATTGGTTAGCTTGTTCTTGCGACCGCGACCAGGATCGACCACGATGACCTCGCAAGTCGGCATAGCATGACGGTCAATGAACTCAGCCAATATATCAATGTGTTGGTCTTCATATAGCAAGTCACTGCCGATAATCATATCAAATTTACCAAGATGGCTATTGTCTTCTGCCCAATCTAAACGCTCAAAATTAATCTCTTTGTTATTATTCAGCGTGGTATTCCTATCAAGGAAATACTCAACCGTTGGATGATAGTCAGTCGCTGTGATGTCCGCATGTCTATGATTCAATAGCAGACTAGAGAGCGCCATACCGCAGCCAACTTCCAAAATACGTTTGCCTGCAATATCGTAATCGAGCATATGATTGGCCAGCACCAAGCTTGACGGCCATATCACCCCAAACATCGGCCAAGAAGCAGAGCAGATGCCAAGGTTTAACGCTTCATCGTCAGGGTCGCTAAATTGTTGATTGTCACGCAAAGTACAAATATGAATGTCGGTATTGCCAATTTCAATCGTTTGATAACGCACGCGCACAGTGGTCAGCGAAGTCATAAACTGTCCTAAAAAATAAGCAAGAATGCAAGGTTTGGCAGGGGTTGCCGATTTCGGTAGGGTACAACGTTGGGAAAGATAATTAAAATATTGGAAGCTGTGTAGATATTTGAATGATTAGAGATTTGTGGCCACTTAAGTCGTGGCAAGAAAATACTTAAGTATGAGGAGAGTATGACCTAAATTCTGACAAGTTATTGTTAATTCTGAGAGTATTGTTATTGCTGCGTAGAATTGGCTGATATCAGAGAGTGATATAGATAAGAATGGTACGAACATTTTCGTATAAGCATAAGCAGTGCGCTTAATTTGAGCTAAGCGCACTGCTTATGCTCGCGTAAAAGATTGAGATTAGGCATCAAATCAGTCGATACAGTGGAATGAATTAAGCGAGTTAAATCAGTTAAGAAACCTCCTTAATTAAGAAATCTCAATCCAGACGTTTTAAGTGCCCATACTAACTCGACAAAGGCACGACTGTTGGTCAAAGGTTCGCCATCGATGATGAGAACGTAGCCTGCATTATCTATCCATAAAAACACAAAGCTGGTCTCAGGAATGAGTAGGTCGACCTGCTGAAAGAACGAGATGGCTTGGCTTTCTACCGCCCATCCACGTTGCTTTTGGCGAAGCATAAAGCCTGAAAAATCAGCGGCGGCAACACTGAGCATGTCCGCCTCTTCTTGACTATAGCCCACTCGTGCCAAACAAAACCCTTCATCAGAGCCGATCGCGGCACGGCGTTTACCAGATAAGCTCGCCACGACATAAGGCAAGAACTGGTCCAATGGTAAGTTAGGTGCTGGTAAAAGTAGCGACAGCTTTTCAATCCAACCTTGTTCTATAAAGCTCTGTAGCCATTGTTCAGAATATCGCTGAAGCCAGTCAGCAGCGAGCAACGTCTGATCATAAGACAGCAAATCCTGTAATGCCAACTGCTCATCAGTTGGTTCGTTCTGTGAAAACGCCTCAAAAATACCAGCTGGCGTCAGGGTGAGATAGGTTTTATCAGCATTTAAGTAAGAAGACATAGTAACTACCATTATGATAAAAGTGATTAATAAGTGACAAATTAAGCTTTCATATCGTTGAGTTCAAATAATTTCGATACAAGGAAATCGAGCGTAAGTTATACATTAGTATGCTTAGCGAGGATAATGATGTAGCGGATTTATATGGATTTGACTATAGTTTGATCGAGATGTTGTTGGCAGTTGTCCCAGCGCGCATCGAACTGCCAATCACTTCTACCCAAGCGAAACCATACCAGTGAAAATGCGAGACGATCATTGCGCGCAGTACAATGGGCAAAAAAACTCATTTTCGATTTGCTCGATCGTACCCCAGTCTTCGTCCTCACGCGCTTGCATCAGCTCAGTAGTGATGTCTTTAGCGATTTCTCGGGCATCGTCGCTGCTGATACGCAGCCGTTGCTTTTGCTCATTGAGAGAAGGAGATATCAGCACACTCCAACGAGTGGCCAACATACTATTGCGCTGGATGTATCTTTTTTTATCAATGCACTCGCGAAAGCCTTGCTGGACATGAGGATATAAACGATCTTTGATACGGGTAAATAGGTTGTTTACATCGTATGGGATATCAAACCAGCAACCATAAAAAAAGTCTGCCACTGCACCCTGTAGCGGTTCTTTCTCCGTCAATAACAAAGCTGCGTTGATACGCTGCTCATGAAAGTGACGGTTGTTGGGTGCTAAAAACACTTTACGAGAGTAAAACCGAAATACTCGGTGCGCGACTCTTTCATTTTCTTTGATCAGGTCTGAATCAGACATAATAATACCCTCCTGTCATTGCTATCATTACAACGGTGCTTGCTTCAGTGATATGATGTCATACGACAAGCGATAATGTAATCCAGAGAAATAGCGCTTGATATCAATACAATGATTGAGCGACTAATCCAATAATGTCTGCATTAAATCAATCATAAATTCGGCATCTTCTTCGCTCATTGGCTCAAATCCTTGAGGCATGCCAAGCTCAGCCAAGGCCTCTTTACCATCTGCATCGTTGTGCAAATTGAGAATGGCCTCTAGAAAGATTTGTGCATCGGGAAAGTCTTCTTTAACAAGGAGTACATGACTGATATCAGCCAAGTCACTTTCGATAAGTACCGACAGCTGAGTCTTGGTCAAGCGTGAAAAGCTATGAAATATCTCTGCCAAAAAGAACGCGACTTGGGCTTCACCTTTAATGACTTTTCGGGCAGCCGCTTGATAGGTCTCGGTCACATCCCAGTTGAGATCAGACGCTTCTATATCGACGGCTTCTAGCAAGCGCAAGCCAATCAGTTTGACATCTCGGTTGTCGGCCATCGCGACAGTAGCCCCTGCTTGAATGTCTTCCAAACGGCTGATAGTGCTATTGGCAGCGGCTGCAATGATCATCTCGTCAGATTTACCGATAGGTCGGGCAATGGCTCGATAGCCTTGCTCGCGGATGAGAGTGGCTGCATCAAAAGGGTTGGCATAAATGATTTGAGTGTCACCGGCACTAATGACCTGCTCTTGCTCAGCGTGAGAGGTAGGGATATTGAGATGCATGTTTAAGTTGGCACGTTTTTGAATCAAGGTGTTGAACATGTGCCAGCCTGCAAAGCGATCAGGCGAAAAATCAGGGGCGATTAACATATTGTGTGTCGTCATGAGTTAGCCTTCCTCATCTTGTTTCATTTGGGCATATTGAGTCATCGCCGCTTCAATTTTGCTGCGTGATGGTTTGCGTCGTACCGAGGTGTAGCCGACGGTTTCACCGCGACGCACGTTAGGCACCACAGTGGCATAGACCCAATAATGACTGCCGTCTTTGCATAAGTTTTTGACATAGCCATGCCATTTTTGTCCAGACTCGGCAGTACTCCATAAGTCTTTATAGGCAGCTTTTGGCATATCAGGATGACGCAAAATATAGTGCTGTTGGCCAATCAATTCATCTACATGATAGCCACTGATTTCGACAAAGGCGTCGTTGACGTGAGTGATGATACCGTCGAGATTGGTACGCGAGACAATCAGTTTGCCATCTGGGTAGGGGCGCTCTATACCAGTATCATAGACAGTCCGTGACGTGCCATCATGATAAGTCATCGTGATTTGCTCAGCAGGCATATCGGGTTTGTGTGCATCAGGGATTGGAGAACCCATGGTCATCTCCTTCATTGGTCGTTATGTAGTCAATCCTGCATAAATTGGATACGGTGTCAGCCTTGCTTAGTCTACTACTTGTAGTACTTTCACTTGACTTCCTTGCATCCAAATTATATTGAATCGACTATGTTTATAGTGATTAAAAAGCTAATAAATTCGATAAGCAGTCGCCAATCAAATGAGCTTTGCAAGGGCTTCTGAGGCACGTTTGATATCTAAGAATATCAAGCCAAGCTTGGCATTGGGCTTTGCATGATGGTGAGTACGGCTTCATCGCCTGATGAAGTCATGATGACGTAGCCTTTCTCGCTTGAATCATAATACGATCGATACTACCGCGTGCCAACTCGCGACCTGCTCGATCACCTAATGATAATAATGCTGCTGACATAGCACCCACACGATCTTCATCCACGCCGGTTGGTAGAGCTGAAGCAATCATAAGACCATCGTTAGAGATTAGCGCAGATGCTTCAACATCTGCTGATGAACTGTTTAAGTCTTCCAATATCTGCTGAAATGAATCTGTACGCATATCGCTTTCTCTGTACTGGTGATTGGTTTTTTTATTTATGAACTAATGAAGTTAGTCAAAAATATCCTTGTTTAAAGAAAGGTATTATAATTCCTTCCTAATAATATTGATATACATTTGCCCAATTAAAAGTAAATTTTTTTGGACTTTTATGCCTTTTGTCATCAAATCATTACCCTTTATCTTTATTTTTTTCGAGGAAAATGGTGGTTTTTTTATTATGTCTAGTCGATGAGCGGTTGAAGACCTAGCAAGATCCTTGGTATTTTTTTTGAATAGAGATATTCTTTGTAACTATAGATTAATGTCCATCATTGCTATCAAATGGAGCCGCTGAAATTTAGCTAATAAAAATCGCTTATAGATTCTTATGATGAAGATATTTACTAGACTTATAAGTCTCAAAAATGATATACAGTCATGAGGGATAAATGTTGACACTTCTAAATGCGTTATAAAAATACAAATTGAGTCAGCTTTTTTTGATCCTATCAGTCTCTATACATAATCTTGTATAGGGGCGATTTCAGTCTTACATCAACGTTTATAGCCCTTTCGTTTATTCAATATGTTGTAGCGTCGATGTAAATAATTACTATCACCAGTTTTATCCTAAGGAAGAAATACATGAGCATCAGTGAAGCCATCCAAAAAGTCGAAGCACGTTATGCCCATCAGCCCGAATTCATTCAAGCAGTAAAAGAGGTGGCAATTACGATTCAACCTTTATACGATGCGCATCCTGAATATAGTACGTTAAAGGTATTCGAGCGTTTGGTAGAGCCTGATCGGGTATTTGGCTTTCGTATCAATTGGGAAGATGATCAAGGCGTGGTACAAGTCAATCGTGGTTGGCGTGTGCAGTTTTGCAATGCTCTAGGCCCTTACAAAGGCGGTCTTAGATTCCATCCTACTGTCAATCAATCCGTATTGAAGTTCTTAGGCTTTGAGCAGATTTTTAAAAATGCCTTAACTGGCTTACCGATTGGCGGCGGTAAAGGTGGGTCAGATTTTGATCCTAAAGGTAAAACGGACAGCGAGATTCGTCGTTTTTGCTATGCCTTTATGCGTGAGCTACATCATTACGTGAGCAAAGACATGGATGTGCCTGCTGGTGACATCGGCGTCGGTGGTCGAGAAGTTAGCTATATGTTTGCGATGTATAAGAATTTAACGCGTGAATCAACAGGGGTTATCACTGGCAAAGGCGTGGGCTTTGGTGGCAGCTTGATGCGTACAGAGGCGACTGGCTACGGTGCAGTCTACTTCCTAGAAAACATGCTCATCGCTCAGAACGATACGCTTCAAGGCAAAAGGGTGCTGATATCAGGGGCGGGTAATGTCTCATTGCATGCTGCCGAAAAAGTGAATGCGCTAGGTGGTATGGCAATAACTGTCTCTGATTCACAAGGGACGTTGCATGATGAAAATGGCCTCAATCAAGAAAAAAATTGATTGGCTCAAAAAAACAAAAGCAGCAAAACAAGCCTTTAGCAGAGTATATTGATGTTTATGGTGGCGAGTGGCTTGCCAAACAGAAACCGTGGCAGTTTGAAGCTGATATTGCGATTCCATGCGCTACTCAAAATGAAGTCAATGAAGCTGATGCCAAATTATTGGTCGAAAATGGCGTGAAGTATGTGGTGGAAGGCGCTAATATGCCGCTCACTGCGGAAGCAATTGATTATATCCGTTTGCACCGTGTTCATTATGCACCTGGTAAAGCTGCTAATGCGGGCGGGGTAGCAGTATCTGCGCTTGAAATGTCGCAAAACTCTGTCCGTCAATATCAAACCTTTGAGCAAGTCGATGAGCGTCTAAAAGTTATTATGAAAGATATCCACGACAGTGCTGCGAATGCTTCAGAACAATATGGTCAAACTGACAATGGTTATGTCGACTATATGGCTGGTGCCAATATGGTTGGTTTCAAACGTGTGGCTGATGCGTTGGTCGCTTTTGGTATTTTGAACTAGTCTTACTTATAAGTGGTAAACAAGCCTTAGTGGTTGGTTAATATGGACAAATAGCAAAGCCCCAATCATTGAATGGTTGGGGCTTTTTAATTGAGATAAACAAAGGTAGATTGATTATATTGTGTCGCGCCATTGTCCTTGAACCATGATGCCTTGGATGGGATTTAGCCCCATCTGATAGGCCAAGTCAGCAGGACGAGCGATATTCCATAGCGCTAAATCGGCATCACAGCCGACTTCTATTTTTCCTTTATTAGGTAGACCCAATGCTTGTGCTGCGTGAACAGTAACTCCTGCCAAAACCTCTTCAGTGGTTAAGTAAAATAGCGTACAGCCCATATTCATCGTCAATAACAGCGACGTCAACGGTGAGGTGCCGGGGTTACAATCAGTTGAAATTGCCATAGGGACGTGATGCTTGCGCAAAGCTTCAGTCGGTGGCAACTTAGTGTCACGTAACGTATAAAACGCCCCTGGTAATATCACGGCAACGGTATTGCTAGCCGCCATTTTTTTGATGTCTTCTTCTGACAAGTGCTCTAGATGATCGCTCGATAGTCCTTTATATTCAGCAACTAAGGCACTACCACCTATATCGGATAGCTGTTCAGAGTGCAGTTTGACTGGTAGATTTAATGAGCTAGCCAATTCAAACACTCGTCTGATTTGCTCTGTGCTAAAGGCGATGTTTTCACAAAACCCATCGACTGCATCGACCAAGCCCTCTGCATGCAGAATGGGTAGCCACTCGCAGACTTGCTCAATATAGTCATCTGCACGATTTTTATACTCAGGTGGCAAGGCATGAGCCGCCAAATACGTGGTACTTACATGGATGTCGTATTTTTCACCCAGTTGGCGAGCGACCGTAAGCATTTTGCGTTCAGTGTCCAAGTCCAAGCCGTAACCAGACTTGATTTCGATACTGGTAACGCCTTCTTTCATAAGTGCGACTAAGCGTTTTTCACTTTGGGCAAATAGCGATTCAATACTGGCAGCGCGGGTAGCACTGACCGTCGCGACAATACCGCCGCCTTGTGCAGCAATATCTTGATAACTAACGCCTTGCAAACGCGCTTCAAATTCATTGCTGCGGTTGCCACCATAAACGATATGCGTATGACAATCGATAAGCCCTGGGGTTATCCATTTACCATCTACATCTGTGACTTGGTTCTCTTGATAATGAGGCAGATGAGTAGAGATTTGGTCATGTGCCCCAACCCAAGCGATTTTGCCGTTTTTAATACCGATAGCCGCATTATGCAATTGACCATATGGGATGCTATCAGCATCTTCGTTTTCATAAATATTAAAACCATAGTGCGCTGAAAAAGTGGCGATATTGGCGTTAATAATGACGTGGTCAAATGATGTCATAGTAGACTCATCTAGCATCTGTTCTGTAGAGTTTTTCAATACGGAATTATTTGATTCATTCATAATATGCTCCTAATTATTGGGAGGCTAATGTGTTTAAGCGCTAAGTAAGTACTGCTCTACAATAGTCGCTAGTAAGCGAGCAGCGACTTTGCAGCTACGACTGTCAATATCAAAGGTAGGGTTAATCTCAGCAATGTCTGCCATTTTTACTTTGCCTGATGCCATGATGGTTTTGACCATGCGCTCAACAAAACCTAGTTCAATGCCGTAAGCGGCAGGTGCGCTTACACCCGGCACGACACTAGATGGCAAGCAGTCCATATCGATGGTTAAATATATGATATCAACCTGATTGATAAAGCTTTTGACCCGCTCAGCAAGTGTATCCCAAGGCTGATAATGACACTCTTCATCACTGATGACCTGTACGCCCAATTGCTCGGCACGATCGAAAAGCGCCGCCGTATTAGAGAATCGACTGACGCCAATACAGCAATAGTGAAAAGGCTGATCGTATGAGTCAAGATGCTCGGCAATCTGGCGAAATGGTGTCCCAGAAGTCGCTACATCAGACTGACGAATATCAAGATGAGCATCAAAATTAATAATCCCGATAGTAGGCGTGACATCTGCATTTTTTTGACTTTCTAGAGCCTGCCATAATCCTAAAAAGCTACCATAAGCGATGGCATGACCGCCACCAAGTCCGATGGGCAAACCACCTTGCTTGACAATAGTACTCACTGCATCAGCATATTTGAGCTGAGCTTGCTCAAGAGAGCTGTCGGCAAAGCCATCATTATCATTACAATAAATGTCGCCAGCATCACCCAATAAGGTTGATAGTTGACCATCAAACGTTGTTGTAAATCAGCGATGACTGGCAACGTAGCAAAAGCTCGACGAATCAATGGCGGGGCAGCTCTAGCACCTACGCGGCCTTGATTGCGTCTGACGCCTTGATCACAGGCAAAGCCAATTAGCCCAATACTTTGATCCTCGTAAGGCTGAGCAAGCTGATACCAATAGCGGGCATGTGCAGTCTCAAATGGCTCTGCACGTCCTGTCCACTGGGTTATATCAGCAGGTGTATGGCTGATGCTTGTAGTCGTTGCTGCTGTTCTCACTATTGTCATCGCTGCTCTCCGCACATCAATATTTATTTAGACTCATACCAATCGCTGCGTAGTGACTGCCAATGTTCAGCAAGCGTACCATCTAATACCAACTGCTTAGCTGCTTCGATATCAGGGGCTAGATAGCGATCTTTGTCATAGAAAGTCACTTTTTCACGTAGTTTCTGATGTGCCACAGTCAGCGGCTCTGACGTATCTAGTCCGCGATGGAAGTCGATGCCTTGACCAGCGGCCAGAAGTTCAATACCAATAATGGTGGCAGTGTTTTGCGCCATCTCGTATAGGCGACGTGCGCAATAAGTTGCCATTGAGACATGGTCTTCTTGGTTGGCAGAGGTCGGGATACTATCGACGCTACCAGGGTGGGCGATAGATTTGTTTTCTGAAGCCAGTGCTGCGGCGGTCACATGAGCAATCATAAATCCTGAGTTTACCCCAGCGTTATCAACCAAGAATGGCGGTAAGCACCTGATAGCGTCGCATCGATTAGCAAGGCCACACGGCGCTCAGACATCGAGCCAATCTCAGCGATTGCCAAGGCCAAAATATCGGCGGCAAAGGCGACAGGCTCAGCATGGAAGTTACCACCTGATATAGCAACTGGCCCATCTTCGTTATTAAAGATAAGTGGGTTGTCAGTTACTGCATTAGATTCTATTAGCAGAGTTTTCCCTGCTTGGTTGATGATATCAAGGCAGGCACCCATGACCTGAGGCTGACAGCGTAGGCAGTAAGGGTCTTGCACTCTATCGTCTTGCTCGCCATCGTGTGAGGCACGAATAGCACTTCCTTTGATTAGCTGACGATGTGCTTTGGCGATTTCTATTTGACCATGATGACCACGTACTTCATGAATACGAGCATCAAATGGTGAGTCCGAGCCTTTTGCCGCATCAATCGACATCGAGCCGACGATGGTCGCAGTCTCAAGTAAATCACGCGCCAAGAAATAACCACGTAATGCTAGCGCGGTTGAGACTTGCGTACCGTTGATCAGTGCAAGGCCTTCTTTAGCTGCAAGAGTAATTGGCTCAAGTCCATGCTGGGCTAGCGCGTTTGCTGCAGGCACTTTTTTACCAGCGACAAACACATCACCTTCACCCATCATCGCAAGCGTCATATGTGATAATGGCGCTAAGTCACCAGATGCGCCAACTGAACCTTTGGCTGGGATATTGGGTGTGATTTGATTGTTGATTAAACCAAGTAAACTATCTACTACCTCGCGGCGTACACCAGAGACGCCTTGCGCCAGACTGGCAATTTTCATCACCATAATCAGTCGTACCACGCCTGCAGGGAGAGCTTCACCCGTGCCCACTGAGTGAGAAACGATCAGGTTACGCTGAAGTAGCTCAAGCTGATCATCACTGATACGTGTCTTAGCAAGTAGGCCAAAACCAGTGTTGATACCATAAGCGCTTTTGTCTCGCGCAATGATGGTACGTACATCTTCGTGCGAGGCATCTATCGCCTCATAAGCGCTCTCAGGTAGTGTCAATATGACAGGCTGCTCGTAGATATCACGTAGCATCTCAAAGCTAAGCTGGCGAGGATGTAGGTTAGTTGTTTGATATTGTTCATAGGGGTAATCCTAGTATTGTAAGTCATATAGTCATTCCACTATAAAGGTATTATAGCGTTAACCTCACTTGAAGTAGTACATATACATCTACACTCGGTTGCCTTGTACTACTTTTAAATTGCATCGACTATATGGGTTATATTATTTTTAATGCGTATCTTTATTAAAATGAAGTTGTTGAAAGGTTTTTAATCAGCAAAATATCTATTATTGAGTTTGAATTTTTTAGCCAATCCAATTGAGGTACATAGCCAGATGCCCGAATGCTGCAGCCAATAAAATACTAAGTACCACACGCTCGAACCAAATAATGACCATCTTACCAACGGAGACAGGAATCTCGGTCGCAAGCACACACGGAATCATGGCTGAGAAGAACAGCACGCTGCTGATGGAGATGACCCCTGCGACATAGCGTGTCAGAATATCTGCCTCACTTAGTAGTAATGCTGGCAGGAACATCTCAGCCAATCCCGCTGACATGCCTTTGGCAGCGACGAGCGGTTCTGGTAAGCCGCCAAGCCATGTAAATGGATAGAGAAGCAAGCCCAAGGCATCGAAAACGGGTGTATATTTTGCTAACAGTAATCCTGTTAAGCCAACAGCTATGATAGAAGGCACAATAGCGGCTGCCATCGTTAGACCGTCACGAAAATTAGACCACAAGATTTGTTTGAGGTCAGTGGCACGGCGCGAAGTGGATAAACCTAAATCAAACGCAGCTGCTAGCCGTGTACCACCTTTATGGTCTAAAGCGGGACGTTCAACGCTATCATCAAAGAGCCTGATAGGCGGAATACGAGCAGTAATCGCAGTAACAATAAAGGTAATCACTAGCGTAGACCAAAAGAACATATTCCAAAATTCCATGATCCCAAGCGTTTTGGCAACAATAACCATAAACGCCGCTGATACAGTCGAAAACCCGGTCGCAATGATAATGGCTTCACGCGCTGAATATTGCTTTTGCAAGTACACACGATTGGTGATGAGTAAGCCAATGGAGTAGCTACCGACAAAGGAAGCTACAGCATCAATCGCTGATGAACCTGGGGTTTTCCAAATAGGTTTCATAATCGGCTGCATGAGCACACCAACCATTTCTAATAAGCCAAAGCCAACCAAGAAGGCCAATATTAGTGCCCCAAGCGGTACAATCATTCCGACTGGTAAGGCCAGTTTTTCAAACAGAAACGGCAGCATGTCCTTTTCCATCATAAAGGTAGGCGCTATGTCAGCCACATACATCACTGCCAACATCAGACCGATGATCTTGAAAGTCGTCATAATCATATGGGTGATATTTTTGCGCCATGAGCCGTCGATAAATGGCTTACTCACTCCATAGAGCATGAGTAAAAACAATAGCGTAACGGACAAGGTATGCTGCTGCGTCACTAAGTAGGTCGCGCCATGATCGAACAATATCGTGCTTTTTTCACCAATGGTAAACGGCACAAAGAACATCACTAGACCGATAGCACTAAAGACAATCAGCTGTATCAGTGCCACAGGCTTTGATAGCAGTTTTTTTGACGATGTCGTTGCATGGTCATCATGCAGATCAGAGGTGGTGTCTTGTTCAATCATATTATCCTCCTTGATAAATAGGCGATTATGTCCTTATGCCTAGCTACAAGCTCATAAGGACAGAGGGCAAATTATTTAACCATCGGCAGATTCAGACCATAATCTTTCGCTGTTTTAATTGCTAACTCATAACCTGCATCGGCGTGACGCATAACCCCTGAGCCGCAATCATTGACAAGTACTCGCGATAAGCGTTTGGCCGCGGCGTCCGTGCCATCCGCTACGATGACCATACCTGAATGCTGCGAATAGCCCATGCCGACACCGCCGCCATGATGTAGTGATACCCAAGTTGCGCCGCCAGCCACATTTAGCATACCGTTCAATAGCGCCCAATCAGATACCGCATCTGAACCATCTTTCATGCTCTCTGTTTCGCGGTTTGGACTAGCGACAGAACCCGTGTCTAAGTGATCACGACCAATGACGATTGGGCCTTTTAGTTCACCGTTTTTGACCATTTCATTGAATGCCAAACCTGCTTTGTCACGCTCACCAAGCCCCAACCAACAGATACGAGCAGGCAAGCCTTGGAATTGAATACGCTCTTTTGCCATATCTAACCAGCGATGGATATGTTTATTTTCAGGGAATAGCTCTTTAATTTTTTGATCAGTCTTATAGATATCTTCTGGATCACCTGATAACGCTACCCAGCGGAACGGGCCTTTACCTTGGCAAAATAGCGGACGAATATAAGCAGGGACAAAGCCTGGGAAATTAAAGGCATCTTTGACCCCTTCATCAAAAGCGACCTGACGGATATTATTACCGTAATCAGTCGCTGGAATGTCCATCGCTTGCAAGTCTAAAATCGCTTGGACGTGTACGGCACAAGACTGAGCAGCGGCTTTGGTCAGTGCTGCATGTTGCTCTGGATCTTCTTGAGCAGCTTTCCATTCCTCTACTGTCCAACCGCTTGGTAGATAGCCATTGATCAAGTCATGCGCTGAGGTTTGATCGGTGACCAAGTCAGGCTTCATACCGCCAGCGTTAGCGCGCTTGACCATCTCAGGCAAGATATCTGCGGCATTACCAAGTAGAGCAATAGAGACGCTTCGCCCGCGTCCGTATGTTGTTTGATTAACTCATAAGCATGGTCAAGATCGTCTGCTTGCTTGTCGACATAACCCGTGCGCAAACGGAAATCGATACTAGACTGCTGACATTCGATGTTCAATGACGTTGCACCCGCAAAAGTTGCGGCTAGTGGCTGCGCGCCGCCCATACCGCCCAGACCAGCGGTCAGAATCCAACGACCCGCCCAGCTACCGTCATAATGCTGACGACCCGCTTCCACAAAAGTCTCATACGTACCTTGGACGATGCCTTGCGTGCCGATATAAATCCAGCTACCAGCAGTCATTTGACCGTACATAAACAGGTCTTTGCGATCGAGCTCGTTGAAGTGCTCCCACGTTGCCCAACGCGGTACAAGGTTGGAGTTCGCAATCAATACGCGTGGTGCGTTTTCATGTGTTTGAAACACGCCGACTGGCTTACCAGACTGTACTAGCAACGTCTCATCATCTTCTAATTCTTTTAATGACTCTAAGATTTGATCGTAGCTTTCCCAGTTACGGGCTGCGCGTCCGATACCACCGTAGACGACCAGGCTTTTTGGGTTTTCTGCTACATCAGGATGCAGGTTGTTTTGCAGCATGCGATAAGGGGCTTCGGTCAGCCAGCTTTTGCAATGTAGCGTGCTACCGGTAGGCGCAGCAATATTACGGCTCTCATCGCGGCGAGTCAGTTTAGTCTCTTTATTGGTTCCGTTGTCAGTAGTCATGATCATATCCTTGTGATAGCGAATAGGGCGATAAAGTCATCAGAGTAAGTGTCTTACAGTCAGTCTAGGTATTTATCTACTACTAAGCGTTCATCTAAATTCATAGAAATATCGAATCGATAAAGCAAATTTTCTAGCACTGCTGCAAAGTTGTATATACAAATTATCAAAGATGCTTTTTTCATGCAAGGTTTTTTTATTTATGGACGCATTATTTTTGTTATTCACTCAGCCGATTTAGATAACATCGAGTGAGTTGAAAAGCGCCCTAGTTAATACTGAACGCTCAGACATTTTGACTAAGGCTTGCACGGTGGTCTCGTGATATTATGTGGTCATTCCTATTAGCAAAACTGACGGTCAAAGGCGGATATGACAAAGACAATTCCGGCGTATCAACGTATAAAAAAACGCCATACTAGACAATATTCATTCTGGTAAGTGGCAGGCAGGCAATGCGATTTCGACAGAAATGGCACTGGCTGAAGAGTTTGGTGTGTCACGAATGACGGTCAACCGTGCGCTAAAAGAGCTGAGCGAGGAGCGAGTACTAGAGCGTCGACAAGGGTCGGGCACGTTTGTCGCGCAGCAGCAGTTCAATCATACCTTTGTAGAAGTGCGCAATATCGCACAGGACTTGAAGTCAGCCAATCGCGACTATGAAGCGAAGGTCGTCAGCAAGCGCGCCGTTACTGCTGCTATGCTCGATAATGAGTTGCGTCGTAAGTTTGGTATTGATGAAAAGTCTGTGCCTGCTAACGCAAGCGCTCAGACAGACGCTAATGATGAAGCTGTACTGTATGAAGTAAAAATCATTCACTTTGCCGATGGTCAGCCTATACAGTTTGAAGAACGTTGGGTCGATGCCAAAAAAAGTGCCGAAGTTTATCGATCAGGATTTTAGTGTGGTCAATACCAGTGATTACTTAATTGCCAAAAGCCCTCTAGAGAGTGGCAGCTATACCATCCGAGCATTGGCAGCCCCTGATGAGATTGCTGAGTTTTTGCAAATTGCGCCGCAGTCACCAACGCTTGTGTTGCGCCGGCAGACCTATTCGGCCGGCCAAGTCGTTACCTTTGTAAAAATGTGGCACGCGGGTGATCGCTATCAGTTCTCAGGCGAGTTGTAGCAGATATAGTCAAGCTATATAAATCCGCTACATCGTTATCCTCGCTAAGCATACTAGTGTATAACTTGCACTCGGTTTCCTTGTATCGAAATTATATTGAACTGACTATAGCTTACGTATGCTCACTGATTTTGTACGTTTTTCTGTCTAAAGTGAGATACTATATCCATAAGCTGCTATTTAATAAGATAGCAATTGGCGTTAATTAAACTCGTCAGAATATTTGAACAATCGTTAAAAATTAAAATATAATATAGAAACAGTATTGAAAAATAGCCAAATAGCCTCAAATCGGGCAACCAAAGCCGGATATCATAGAGGAGCTTATATTGTTCTTTTGTGTCGGCTTGTCCTATTTATTAGCATCGTATATTTTATTAGTGCTGTGTGTCTTATTAGTATTATGCGTTTTTACTTTATTCATTCACTCTTATAAGGACGTCTTATGAAACGTCGTACTCTTTTAGCCCTTGCCGCCAGCACCATGTTCCTTGCCGCTTGTGGTCAATCTACTACCAACGAAGCCGATACTAGTGCGACTGATAGCGCTGCAACAGGCGGTTCTGATTTGCTACAACGTATCAACAACGGCGGCACCATCAACGTCGGTACAGAGGGTACCTATCCTCCGTTCACGTATCATGATGAGAGCGGCAAACTAACGGGTTATGATGTTGAAGTAACGCGTGCAGTCGCGGATAAACTAGGCGTAGACGTTGAGTTTAAAGAAACTCAATGGGATGCGATGTTGGCTGGTTTGGACTCAAAACGTTTTGATATGGTGGCTAACCAAGTCAGTTTGACCACGCCTGAGCGTAAAGCAAAGTATGACAAAGCAATGGCTTATAGCTGGTCAGGTGCGGTTGTATTGGCACCTACTGATGACAACCGTTATAGCTCGTGGGAAGGTCTAAAAGGCTACGTACGGCGCAATCACTTAGCAGCAACTATGGTGAGCTTGCAGAGCGTTACGGTGCAGAGATCGTTCCTGTCGATGGTATGGCGCAAGCGATTCAATTAGTAAAGCAAGACCGTGCTGACTTTACGATGAATGATAATCTGGCGGTATTGGATTATCTAAAGAAATTCCCAGATTCTGATCTTGAGATTAAACTGACTGCCCCTGCAAGTGAGTTACGTGGTTCAGGCCTAGTGCTTATCAAAGGTGATGATGAAGTTGTAGCTAAATTAGATGAAGCGATGGCTGAATTGGCGGCTGAAGGTACGCTAACTAAGCTTAGTGAACAGTTCTTTGGTGCTGATATAAGTCAACAAAAATAATGTCAGTTTCTATCATGTCAGCTTCTGTAATGTCTACATCATGGTTCGCGGACTTATTGGCAGTATTGCCATTTATGAGTCCTGATCGAGCGCAGATTGTCCTCTCGTCGTTTTGGCCAATGCTCAAAGGCGGTATCTATTATTCGATACCGCTGGCATTGATCTCATTTGCGATTGGTATGGCCATTGCATTGACAGTGGCATTGATTCGTATCATTCCGCGTGCCACTTGGTTCCATGAAATCATTTATCGGCTCGCTCGTGTCTATGTGTCCGCCATTCGCGGTACACCGATGCTGGTTCAGCTGTTTATTATTTTCTATGGTCTGCCAAGTGTCGGGGTGAAGCTCGATCCCTTTCCCTCAGCGATTATCGCGTTTTCACTGAACATCGGTGCTTATGCATCTGAGACAGTGCGTGCTTCGATTTTGTCGATACCAAAAGGGCAGTGGGAAGCAGGCTCAACGGTCGGCTTGACGTATCTACAGACTTTTCGTCATGTGATTTTACCGCAGGCGCTTAGAGTGTCGGTGCCGCCGTTGTCTAATACCTTTATCAGTCTGGTAAAAGATACCTCACTTGCTTCATTGGTACTGGTCACTGAGCTATTCAAACAAGCGCAAATTATCACGGCTCGTAACTATGAGTTTATGCTGGTCTATACAGAAGCGGCGATTATCTATTGGGGTATTTGTCTGTTCTTGACCTTTATCCAAGGCAAGCTTGAAACCCGCCTTGATCGTTATGTGGCAAAGTAGACTGTTGCTATTGGCACAACAGGCATCAGCACAACTAAGACTAGAAATACAGAGACCAGCACAACAGGAATTTTTATGATCAAAGTCACTAATATTCATAAAGCCTTTGGTGGCAATCAGGTGCTAAAAGGCATCGACTTGACCATTAATAAAGGCAAAGTAGTCGTAATATTAGGACCTTCAGGATCGGGTAAAACCACCTTTTTGCGTTGTTTAAATGCGCTAGAGATTCCTGATCAAGGTGTGATTGCTTTTGATGATGATAGCTTGAGCGTCGACTTTGCGACTAAGCCAAGCAAAAAGACGCTACTAGCTTTACAGCGTAAATCAGGTATGGTGTTTCAGTCTTATAATTTGTTTCCCCATAAGACAGCCATTGAAAACTTGATGCTTGGGCCTACAGTGGTACAAGGGCAGAGCAAAGCGCAAGCCCGTGAGCAGGCATTGGTACTACTGGAGAAAGTTGGACTGTTGGACAAAGCAGATCTGTATCCGTTTCAGCTATCTGGTGGTCAACAGCAGCGTATTGGTATTGCTCGTGCGCTTGCTATTGAACCGTCATTGTTACTATTTGATGAGCCAACCTCTGCGCTTGATCCAGAGTTGGTACAAGATGTGCTAGAGACGATGAAGCAGCTCGCCTCCGAAGGTTGGACGATGGTCGTAGTGACTCACGAAATCAACTTTGCCCGCGACGTTGCCGATCATGTTGTACTGATTGAAGATGGTCACGTGGTTGAAGAAGGCAGTGCCAAGCAGCTGTTTGAGGACTCAAAACATCCTCGTACGCAGGCATTTTTGCAACGTATTGAGCAGTAAAAACGTTTGTTTTTGCGTAAGCAGTAAAAAAAGCCCCAATCATGATGCCATGGTTGGGGCTTTTTTATTGAAATAAATTGGACATATCTCAAATGAGTAGATAGTAACACTATGCCCTCTGTCGTTGTTTTAACCAGCGAGGTACGCGAGTGGCGGTACCGTTTAATACAGCATTTAACAAAGCCGCCAGCAAAATAAGCGCCACGCCCAGATATTGAATCCAAGACAAAGATTGATGCAGTAATAGCATCGCGAGCGCAATCGCAGTCAATGGCTCGAAAATCGTAAATACCGATGCACGAGTGGCGGGCAGTTTCTCTAGTGCCTTCATATATAGCCCAAATGGCACGACGGTTCCCAGCAGTGATAATCCCAAAACATAACCCCAAGTCATTAAGGCAGACTCAATAGCTGCTCATAAGTGTTATAGGTCTCAGGTAAGAGCAGTAGTACGCCAGCACTAATGATAATGGAAGTGAAAAACACCAAAGGGCAGGGTGAGCATAATGCATCGCACGCTTACCCAATACGCCATATAACGAATAACACATCCCTGCTGATAGACCGAGTAAAATACCCCAGTTAACTTTCGCTTGCTCACCTAACATCGTCAATCCAACACCAAACACCGCCATTAGTGCTAGCAAAACTGATTTCCGAGTAATAGACTCACTCAGTAAGAACTTCGAAAATAATAAACTAAATACAGGCGCGGTATAGAGTAAAGCAACGGCAGGGCCAGCACCGACATAACTGACCGCAAAAAAATAGCAGACCGACATGCCAAGGACACCTATCAACGACTGCATCGCCAGTCCAAGCCATTGTTTTGGCTGTAATTTGATAAGGTGTGGCCACAGTGTTGGTAGCATGGCTAAGATGATAAAGGCCGCCGTGACAATGCGTAATATCGTTACCTGCCAACCACTAAATCCAATTTGGTTTAGGTAAGTCGAGAATATACCCAACGTGCCCCAGCAAATAGCAGCCGTGATGATTTGAATGGTGCCTAGCCATGATTGATGCGAATGGTTCGTCATTCCGTTGTCGATGTTTGCCATACTGTTTTCTTCTTACGATCTAAGTGACACAAGATGTTGTAAGATTGCTATTAATACAATCTCTCCAAGCAATGCTGAAATAAGAAAAGACAACCTGATTAAAGGCTGTCTTTTGTTTGTTCTTTTGAGTCTATCACTAAAAGATTATAAACCGCTACTAGGGCGTGTCCTAAATTCCATCAATAGTTATTCCAATGGCTAAAAAATGGCTAGCGTTTGCTAAATAACCTAAACAATATCGAATCATTAACTCATATCATATTTGTGTTCGCATCACTTTTTTTTATTTCTATAGTCTTTGTTAATCAATCCATAAAAAGAATGTTTGCTCTCGGAGAGCATTTCGCTGAATAAAGCACACTTTTTCCAATTGGGTTCTTGGTAAATGATCCGTATCAGCCCCGCAGTTTTTTTGAGCGCTGTTTTATCCACTGAGTCTGCTCTTTTTTTAAGATTAGCCGCCATATCCTCACCGTACAGGCGTCTGACTTCATTTCGCGTTACTCTGTAGCTTTCATTCAATGCTTTATCAGACGTGTTATATATCTGATCAACCAAATCAGCTTGTGATGCTAATGGCAGATAAGTCTCGTTTTCTTTGTAGGTGGCACTATAGGTATCGACTGTCCATTTACTTCTTATAGATATCTCATGGTTCGAGGTATCTATAAACCCATCAAAATCTTCGCCCTCAAAGGTATAACCCTGAAATCGACACGGGGTCACGCCATCTTTACATAAGCTATGCTTGGTTTCCGCAGAGTAGTATTTGACAGCGTAGGGCGACTTACTAGGTTCTGGTGTTGTTTGCAATAGTCGTCCTAAATCGGGAGCGACCAGTAGCATATTGTTGCAAGTAACGCTTCCTTCTGCACATCTCTCATAAAGGTTAAGACGTTGGCCTTGGATGTCCATGCCCATGGTAAAGTTTGCCTGTACAGGAGCTACAGCCGAACTGACAGATGTCACTAGCGTTAAGCTCAAGAGCAACGCAGTACGTCTGAGTAAGCTGGAGGTATTTAGGCTTGAGCTAGACATGGAGACGGCCATATAGGTTTATACCTGTAGCAAGAAATTACTCAGCAATCGCTTAGCGCCCTCAGTGGCAAACGACTCAGGGTGAAACTGTACGCCTTGAATTGGGTACTCTTTGTGCGCCAGTCCCATAATCTCATCACCAGTCAATGCTGACTCAGCAAAGCTCAATTCAGCACAGCTATCATTGGCGACTACTGAGGTAATCGTGAGACAGCTTGGGATGGTGTCGGCTTTTACCACCAGAGAGTGATAGCGCATGATCTCAAGCTCTTGTGGTAAGCCTTGATAAATACCTGAATTATCATGCGAATCGATGAGACTTTGCCATGCATCGGCACACTAGCGCGTACCACATCACCGCCAAATACATGAGCAATACCTTGCATACCCAAGCAAACGCCTAATAGCGGCACCGTTTTGCCTAGTGTTTCAATGACCTCGCTACAGATACCAAAGTACGCGGGATCGTCAGGGGAGCCAGGGCCAGGTGAAATGATAATTCTATCAAGATTCATCGCTTCTACGTCTGCTAAGGTAATTTCGTTATTGCGTTTAACGATGACGCTGGCTTCTTCATCACTGTCTAAGGTTTGCAAAATCTCGCCCACGTATTGGTAGAGATTGAAGGTAAACGAGTCGTAGTTATCGATAATTAAAACATTCATGGGTCATAAACTCTTTTGTAAAAATAGTGCTAGGTAAAATATGGTCAATTTATGCAGTACGTTTGGTATCCGTTATGATTGCATAAAGCTGTCTAATACGACTTTCATCGCCGACAGTTTGCGCTGAATCTCTAAGTATTCATCTGCTGGGTTTGAGTCGTAAACGTTACCACCACAAGTTTGAGCGTAGGCAGACTCGCCATTGATAAAGAGGCTGCGAATTGGAATGGCAAAGATACAATCACCATTAAAATTGAACGAGCCTAATGCACCGCCGTAAGCACCGCGACCATCCGGCTCTAGCTCATTAATCACCTTAATGGCTTCTACTTTAGGTGCGCCTGATAGCGTACCAGCAGGGAAGTTGCTGGCAAGCGCACTAAACATATCTTCGTTAGGATGCAGGATACCAACGATTTCAGAAGAGATATGCTGTACGTGAGAGAAGCGTTTGATGTCCATCAAGCTACGTACTTTTACCGTACCAAATCGTGCCACACGGCCAATATCATTACGATGTAGGTCGACCAGCATATTGTGCTCGGCAATTTCTTTGTCATCGTTGAGCAAGGCGCGGGCAAGCTTACGGTCTTCGATTACGTCCGCACCGCGCTTGGCAGTCCCTGCGAGCGGATAGGTTTCCATTTCACCCTGACGCAAGCGGAATAGCAGCTCAGGAGAAGCGCCAATGATGCACTGCTGCGCAAATTTCATAAAATACATATGCGGTGATGGATTGACGGCACGTAGCTTTTCATAAATCGGCATTTTGTCACCGGCAATACGATATTTAGATTTAAAGCCTACCTCGCACTGAAAAATACGCCCAGCGATGATGTCTTCTTTGACTTGCATGACGACATTGGCATGCTCTTCTTGGCTCATACCATCACCTAAAAATTCAACTTTAGGCGCTTCATAGCTAGGCGTTGGCTCATCGAGTAGGGCTTTGATTTGCTCGATGCGGTTTTCTTGTTGAGCAGTTGGGTAATAAAAATAGAAGATTTCTCCAGTCATCTTATCTAAGGTCAATCCATCTAAATACACGCCAAACTTAAATGGTTCAAAGTCTTCGCTGGCTTTTGCATTGAGGCTAGGTTCAAAGAAGTTCACGCAGTCATAACCCAAATACCCGACCAGACCACCGCTTTGATCGCGAGCGATGACATGCTGCGGTGTTATCTCACGCAGTAGCTGATAAGGGTTGTCGGTTTGATAATGGCTAGTTTCAGCAGTTTTATTATCGGTAATCGCAAGCGTGTTGCGGTCTAATGCGGCGATAGTCGTCACAGGGTCAAAGCCGATTGCATGATGGCGCGAGATATGGCTGTCTTCGCCCAATGATTCGAGCAAATAGCAGGTATCAAACGCACTTTCGATACGTTTGAATAATGCAAAAAAAATCGATATCTTGCGTCAGTTTGATACGTTGTGGTTTGCTCGGGATATCGATAGGAGCAGGTTTGGTCTGTGTGCGAGTACTAGAGGTCATAACAAAGTCCGAAATGGTTCAAATATGTGTTGATTAATAAGTATAAGTTTCGTCAGTAAAAAGCTAGATAGTATCGTCGTTAGAGTCTAAGAGTGATCTCTATGAGTGGCCAGTAACGCGCTGACATCATGGCTTTGCTTAGCCTTGGCACCGCGAGAGACAGTGGCGATACCAACACCTAGTTGCTCAGAGATATCACGCTGGGTGATACCGCGATCTAGCAAGTCAAAAATCCGAATACGATTGGCAATGTCATGCTGTTCTTTATCAGTCAGCAAGGCACTGAGCAGCTTTTCGATATCTGCGCTATCAGTACAGTTGGTCAAATGTTTCACTAAGCTCTGATAAGGATCGGTAGTCATAATAGGTAATCTTAGCCAAAGAAAATAGATAAGTCGCTCATCGAGCGATTTTTCGCTGAGAACTATCTTGTTTCAGTATTCTAGTACAGTAGTACAAGAAAAACAAGTCATGAGCTAAGTTAATAGCAGCCTGCTATAGACGTGATGAGTTTCTACGCCTTATCGCATATAGCCTTAATAGTTATTCAGACTCATGCTGAATAACATATTTACAGTTAGTATCGAAGCATTTTTGCGCTTTGTCAGCATATTAAAAGCTAAAATTGAGAATGTATGATATTAATTATTGCCAAATTGTTAATACTTAGTTATTATGCCTCTCTTTATTTAAACGCTAATCATTATTATTAGCATTAATAGTGTTATTTGCACGGTATGATTGAGTGTTTTTAAGGTGTTGAATCTTCTGATAGGCGCTATTTTCAGGGTTGTTTGACGACAGCCTTTAAAAATAATTCTAAACATTCTAATTTCTGACAGTAAACAAAGTGAGTAAATGTGTTATGCGCGAAGTAAAGTTATCTAGTCAATTGACAGTATTGTCTATCGGTGTTGCCGCTGTATTGTGGACGCAAGCTGCCAGTGCCGCAACGGCAGCAGATATGCCAAACACGACATTGCAGACTATTACTGTAACAGCAAATAGCTCAGTACGTGACGCTGTACAAGAAGACTCTGTCTACATAGATGACTACACCCCAGCTGCACAAGCCAGCCATTTGAGTGATTTTCTGGACGTTGTACCAGGGGTAAGCGTGGGCGGTACTTCATCGGTCAACCAACGTATTCGTGTACGTGGTCTTGATGATACCAATCTAAAAGTCACAATTGATGGCGCACGTCAAGAAGGCGCATTGTTCTACCATATGGGTGATGTCACTATTGATCCAGATCTGCTAAAACAAGCAGAAGTATCAGTCGGCAATAACTCAGTGACGCTAGGCAATGATGCTATCGGCGGTGCGGTTGCTTTTGAGACAGTCGACGCGGCAGATTTACTTAAGCCAGGTCAAAAGGTAGGTGCTAAGCTGCATACAGGTTATGCTAGCAACAATGATGAACTGCTAACTTCTGCCACTGTGTATGGTGCGCCAACAGAAAATATTGATTTACTGGCTTATTATGGCAAACGCAATGCGGACGCTGGTGAAGACGGTAAAGGCCGTAAAATCCAAACGGAAGACAGCGAAGGCGAAAACATCCTATTAAAAGCTGGTGCTTATGTCGGTAGTGATCATCATGTAGGCGCTAGTTTTAGCCGTACCGAAAACAAAGGCAAGTTCCCATTACGTCCAGATTTTCCTGCTGGTGGCTGGAACCCAATCATCCCGCAGGAAGTCAAACGTGATACCTATGCGCTTGACTACG
Source organism: Psychrobacter sp. JCM 18901 (assembly GCF_000586435.1). Classification (GTDB taxonomy): domain Bacteria; phylum Pseudomonadota; class Gammaproteobacteria; order Pseudomonadales; family Moraxellaceae; genus Psychrobacter. The sequence goes on from NZ_BAWH01000002.1 coordinate 183,056, forward strand.
CTTACAATCCTGCCAACCAGTTGGTCGATGTAGACGCCAATGTATATCAGACCAGCACACAGATTTTGCGTAACTCTGACGGCGTACCTGGGTTTGAGTTTGATGCGGAGGTCAAAACCACAGGCGGCAAAGTACAGAACACCAGTATCGTTGATAGCAGTATCATCAACGGTGTGCCAGGGGTTCATAAGTTAATTGCTGGGGTTGAGCATTACAAAAAAAGAATCTGAGATGGCGCGCGATTTTGGCAAGGCGAGCACCGATGAGGCGACCAACACTTCAGTCTATCTGGAAGACCAATGGCAAATGGGCAAGCTTAGTTTAACGCCAGGCGTCCGTTATGACCGTTATGAATCTCCAGAGTATGTATCGGCTGGCAAGACTTACGACAATGTCGTTGGCGCATTGGCTGCCAGTTATGAGATTGCACCGCGCACCCAGCTATTTGCGAGCTATACGCAGTTATTTAATGGTCCAGATCTTAGTCAAGCGATCTTTAATTCCGACGGTGTTGATACCTATGTGAACAATGACCTAAAAGCAGAAGAAGGTGATAATGCAGAAGTCGGTATTGCGACAACGCTGCGTGGTCTGACTATGGCTGATGACTCTTTAAAATTAAGTGCTAAGTACTTTGAAACCAATATCGAAAACTATATTGAGTTTGTACGTGCAGGTGGTAGTAGAACTGGCATGAATTGCACAACTGGGCAACTAGGTACAAGTGCTGCCCCTGAAGCCTGCCAAGGTGTCATCAATAATGATGAAGATTTCAAAATCAAAGGTGTAGAGCTATCAGCCGATTATCGCGCAGATAACTTCAACATGGGTCTAAGCTATGCTCGTGCACGTAGCAAAGGCGAAGATACAGGTTACAATATCTCTTCTGTCAGTGGCAGTGGCTCTGAGTCTGGCGATAAGTACATGGTCAACTTGGGTTACGCTCCAACCAATACTACTGAGCTTGGCTGGCGCAGTACTTATGTCGCCGATGTGACACCGAATACCGCTGGTGATGACAACGAAAAACCAGGCTATGATGTGCACGATATCTTCATGACTTACACGCCAACTCAAATCGAAGGTTTGAAGGCCACGCTAGGTGTATACAACATCTTTGATGAGACTTATGCAAGCCATGCGTCACGTAACTCTATCGATGATGCCTATACTGATTTTGAAATGGGACGTAATATCAAAACGTCTTTAACTTATCAGTTCTAATCTAGCTTATCGAATTTAAGTCTAATCGTACTTATAAAGTCAGCTGTCTTATACGGGAGCTGGCTTTTTTTTACGAGATTTTTGAGAGTGCGATTTATCTAAGATTAGATGTTAAGTTGCTTGTTCGGTAGAAGGTGAGGCTACCGTATAAATAGCATATGAGTTAAATCGTATGCGAGTCGTATGCGAGCACTATGCCAATACTCTAAACAACAGCGAGCTATCATCGAAGCTCATTTATCTCTCTCAAATTATCAGGAAATAAGTGTGAATGAATATGGGCATAGAGTAATCAAACGTCGAAATTTTGAATCTGACGCATAATGTTTCTAACTGCCCGAATTATCATATTGGAAATATCGACAAGATCTGACAGGGTAGCGCTTATACAACTGAAACTATCAGGCATTTCTATAAATATATTGAGCATTAATTCAACCGTTAACTGAAACACATATAAGAATGCAAACATTAATGATAATAATTATCATTAATG
>NZ_BAWH01000001.1 GCF_000586435.1 Psychrobacter sp. JCM 18901
TTCCCATTATGGTAGTTAGACTTTCAAGCATAACGTTCAAAAGAAATCAAAAATACTATTTATACGCTCTTTTAGTTTGCTTGATTCATCCAACGATATTCTTTTTTTCAACAGATATATTTCGCGATATATTTATGGCCTTTAGTTTTCTATTAGGATGCCTGACAGTAAAGTGGTTCTTAAATAGTCATAGTGTCTTTGGTGCTGTCTTTTATTTTTTATTATCTGTGGCGATTGGATTTTTCTTAATAGAGATAAGACCTTATTTAGGATATGCCTACTTGCTTAGTCTACTTTTCTTAAAGATAAAATTTACTAAAAGTAGAGCTTTTTATTTAGGTCTTCTCTATCTTGGACTTCTGTTTGCAGCAAACTATTTAGGCGTTTTGGACTTGCTAACTGAGTATCGGTCTGGATTTGAAGATTCGGAAGGTGGCTCGACTCTAGGTCTCAGCTTCTCTAATCCTATACTATTTATACCTAATTTTATAATTAGCTTTTTAGGGCAGATGTTGGGCTTGTACATTACTAACCCGCTAGCGCTTGTACTATTCGTACTCGAAACCGTTCCTTTCTTTTTCATGCTCATATATGTATTAAAGAATATTAAGTTAGCAGACAGCTTTGTACGTTTTCTCATTATATTTTTCGTGTTCTACGGCAGTGTTTGGTTGATCGGAAACGATAATTTAGGCACCGCAGTACGTTTAAGGATATACAACTATTTGGCTATATATATCAGTTTTTTTATATCTTAAGGCTTAAAAGATCGTCTTTTAGAAAGTCCTCCTCAAATAGAGTATAGGTGGTGAATGGATGAAAATAATTATTTTAGGCACCATTGCTTATAGTTTTTATGGCTTTCGCGCTGACCTTATTCAGGAGCTGGTCAAACAGCAGCATACTGTCTATGCGTTTACTTCTGAATATACTCAAGATGAGCTAAAGAAGATAGAAAGGTTGGGTGCCATACCTGTAACCTATAGTCTAAATCGAGGTGGCCTGAATCCTTTAGCGGATATCACAGCAGCTTATCATCTGTCCAAAGTTATTAAGAAAATAGCGCCAGATGTTGTGTTCTCTTACTTTTCTAAACCCGTTATTTTTGGCACGTTAGCAGCAAAAATAGCAAAGGTTCCACAGGTTGTAGGTATGCTCGAAGGATTGGGTTATTGTTTTACAGATCAACCTGAAGGCCTTAGCAAGAAGGTAAAAGTGATTAAAGGTATTCAGGTCTTATTGTATAAAATTGCTTTGCCACGGTTAAATCGGCTTATATTTTTAAATACTGATGATCCTAATGATTTATTGAAGCGGTATAAAATACAAGTGAAACAGGTAAATGTGCTAGGTGGTATTGGTTTAAATCTAAGCCAGTACAAATATCAGTCCATAGTAAATATCGAAGAACCTATCAAATTTTTATTTATTGGTCGCTTATTGAAAGAAAAAGGCATTCATGATCTTATTTCGGCTATAAAAATAGTAAAGAAAGTATACCCTGAAGCGTATTTCACTATTTTGGGAGAGATAGATGCTTCTAATATGGGTGCATTGCAGAAATCAGAGTTAGATGAGTTGATTGCATCGAACATCGTAAATTATCCTGGTCATGTTGATAGTGTAAAAGACTGGATTGCAAATCATCATGTATTTGTACTGCCGTCTTATCGTGAAGGGGTGCCGCGCAGCACTCAAGAAGCGATGGCAATTGGAAGACCTATTATCACTACTGATGTACCTGGTTGCGTGAGACGGTTGTTGATGGAGTAAATGGGTTTTTAGTAGAAAAATGGGACCAAAAGCTTTGGCAGAGAAAATAATTTACTTTATAGAACATCCTGAACAGATTAAAGAGATGGGTGATGAAGCTACAAGCTAGCACAAGAGAAATTTGATGCGAATAAAGTCAATAAACGACTAATAAATATGTTGGGCTTATAAATGATAAAACGACTATTTGACATTGTAGGTGCAACGACAGCGTTAGTAGTGCTGTCTCCTATCTACGCTGCAACTGCCTACAAGGTGAGTAAGAATCTTGGCGCGCCTGTTCTATTTCGTCAGATTCGTCCAGGTCTGTATGGCAAGCCATTTGAGATGATAAAGTTTCGTTCCATGAAGGATGATATAGACGCAGATGGCAATCCTCTAGAAGATGGCGCGCGATTGACATCGTTTGGTAAAGCGTTGCGTAACACCAGCCTTGATGAGTTGCCTGAACTTTGGAATGTTATAAAAGGTGATATGAGTCTAGTGGGCCCGCGACCATTATTGATGGAGTATCTACCCTTATATAATGATGAACAAGCGCGCCGACACGATGTCCGCCCAGGTATTACAGGGTATGCTCAAATTAATGGTCGCAATGCTATTGGATGGAATGAGAGGTTTGCATTGGACACATGGTATGTGGACAATCAGTCGCTGTGGTTGGATATCAAGATTTTATTTAAAACAGTGAAAAAAAGTTATTGTTAAAGATGGCATTAGTGCTGAGGGAGAAGCGACTATGAGTAAATTCATGGGCAATAGTATTAATGAAGAAATGCTTTAAAAGTACTCTTTGCTAATAGCAATACAGCTAATTGAAAAAGCTGCGTATCAAGCAAATCATGATAGATAGGAAGGTTAATAACATAGTGAGCAGTTTATCGTAGAGCATGACACAACATTAGACATAAGTACCATAGAGGAACATATGCTAAATACCCCTTTTTCACCTTGGCCAAAATTTACGCAGCATGAGGCTGATGCTGTCAGTCGAGTGCTACTATCTAATAAAGTCAATTATTGGACAGGCGAAGAATGTCGTCAGTTTGAGCGAGAGTTTGCTGACTGGGTAGGTAGTAAGTACGCAATAGCGTTGGGTAATGGCACCTTGGCATTGGATGTCGCGTTACAAGCACTCGATATAGGTGCAGGTGATGAGGTCATTGTCACACCGCGTACCTTTATTGCTAGTATCTCATCAATCGTTAATGCAGGTGCGACCCCCATCTTTGCAGATGTCGATGAAGCAACTGGTAATATCACTGCTGAGACCATCACAGCTGTATTAAGCGACAAGACGAAAGGTATCGTGTGCGTCCATTTAGCTGGCTGGCCATGCGATATGGACAGTATTATCGCACTGGCAGATGAGCATGGCTTATATGTTATTGAAGATTGCGCACAAGCTCATGGCGCACGATATAAAGGGCGAAGCGTGGGCAGTATTGGTCATGTTGGGGCATGGAGTTTTTGCCAAGATAAGATTATGACCACAGGAGGTGAGGGCGGTATGGTCACCACCGATAGCGAACTGCTATGGCGTAAAATGTGGGCGTATAAGGATCATGGTAAGAGCTATGCGGCAGTCTATGAAACGGAGCAATCACCTGGCTACAATTGGCTCCATGAAAGCTTTGGCACCAATTGGCGTATGACTGAGATGCAAGGCGTTCTAGGGCGTATTCAACTGGAAAAAAATGAATGAGTGGACAGCAAAACGGACTACTAATGCGCAAGCCATACTAGAGGCCTGTAGTAAATGGGAGTCCAAAGGCTACCTTTGTGTGCCGAGACTAGAGCATTTAGCGCAGTTCTCAAATGCTAACCATGCTTACTATAAATTATATGTCTATGTGCAGTCCGATAATCTACCTGATGGCTGGACACGTGACCGTATTATTGAAGCAATTAACAATCAAGGTGTGCCTTGCTTCTCTGGATCTGCGTCAGAAGTATATTTGGAGAAGGCCTTTGATAATACAGGGTTGCGTCCAAGTGTTAGATTGCCAATGGCAAAGCAGCTAGGTGAGAGTAGTCTGATGTTTCTAGTGCATCCTACGCTTACGGCGGCTGAAATTGAACTGACAATACAAGCGATCGATAGCGTGTTTGATTCGATGGTCGAATAAAATGGCAATGAATGATTATTTTTAGAAATTTACTTTGTGGTCGATGCTACTCTTACTAAAAGCATAAGGTACATTTGCCTATATATAAGCAATACTGTTTAATTGACTTATTATGAAAATTTATCAGTGCACAGGCTTTATCTTACGCTAGGATTTTGTAGCGTACACAGGTACAATATTACTCTTAGTCAAAGATTGACGAACCAAAGGACAGGCATGCAAAGTATTTGCGCGCGCTGTCTTTATTTTTTTATATCGTACCCTCTATTGGAGTTACTATGTCTACTGCCCAAGAATCCGCTACCGTTTTGGACGGCAAAGCACTTGCCAAACAAATAGAACAGGATCTGCGCACGCGCGTAGATACGATTAAGGAAAAGACTGGCCGCACCCCAAGCTTAGCGACGATATTGGTTGGTGACGATCCAGCCTCTGCCACTTATGTTCGTATGAAAGGCAACGCCTGTAAGCGTGTTGGCATGGACTCTATACGCGTTGAGATGCCGAGTGCCACGACCACTGAGCAGCTCATGGCAAAAATAGATGAGTTAAATAGCAATCCAGATGTACACGGCATTTTGCTACAGCATCCGGTTCCTGAGCATATTGATGAGCGTGCTTGTTTTGAGCAGATTGACTTAGCAAAAGACGTCGATGGCGTGACTTGTCTTGGTTTTGGTCGTATGGCGATGCAGCAGTCAGCTTATGGCTCATGCACACCGCAGGGCATTATGCATTTGTTAGAGCATTATAATATCGAGCTATCAGGTAAAGAAGCCGTAGTCGTAGGACGTAGTGCTATCTTAGGTAAGCCAATGGCGATGATGCTATTGAATGCTAACTGTACAGTGACTATCTGCCATTCAAGAACTCAAGATTTGGCAGCACATATTAAGCGTGCAGATATCGTGGTTGGTGCCGTAGGTGTACCTGAGCTGATTAAAGCGGAATGGATCAAAGCAGGAGCGGTTGTCATTGATGCAGGTTTCCATCCGACAGATGATGGCGGTGTTGGTGATATCGAAATGCAAGGCATGGAAAACATTGCCAGCGCTTATACGCCAGTGCCAGGCGGCGTTGGCCCAATGACTATCAACACGCTTATTCGCCAAACGGTCGATGCTGCTGAAAAATCAGCGGGTTTGAATAACGGCTAAAAAGATAGTCATACGAATACTGATTGCCGATATATAAGGGGCCTGAGGTCACATAAACTCAGGCTAAATCAACCACATTTCAGTTGATAGGACCTAAACATGGCTAAAAAAAACGTAGGTGTTCATGAGCGACTACAAAGTATTGGTAGAGAGTTTGTCGATGTCTGTCATTACGTTATTTTATTTCTAATCAGTGTAGTGGTAGTCTGGACTGCAGGTAAAGAATTTATTTATATTGTCCAAAAGGGTTCAGCGGATCTAAAAGACATATTGATGTTATTTATTTACCTTGAGCTACTGGCTATGATAGGTATCTACTTTAAAACTCACCGACTGCCAGTACAGTTTTTGATATTTATTGCTATAACGGCCTTATCACGACATTTGGTGGTTGATGTACAGGCAGTTTCAGACTATTTCCATTTATGGCTGCTTGCGACAATTTCCGTGGCCATCATGCTACTGAGCGGCTCTATTGTAATCCTGACTTGGACGGCCAAAACATTTGGTCGCCCAGAGGATAATCTTGATAAGCAGCATGCAAATCTAACAGTTAAGGCGCTATTGCCTGATAATGCTCAAGCACCTGATAGTCATACTAAGCATCGCCGTGAATAATTAGATAGCGTTACAAAAAGATAGCAACATAAAAAAGAGCGACTAGCGGTTGCTCTTTTTTTATGCCTGGCGTTTGGTATTACAACCATTTCAATCTTTTAAAGTTGTAGTACAGATAGCTACATAAGGCGATAATAATGACCATTATGACAAGGTAAGAGTATTTCCAATGCAGCTCAGGCATAAAGTCAAAGTTCATGCCATAAACGCCAGCGATAGCTGTCGGCACTGCCAGAATACCTGCCCATGCAGCGAGCTTACGCACGACTTCATTCTGACCCATATTGACCATCGCCATATAGGTGTTCATCACCACGCTCAGCATTTCATTAAGACCATTAATAGCATCTAGGGAGTGCAATAGGTGATCGTTAACATCGCGAAAGTAAGGCTTAGCGGCTTGAGAAAATCCAGAGATAATCTCACTTTTTTTATGATTGATAAAAAAGCTACAGATGTCTTGCACAGGTAAGATGATGGCGCGCATATGTACCAGTTGCGATTTAAGCTCGTAAAGATTTTTTTAGCGTGCCTTTATCAAACTCAGAGGTAAATACATAGCGTTCTTGCTCGCGCAAGTAACGGCCCAATCGATCGGTAATCGGCATATAGTTATCAACGATAAAATCGAGGATAGCATGCAGTACAAAGATAGCCCATGCGTAACTTCTCAGGACGACGATGACAATGCTCACGTACTGGCGCATAAGAGTTTGACGGACCATTGCGAATCGTAATGAGGTAGTTTTTACCCATAAATATCGCAGTAGTACCATAACGAATGACATTGTCTTCGAGCTTGGCCGTACGTAGCACCACAAAGACCATGTCATTATCGTAGTTTTCGACTTTGGCACGTTGATGATCAGCAAAGGCATCCTCAATCGCTAGCTCATGCAGGTCAAAGGCTTCTTTTACTTTGACCATGGTTTCTAAGCTTGGATCATATAGCCCAAGCCAAATAAACTGACCGTTATTACCTAGCGTACGACTCACATCATTGAGCGCCACTCTATTAAGGTTCTCACCTGTTTTACGTGAGTAAGCGTAGCAATTGACCACTTCGCCTGCGCTTGATGAGTCAATATCTTCATAGCGTTCAGAGTCAGGATCGTAGACCGTCATGGTCTCGATAGTGTCTTCAGTAGTGGCGTCCACATCCCCATAAATATAGCTATCATCATCGTCCAAATAGAGATGCTTGTCATTCATATTGGCGTAGATATGATTCATATTGGAATCAGGCGCAATATGAGCCGTTTTTTTAATCAATTGATTATTATCATTTTCCATATACTTTCCTGTCATATAATAAAAAAATCAATAATCCAAATATACTGTGAACGCTGCTACGGTTTTATCGTGTGCCAATGCTAACTATAGGCATAGCTTTTTAGCGTATCGATATCTACCAATGCCAATAAACTCTCGTGACACGCTTCTAACTTTATTTGCGGTGCAATATCGAAGTCCAATGCTTCAACCCAACGTAGCGCGCAGATGCACCAGTAGTCACCAGGTTTGAGACCAGGAAAGTTGTATTCAGGTAGTGGGGTAATCAGGTCGTTACCGCGACTGGCAGAGAAGTTTAAAAACTCACTGGTCATCTTGGCGCAGACGGTATGTTGACCGACATCGTGGTTGCCAGTATGGCAAAAACCATTGCGATAATAGCCAGTGATGGGATCGAAACAACAGCTGGCAAGTGCGGTGCCTAAGACATTGGTTTGGTTGATGGCAGGGTTTGGGTGGTAATCAGATGACATAAGGCTTCCGAGATAAAAATATGTGTTAGTGTATCATGAGTCTGTGTTGATGACGCTGCCGTAATCGCGCTCATTATCTTATGGTTAACAAAAAAATAAACCTCTTGGCTATTCGCTCAATATTGAGCCAAACACATCAATGATGACTGTTACATCTGCTAAGCTAATAAGCGGCAATTGAACTGTAATTAGATAGTGATTGTGGCTAATTGTCACTAGGCGAACCTTGAGTGCTATGCTAAACTAAAGCATAAAGTGCCTTGATTATTTGTCGCAATTTTTTTAGCGCATAAAGATACTCGTCTTATCATTCTAAATTATACTTATTATTCACCCTTTTGCGGTTACCTGGTTTGTTTATAAATAATTGGGTCAATGATGTTGCGCGTTAAAAATAAACACACACAGCGTCAATACTCGGCAAATCACCCTTTAAGTACCGCATCAGTACCGCGTTTTTGGTAAGCGATACGCCAAACAAGGATTTATTGTGTCTGTTAGTTCTGATTCTGCAAAACCTGCCCAGCCAAATTCTACCAACGAAACAGTGTCTCAGCCTGCCGAAAACAGTGCTGCACCCAATCGCATGCCATATTTGAGTAACTTTGGCAGTGATGTTGCCAATAGTTGGCTATTGCCTGATGGGGTGGTTGATGTCCTGTTTGAAGATGCGCACAAGCAAGAAGTGCTTAGACATCAGTTAATCGAACAGCTTATTACTCATGGTTATCAACTGGTTTGCCCACCGATGATCGAGTTTACTGAGTCTTTGCTAAGTGATGCGTCAGAAGATCTGAAACGCCAAACCTTCAAAATTATCGATCAGTTGACGGGTCGTCTAATGGGCGTTCGCGCTGATATTACCCCGCAGATTTTACGTATAGATGCGCATCATGGCGGTACGGGTATTGCGCGTTATTGCTATGTTGGTGATGTGATTCATACCTTGCCATCAGGTCTGTTTGGCTCACGTACGCCGCTACAGTTGGGTGCTGAGATATTTGGCTGTGCGTCACTAGCAGCAGATATTGAGCTGATAGACGTGCTGTTTACGATGGTAAATAAACTCAATATGAGTGCAGCGCTTCATATCGATTTGGGTCACGTGGCAATATTCAAACGTTTGGCTGAATTGGCTGAATTGTCAGACAGTGATACTGAGCAATTGATGTACTTATATGCCAATAAAAACTTGCCAGAGCTCAAGCGTGTTTGCCGTGCTTTGCCAATGGGTGATGATTTTTATGTGTTGGCACGCTTTGGCCACGATATCGCAAACCTATTAGCCAAATTATCAGATGCAGCACAACAAGACAGCCAAATCGCAACGGCAATTGATGAGCTACAGCGTCTGAAAAACTATCTACAAGACCAATGGCAGTGCCCAGTGAGTATTGATGTGACTGAGCTATCAGGTTACCACTATCACACTGGCATCGTCTTCAATGGTTATATTAATAGCGAAACGCAGCCACTAGTACGTGGTGGTCGTTTTGATGGTATGCAAAGCCAGACACAAGCGTTACGTGCGGCCACGGGCTTTAGTATGGATGTTAGCCGATTGCTGGCTCATACACAGTTAGATGCGCCAACCGTTGTCTTAGTTGATTTTGCCGCTTTGTCTAATGCAAATACAGATGAGATGCAGACGCTACTGCAACAAGTAGAGAGTCTGCGTCAGCAAGGCTATCGCGTTACTATGCCGTTAGATGCACAGGACAGTCCAGATGATGTGACGCATCGTTTGTGCATGGCTGATGACAGTCAATGGCAGCTACAAACTGTTTAACTGTCTGATAGTAGCTATTGAATGGCGCACGTAGCCAAAATTATTCAGTACAAATTATGAGAACGTAAAATTATTTGTTAGATATCTCAGTGTTTCTATTTCATGAAGCACTGAGATAAAAAGATACAGCTAAGAAAATCATTTTAATTTTCAGCTTTTATTGCACACACCTCAATACATAAAGGTAAGGATTGATCATGGGTAAGAATGTTGTAGTTTTGGGTAGCCAATGGGGCGACGAAGGTAAGGGTAAAATCGTTGATTTACTTACCGAAAAAGCTCAGCAGTAGCCCGCTTCCAAGGCGGTCATAATGCTGGTCACACGTTGGTTGTCGATGGCAAAACCACTGTCTTGCATTTGATTCCATCAGGTATCTTGCGTGAAGGCGTCACTTGCTTTATCGGTAATGGCGTGGTGTTAGCACCTGATGCACTACTAAAGGAAATGAAAGAGCTAGAAGACAACAACGTACCAGTACGTGAGCGTCTACGCATCTCTCCTAATTGCCCACTTATCATGCCTTATCACGTGGCACTTGATCAAGCTCGTGAAGCCAAGCGTGGTTCTGGTAAAATCGGTACAACAGGTCGCGGTATCGGTCCTGCATACGAAGACAAAGTAGCACGTCGTGCGATTAAACTTGCTGATTTGTTCCGTGAAGATCTAGAAGAAAAACTACGTAACCTAATCGAATATCATAACTTCCAACTGACTGAGTACTATAAAGTTGAAGCGATTGATTTTGATGAGACACTTAAGCTTTGTAAAGAGTGGAAAGAAGAGATTAAAGGTATGGTTACTGATGTAACTGAAGACCTAAATCAATTACGTCTGGCTGGCAAAAACCTAATGTTTGAAGGTGCTCAAGGCACACTGCTTGATATCGACCATGGTACTTATCCGTTTGTAACCAGCTCAAGTGTAACTGCTGGCGGTGTATCAACGGGTACAGGTATCGGTCCATTGTATTTAGACTATGTACTTGGTATCACCAAAGCGTACACTACGCGCGTTGGTAGTGGTCCATTCCCAACTGAATTGTTCGATGATGTTGGTGCTCACTTAGCCAAAGTCGGTCATGAGTTTGGTGCGACGACTGGCCGTGCCCGTCGCTGTGGTTGGTTCGATGCTGAAGCATTACGCCGTGCAGTAGTACTTAACTCTATGTCAGGTATCTGCTTGACCAAGCTTGACGTATTAGATGGTCTTGAAGAGCTGCTAATCGGTGTGGGTTATAACCTACCTGAGACTGAGTGTGCAGGCGCACATGATGCTGAATTCTACGAGTCAGTCACACCTAAGTACGAAACAATGCAAGGTTGGAGCGAGTCTACCGTTGGTATCACTAACTATGATGAGCTTCCAGAAAACGCTAAAAAATATATCAAGCGTATCGAAGCATTGATTGGTTGCCCAGTTGATATCATCTCGACTGGTCCTGATCGCGAAGAGACTATCGTATTGCGCGATCCGTACGATGCTTAGTTTTTACTATAAACTTAATTAAATAGTTTTTGGTATCAATAAAAACCCCAATGCTGAGCGTTGGGGTTTTTTGTGTGTGCTACTTCAAGAAATTGATTGATTACCTTGAATTTCAACAATGTAAGAGTAGGGCTACTAGCTATAATATCATCTAGAAATATCATAAATAATGGATATACTGACATTATTTTGGTTTAATTAAGTGTAAGATATTATAGACGGATTTGGTTTTATCAACATACAAAAAGGAATTTGCTATGACAACGAATACGCTTAAATCCACGATTCGCAATACCTCTATAGCAATAGTTACATCCGCAGCTTTCATGTTGCCTATGTTTGCTTGGGGTGCAGAAAACTGTGACAAACCAAACAATGACTTTGATGGGCTATATTGCCTCACGAAAGTATATTTGGAAGCAGATAAGGAGCTTAACAACTCTTACAATAAATTGAGTAAACTCCTAAACAAACAGCAAAAAGCCACGCTTAAACGCGGACAATTAGCGTGGATGCGCGAGCGCAACGACCAATGTAGTTATAACGATGGTGATGGTTTCTTTGTCAATATGAGCTGTGCCACCAATAAGACAGCTAATCGAGTTAATTTTTTTGAATGAACGTGTGCGTGAATGCAATGCAGGTAGTTGTCGAGACAGTCGCTTAGATGATTAAATGTTTTGATTGGTAGTATGTATTAGCAAAACTCTTAGCAAGGTGTGTTGAGGGTTTTCTAATCATTAATAATGATATAAATACTCTATAAAATCAGTCTGGTAGCTATAAGTGATAAATATGAGTAGCGATAAGGTAAGTAAGTCGATAGCTCATGCATCTGTTGTTGATGAGTACTTAACTTGGATGTAAGTAAGATACTGTTATAAATTTACTTTTATGCAAGGTATGGTCATAAATTAACCCTATCATTTATGGCCTTAATCATTATAATAGGCAGCAATCCGATGTTGGCGCTTATGGTTATACACTGATATACCATGAGTTGTGTAAAACAGTTCAAGTCAACATTGTGGCTAAAGCTAAAACAACGCATTAATTTTTCATATTTTATTGAATTTATCATTTATTAGGAGCTTCTCATGGCTAACGAACGTACTTTATCTATCATCAAACCTGACGCAGTTGCTGGCAACCATATCGGCGCTATCTACAGCCGTTTCGAACAAGCTGGTCTAAAAATCGTTGCAGCTAAAATGCTACAACTTGATGATGAAAAAGCAGGCGGTTTTTATGCTGAGCACGCTGAGCGTCCATTCTACAATGACCTAAAATCTTTCATGATGTCAGGTCCAGTATTGGTATCAGTACTAGAAGGCGAAAATGCTATCGCTCAGCATCGTGAAATCATGGGTGCAACTAACCCAAAAGAAGCTGCTGAAGGCACTATCCGTGCTGATTTCGCTAGCAGCATCGACGAAAACGCAGTACATGGTTCAGATTCAGCTGAATCAGCAGCACGTGAAATCAGCTACTTCTTCAGCGATGATGAAGTTTGTGCACGTACACGCTAATATAATAAATCAGCGATAAGCTTTTGCGGCATTCGATTTGTTTGAGGTAACTGTTATAATAAGACGGCTACGATTTAGACCGATCTTACCTGTATGAGTTTTATACTTGATTGACTATAGACGAATTATTTACAACATTGATTGTTCATAATTGGTTTGCGAGACGGCTTATATCTTATGGGTATAGGCCGTTTTAGCTATTATAATAATCCTATAATCAAAGAATTACTAAACTGTGACGGCGTTACCCTCATCAGATGTACTACTTGTACAATCTGCAGTCGGCTGCCTTGTATTCGCTTTAGAGTTCTATAATTATATTATTCATTGAAATTCTTAGCGACTTGCCTCATTATTGATTTTACTTAGCGTTATCAATCCCTTATCAGCATGTTTTCATTAATTCGAAAAACTGCGCTCATAGCGGATTGCTCATGCACTCACGTATGTATGGCAAAGCATATAAATAATTGCACCGCCTATCTAAGCTTCTGCAAAAAGGTTACCTATTATGTCAACTGTTCAAGCACCTACTCAGCACGTACCTGCTAAGATTACTGATAGCATTAAGCTAGTAGATGAGGCACATGCCAAAACCAATCTATTGGGGATGACGCAAGCGCAACTGGCTGATTACTTCAAGAGTATTGGCGAAAAACCATTCCGCTCAACTCAAGTGATTAAATGGATTTATCAGCATGGCGTGACCGATTTTGAGCAAATGACCAATTTGAGTAAGTCGTTGCGAGACAAATTATCACTTAATGCTTGTGTGGTACCGCCCAAAGTGATTCATCGTCAATATAGTGATGATGGTACGCGTAAGTGGGTATTTGAAGTCACTGGCGGCTCGTTGGTTGAGACGGTGCTTATCCCTGCAGATGATAGCAAGTTAAATGGCCGTAAGACATTATGCGTGTCTTCGCAAGTAGGCTGTGCACTAGACTGTAGCTTCTGTAGTACAGGTAAGCAAGGGTTCGAGCGTGACTTGAGTGCGGCTGAGATTATCGGTCAGTTATGGGTCGCTAATGCGTCATATATGACAGATGAAAATGAAAGTTTAGAAAACGTCGACCATAGCCTATGGGAAAATAACGTCACCAACGTGGTGATGATGGGCATGGGTGAGCCGCTATTGAACTATAAACCTGTAGTAGGTTCAATGGAGTTGATGCTAAGCGATCATGCTTATGGACTGTCAAAGCGTCGCGTCACGTTATCGACTTCTGGTGTCGTTCCGAAAATGTATCAGCTAGCACAAGACATCGATGTGGCATTGGCTATTTCACTGCATGCACCAAATGATGAGCTGCGTAACGAGCTGGTACCAATTAATAAAAAAAATATCCGTTAGAAGAGCTGATTGCAGCGGCAAAAAAACTATGTCTATGATGTCAATCCACGTCATAAGAAGCACGTTACGATTGAATATGTGATGCTTGATGGCGTCAATGACAGTAATGAGCATGCCCATCAGTTAGTTGCTTTATTAGAAGGGTTACCAAGTAAGATTAACCTTATTCCGTTCAACCCATTCCCACATGCACCGTATGACAAATCAAGCAACAACCGTATTCATGCGTTTAGTAATATATTGAGCGAAGCGGGTTTCGTTTGTACGATTCGCCAAACACGTGGTGATGACATCGATGCCGCTTGTGGTCAGTTGGTTGGACAAGTTGCCGATCGTACTAGACGCTCAGCCGCGTGGCAGCAGAGCATCAAAGATCGTGAAAGCGTTTAGCACGTTCTCTAGAAGATAAACGTTATATTCGACTGGTATAGCGTTTTAGCTGTCTTTTGTC
Organism: Psychrobacter sp. JCM 18901; assembly: GCF_000586435.1. Taxonomy (GTDB): domain Bacteria; phylum Pseudomonadota; class Gammaproteobacteria; order Pseudomonadales; family Moraxellaceae; genus Psychrobacter. The sequence goes on from NZ_BAWH01000001.1 coordinate 14,053, forward strand.
TGTCGCAATGGTAAGAAAATGTAGCAATGACTGTCAAGATTGCAGAACGTGGCAATTAATAACAACTAAATTGTACTTATAGGGGTTAAATCTATTAAACTGAGGCCTCGAAGATCGAACGCATTGAATCCCAGTTTTATGATGGCGGCTATGATGACTTCTAAAAATTCTTGTCAGTTCAAATATCAAAAATCATTTTCTAAATTTTATAAGCAGTCGAGTATCAGTGCTGCCCAAACCGCTTTGCCAAAGCGTGCAGTCCTGTTGGCAGTGTTTGGCGTTCTTGTATTAAGTGGCTGTCAGACCACCCCGACTAATGATTTGTTAGGTAACTCTCCTTATCAAACATCTACGCGCGCTAGCATGATCGAAGTTTAGATCAGCAGGAAATCGCCCGTGTACGTACCTCACTTGCCGCGCAATACATCCGAAAAAATGAGCTTGATACCGCGCAGCAGCAGCTTGAAAAAGCCTTTGCTGCCGATAGCCGTTATGCGCCAGCCTATGATATGATGGGCGTTTTGTTGCAGCAAGAAGGCAGCCGTATCAATCTAGCCAAAGCTGATGAGTACTTCAAAAAAAAGCAATCGCGCTAGATAAAGATTTTGTACAAGCACATAATAATTATGGCGTGTATCTGTCACAGACAAAGCGCTATCGTGAAGCAGCAGAACAGTTTGAGATTGCAGGGGCGACGCTAGGCTATGAAGGCCGTATTGGCGCGCTAGAAAACCTAGGTCGTACTTATCTACAGTTGGGTGATGATAGTGCCGCTTCAAAAGCATTTTTACGGGCACTCGATGGCAATCGTAATAGCATCATTGCTCATATCGAATTGGTAGATTTATTGCTCGACCAACAGCGTGTACCGCAGGCACAGAGACTGTATGATGAGACGCTGATATTGGTGCAGGGGCAGGGTGTTAGCCCGCGCTTGCTCTTACAAGGTATCAAGCTTGCAGCAGCACAAAATAATATAACAACGCGCCAGCAATTGGCACAGCAGCTTTTATCCGCTTATCCGCTAAGTGATGAAGCAAAACAACTTAAGACTTGGCTTAACAATCCAGAGGCACCATGGAAATGATCACCCCATCATCTAACACTCAATCTAACGCTCAGGGATCATTTGGTGCCGTGTTGCAGCAAGCCCGTAAAAACAAGCAAGTAACTTTAGAAGCGGCGGCGGCTGAGCTGTTCATTCTAAAGCGTCATCTAGAAGCGCTAGAAAGCGAAAATTTCGCTGAGCTACCACAGGCTGCGTTTGCTCGTGGTTTTGCGATTAACTATGCCAAATATTTGGGCTTAGATTCAGCAAAAATCGCTAGTAGCTTCGATGCCGCCTATCCTAATGAGCTAAAGGCCAAATCAGCCAGTAATATCGATACGCCACTGCGTCCAATGGGGACTTTGCAGCGTGATACTCATAACCGTATCCGCTTTAACCCTCTATTGATCATAGGCGTTATCGGATTGATTATCTTGGCGGTATTCCTATTCCGCATGGTGAGTAACGCAAGCAAAGAAAATACCCAAGAGCCTGTATCAGCTGTGGAGGACATGTCAGCGATAGAGCAAGCCCAAGGTGCCGCCATCAATAGTGATGCAAGTGGCGTTGGTGCTTCTGGCTCTGCATTGAATCTGGGTGATGCTGCAACGACTGCTACCCTAAACCTTGTATTGACAAGCGACGCTGTGGTTAGTATCACGGATGCTTCTGGAAACAGTCTGATAAATGGTTCTCAGTCTGCGGGTAACTATGACTTGTCAGGTATGCCACCGTTTAATGTGCAAATTGATAATATCGATAATGTTAGCTTGATGCTCAATCAACAACCAGTTGCGTTAGATACGTATGCAACAGATAAGCAAGCCACTTTTGAATTGGCACCATAGTCAGTTGGATAAACGCCAAATTTGAATGAAGCACTTATATGTTTGGATGAAGCATCCATGTGTTTGAATAAAGCGCACATGTGTATCCTGATTTAGCTGATTTATATTATATGTACAAAGGCCTAGGGCTTTTCTATTTTTGATTCAAGGATTTATGTATGTCAATGCCATCGCCTATTAATCGTCGTCTGACCAAAAAAATCTATGTCGGTGATGTCGCGGTTGGTGGTGATGCACCAATTAGCGTACAGAGCATGACCAATACTGATACCTGTGATGTAGCAGCGACGGTCGCTCAAATCGAGCGTTGTGTCGAAGCAGGTGCTGATTTGATGCGCGTATCAACGCCAACGATGGATACCGTTAAAGCCTTTGGTGAAATTCGCAAACTGGTAAGCGTGCCTTTGATCGCTGATGTGCATTTTGATCATAAAATCGCTTTGGCCGTTGCTGAAGCGGGCGCTGACTGTTTACGTATCAATCCGGGTAACATTGGTAGCGATGCTAAGGTACGTGAAGTGGTCGCTTGTGCTAAGTATCATAATATTCCGATTCGTATTGGCGTGAACGCTGGCTCTTTAGAAAAAGACATACAGCGCAAGTATACTGAGCCAACTGGCGAGGCAATGCTAGAATCGGCAATGCGCCATATTGATATTTTAGAGCGTCTTAACTTTGACCAGTACAAAGTATCTGTCAAAGCCAGCAACGTGTTTTTGACATTGGATGCTTATCGTTTAATATCAGCGCAAATTAATAATCCATTACATTTGGGCGTGACGGAAGCGGGTGTCTACCGTACGGGCGCTGTTAAATCTGCTATTGCGCTAGGTGGATTATTGCTAGATGGTATTGGCGATACCATTCGTATCTCATTGGCCGCCGAGCCTGAAGAAGAGATTAAGATTGGTTTTGATATCTTAAAATCGCTTAATATTCGCTCGAACGGCGTAAACTTTATCGCTTGCCCAAGTTGCTCGCGTCAAGAGTTTGATGTAATTAAAGTAATGACAGCGTTAGAGTCGCGCCTAGAAGATATTCGTGAACCGATGAATCTATCTGTGATCGGCTGTAAGGTCAATGGTCCAGGAGAAGCAAAAGAGGCCGATATCGGTATCGTTGGTGCTGCCCCTAGATCACTGGTCTATCGTATGGGTGAAAAAAAGCCACCTTATTGATACAGGCAATCTGGTCGATGAAATAGAAGGTATGGTTCGCGCCCATGCAGAAGAGTTGGCAAAAAAACGTGAGAATGAAATCATTCGCGTAAAATAAGCCATAGAATAGATTGATACGTTAAGCTATATCGTCATAGCATCAATTAGATATAGCGCTTATTTGAAGATATAGAAAACAATAATAGAATACCTGTTAAACATTTAAGGATACGACCGTACCATGATCAAAGCTATCAAAGGTTTCAATGATATTTTGCCTGACCAATCAGCAAAGTGGCTGCATTTAGAAGCGATATTGGCTGATGTACTTGGTAGGTACGGTTACGAGCATATTCGCTTGCCTATCGTTGAACAAACGGATCTATTTGCCCGTGCTATTGGCGGCGCGACTGACATTGTCGAAAAAGAAATGTACAGCTTTACTGATAAATCTGAGCCACCAACGCCATTAGCGTTGCGTCCTGAAGGCACAGCTGGAGCAGTACGTGCAGTTATCGAGCACAACTTGCTACGTGGTGACACGCCCAAGCTTTGGTATATCGGTCCAATGTTCCGCTACGAGCGCCCGCAAAAAGGCCGCTATCGTCAGTTTCATCAGTTAGGTGTCGAGAGCTTCGGTAGCGCACTACCGGATGCTGATGCTGAGCTGATTGCGATGACTCATTTGATGTGGCAAGAGCTAGGTCTCAACAATGAGATGCGTTTGCAACTAAACAGTTTGGGTGAGTTGGATGAGCGTTATGCGTATCGCGAAGCATTGGTTGCCTATTTAACTGATAAAAAAGACCAGCTAGACGAAGACAGTAAGCGCCGTCTAACGACTAACCCTTTACGTATCTTGGATAGTAAAGAAGCGAGTACGCAAGCAGTATTGGCAGATGCGCCAAAGCTTGCTGACTTCTTAGGTGAAGAGAGTGTGGCGCATTTTGAGCAGGTCAAAGCCTATCTGACTGCGCTTAATATCGATTTTGAAATCAATCCGCACTTAGTACGTGGCCTTGATTATTACAATAAAACGGTATTTGAGTGGGTAACAGATAAGCTTGGAAGCCAAGCTACCGTTTGTGCGGGTGGTCGTTATGACGGGCTAGTAGGGCAATTAAAATCAATCGGTACAGATGGTAGTAAACCAGTAAAATCTGAGCCTGGTGTTGGTTTTGCAATGGGGCTTGAGCGTCTATTATTACTGATAGAAGCGGTAGCGCCGATTGCTGACATACCTGCTTGTGATGTATTCGTTGTGGCCCATCCTGAGGTATATAGTGCTGGTATAAGCTATGCACAGAACTTACGTCACAGTCGTCCAGATGTACGAGTAAAGATGGCCAGTGCCACGAGTCTAAAAGCGCAAATGAAGAAGGCAGACAAGTCAGGCGCGGCATTGACAGTCATCATCGCACAGCAAGAGCTGGATGATAATACGATTAGTATTAAAGACATGCAGACAGGTGAGCAAAAGACGGTCGCCCAAGATTGGCTATCAAATAAAGATAACTTTTCTCGTGGCTAATTGACTTTGACTAATCAGCTTTGTTTGTAGTACTAGCAATTTAATGTAAATTTTATCAGGTAAATATATATGGCTCTGACACCTAATTCGCCGAATGCAGATAACTCCATGCAAGCGCTAAAGCAATATGGTAGTTATATCGTTACTGCGATTTTGTTAGCACTGGCCGCCTACTTTGGTTGGACATACTGGCAAAACAATCATGCGCGAGTAGATACCGTCGCCGCCGATCAATATGCTGATATTCAGCAGCTAAACGAAGAGGTCAAACTGGCCTCGCAAAACCCAGATTTGGAGGCAGAGGCTCAAGAAGCACTTACCCAAAGTCGTAGCCAACTAGACAAAGATATTGATACTTTGGTCAGCACGCACGGTGAGTCGGTTTATGCATGGCAAGCGCTAATGATAAAAGCACGTCAACAAGTAGACAATGATGACTTTGCAGCAGCGACTGAGACATTCAAAAAAAGCATTGGCCATCGATTTGGGTGATGCTGGTCTGGAAGCGATTACTCGTTTACGCTATGCAAAAACATTATTGGCTGCAGGTGATACAGATGCTGCACTTTCAGAAGCAAACAATGATATGCCAAGCTCGTTTGAAGCAAGTCAGCAGGAGCTGCTAGGGGATATTTACCTAGCGCAAGACAATAAAGATTCAGCGATTAAATCTTATAGCAATGCGTGGGAGCTATTACGTAGCCGTCAAGAAACGCGTGCAGTATTGGCATTAAAGATGGAAAGCTTAGGTATCACGGCTGAGCCGATTGCTGAACAAACCAGTCTTGTTCAAGAGCCATCTGCTCCTGAGCCGTCGCTAGTGATGGATACCTCGAACGAAGTCGCTGTCGAAGCAGGGCAGTAAGTCAGTAGGCTAGATATTAAGTCAGTAGTATAGTATTGAGAGTTGGTAATCAGCCAAAGCTCTTTTTTAATATAACCTAATGATTACTAATTTGCGGTTGGCCAATTTACCAATTAATAATAATTTATCTGTAGTGAGAACATACAATGACTCAATCTATTCGCTCTAGCAAAATATTAAACACCAAGACTATCAAAAAGACAGTTATGCATGTGGCCGTACTGGCAGTAATGAGCACGGCAGTGATTGGATGTAATCGCGGTATTAAGCCTGTGGTTAATGATCCGGTAAAATTGGTACAAATCGCTCAGCCGATTAGCGTACTACAGCCTGTTTTCAGTACCGATGTTGGCAATAAAAAAAGCCAGCAAAAAAAGATCCGTTAGATTTGCAAGTTGGCTATGCCAATGGTCAAATCGTTACTGCATCACGCGGTGGTGAGCTGTCAGGGTTTAATAGTGCAGGCGAGCGCGTATGGTCAATCAATGTTGACGACCAAATCACCGGCGGTGTTGCAGTAGATGCATTGAGCCAGACAGCTATCGTTAGTACTCGTGGTGGCAAGGTCATGGCGTTTGATAGCACGACTGGTGCAAAACGCTGGCAGCAGCAGTTATCAGGTTCGGTTTTGACGCCAGCACTGATTACCAATAATCGTGTGGTATTATCAGCAAATGATGGTTTCTTACATGGTCTGTCACTACAAACCGGACAATCAGTATGGCAGTTCGCAACTCAAGTACCTGCTATCAGCGTTCGCGGTAGCGCTGCGCCAACTTTATTAGACAATGAGACAGCGCTTTTAGCAACAGCTGATGGTCGCCTGCATGCAATTACTGTCGATAATGGTCTTCCGCTATGGTCAAGACGTGTTGGCGTAGGTGCTGGTAGTAGTGAAGTTGAGCGCATGAGCGATGTCGATGGCAAACCTATCGTAGATAAAAATCAGTTATTTGCGATTAGCTATAGTGGTCAGCTATTGGGTATTGATTTGGCCTCGCGTCAGGTAATGTTCGTCAATGAAATTGCAAGCCTCAAATCACTGGCGGTAAATACTCAGCAAGTTATCGCTACCAGTCTAGATGGCAAAGTAGTTGCTTATGATCGCAACAGTGGCGAGACACTATGGGAAAGTGACGAATTGGCTTATCGTGATCTTACCAATCCTGTGATGATTGGCAACTATATTGCCATTGGTGATTTCGATGGCGTAGTGCATTTGTTTGACCCTGCTACGGGTAGCATCGTTAGTCGTGTAGAGACAAAAGGTGCGTTGACCAACTTGCAAGTCCAAGGTAGCCGTTTAATGACTCAAAGTACGTCAGGACAAGTTGCTATCTGGCAGTTAGTGCGCTAATAACTATATAGATAGGTGCTTATAGATAATCAACGAAGTGTAATATTTCACTATAGCCTTTGAGCCTATTCTCAATTATCATTTATAAAACACAAACGCTGCTTAGTCAGCGTTTAGTGCTTTGTGTAAATTGCTTGTTTAAACACAGGCTTTCGCGTACTCTATGCGACCGATGTGCTATCCATATATACTACTTATTTATGTATAATAGGTATTATGAAGCCATCCTATATACTATTTTTAATCGTAAAATAGCCATCTATTATTTTTGCTATTGTTCTATCATTCATTTTAATTCACGGTCAATTGCAGCATATCTATTACTATTGTTATGTCACTGGTTATAAGAATAACTGTACTGCCCGTCATTGTGCCTTTCACTGAGAGTAACCCATGAGTATCAAGCCTGTGGTCGCCTTAATTGGTCGTCCAAACGTCGGTAAATCCACCTTATTTAATCAGTTCACAAAAAGTCGGCAGGCATTGGTCGCTGACCTTTCAGGATTGACTCGTGACCGTCAGTACGGTGATGCAACTTATGAAGATAAATCTTTTATCGTTGTAGATACGGGTGGTATCGGTGAAGCTGACGACGGTAGCGGTAATATTGATGACTATATGTCTGAGCAGTCGCATACAGCAATCCATGAAGCAGATATCATCGTATTCGTCGTTGACGCTCGTGCCGGCATGATTGGCGCTGACGCTGAAATTGGTAAATTTTTGCATACGTTAGGCAAGCCTGTCTATGTTGTTGCCAATAAAGTCGACGGTGTACATGATGCAGCGCCTGCCGAGTTTTATGCATTAGGCTTGGGCGAGCCGTATCCGATGGCAGCCAGTCATGGTCGCGGTGTAGGTAACTTGCTTGAAGTGCTAACGGCTGATATGCCTGAGCAAGAAAACATAGTAGAGCCAAGAGGCTTGAAGCTTGCATTATCGGTCGTCCAAACGTGGGTAAATCGACGCTCGTGAACCGCCTGCTTGGCGAAGACCGAGTAGTGGTATTTGATATGCCAGGCACGACGCGTGATAGTATTTATATTCCTTATCAGCGTGAAGGCAGAGACTATGTCTTGATTGACACCGCTGGTGTACGTCGCCGCGGTAAAATCGATGAAAAAGTAGAAAAGTTCTCTGTCATCAAGACCTTGCAAGCGATTGAAGATTCTAACGTAACCGTGATTGTTATTGATGCTCATGAAGGTATCGTGGACCAAGATTTGCATATGATTGGGTATGCGCTTGACGCTGGACGAGCGTTAGTCGTTGCGATCAATAAATGGGATGGTCTAACGCAAGATCAAAGAGACTATATCAAGCTTGAGATGGATCGCCGTTTTAGCTTTATTCCTTATGTAAAAATACATTTGATTTCAGCACTGCATGGTACAGGCGTCGGTAATTTATATCCGTCTATTTTACGTGCGTATAAATCTTCGATGTTTGAAGTATCGACCAACCGTTTGACCCAGATTTTGCAAGATGCGGTAACGGCCAATCCGCCACCGACCGTTGCTGGTCGTCGTATCAAGTTACGTTATGCGCATATTGGTGGCCACAATCCACCCGTTATTGTTATTCATGGTAACCAAACCAGTGCGCTTCCTAAGAGCTATCAGCGTTATCTTGAGAATCAATTCCGTCAAGTGTTTAAGCTAGAAGGCACACCGCTTAACGTTATCTTGAAGCAAAATGACAACCCATATGCTAATAAGAGCGATACGCCGACTAAGGCAAAAGCTCAGCAATTGCGTCAGCGTGAGCGTAATAGATCACAGAAATTTACTACCAAAGATAAAAAGCCTCGTTAATCCTCGTATTTTAGGCTTTATATCTTTAGCTTTATGATTAATGTCATCGCGTTCGATAGCGCGATGACATTTTTCTACTAATACGCTATAGTTTGGGCCTATAAATAGCTGTCTCAATGCTTCAAAAATACTCAAATGTTTTACTTATCACATCTTTAAAATACCTGTACTATAAATGAAAGCTGCCCGCGACTCAGTAGAGTGATATGAACAACCGTTCGTTTCAAACCATACCCGTACTTATCTGGCGTTCTGTCATACAAGCTGTCGTATTGGCAGTGCTGGCAGGTTTTTTTATTGCCTTTTTATGTATGGTTTAGTGCATCACTATCAAGAAAAAGAACAGCATATTCAACAATTGGCATCGCTACTAACGACTAGCGCATCGACTGCAGATGGGGCAGATGTCGTGGCTGAGCAAGTGAATATCTTGTTAGAAAATGAGCCGATGATTCAGAGTATTGTTTTCTATTCCACCTCTGAGCCAATTGAAGATATAGACCAGTCGCTTGCTGATTGGAAAAATGCTTTATTTGCGCATACGGTCAGTTTCAACTATCCAGTGATTAGTAAAGACCTCGATGCCAGTATTGTGGCGTCCAATAAGTCCGATTCCAATCAACAGTTAGCACTGACTTTATCAAATATTATGAGCGAATCGTCAGCGCCAGATGAGGCGACTGATAAAGCTACCGAAAATAGCACATTGATTGGTTATATCAATATTACGATGGACGTAGAGTTGCTACGTTTACATTGGTTCCAAAATATCCTGTGGTTATGGCTAACAACAGTGGTAATGATTGTGATGTTTGCCTTATACATTTTTAGAAAGCTTAATTGGCCAGTTAAAGATATTGAAGTGTTAACCGATGTTTGTGACATTGTCATAGACAACGCAAATCTAGAGCAACTGCCAGTCATTCCGCAGCAATTCAATTTTCAAGAACTGACCCAAATCAAAAAAGCATTAATTGTGTTATTTAATCGTTTACAAGAAGCACGGCAAGGTTATGAAACCCTTGCGGCCTTTGAACAGCAATTGCACAATAAAGATGTGTCACTTGATGTGCAGTTGCATAATTTTCAAAGCATGATTTCTCATGAGTTAAAAACGTCATTGAATGCAATTGTAGGTGGGTTACAACTATTGGATCATGAGGCGCTAAACAGAGAGCAAAAAGACGCGGTAGAGATTATCAGTAGCGGCAGTGATAAATTGGTATTGTCGTTAGATCATATTATACAGTTGAACCAGATTCAAAAAGGCCAGATAAGAATTCATAAAAATGAGTTTAACCCATTACAGTTAATCGCTGACCTGTTAGCTAAGTTTGAAAATACGGCTACTCAAAAAGGGTTGGAGCTAATCAGTAATATTCATCATATAGACTATAGCTTATATGGTGATTCAGAAAAAATACATCAGATACTATCAATACTGCTTAATAATGCGATTAAGTTTACGCCTGTCGGAAAAATTACGATTACGTCGCAACTGACACATTTTAATAAAAGTAATCGTTGGCAGATTAGCGTGAAAGATACCGGTATTGGTATCGATAATGAGCATCTAGACGATATATTTAACCCATTCTTTCAGGTGGATTCGTCGCAAACTCGCCAGTATGAAGGCTCAGGGGTTGGCTTACCTATCGTTAGACAAATGGCACAGCTTATGGGTGCTACTATAGATGTTGATAGTGTGCTTGGCGTAGGTACACAGTTTACGCTGACCATAGCGATGCCCAATCAACAGCAATCAAAACAGCAGCGCTTATTGTCTGGCCTAACGATTATTTATTATTACTATCATGAGACAGGCTCCTTGTTAGAGGAACTGGAATACCTAGGTGCTACGATTATTTGTCGCCAAGGTAACCAACTCGTCATAGAGGAGATGCGTAAGCAGAAAGTTGACATGGTCATGTTTGCTGAAGATGTTTTCCCAGAAAAAGCTGAGATGCTGGCCAAACGCATTCGTCAGTATGAAGGCGATGAGGGCAGTAAGAGCGAGCATCGTGCGTTATTGGTATATTGGTATCCGCAGCATCGGGCGCGCTATGTAGACAGTTTTGAGTATGGTTTAAAAGCAGCTGGCATTGACTATTGTCATATTGCTACTTATAAAGACAAAGCGTTAAGCGACTTATTAAAACAATGGTTGGTTTAGACGTAGTACGGTTCTACTAGATCTGTGCTCCTAGTTGGGTTTATTTAATTTACTAGGTAGCATTTTTATATTTTCGACTTTTCAATATCGAAGCACTTTTAAATTAAAGTAGGTATAAATACAAAAAAGACGCCCATTTTAAGGCGTCTTTTTTAAACAGTTTTTAGCTAGAATTGCTTTTTAAAGGTCTCTCTTAGAGAAGGTTCTTTACCCAGCGTACGATATGTTCCCACGTACGGCTCATGAAGCCTGACTGTTCGATATCATTAGTTGCGATAATTGGAACTGAGGCTACCGCTTTACCATCGATGACAGCCATCATTTTACCAACTTCCTGACCTTTCTTAATCGGTGCTTCTAAGCTCTCAGGGATATCAACCACTGTGGTAATTTTGTTTTTCTGGGTTTTGCTGGTTAGAATTTGCAAGTTGTCGGCAGTTGCTAGCTCTACCTCGTCAGCTTCTCCAAACCATACTGGAAGCTTACTAACGAACTGTCCAGCAGGCGCCTTGGTAACTGTTGTAAAGTGACCGAAACCCCAGTTAAGTAGTTCGCGTGACTGATCGGCGCGAGCTGCTGGCTCTTGGTACCCATAATGACAGAGATTAAGCGCATGCCTTCACGGTTGCTTGATGCTACTAAGCAGTAGCCTGCCGCATCAGTGTGGCCAGTTTTCAGGCCATCAACAGTTGGGTCAGTAATCAGCAGAGCATTACGGTTACCTTGGGTAATACCGTTATAAGTAAACTCTTTTTCTGCGTAGATACTATAGTAGTCGCCGCTGTTTTTGATAATAGCGCGAGCAAGTTTAGATAAATCCAAAGCAGATGCTAAATGACCTTCATCAGGCATACCAGTAGCATTGACAAAGTTAGAGTTCTCCATGCCAATTTTTTTTGCGCTTGTTCGTTCATCAATATTGCAAACGAGGCTTCGCTACCAGCAATATGTTCAGCCATGGCTTTTGACGCATCATTACCTGATTGAATGATAATACCGCGTAGCATATCGATGACGCTGGCAGTTTTGTTCACAGGCACATACATACAAGATTGGCTGCTGCTACCACGGCACCATGCGTTTGGGCTCATCAATACCTGTTCATCTTCTTTCAGGTCGCCTGATGCTAAGCGTTGCTCAATGATATAACTGGTCATCATCTTAGTCAGAGATGCTGGCGGCAGCGCCTCATTGGCGTTCTTTTGAGCCAAAATTTCGCCAGTGTTATAGTCCATCAACACATAGGCAGTATTGTCCATTTCAGGTGGTTGAATGGCTGCGTTTGCCACTACTGCACTCATCGAGATACTTACACCAACTACCAGCTGTATCAGCTGATTTTTTACACGCTTTACTGTCATATATCATTACACCGCATCATGGAACCAAATGTATCTATCGCTTATGTTTTGTACCTATTTCCATACATTATTTTAAGCAGCATGTCTTAAATGCAGTGTTTAAAATAATGTATCGACGAAAATAGTAACGCCTACACAATAGACATAAAATTAACGCCTTATCTTAGCAAAATGACTACCGATGGGGAATCGATAAATGCAAAAATAAGGCAAGTTTGAAAAGAAAAATGAAGGCCTATCATATATTTGTTCTGACTATCATCTGACCAGTCTCTGCAATGGAGAATTCAACGCTCACAAAAAAAGCCTGCTGCACTGCTTGTGAATAACAAGTAAAGTGACAGCAAGCTTTGATGCTACAGATATCTAGACAATCAGTTGATAATATTTGCTTAATTGATGTTATAAAGAGTACATAGCTTTTATTTTATTATCATTGATATCAATATTATTAACACATTAAGCAGAGGACGCTAGTTATTGAATTAAACTAGCTAGTTGTCTAATAATCCGCGTTTGCCAAATCTTCACATAGTGCTTTGTTTTCTTGCTTTGAGAATCCCATCGTCCAACTACGAATACCTTGTAGTATCTGGCGGTAGTCTTGCTGTGTAGATAGGTATTGAATAGCCGCTTTTGGATCTTCTAGAGAAGGCATTAGCTCATGCAGCTGTACAGTGTACGACTTATAGAACCGCTGTTTTTGCTTACCATTTAGCATTGGTGGGCATATCTCTGATAGTACCTGCATCACCGCAATTTCGTGCTTAGTGATATTGATGCCAGACATGTCTAGCGGAATGGTAGTGCCAGAGTTATTCGCAGCATTAGAAGCTTGAGACAGCATAGCAACAGACGTTATCAGTCCTGCAATCCCAACTTTTGAGGCAGTATTTGCTATCACAGAAGCTATAGATAATATCGATTGTTTATTCATTCAGTATTACACTCGCTCGTCTTTATTTAATGGTCATATGTTAATCGGTAAAAAAACAAAAGTCACATAAAATATTGATTTATGTGTAGATATCTTGTGAGCCAACACCATTTTTTTAGCAACATATCAGTAGCATACCCTAATGACGTTACTTCAGTATCAGTACATCGGTTTGTATTGTTGTGGGGTGTTGCGTATTGTAACGCGATGCTTAATCTACTGGTTGTTATTCGTTTGATACAGATCTTGTTACGCTACTTTCATCGTATAATTATCAGCATAAGAAGAACACGATACTTTGCTAACGACAGGGTTCGTGTCTGTATATTATTCAGTTATAATCGCCCATGCTATCAAAATGAATATTTTTCTCTAGACTGTGACGTCATGTCATTGAAGAATTAGAGTATCATGTTTTCATTTTAAATATGATCATCGTATTTTTATGCCATATCTTGAACAGACATGGCGCGATAGTAGAATTACCAAATAGAGATGTAGAAAGACAGCTAATAAAACATTAACCACATACTGAGTAGAAATGAGATTTTTAATTAGTAATGATGACGGTGTGTATGCGCCAGGATTATTGGCACTGTCTCAAGCACTATCGACCATCGGTGAGGTCGTGGTAGTCGCACCAAACGAGGAGCAGAGTGGCTATGCTAGTGCATTGAGTGTATCAAAGCCATTGCATACGCATCAATTGCCATCGGGATTTATAGCGGTTAATGGTTCACCAGCTGATTGTGTCCATCTGGCGCTGCATGAGCTATACCGTGACGTGGATTTTGACTGTGTCATTACAGGTATCAATTCAGGTGCAAACTTAGGACAGGACGTGATGTTTTCTGGTACCTTTGGCGCGGCATTGACCGCGCAGTTATTGGGCATACCTGCTATTGCCACGTCTTTGGTAGGTGGCGGCGTAAAAAATGGCGGACAAGAATCAGCCAGTGATTATCAAATGGCGGCAAATGAAATTGTCAAATTGCTCACTGAGACCTCGATTTTAGAGTTTCTCAAAAGTTTGCCCTATCATGTATTAAACGTTAATATTCCTGATGTGGATAGCAACAGTGATATCAAAGGGCGAAAGGTTACCTCGTTGGGACACAAGCAGATCGCTGAGCCCGTGCGTCATATGATTGACCCGCGCGGCCGAGATGCGTACTGGCTGTCTCTACGAAAATGTAAAAACAGCAAGCACAAAAATGAGCGACCCTTAGACAGTTCAGCTAAATCAACCAATCAAAAAAATGTTGTATTAACATCGGGCATGACGGATGATCAAGCAGTGGCGGGAGGATACATCAGTTTGTCGCCAGTACGTCTACATCATACTCCAGCGGCGACATTGGATAAGCTTTTGGCACTAGATTTATAAGTTCGATAGGATATGATTATCAATGACATAGGTGATGGTCACCATATCACCTGCTGTACGAGTGATATAAATCATCTGCTAGATCGCTAATGGTAGTAACAATATCTAGAGGCTTTTGAGTGATATCAAGCGCTTTTGGATGATAAAACAATGAATGAGCAACACAAAGAATAGGAACCTTGTATGAAAAAAATCATAGCTGGATCGCACCTTGTTAAAGCCGCGTTGATTGGTACTATGGCAGTCGCTACTCTATCTGTCGTCGGCTGTGCAACGAAGCCTACCTATCAATCAGCAAACCAAGCAGGTCCTAAGATTATTACTAATGCGCAAGGCGTCCCTAACTATCACCGTGTACAACGCGGCGATACGGTCAGCCAGATTGCAGCGCGCTATCGTCTGAACTATCGCCAAATCGGGGCGATGAATAATCTAGATAGTAAATATACCATCTATAGTGGCCAATGGCTCAAACTATGGCAAGGCAATGCGGCAACCACTGCAAGTAACAATAGCTACAGTGCTCCAGTTCAAACGCAACCAACTTATACGCCACCTGTGACCCAGTCTCAAACACCAGCTTATGAAGCCACTGCCAACTCGACCTCTGGTTATGATTATCCTACGCGCAACCCAGTGACTCGTAATATTGACCCTGCTGCGGGCAATATGGGAATGTGGTTTGCGGGCAAGGTTGGTGATCCAGTACTTGCCAGCCACTCAGGAACTGTGCTTTACTCAGGCAACGGTCTGCCAGAGTATGGCAATCTAATTATGATTCGTCATAGTGATAACTACATCACAGCCTACGCGCACAATAGCCAATTATTGGTGCAAGAGGGCGATACAGTACAGCGTGGTCAACGTATTGCTAGTATGGGTAGCAGTGGTCAGACCAATGAGGTAGGCTTAGAGTTTCAGGTTCGCTTAAATGGTAATCCTATTGACCCACGTAGCGTACTTGGGCGTTAGATTTAAATAATAGCTACGGATAGCTTGGCCACTGTGAGCCATTTTATTTATTCATGTTTGAGATTTTTTTTATGAGATTAAAAAAAGCAATACCTCACCCTTATGCCAGCATTAGTGATGGTCGGGTGTACAAGCCAGCAGGCAATGCAAAGTAAGCCTGTTCGTCAAGGCGGCGTTGAGATTACTCAAACCCAAACCGTTCAGGTCAAGCCAACACCTGCGCCAGTCGTAAAACCGCAGCCTGCGCCAAAGCCTAGCTACAGTAGCTTTTCTGATTGGAAGTCAGACTTTTCTATGCGGGCCATATCGTCAGGCTATGATGCCCAAGTGATTGGTCGATTGCTCGATTCTGCTTATCTAAATCAGCAAGTCATCTCATTAGATTCAGGTCAGCCCGAGTTTTCTAAGATGCCGTGGGAATACGTAGATTCTGCGGTATCAAGTGGACGCGTCAGTGTAGGGAAGCGCAAATTTGCCGAACAGCGCGCTTACTTGTCTCAGCTAGAGTCTCAGTATGGGGTTAATGCAGAGATTATCGCTGCGATATGGGGTATGGAGTCATCGTATGGCGCTGTGACGGGCAATAGTGATTTGCCAAGTTCGCTTGCCAGCCTCGCCTATGATGGTCGTCGTCAAGAGTTCGCTGAAACGCAGTTGCTATCGTTAGCGACCTTACTACAACGCGGTGACGTATCATGGTCACAGTTGGACGGTTCTTGGGCAGGCGGCATGGGACAAACCCAGTTTATCCCTGAGACTTGGCTCAAACAAGGGGTCGATGGTGATGGTAATGGACATCGCAATCCTTGGGCACTGGTGATGCACTGGCTTCGACTGCCAACTATCTTAGCAATTCAGGTTGGGTTCGTGCTTAGCGCCTTTTTATGAAGCAACGGTGCCAGCCTCGTTTGATTACTCAGTGGTTGGTAGCAAACAACCTGCGGCTAGATGGGCTGCGATGGGCGTCGATACGATAGCGGACGTTTACTTAGATGCCAATACTCAGATGGAGCTATGGTTACCTGCTGGTAAAGACGGTCCAGTATTATTGCTGAGCCCAAACTTTGATGTGATTAAAGTCTATAACAACTCATCAAGTTATGCGTTGGGTGTTAGTCTGCTAGGCAAAACGATTAATGGACAAAGCGGGTTGCAAAAGTCTTGGCCTCGTTATGAGCGTCCGTTATCGACTACGCAAGTGACTAACCTACAACGTCGTTTGACTAGTATGGGTTACGATACCAAAGGCGCTGATGGTATCGTTGGTACCAATACTCGTATGGCATTCCAGCGCTGGCAAGCAGATAATGGCCAAACGCCAGATGGATTCATTACTCAAAACAGTGCGTCTTCATTGGCTGGATGGTGAGGTAGGCTGAGGGTATTTATACATTGTATAAAAGCGGCTCTTTTAAATTATATTTAGCCATTATTAATTAGCCACTAGCCAACAAACGATAATTTACTTTGTTCTACAAAAAGCACCTTGCAAGGTGCTTTTTTTGTCTCAATCTATGTCTGATTTTGCTGACATCTTTAACACAATAGACAATGCAATAAATATCAAATATTAAGACCAGTGTAATCTGGCTTTATTCAAAACTTATCAGGACAAGGTTAATACAAGAAAGTTGATACTTTGAATGATAGACTCTAGATAATGTGTTTTTTAACGATGACTTTGACGCATAGTGTTTAGTAACAGTTTTCAATGACCATTTTAAATAACAGTTTCGATTACGAATAATTAGAACGACAGTAATTAGAATGACAGAAAGAGCGTGACCTTATGATTACCATGGAAGAATTACAAGCTGCGATACAGCAACGGATAGATAATTATCATATTACTGACTTTCCGCTACAAAAAAAGAGCCGTCAACACTCTAGAGTTGCTGGGCAGCCTAAACCATATACTGGCTCAAGATATTGCTTCGCCTTTTGATGTACCGCGACAGAACCTATCTGCAATGGATGGTTATGCGATTGCCAAAGGTAGTCAGTTATCAGAAAGCAGTACTATCGAAATCGTTGGTGAGTCGCAAGCTGGCAGTGCTTATACTGGTGAGACAGCGGCGGGGCAAGGGATACGTATTTTTACTGGTGCAGTCGTGCCAGATTGTTGTGATACGGTCATTATGCAAGAGAATACGAATTTTGCAGATATCAGAGCAACCGTTGATAAATCTCGACCTTATAACATTACGCTCACGCAAACCGCCAAAGTTGACGATAATATCCGCTCACAAGGCGAAGAGATTGAGTCTGGCGAAGCCGTACTAAAAATTGGTAAACGCCTTAATCCTGCAGATATTAGCTTACTTGCCAACCTTGGTATTAGCCAAGTGAACGTGTTCCAGCCGCTCGTTGTAGGGGTGTTGGCAACAGGTGATGAGCTCGTATCTATTGGCAATGAGCTACAAAGCCTAGCCCAAATATATAATTCTAATACCCCAACGCTCAAAAGCCTGCTGTCAGATTTGCCTATCACTATTCGTGACTATGGCATTATTCCTGACAACCTAGAGCAGACAACTATCGCAGTCAATGAGGCCATGCAGGACTGTGATGTACTGATATCTACTGCAGGTGTTTCTGTTGGTGACTATGATTTTTTGACCACGGTGATTGAAACGCTAGGTCAAATTAACCATTACAAAGTGGCGATGAAGCTGGTAAGCCTTTTGTATTTGGTGAATTGAATAAAAATCTTGATAAGCCAGTATTGTATTTTGGCCTACCGGGCAATCCGCTCTCTACGGTTGTGGGTACGTTACAGTTTGTGATACCTGTATTGTGGCAAATGTCAGGTGCTAGCGTGTCAGAGCAGCCGATGCCGCTAACTATCAAAGCCAAACTTATCAGTGATATCAGAAAATCTCCTGGCCGCAAAGACTTTCAGCGTGGCGTACTGTCACGAGATGAGACAGGTCATTATCAAGTTGAGTGCTTCTCAAGACAGCAGTCACATAGAATCAAACAGCTGAGCCGCGCCAATTGCTTCATTGTATTGGACAAAGACAGTGGGAACGTAGCAGCTGGTAATGACGTCGTTGTACAACCGTTTCCTTGGCTACATCGCTAATTCATCGTTTGCCAATTTATTGTAAGGTGGTCGCACAGAGCTGAAGAGCAACCCTATAACCTTACACTGGTATGCTAAACACGAATAATAAAGTAGTGCTTATAGTAAGCAGTACTGATGGCAGTAACATATGATTGATGACAACATAGATGACAAACACAAAATAGATAGCCCGCAACTGTATTCACCGAGCTTGGCGCCCGCAATGTCCGACGGCTACATGGGGTCTTCCTTGGTCGTGCCCACTGAGCAGATGAGTGACTATCACCAGCCGCTAACCGATGGGTTTGCACGGCGTCTGACTTACTTGCGTCTGTCTATTACTGACTTTTGTAATTTTCGCTGTGAGTATTGCTTGCCAAATGGCTATCAAGGTAAGCGCTCTGATGATGAGCTGAGTATCTCTGAAATTGCAACTTTGGTGCGCGGCTTTGCTCAAGTAGGTACCAAAAAAGTTAGAATTACAGGTGGTGAGCCCTCTATTCGTCGTGATGTTGTCGAAATTATCGAAACGATTAAGCAAACTGACGGTATCGAGACGGTCGCGATGACCAGCAACGGTTATAAATTGGGTAAACATATAGCCAACTGGCAAGCTGCTGGACTTGATCAGCTCAATATCAGTATGGACAGTTTTGATGCCGCTACTTTTCATAAAATGACAGGCTTTGATACCTTGCCGCAGATATTGGCTGACATGGATATATTGTTAGAAACGACTGACATCAAACTCAAAATAAATAGTGTCTTGATGGCGGAGACTGCTTTTGAGAATTTAGTCACGGCGATCGACTATGTCAAAGATAGACAAGTGACTTATCGCTTTATCGAATTTATGCAGACCAGTGATAATAGCGATTTGTTTTTTTTGCTCAGCATGCTCAGTCTGATATTATCACTGATTACTTGTTAGAGAATGGGTGGCAGCCGCACGAGCGCGGTAGTGCCGATGGCCCAGCAGTGGAGTATAGCCACCCTGAATATGTCGGTCGTATCGGTATGATTGCCCCATATGCGGCGCACTTCTGTGATACCTGTAACCGTTTGCGTGTAAGCAGCCAAGGCAAGGTGCATTTGTGTTTGTTTGATCAAGGCAACTACGATATCCGTCCATACTTACAGCAAGACGATATCCAAGGACTGGTGAACACTTTACATAGTTTTATGCCGATTAAGCCTGAGCATCATCATCTGCATGATTCTAACAGTGGCATCATGCACAATCTATCGATAATCGGCGGATAAAAACCTTTGAGTCTACAATCATTTTTCTACATAGCTTTTTTTTGATACAACGGATCTTTAATACAATTATAAAATGACATCTATAAAGGATTATTTATGAGTAAGCCTGCTGCACAATTTACACCGCTTAATATTGCTGTATTGACTGTTTCTGATAGCCGTACGCTGGCAGAAGATACGTCAGGTCAGTACTTAGTAAATAGCTTGACTGAAGCAGGTCATCATTTAGCAGATCGTCAATTAATTACCGACGATATTTACCAGATTCGCGCAGTCATTAGTGGCTGGATTGCTAGCCCAGACGTTCATGCAGTTATTACCACTGGCGGCACAGGGTTCTTCATTAGAGACAGCATGCCAGAAGCGGTGAGGGTACTGTTTGATAAATCAATCGATGGTTTTGGTGAAATGTTCCGTCTAATCTCAAAAGATGAGATCGGTATGTCTACCGTACAATCGCGAGCAGTTGCTGGCATGGCCAATGGTACGGGTATATTCTGTCTACCAGGATCGTCTGGTGCTTGCCGTACGGGTTGGGAAAATATCTTAAAGGATCAGTTTGATAGCCGTACTCGTCCGTGCAATTTTGTACCGCATTTTTTGGCACAGAACCCTAGCCATAATTGAGTTATAAATAATTGAGCTATGAGTGATATACAATCAAGCCTGACAGGTAAATGGTAAATGAAAAACTGCTCAAATAATCTGGATGGTTTGGCAGGTGTGGTTATCTTGGCAGGTGGGGCATCCAAGCGCATGGGAACGGCTAAAGCGATGCTGACACTACCGTCAGGTGAGCAGCTGCTAGACTATCATGTTTGTCATGCGAGCAAGTTACAGGTTCCTATATTGATTGCAGATAATGGTCGCGGCTTTCAAACGGGTTTAGATGTCCATTCAGAAAAACCTAATGCGCCTGTTATTCATATTGCTGATTATGGTACTGATGTCGACTCTAATAAGCATGATGAGCAGATCAAAACTGGCGGCGCATTGGTGGCTATCAAATCAGCCTTACAAACATTGAACGATTTGATCAGCTTGAATGATTCAGGCATATTAAAAAAACGTACAAGCATCGTGGTTACTGGTTATCAGCTGTGATAGCTTAATACCAGCAACTGACCTGTGGCAGAAACTACAATGTGAAATAAGCCTTGCTACTGATAAGAAGGTGATTTGCTTAAAAGATGATAGTCACTTATATCCATTATTAGGACTTTATCAGCTAAGCATCGAGCCTGATTTGAAAAGCTATATAGATAGCGGACAGCGTAGAGTGATGCAGTTTATTCAGCCATTGGTGCAAGCTGTACCATTTAGCAAAGAGTGGCAAAATCTAACCAACTTTAATACGCCTGAAGAGTTTAAGCAGGCATGTGCTGATCTACCAAAATAATAAAAATATCACATAAGAAAGGTTATATAAATGAATGACAGCGTTCAGATAAACCAGCAATCTACTTTATCTCACTTAGATAGTGATGGCGATATTACCATGGTC
The DNA here is from genome assembly GCF_000586435.1 of Psychrobacter sp. JCM 18901. Lineage (GTDB taxonomy): Bacteria > Pseudomonadota > Gammaproteobacteria > Pseudomonadales > Moraxellaceae > Psychrobacter. Next base: position 35,337 of record NZ_BAWH01000001.1, read on the forward strand.
GATGTCAGTGGTAAGACAGCAACGACGCGAGAAGCCAATGCTACTGGTCAGGTACGCTTTCCCAGTGAGATTTATGCGCAGATTAAAGCGGCTGATGGGATGACCAAAAAAGGCAGTATCACGCAAACGGCTCACATCGCTGGTATCATGGCGGCCAAACGCACTCATGATCTTATACCGCTTTGCCATCCACTACCGTTAGACAAGATAGGTTTGAGCTTTGAGTACAATGACGCGCTCAGCAGCCTCATGGTCAGTGCGGTGGTCAAGGTTACGCATAAGACAGGGGTGGAGATGGAAGCGTTAACAGCGGTTAGCGTTGCCTGCTTAACTATCTACGATATGACTAAAGCACTATCGCATGACATCGTTATAGATGATATTCATCTGGTTAAGAAGACAGGTGGTAAGTCAGACTATAGTCATGCTTAAAGTGATAAAATTGCAGAGTGCGTCGTCAATCAATCAATGAATTAATAAAAATGTGCTAGGTGCCAAGCAAGGAAGCTTGCATAAGAGGGAGAGGGTTATGAGTGCTATCGATATGACAACTAATATCGAATCAACGATGAATATTAATGTCATGTATTTTGCCAGTTTGGCTGACGAGGCCCATTGTCAGCAAGAGACAGTAAGCGTACAGCAGGATACGTCATTGACTGAATTATACGAACAGCTTAGTCAAAAGCATCGCTTTAGCCGTCCGCAGTCGGAGCTACGCGTTGCAGTGAATGACTACTTTGCTAAATGGACTGACCAGATAAACGATGGTGATAGCGTAGTTTTCATCACGCCAGTCGCTGGTGGTTAGACAAGCGTTTACTAGTGTCCATTTTGTCAGTGGCTATTCAGTAGTTACGAAGAAAATAATAAATAGAGAAGAAAAATGACCGACAACGTCCACGATCATTCAATGAGCATCAAACGTAGTGCTGACGAGGCTTACCTTATCGCTGAGCGTGATGGTTTTGCGCTACTAGATATTGCGATTGATGAAGATAGACTAAAAAGTACGCTAGATAATGACAGCTGCGGCGCGTTTGTTTGCTTTGAAGGGCGCGTGCGCAACCATAATAACGCTACGAGCGTTGATCGTCTTACCTATTATGGTTATGAGGATTTGGCAATCAATCAAGGTCGCGCCATTATAGAAGAAGCCAAAAAGCGTTTTGAAATTACGCATGCTATTGCGATACATCGTATCGGTGCGCTAGAAATTGGCGATGTGGCTGTGTGGGTTGGGGTAGTGTCAGCGCACCGTTATCCAGCATTTGATGCGTGTCGCTGGATATTAGATACCATCAAAGCAGACATTCCTGTGTGGAAGCAAGAATACTACGAAGACGACTCGTCTAAATGGCTTAGTAATAATGGTTAAGTCATTAGTTGCTGTCTGTGTATCTGCTTGTCTGTTATTGTCACTAAGTGCTTGTACGCAAGACAAAGACGCCAATACGATGCTTGCTGGTGATACCACTGAACCAGCCCGGACTTTGCGTATTGCCGCGGCTGCTAACTTATCTGATGTACTACCTCATATTATTGATAGCTATCAGGCTGATAACAGCTCATCTGCCCAAAATGTTTCAAGTATCTCAGATATTGAAGTTACTTATGCCTCTTCTGGTAAGTTATATGCGCAAATCAAAGCAGGGGCACCATATGATATATTCTTGTCTGCCAATCAAGCGTTCCCTGCTAAATTGGCTGATGAAAATTCAGCTGATGTTACTAGTAAAGAGCGTAAACTAACTAAGCCCTTTACATATACCAGAGGACAGTTAGCGCTCTATAGTGTCAGCAAACCTTTAAACGATTTTACGCCAACATCGCTGGGTGATGTGTTTACCAGTGCTGACTTTACTCAGGACAGCAAGGTAGCTATTGCGAACCCTGACCTTGCTCCTTATGGTGCCTCTGCGAAAGCCTATCTGCAATCGCAAAATATGTATGATAAGTTGAATGCTCACAAAAGCTTAATACAGTCAGAGAATATCGGTCAAGCGTTCCAATATGCGCATACAGGTAGCGTAGACTATGGTTTTGTAGCACAGTCTCAGCTTGTTGCGATTAAAGCCAAGCCTGAGCAGTTTATCACTTTGCTGCCAGCGTCTTATCCAGCTATCTTACAAGATGGCATAATTATCAATAACACCGCCCCAGCAGCAGACTTCACCGACTACCTGCGCTCAAAAGCAGGGCAGCAACACTTCTTACAAGTAGGCTATCTGGCCGTCCAGTAATACGTTAGACTAGGGTTGCTTGAATGTTCAACAGACCCTAACCCCTCTCATCATAGAACGAGCAGTGACATTATATGATCGACCAGTCTCTTATGTCAGACATGCTCAGTCCATTTTGGGTGAGCATCAAGCTCGCTTGCGTGACTACCTTATGCTTATTGCTATTTGCAACGCCTATTGCTTACTGGTTGGCTAAGCCGAGTCGTATAAAAGCAATAGGACGTCTTAAGGTACTGCTCATGGGCATCATTGCGATGCCTCTGGTGCTACCACCTACCGTGATTGGTTTTTATCTACTGTTACTGCTCAGTCCTAGTGTGGGTATCGGTAAATGGTTGAGCGAACATAGTATTAGCCCGCTGATTTTTACCTTTGAAGGTCTGGTCATTGGTTCTATTATTTACTCATTGCCTTTTTATATACAGCCTGTTTACGCACAGTTTCTGCGTATTCCGCAAAGTGTCACGGAAGTTGCTCATCTCTTAGAGCCCAGTCGTATGCGACGGTTTATGAAAGTGGCTTTACCGCAAGCGCGGGTGGGTATTATTTTGGGTAGTTTGGTAAGCTTTGCTCATACCATTGGAGAGTTTGGGGTTGTACTGATGATAGGCGGCAGCATCTCAGGCGAAACTAAAGTGGTATCGATTGCGATATATGAGCAGGTAGAAGCGCTCAACTATGAGGCAGCGCACATGATGTCTGGTATTCTGATTATCATGGGTGTAGTGATGGTAGCGTTAATCGCTAGTGTGAGCCGAATAAGTCAACGCCCATAGGGCTAAAACATCTGTACGCGAGTTAAGACGTATTAGCTGGCGCAGCAGCTATATAAACAATGTCTAAGCAAAATACGCAGACACAAAAAAACCTCAAACAATCTAATGCTTGAGGCGAAACTTGCTTAAACTCGAAAGTCTAAATTCGTTTTAAATATGGCGCAGCGGACGGGACTCGAACCCGCGACCCCCGGCGTGACAGGCCGGTATTCTAACCAACTGAACTACCGCTGCTTAGGTCTCTTAGCTTGTTTAGCCACTTGCTAAGAAGTGGTGGGTGATGACGGATTCGAACCGCCGACATTCTGCGTGTAAGGCAGACGCTCTACCAACTGAGCTAATCACCCTTCGAACAATTGCTATGCAATTTATTCAACATCAACTGAGCTCTTAAGTTTGTCACTAAGCTCCGTTGCTGTGGGTGTGTATTATATAGATTTACAGTTGGGTGTCAAATATTATTTTAATGTTTTTAGAAAATAATTATAAATTGGACTTGTAATCTATCAAAAATAGCACTCAAAGCCATGTATTATATAGCATTTCTAAAAACGCACTTATTATCATTATTTGTTGTTTAGAGGTGAAAAGCTACTATACTATGGATGCTTTATTCGTTGAACACGGTTGATGGAGGCCAATATAAACACTTTTACTATTAAAGATGCTTTTACTAGCTGGACCTGGGGAGACTTAGCGGGTCTAGGTCTGGTGCTGCATATTGTACTTATGATAGTAATGACGCTGCGCGTGGTTTCTGTGCAGCGCAATATTGGCGTGTCTATTGCTTGGGTGGCTGTGCTTTACACGTTACCAGTATTTGGTTTTGTGGCTTATATCCTGCTCGGTGAGCCGATGATTGGACGGCGCTATCGTGAACGCGTGGATCAAGCCAGCATCTTGATGAATGATATGGCAAGGCGTGAGCATCTGATTTTTGATAAAGGGCAGGACTTATTACCAGCAACTACCGCGGTGTTAGCCAAATAGGAACGCGCTGGACCGGGTTTGGTGTATTTCCCAATCACCAAATGCAGCTGTTGACGGATCCTGCTTCTATTTTTCAGCGTTTGATTGAAGATATTCATGCCGCCCAGCGTATTGTCCTTATGGAGTTTTATATTGTCTATCCAAAAGGACAGGTGTTAGAAGTTATAGAGGCGCTGTCTGTAGCGGCTCAACGCGGCGTAGAGTGTCATATATTGGCTGATAGTGTGGGCAGCTTTAGCTTTATTAATAGTAGCGTGCATCGCAAATTAGAAAAAGCAGGGGTTTATGTCCATCAGTCATTGCCAGTAGGACTGTTTAAGACGCTATTTAAACGTTCTGATTTGCGCAATCATCGTAAAATGGTGGTTATCGATGAACATATTGGCTATATCGGCAGCTTTAATCTGGTTGATCCAAGGTTTTTTTAAGCAAAATAAAAACGTTGGTCAATGGATTGATGTGGCGCTACGAACGACTAGCCAGCACTCAATTAGTATCAATACAGCGATGGCCAAGGTAATTGTTACCGATATCGGTGCTGAAAGTAATGACAATCTTGCTGAGCTGCATCAACGGGTTAATAATTACACTCGTAAGTTGTATGTGATGCATCCGACCATCAATGATCTAAATAGCCGCGTGAAGGTATTGGTGGATACGATTGATGATCATGAGCAGCCAGATATAGGCGCCACCTCGATTGTCGTACCAAAGATGCCTGTCGTGGACAAAGTCTTGGCGCAGCTAATACCTTCAGCACCGCAGCTAACGGCTCATGTGATTTACAATACGTTAGTTTCTGTGATTCATCGTGCCAATAAGCGCATTCGCATTACCACACCTTATTTTGTCCCTGATGAGTCCCTATCGGGTGCGCTGACGATAGCGGCTAAGCGCGGCGTTGATGTGACGATTATTGTTCCTGAAAAGGTGGATTCATTTCTGGTACAGCATGCCTCTCAGGCTTATTATCAAGAGTTGTTGGATGCTGGGGTAACGATTGCATTGTTTAGAGGTGGTTTGCTACACGCAAAAACAGTAGTTATCGATGATGACTACTGTCTATTTGGCACCGTCAATATTGATATGCGCAGCTTTTATCTAAATATGGAAGTCAGTTTGGCGATTTATACGCCAGAAATGGTTGCTCAAGTGGCGGACTGTCAGGAAGTCTATTTAGAAAACTGCCGAATCTTGGGTAGTGATGAGTGGCAACAGCGTCATGGATCAAAACGATTGTTTGATAATGTCGTGCGCTTGTTCAGTCCTTTATTGTAGCACTTGGATTTTTAGGGTAAGGTAATCTACCAGTATCGTTCTATTATTTTAGTAGTATTAGCACTTTTATAGCCTATGCTTTTTTTGATTTATCTATCTGCAAAGAGGTTACTCCCGTCTATGTCTGCATCACCTTTAACGCCACTGGACTATATTGCAGAAGGCTACTGGCAAGATTTCTTAGCTAGGCGTCCTATTGCAGGCGGTATCGCCTACGAAACTGAGCTGCGCGCTTGTACGCTAGATGAGTCGCTTGAGAGTTTACAGCGTGTTGATACGCTATTGTCCCAAATGCGCCGAGATATGATCAAGAGCGGTATATGGGATGAGACGACGCTGCTGATCGATGAGCGCTATCGTAATTTTATGGTGTTTTTGGCGTTTTATGCTGGTCGTGTATTGGCGCAGCAGTGGCAGAGCAAGCCACATTGGTATGGTCAGTTTGAGCTGCGTAAACGTTACCCTGAGTTGTCATTGATCACCGATGATTTTTATCAGCATATGGCAGTCGGTTATGATAATGATAGCGTGGTGAAAGAGCGCTTATTTTTTTGCGCTAGAGCCAATAGGGCTGCGTCTTTTTGGTCATATTGATCGGCAGTTTGACGCAGTACAAGGCGGGCAAGTAGAGAGTGGGTTATATCAAGCGGTTAGCCTTAGACTACCGAATACTCTAAATAACGATGTTCATTCAGTGTCCGAATTAACAGCGCACAAAGTAACAGCGCACAAAGCAACCACTCATCAAGTCACTGAAAGCATCGTTCCGAGCGCAGATTTAAATACGCATGTTGGTACTAGCCAATTAAATGCTTCCCTTAACAAGCCAGAGGAAGTATCGATAGGAGCTGAGTATCACCAAGCCAATATATTTGTAACTGATAGTGAGAGTCGCGCAATTCAGTCTGCTATGCCTGATACGGTAACTGAGTTGCAAGCAAACGTAGTACCTCCTGAGTCTGAGAGCTCGATAAAGCCTGAGCTGACTAAAGTAGCGCAATCAATAACTAAGCCTACGTCGTCTGTAAAAAACACATCAATGCCAGAGATGTTTACGCAACTGCTCGTAGAATTAGATGAGATAGCGGTGCCACAACCAACTGGTGATGTTCAGTATCAGCAAGCACGCAAAGTATTAGATCAGTTCGAGCAGCATATTGCCAAACAGAACAAGTCTCGTCGCCAAGTTATATTTTCAAATGATCACAACACGGCAAAAAACAAAGCGCTTCTAATACTACAAGCGGCTGCTGAAGATGGTAATACAGCGGCTATGCTACGTTTGGCCATGTATGAGTTGTTAGGGGAAGGTTTGACAGCGGACAGTGACAATCAAAAAAAATCTGGCATAGATTGGGTTAATCAAGCCGCCAGCAAAAACGACAGCCGTGCTCAGCGTCTACTCAGTAAAATGTACTACCAAGGAGTAGGGGTATCCCAAGATATAGATAGCGGTAAATACTGGTTAGAGCAGGCAGCGGATAATGGTCATGCAGAAGCGGCCAATCTGGTCAAGCAATGGCAGCAAGCAGAAATGCTGCTGACCACACAGAAGCAAGAGCAGCATAGCACCAAGCGTTATCAGATGTTAATTGGCGCAATCATCGCAGTCGCTTTATTGATAATAGTCATTATCTAACAATCATTATCTAATAACTATTTACTCAGTAACTTTTTAAAAGCTTATTGTTACAGCTTAAATTCAGGTAGAATTGGCGCGCTTTACCTTTACCCTTTTATTGTTTGATTCATAACTAATTTGGGCTGTTCCATGCCATCATCTAATACCCCGTCTGACCACTCTGCAAATCCAATTGACCCTGTATCATCGCCTAATCGTGCGGTACACGAGACACCTTTATATTATCAGTCTCTTATTGGGCTGCTAAAGCCATTATATCGTCTGCAAGTATGGCGTCGATCTCATAAGAACGACAACTATCAGCAGGAAATCGATCAGCGTTTTGGTAAGCAGTATCCACCGCGTCCAGTGGTCAATGCTGATATAGATAATGGAGTAATTTGGTGCCACGCAGTCTCATTAGGCGAAACCAATACGGTCGCGCCTTTATTAGATATGTTATTGGCTCATGGCTATCAGATATGGTTGACCAATACGACTCAGACAGGTTTTGCTCGTGGCGCCAGTCGTTTTGCAGAACAGATAGCTCAAGGTCAGATGAGTCATAGCTATGTGCCAGTCGACAGCCCTGCTGTGATCGAGACTTTCTTAACGCACGTACAGCCTATCGCTGCGTTGTTTGTAGAAACAGAACTATGGGCAAATATCTTGACCAAGTTATCCCAGCACCGTATTCCAAGTATTCTAGTCAATGGTCGATTGTCGGCTTCTTCTTTTCAGAGTTATCAAAAAATTGGTGCAGTCAGCGCCAGTATGATGAAAAACCTCTCCTTAATTATTGCGCAAGACAGCGACTCTGCTAAACGCTTTAGGCAACTAGGGGCCAGTAGCGCCCAAATTCGTGTGGCAGGCTCATTAAAGTGGGTAATCAATGCGTCCAAAATTGATGACAAAGCGGTAGCAGATAATAGTATTTATAATAAAAAAGCTGATCTGCGAGCAGAGTTTGATATAGCAGATCGTCCTGTGTGGGTAGCTGCGAGTACTCATGATGGCGAAGAGGCAGCAGCGTTGTCATTGCAACAGCAACTACTGTCTCAAGTGACATTAGCAGATACGTTGCTTGTTATTGTCCCTAGGCATCCTGAGCGTTTTGATGCAGTAGCAGATCTCATTCAGAAAACTGGGTTAAATATGGCTCGGCGCAGTGATGGGGAAGCCATTGATGCAGACACGCAAGTCTATCTAGCAGATAGCATGGGTGAGATGATGACTTGGTATACATTGGCAAATGTAGCATTTGTGGGCGGCTCGCTGGTAGATATTGGTGGGCATAATCCAGTGGAGCCTGCTAGTGTGGCAACGCCTGTACTGATGGGACGTTATACTCAGTCCTGCCAAAGCGTGATAGACAAATTGGCTGAAGTAGGCGCTGTATATCAGCCAAATAATGACTTCTATTGTCCAATTGAATCAAACGATGCAGACGCACAGATGGCCATTGATGACCAGTTAAAGGCGAATAAAAAATCCTCTCGCAAAAAAACAGCTTATAACCGTGAAGACGCTGTTAGCATTTATATGCAGCTAGAGACTTGGCTACGCAATTTGCCATTGGCCGCGCAGACAGGGCAAGCTGGCGAGCAAATGACGATACAGCAGCAAGCGGTATTGACCCGCCAATTTACGATGATTGAAGATGCAATCGAGCTGTCTTCTAACCAAGATAGCTTATGAACTGTATATTATTGCCCGCTGAAAACTTCTCATCAGACACAGCAAAAATCGACGCCTTGTCTCAAGTCAGTCATGTGACTAAAGTGCTGGGCGCAAAAGTTGGTGATACGCTTAAGATTGGCCAGATCGGTGGCAACCTTGGTTCGGCTGTTATCGAAAATATTACCGCTGCCAGCATTCAGTTAAGTAACGTTCAGCTCAATACTGTGCCGCCTGCCAAATTGGATCTGACTGTTATTTTGGCGTTACCACGTCCTAAGGTGCTACGGCGGTTGATAATGGATATGACGGCGCTTGGTGTACGCGATATCATTCTTATCAATAGCTACCGTACCCAAAAAAGCTATTGGCAAAGTCCAATGCTTGAGCGGATTGACGAGTTTGTATTAGAAGGTCTGCAACAAAGCATCGATACGATTGTTCCTAGTATTACGCTACAAAAACGTTTTAAGCCATTTGTCGAAGACTTACTTGCAAGCCTAATGAGCAATCGAGCGATTGTCGCACATCCCTACAGTCAGCAGTCATTTTCTGAGTTTTTACAACAGCAACCATCACGACAGCTACCAAATCTAGTCTGCATAGGCGCTGAAGGTGGTTGGATTGACTATGAGATAGAGCTACTGTCAGCACAAGGCTGTACGCCTGTACATATAGGTTCTCGTATCTTGCGCACGGAAGCTGCGGTCAATGCAATTCTAGGACAATGGCTGCTTTAGATGGATACTAAAACGCGTCGCTAGACCAAATTATTGAAAGAGCTGGTGAAAAATAGTTCTTAAAAATCAATGCTAAAGACTCATTAAAGGTATATTTACCAGTTAAACAAATGTATTGATAATTAATCTCACTTCCATTAGTATGTTGCTTTGACATATTATGGCCTGATTACTGCTAGCGTTTAGCCAGTCATCGTTATAATCACTGTTATTTTGTCTCACCATCCGTCTTACTTTTTTTTATAGCATTACTATGGGGAAAACCATGTCATTGAACGCTATCAGCGCTAATCTAACCTCTACGAAGCTTATCCTACCTGCAGCCGTATTTGGCATGATGTTGGGTTTGGCAGGTTGTAGTAATTCTTCAACCACAGAAGAAAGCGTAGAAGTAGAGTCAACAGAAACAGGTGCTGAGCAGCAAGCAGCAACTGACGAAGCTACGACTGCTGATGGTCAGACAATTACTATCTACTCATCACGTAATGAGCAGCTGATTAAGCCATTGTTAGATCGCTATACTGAGCAAACAGGTGTAAAAGTTGAACTGGTTACAGACCAAACTGGGCCTTTGATGGCGCGTCTAAAAGCTGAAGGTCAGAATACTCCAGCTGATATGCTATTGACTGTTGATGCTGGTAACTTATGGCAGGCTGCAGAGCAAGGCCTATTACAGCCAGTATCATCTACTGTGTTAGAAGCTAACGTCCCTGCAAAATACCGTGATCCAAAAGGTCAGTGGACTGGTTTGTCACTACGTGCACGTACTATCTTTTATGATCCAAGCAAAGTCACTGCTGACCAATTGTCTACTTATGCAGATTTGGCCGATCCAAAATGGAAAGGCAAACTATGCCTACGTACCTCTAAAAAGGTTTATAACCAATCGCTTGTTGCTAGCATGATGGAGCATTTGGGCGAAGAAAAAACCGAAGCAGTTATTAAAGGGTGGGTTGATAACCTAGCGACTGATGTGTTCAGTGATGACGTTGCGATGCTAGAAGCCATCGCTGCTGGTCAGTGTGAAGTCGGTATCGCCAATAGTTACTACTATGGTCGTCTATTGGACGAAAAACCAAACTTCCCTGTTAAGATATTCTGGGCAAACCAAGATACGACTGGTACGCACGTAAACATCTCAGGCGCTGGTGTGGTTGCAGGTTCAGACAATCCAGATGGTACGCTTAAACTGATAGAGTGGTTGTCATCTGACGAGGCACAAGGTCTTTATGCCAGCTCTGACAAAGAATTCCCAGTAAAAGTAGGTATCGATGAGTCAGACATGCTCAGATCATGGGGCGAGTTCAAAAAAAGACGATATCAATGTACAGAAATTCGGTGAACTACAAACTCAAGCTATCCAAATGATGGATAAAGCGGGTTATAAATAAGGGATCGCCAGTAATACTGATACCAATCTCAAAATCATAACTTTTAGATAATAGTTCTTAAACAATAGCTTTTAAACAACAGCTTTTAAAGAGTAGGTTCAAAGGTTAGTCATTACAGATGAGTTATTTAGGTAATGACGATTTTAAGGTTGGTATAAGCTTACAAGGTCTCTATACGTATGACACGGTAATGATAATATGATCACAACGCCAGATGCGTCTGTTAGTCAAAATGATACTGTCAATAACGGTGTTAACGACCAGCAGACTGTCAGCCAAGACCACGCCCTTCGTAAACGTATTATCTCGAAATCAGTCTTAGGCTGATTTCGTTGTTTATGCTAGTACCGATTTTGATCGTGCTGCTGTCGTGGACTCAGCCAGTGGCAGAGATTTGGACACACATGGCAGATTATGTACTGCCGCAAGTGCTCAAAAACACGGCGATTTTATTGCTTATGGTGACTGTCGTTTCAGGCACTATTGGTACTGCTCTGGCTTGGGTCACTAGTATGTATCGTTTCCCTGGTCAGCGTTTCTTTTCGTGGGCGTTGATGTTGCCACTTGCCATCCCTGCTTATGTATTGGCATTTGTCACTATCGGCATTGTTGATTTTAGTGGGCCGCTACAGACAGCTCTGCGCGATTCCGGTATTAGTACTGTCATACCGTCGATAAGGAATGTATGGGGCGCAGGCTTGGTATTATCGCTAGCGTTTTACCCTTATGTATATTTGCTCGCGCGTCAGGCATTTTTGTCACAAGGCAGGCGAGCGATAGAAGCGGGGCAGATGCTAGGTTTGAGTCGTAGCCGTGTGTTCTTTCGGTTGGCATTACCGCAGGCACTGCCTTGGATTATAGGTGGCTTGTTGCTAGCCAGTATGGAAACCTTAGCGGATTTCGGTGCAGTATCCGTATTCAATGTCGATACTTTTACTACCGCCATTTATAAGGCGTGGTTTGGTTTTTTTTAGTTTGACCACAGCGGCTCAGCTAGCAGCCTTGCTAATTGGTGTGATCTTTATCGTGGTATTGTTTGAGCAGTATTGGCAAGCGAAGCGTGGTAGCTCACTTACCCAAGGTAGCAGCCAACGCTTTGACGCTAGTAAACCTGCTAAGCTCGCCATGACACTGCTGTGTACGCTCATTTTTTTAATCGCCTTCTTAATTCCTTTCTTACAGCTCATCTATTGGACAGCACTGAATTTTCGCCAAGATTTTGATGCACGTTACATTGATTTTGTCACCAACAGCCTCATGATTGCTAGTATGACCACGCTGTTTATTGCCTTTTTGGCCATTATTATTGCGTGGATCAAACGGCAGTATCCTGATAAATCGACTAAGCTAATGACCACTTTAGCCAATTTAGGCTATGTCGTACCGGGGACTGTATTGGCGGTAGGGATATTTATACCTATTGCGTGGCTTGATAATCAAATGATTGCCTTTGGTATCACCTCACAGCAAGTGCTTTCTGGCAGTGTTATTGTTATGCTACTGGCGCTATCGACGCGTTTTATGACAGTGAGTTTTCAGCCAGTTGACAGACAGTTGCAGCGATTGACAGTCAATCAAGAAGCTGCTGCAAAATTACTGAGCGACAGTCCTTATCAGCGCTGGCGTCATGTGATGCTGCCTGTGCTTAGCCCTGGCGTATTGACTGCATTATTGATGGGTTTTGTCGAAGTGATGAAAGAGATGCCCATTACGCTGATGACACGTCGTCAAGGCTGGGATACGCTTGCAGTACGAGTATTTGAAATGACGAGCGAAGGTATGTGGGGACGAGCCGCATTGCCGAGCTTGCTAATCGTGCTGGTTGGTTTGCTCCCTGTTTGGATATTACTGCGTCAAAGCGACAAACACAGTTAGTAACAACAAAGCTAATAGCAATAATTTGGCATAAGTTTAACAGCACACTCGTAGTGTCAACTATATTATAATTTGCTCTGTTTTATCGATGGTTTTACTTACTAATAGCGAACTGGTACCGTCTATGTACACTGATTCAATGAACGACTCTACAAATGCTAAGTCAGAAAAGCTCGGGCTAGCCATACGCCTGTAGCAAAATCACCACTGTCACAAAATAGAATCAATCCAGTTCAGACGAATCAAACTGTAGAGCAGAGCAGTACCTCACAACAAAATACTGAGAAACATATCGCGACAGATCCTTATTTTAGTGTGCAAAATCTCATCGTAGGCTATGACGATACTATCGTCGTCAATGGTCTATCATTGATGTTGGAGCAAGGCGAGATTGGTTGCTTCTTAGGTTATAGCGGCTGCGGGAAGACTACAGCACTTCGAGCAATCGCGGGACTGGAGCAAAGTCGCGGCGGCACTATCTATCTGAACAATCAACGCTTAACAGAGAAAACTGCTCGCCAATCGTTTGCAGTGGCGCCAGCCAAGCGTGGCATGGGCATGGTATTTCAGGATTATGCTCTGTTTGGTCATTTAAGCGTGGCAAAGAACATCGCCTTTGGTCTTAATAAATGGTCAGCTGCTGACAAAAAAGCCCGTGTGGCTGAGATGCTAAGTTTAGTTGAATTGACTGAACATGCAGACAAACGTCCAAATGAGCTTTCTGGTGGTCAGCAGCAGCGTGTGGCTCTAGCAAGAGCGCTAGCCCCCAAACCAAAACTACTATTACTTGATGAACCATTCTCTAATCTAGATGTGGTGCTGCGTGAATCACTAGCAATGAATGTCCGTGATATTCTTAAACGTACCAACACCACAGCAATTTTGGTCACTCATGATCAAAATGAAGCGTTCGCGCTAGCGGATAAAGTAGGGGTAATGGATAAAGGACGATTGGTGCAGTGGCAAGGCCAAGCGAGCTGTATCATGAGCCTGTCAGTCCTTTTGTCGCTGAATTCGTAGGCGAAGGCGCGATGGTAGACGGCATTATCAAAGAAGGTCATGTTGAGACGGCGCTAGGTAATATCTATCGTCGCATGGAAGTCTATGATGAATCAGGCCAGCCACAGTATTGCGAATATGACTATCCAAACGGTACACCGATCAAAGTACTTGTACGCCCTGATGATATTATTCATGATGACGACAGTACGCAGACAGCTTTGGTTATAGGGCGTGTGTTTCGCGGTGCTAATTACTTGTACCGACTGCAGTTAGATGATGGACAGACTGTCTTATCCTTGGTTGCGAGCCATCATAATCATGCAATCGGCTCGCATATTGGCATTTTGCCTTTACTAGAGCATGTCGTAGTCTTCGATGAAAAAGACATCAATGCCACTACTTGGTCAGAGTATGATAGATCATCGAGAATGGATGAAGAAGTTTAGCCGTCTTCATCCATTTTTGAGCTATCGTCTAAATTTACCGTTTAGCCAAAATATGTAAATAACGGCCAAGCCATTTGTACGGCTCTAATTGTGAGTAGCGTAACTCCATTCTGATCACTGCATCTGGGTCGTTATGACCGCCACGTTTGAGCGGTGCATAATCATGAAACACTCGTAAACCACTGCTACGTACCGTCTGATAATCATGCGCTTTGAGCCACGACTCGACTTCTTCTTTGGCAACGGGATGGTTGGGGGTGAGGCTTTTCTTATTGTCCGCTTTGTAATCGTTACCATCAAGTAAGCTATCGAGTAAGTTAAAGTTCCCCATGATAAGATTGCGATAATCAAAACTCGCTGGATTATAAAAGCAGACGGATAGTGCGCCACCATCTATTAATTGCTTATCAAAAAAGTCCATGACCGCCGCTGGTTCTGCCAACCATTCAAGTAGCGCGTGCGACATAATCAAATCAAACTTTTCTGTCTGAGCCAGTTTTTCTTCAAGCGCTTGATAAGGGCAAACATACCAAGTGATGTCTAGCTTTTTATCAATTTTCTCTGCGCTCGCTTTTGCTTTCTCAAGCATATTCGCTGATATATCATTGATGACTACGCTATGACCTTGAGCACCAAGTTCTATCGCAATTTGCGCAAGCCCTGCACCCACATCCAAGATACGTAAAGGTCGCCCAAGCACCTCACTCATCTGTGAACTATATTCAAAAATATCACGGCGTAGCACAGCCAATCGAATCTCGCCTTTTAAACCGCCATAGACCTTTTTTTCGAAATGATCGGCAATGGCATCGAAGCTACGATCTGCTCGATCGTTTTCTGCTGGTATAGAAAGGTTTGAGTCAGGCTGGCTATCTTGATGTTTAATTGTCATAGGTATTAGATCAATAAGTGAGAGGGTCAAATTAATAAAACTATTCAGTATGAACTAGCGTTTCAAACGTCTGTTAATTACCCATTTAAAAACGAATTTCGCTAAAACAATAACGACAAATACCACGATAACAAACACCCACATACCGTTGCCTTGTAGGTTTTCTTGGTAGGCTTTTGACAAGTATGCTGATAAAGCCATAGCGACTAAAAGTGCTCCCCAACGGACATAGGGTACAGCGCGATTGTTATGGTTAGGAAAGCTAGCAACATAATCGCTCGAAAAGCTGTATAGCACCATTGCTAAAATCCAAACAATTGCAAGAATGATATCCATAATAAAAGTAGCCTGTTAGGTCGTTATGTAAGTGCTATAAAAGATGAGGTAGTGTAGCGTTTAGAATTTTTTTTGTCCAGTATCACTAAAAAAATAACCGCATTAAAGTGGTTTAAATCACCATGTACTCATTAAAATAATATGATTTTGAAAGCTATTAGCTCATGGCAAAGCATTATGGTTATGAAAACAATATGACCATAACAACAATCAGTTCACGTCAGAGACAGTTGTAGGGGTTGTTGTATTGGCTAAATATTCTAAGCATCTTAGTTGTTTGGTCAATAGAGCTTATATGCAAACCACGTATGAGCTCTATGCTCAAGATTTTAGCGTTAAATCAAATGTCATGTTGAACTGTAGATAGAAATATAAGTATCCACTCAGTTAGTCAAAATAAATCTTGTCGAGCTGTAGCCAATGAGTATAGTATTTTTCTATTTAATATCCATCAGATACGGAGAATAAACAATGAAATCAATCAGCACAGCGCTACTCGCCCTAGTATTTGCCTTTACATCTATGAGCCAAGCACAAGCTCGAAATACGCCTTGTTCAGGTAAAATGGGCGGGCTGTCTCATTGCTCAGCAGATGGTAAGTTCGTCTGTAAAAATGGCAAAATCAGCCAATCAAAAAAAACCTGTCATTAGAATTATTTTAGTGTGTGTCAATAATTCAAAATATCACTGTGAATGAACCGTCTAGCTTGATTTTAATGGTACTCAGAACCCCCTAAATCAGCAAATTTGTGCTAAAATAGCTTCTTTTATTAAACATTAAAACTATCGCTATTTTCCTATTGTTTTGCACGTGTAGCAGTGTTTTTTATGGTATCTATTTTGGTCATGACTGCCTATTTATGTGGCAGTATTTTTATATGATCTATGGGTGCCATAAGCGATGTGTCAACGTTAGAAAAAAATGTGAGTGAAGGAGTGTATATGAGCGAATCGGTCAGTCCTATTGGCATCGTAGATGAACTAAAGCAGTCGTATTTGGATTATGCGATGAGCGTGATCGTCTCGCGTGCGCTGCCTGATGTGCGTGATGGGTTCAAACCTGTACACCGCCGCGTGATGTATGCCATGCACGTGCTATCAAACGATTATAATAAACCGTATAAAAAAATCAGCACGTGTGGTCGGTGATGTTATCGGTAAGTACCATCCACACGGCGATAGTGCTGTCTATGATGCCATCGTACGTATGGCGCAGAATTTCAGCTTGCGCTATCCAATGGTTGATGGTCAAGGTAACTTTGGCTCGATCGATGATGATCCTCCGGCAGCGATGCGTTATACCGAAGTACGTATGACCAAACTGACCCACCAGATGCTCGCTGATTTGGACAAAGACACGGTCGATTGGGAAGACAACTACGACGGCTCTGAGCGCATGCCAAGCGTGATGCCAGCGCGTATTCCTAACTTATTGGTCAATGGCGCGACGGGTATTGCCGTTGGTATGGCGACCAATATGGCACCCCATAACCTGACCGAAGTGATCAATGCTTGTCTAGCCTATGCTGAAAACCCACAAGTTTCAGCTGAAGAGCTGATGTCGCATATCTCAGGTCCTGATTTTCCTACGGGTGGTATTATCTATGGTCGCGCGGGCATTTTAGATGCTTATCGTACGGGTAAAGGCCGTTTGCATATTCGTGGTCGTTATCATATCGAGCCGATGAGCAATTCTGGCGTCAACCGTGATCGTGAGCGCATCGTATTTACCGAAGTACCTTATCAGGCTAACAAAGCCAAGCTGATTGAGCGTATCGCAGAGCTTGTTCGTGATAAAAAAATCGAAGGCATTAGCGAAATTCGTGATGAGTCTGATAAAGATGGTATGCGTATAGCTATTGATTTGCGTCGCGGTGAGACGGCTGAAGTTATCGTTAATAACCTATTTCTACAAACGCCGCTAGAGTCTAGCTTTAGTATCAATATGGTGGCGCTGGATAATGGTCAGCCAAAACTATTGACCTTGCGTCAGCTTATCGCTGCATTTGTTCGTCATCGTCAAGAAGTGGTGACCCGCCGTACGATTTATGAATTGAACAAAGCCCGCGTTCGTGGTCATTTGCTAGAAGGTCTAACGGTTGCTCTAGCCAATATCGACGAAATTATCGCGACGATTAAAGCTTCTGCAAACCGTGGCCTAGCACGTGAAAGCTTATTAAATAACACGTGGGGTTCAGGTAGCGTCGTTGCGATGCTTACAGCTGCTGGTAGTCAATCAGTACGTCCTGAGTTTATCGATGGCGAAGATCCTAAAGCGCCGTTTGGTCTAATCGAAGGCGAAGAGCGTTATCGTTTGTCACTTGAGCAGGTCAATGCGATTTTAGATATGCAATTGCATCGTCTGACTGGCCTTGAGCAAGATAAATTGACCGAAGAATACCAAGACCTATTGCGTGAAATTGCGCATTTAGAGTCTATTCTTGGCGATTTTGATAAGCTGATGGCTATTATCTCTAATGAGATGATCGAGATTCGTGATAACTTTGGTGATGAGCGCCGTACCGATATCATCGATTCACGTATGGACTTTAGTCGCGAAGACTTATCCCTGAGCAAACGGTCGTCATGACGGTATCGCGTACTGCTACGCCAAAACTCAGCCGATTGATGATTATGTCGCACAAAAACGTGGCGGTAAAGGTAAGTCTGCCACAGCAATGAAAGAAGATGATGTGATTGATCATTTAGTCGTGACTTCAACTCACTCTACCGTATTGTGCTTCACGGATAGTGGACGTGTCTTTAGCTTACGCGGGTTTGAAGTGCCGATTGCCAGTCGCGGTGCTCGTGGTCGTCCATTGGTCAATCTAATTGGTCTAAATAGCGACGAAACCGTTACAACCATACTACCAATTCCAAAAATTGTGGAAGATACATCAGTAGTAAGTGAAGTGTCAGAAGTAAGCAATGATGACGATTCGGTAGAAGATAGCAATCAAGCAGAGCCACCTTTTGTCTTCTTTGCCACGGCTAATGGTACAGTGAAGCGCGTAGAGCTGAAGCAGTTTGCCAATATTCGCTCGAACGGTTTGATCGCGGTTGGTCTAGAAGATGGTGATAAATTGGTCAGCGCTCGTATTACCAACGGCAATCAAGAAGTGATGCTATTTGCCTCAAGTGGTAAAGCGATTCGTTTTGATGAGAATGATGCTCGCGCGATGGGCCGTACAGCGAAAGGCGTCCGCGGTATGCGTTTGGCTACTGATGAATTTATCAAATCATTGGTCGTTATCGAAGATGATGTACATGAAATCCTAATTGCTTGTGAAAACGGCTTTGGTAAGCGTACCCTTATCGAAGAGTTTAATACGCAAAACCGTGGCGGTGGCGGTGTGATCGCTATCAAGACCAGCGAGCGTAATGGCGCACTAGTACGAGCGACCAAGGTTGACTCTACCGACGATATCATTTTAATCTCTGATAAAGGTACGTTGGTTCGTACCCCAGTTGAGCATGTCGCTAGCTCTGGTCGTAATACACAAGGCGTAACATTGATTCGTCTGTCAAAAGATGAAAAACTGGTTGCCATGGCGCGTGTTGAGCACGAAGAGAGCGATGATGAGCTTATCGATGCCATGAGAGAAGACGGTACGTTTGACGTAGAAGGTCAGGAGCAGATAGATATTGATGCGACAACTGATAATACTGCAACTACCGACGTCGACGATGTGATTGATATTGCAAACGATCATAAACCAAGTGACAATCTATAATAGACTCACTATGCATAAGACGATGACGAGTAATAGTCTTGGTAATTAGCTTTTGAGTCTAGTCTCTTAGCATTTTTCTAGAAAAAAGCCTCTGACGTTATCGTCGGAGGCTTTTGTTTTTTTTAACTCTCATATTTTCAATACTGTAAATAAGGTTCTATTTTTTTAAGGCTGTTGTTATGCTTACGACCAATCAAACTTTTCAGGGAACGGTTGCTTCGGTATCATCGAGCTTTTTATTCTCGATGATGTTTTTGTTTGGACTGTTTATGCTGCCCTTAACAGGGACGCAGGTAGCGTCATGGCGTGTGCTCATGATGTTGCTCAGTTTGGTAATATTGGTCAGTTTGACTAAGCAGTGGCAACGTGTTTTTGATTATATAAAGACGCTAAAGACAATCAAGGAATGGCTAATATTTATTCTGCCTGCGCCAATCCTAGGTGGGCAGATTTGGTTGTTTATGTGGGCTCCGGTCAATGGGTTTGGTCTCGATGTTACGTTGGGTTATTTCTTATTGCCGCTAGTGATGATTGTGCTTGGTCGATTCTTTTACCATGAGTATATGAGCATCTTGCAATGGGCTGCCGCGATATTTGCAGCACTCGGTATCGGCTACGATATTGTTCAGTATGGTTCAGTCTCTTGGGTGACACTGTTTGTATGCTTGGGTTATCCGCCGTATTATCTGTTACGGCGCACTCTTTCTGTACCGCCCATTACAGGGTTATTGTTTGATTTGACGCTGTTGACACCAGTTGTGCTCATCGTGCTCTACATGACAGGCGGTTTTGATGTTGCGGCGCAAGACGTGAAGTTCTGGTATCTACTGCCACTGCTTGGTGCTTTTAGTGCGCTTGCGATGTCGCTGACGATGATTGCCAGTAGCAAGCTGCCTGTTTCACTGTTTGGAGCGCTAAGTTATATAGAGCCAATGCTGTTATTCGTATTGTCTATTACTATTTTGAGTCAAAGCCTTGAAGAAGGTGGTTCACTCTTTATGTACGGCATGATTACGCTTGCGCTACTGGTCATGATGGCCGATAGCGTAAAAGGTTACCTCGTTCGTCAGCGTAATGACCGCTTGCATGGCTATAGAGAGCTTCAGATTGGCGGCTTTCCACCACGTCGTCATTTTATCAATCAGCGTATCGATGGCGTGCTAAAAGCCCATCGTTTTCGTAAGATTCGCCGTTACCAAAAGAAGATGGATAAGATACAGCAAAAAATCGAACAACTTGATGCAAAATAAGCACTTACCTGCATTAAATTTACTCAATTTAAAAGTTTAGACACTAGATGAGCAGTGGCATTGCTTATTCATTCTGACTTTGACATAATGCCGACCATGATGTAAGCCTAATACATCAAAAGCGTTCAACTTAGATTGCGCGACGACCTTATATGCAAAAGCTCAGACGTTCTCGTCTGAGGCTTTTGTTTTTTTTAAAAATTGCCATGGATGTGCCCCAATCTTTAAAGGCTGTTGTGATGCTGACTACTAACCAAACCTCGCAGTACAATCACTGCTGTCGCTGCAAATTTTTTTATACTCATTGCTGTTCTTATTTGGTCTACTGCTGCAACCATTATCAGGTACGCAAGTCGCTTCGTGGCGCGTGCTGACAATGTTTTTTAGTCTAGTATTGCTGGTCAGCGTACTAAAGCAGTGGCAGCACATTTTTGATTATCTAAAAACATTAAAGAACGCAAAAGAGTGGTTTCTATTTATACTACCCACACCGATTTTGGGCGCGCAAATCTGGATATTTATGTGGGCGCCAGTCAATGGCTTGGGGCTTGAGGTCACGTTGGGTTATTTTCTATATCCGATGATTATGATTGTTGTCGGCAGGTTCTTTTACAACGAAGATATGAGCTTACTTCAGTGGGCTGCCATTGTATGTGCAGGTCTTGGTATCGCTTACGATATTTTCGAGTATGGTGCTATTTCTTGGGCGACTTTGTTTGTTTGCTTTGGTTATCCTCCTTATTATCTACTACGCCGCAAGTTGGCAGTACCACCTATTACTGGTCTTATCTCAGACCTTGTATTGTTGTTGCCAGTGGTATTGGTCGCACTGTATATGAATGGTGGTTTTGAAGTAGCAATCACCAACCACAAGCTTTGGTATCTGCTGCCATTATTAGGCATTATTAGCACCGCTGCGATGTCACTAACGATGGTGGCCAGTCAGAAGTTGCCTGTCTCACTGTTTGGCACTCTGTGCTACCTTGAGCCAATATTCTTGTTTATATTCTCAATCGCAATTTTAGATCGTAACTTACATGATGGTGGCTCCATGCTGATGTACAGCATGATTTTTATCGCATTGCTGATTATGATTGCTGATAGCGCGCTGGGCTATATGGCACGTAAACGTGAAGACCGCTTACACGGCTACAATGAGCCACAAGTAGGCAGTTTTCCACCACGTCGCCGCCTGAAAAATCGCCGTATCAAAGGCGTGCTAATCGCGCATCGATTCCGCCAAATTAAAAAATATCAGCAAAAGATAGATAAAATGACGCGCAAGATTGAAGCATTACATTTAGATTGATGTTAAAGAGTACACCGTCTTAGACAGTATCGATTCGGTAGGCATAGTTTTCCAGCATGTCTGCCAACTCGCAGTATTAAAGAAGTACAAATTACGCTATTATCGAGAGCAGTAGTGCCACGATCGAGTAAACGTATGGCGCTATATCTGAGATATTATGGCTGATTTACTACAATATATAACTAGGACGGTTTATGTTACATCTTCATCATTTAGCAAACTCGCGCTCGTTTCGTATTATTTGGCTGTTGGAAGAGCTTGGCGCTGATTATAAACTGACTTGCTATGAGCGCAACAAGGCATACCGTGCTCCTGATAGCTTAAAGCAAGTGCATCCGATTGGTAATGCGCCGATATTAGAAGCAGACGATCGTGTGCTGATTGAGTCAGGGTTTATCATTGAATATTTAATTAAGCATTATGATAAAGAAAAGCAGTTCAAACCTGACGATAATAACGAAGCAGCGTGGGAAGCCTACACGTTTTGGCTACACTTTGCAGAGGCTTCATTAATGCCACTGTTGGTCATGCGTTTGGTATTCACAAAAGTAGTGTCTCAGTCGCCGATGCTAATCAAACCTATCAGCAAAAAAAATCCAAGGTCAGATTGAAAAAAAACATGATCAGTAGCGGTTTGGAGAAGATGCTAGATATGATGGAGCGTCATCTACATGAAAATCACTGGTTTGCAGGTAGTGAATTTAGCGCCGCTGATATTCAAATGCATCTTGCAGTCTTAGGTGCCAATGCTGGTGCAGGTTTAGATCAGAGTAAATATACCAATCTTTTGAACTGGCTCAAACGCTGCGAAGAACGAGATGCCTTTAAGCGAGCAGAAAAAAAGGGTGGCCGTCTGAATTTCTAGAGGATACTGGTATAATCCTCTCTCAACGCTTAAGTAGCCATGTAGACCAAAGGCTTTGTTTATGAATAAACAAAGCCTTTTTTAGGATAATGTTATGACAGACCTAAATACCTCGAATAAAGACAATCTGAAGCAAGATAGTCTAGACAAAGATAATAATCAGTCAGCAACTCAAACATCACTTAATAAGCAAGATACCAGTATGCAAGAAAATAATAGACAACAGATTAATAGCCAGCAAGTCTCTATCAAATCGTGGTCACAGAAAATTCTAGTGGTAATTCTATGTGCAGCGAGCTTTTATGGTGGCTGGAAATCTTACGAATCAAATATGGTAAACGAGTGCACCGCCAATGGTGGACAAATGGTTGAAGGTCAAAAAACCATGATATGCCAACTGTCGTAGCTAGGGTATATTCTTCGTTTATCTTATTTCTGTCATTGATTTAGGATGAAGAGATGCTCTCGTACTTCTTAGCCAGTATTCCTAATAAATCAAAGGCATCATTATGCTAAAGCTAACCTTTTTGGGAACCTCTGCAGGTGTACCGACCAAACAGCGTAATGTGACTGCATTGGCGATAGAGTGTCTGAATCCGCATACCTCTGGCGTACAGCAAGGAAGTCGTCAACAGAACAATCAGAGTAAGAAATCGCGCCCATGGGTGTTGATTGATTGTGGTGAAGGCACGCAGCAGCAATTGCTACATACCAAGCTCTCCCTACATCAATTGGCTGCTATCTGCATCACTCATGTGCATGGTGATCATTGCTACGGTCTACCAGGGCTGCTAGCTAGTGCTGCCATGTCAGGACGTCGTGAATCATTGACTTTGATTGCACCAAAAGCGATTGCTACTTTGCTTGAAGCGATTACCGCCACTACAGAGCTATATCTACCTTTTGCTCTTAATTTTGTAGCGATTGAAGAGGTGTTAGCTGAGCAAGGTGATACGAACAAGGTTAACATTAGCTTAAGCGACCAACATCAGCTTGATATTGATATCACGCCGCTATCACATCGAGTTGCTTCTCATGGTTTTGGTATTACTCAGACTATTAGCCGTCGCATCCTTAATACAGATAAGCTTATGGCAGATGGTATTCCAGCAAGTGCACTATGGGGCAAGTTACAGCAAGGCGAAGATGTCACGACTGAGGGTAATAGACAATTGCGCTCAGTAGATTATGTTGACAATGAGATACAGCGGACGCGAGTGGTGGTGGCAGGAGACAATGATACGCCAAACTGTTTGCGCAAAGCCGTTGTAGATGCGGACTTATTGGTGCATGAAGCCACTTATACCCATGAAGTGCTGACTAAGCTTCAAGCCAGAAACCCTGACTATGACCCAATGCATAGCAGTGCGCATGTGGTGGGCACATTCGCGCAAAAGATGAACCTGAAAAACATCATTTTGACCCATTTTAGCGCTCGCTATCAGAACTTTGATAATCCAGATAGCGAAACGCCAAATATGGCATATATTCGTTTAGATGCTGAGAGCGTCTACAAAGGTAATCTATGGCTGGCGGCAGATTTTGACCAATATATGGTTGATGGTGCAGTTGAATCGGTAAGCAATCAAGAGAACAGTCAAGAAGAGAGTCGCGTGCAGTATATAGGCTCTGCACGCAGTGATTAGACATCGTTAAGCTTAGATATGATTTAGCGTTAAATATGACCTAGTACTTACTGTCTTCGATAGCCAATTGTGTTTTACCACTCCAAAAACGGCTAAATTGATAAGCAACTCGTCCTGAGCGACCACCACGTTCTGAGGCCCAGCGTAGCGCATCCTTTCTGATCTTATCAGGCATAGACTGACTTGCTAAAATGTCCTTAGCATCATTATCCAGATCAGCTGAGATTTTTTTGCTGCTCTAAATTCAGATAATGCTGAATGATTTGCAGATAAGTCTGCTGATCCATAGGATGGAAGGTGAGGGACAAACCGAACCGATCTGATAATGACACGGTTTCATCAATGGCCTCATAGGGATTGACTTCATCCGTCTGCCATTATAGATATCGACATTGTCTTTCATCATCTGTGGTAGCAAGCGACGGCGATTACTGGTGGCGTAGACCAGTAGTTTGTCTTGCTCAGAGTCTAGCGAGCCATCAAGCACGCTCTTTAGTGCACGATAGCTTTCGTCTTGACCATTAAAAGCGAGGTCATCACAGTATACGATATAGCGGCAATGACAATCTGCTGGTAGGGCATTAATAGCAGCACGAATCTTATCCAATACTTGCAGGTCATCGCGGGCAACCTCAATAATACGCAAGCCTTCACTATGATGGGCTTGTAGCAAAGCGCGAATCAATGATGACTTACCGGCACCGCGTGTCCCTGACATCAATACATGGTTGGCAGGGTAACCTTTAATAAACTGACGGGTGTTTTGTACCAGTTTCGATTTTTGCGTATCAATACCATGCAAGTCATCTAAGCTCAAAAACAGGTTGACCGACAGAGGCTGCAGGTGACCAGTGCGTCCACCGACCCAGCGATAAGCAAGCTGGCTTGGATCGATTTCAATAGTTGGTGTGACTCGCTCTTGTAAGTATTGACTGAGTAAGTCTAACAACGGTGCGGGTAGGGCATAAGTAGGCTGAACAGATGGCGTGGTTGGGATAGTTGGTTGTGACATAGGGGCTCTAGCAATTAAGGTTGTCTTTAATACCATACCCAAAAATACAATTAACGCTGCTGAAATTTCAGTGCCTACAATCTTAGTACCTATTAATCGTAGTACTTGTAACCATTATTCGCGCTATTATTATCTTTGGAAATGATACGAATGGGAAGGCAATAATCTCACTATATTATGAGAGACAATACCATGGAAAATAGTGCCAGTAATCCGCCTATTACGCAAGCTTTGCAAGCTCAGGCGATGCAGCTATTGCCCATTATTAACCAAGAACTGGATGCACAGCATTTTAGTGAGATAGTGCATCAACGTATTGCTCAGCAAAACACAAAACAAACGCAAGGTCAGCATGCGCAAGTTGTTAAAACGCAACATATCGACAATACTTACTTCCAAGGTTTAACACGTGCCCAGCATCCACAATTTGGTAGCGTGATGATTAAATGGCAGTTGAGTGATGGTGCTTATCCTATTGCTGCCGATTTAACTCATGAAGCGGATATTTTAGCTGCTGTAAATGCTTCATCGAAAATCAAAGATAATGCTATCGCACCGCCACTGTTGGCGCATCATTGTCTAAACGTTCAAATACTAGAGCAATTGCAACACCTAGTTATAGTGGTCATGCCTTATTACCCTAATGGTAGCTTGGCGAGTCAACTGACCGCTTCAAAACATCTATCATTGATAGCGTCACAAAAGCATCATTTCATCACTCAGGCTGCATACTTGATAGCTAATTTGCATCAGGCTGGTTGGCTACATAATGATATTAAGCCCAGTAATATTTTGATTGAAGGTTCTGATGATGAGTGGCCAGTAGATACTATGAGTAATGATCTGACCCCTAGATTGTTACTCACTGATTTTGCTTTAGCACAACGTATGACGGTGGCTAATAGCCAACCAAATCCTGCTGGCACACCAGCGTATCTTGCACCTGAGCGCTGGCAAGGTCAGGGTGCAAAGGTGCACAGTGATATCTACGCGTTTGGCATCATGATGGTTGAGATACTAACAGGAAAACGCCCGTTTCAGGTAAGCGGCAATAGCAATGAGAAATTAAAAACGTGGGCGATTCAGCATTGCCAGCAACCTATTCCAACGTTGGCAGCAGAATACAGTCACTATCAATGTATTGTCGATAAGGCATTGGCGAAGCGGGTAGAGAGACGGTATCGGGAGATGGGTAAGATATTGATAGATTTGAAGTTATTAGAAAATAGCTGAATTTATTATTTTATTTTAAAAAGTGATTGTTTGTAGTATTCACATATTACCCAGTCGTTGTTTTTTTATGTTTGAATGGATATTCAGGCTCATTTTAAGCGAAGTCGCTATAAGCTAATTTGGGTTCCCATATTTCATTACAATACAGTGAGAATATCATGGCTAAAGTACTTATCATTACCGGTGATTTTGTTGAAGACTATGAAAACATGGTTCCGTTCCAAGCACTACTAGCGATGGGGCATGAGGTTGATGCGGTATGCCCAGATAAAGTGGCAGGTGATAGCATTGCTACCTCAATACACGACTTCGAAGGTGATCAAACTTATACCGAAAAACGCGGTCATAATTTTGTCCTTAATGCGTCTTTTGCCGATATCAATGTAGAAGACTACGATGCTTTGTATTTACCAGGTGGACGTGCACCAGAATACTTGCGCTTGAATGCTAAGGTCATTGCAATGATTCAGCATTTCGCAAATACTGATAAACCGATTGCCTCAGTTTGCCATGGGCCACAAATGCTGACGGCTGCTGGCGTATTGAAGGGTAAAAAAAAGTATCTGCTTATCCTGCGTGTCAGCCAGAAATAGAAATGGCTGGCGCTGAGTATATCGAGTTACCTATGGATGGCGCTATTACCGATGGCCAACTGGTAACGGCACCTGCATGGCCCGCCCACCCAGCGATGCTAAAGCAGTTTGTTGCCTTGCTATAAGCATTAATTTGGGTCTGTTGAACGTTCAATAGACCCCAGTATCGAGAGAGGATATATGTGCCAACTTTTTATTAGTGCTGACGATAGCTTGTGGAGCTCTAAAACCAAATCGCTTCGCATCCAGGGCGTTGTCACCTCAATTCGTTTAGAAGTGTTTTTTTGGGATATATTAGAAGAGCTGTCATTTCGCGATCAAATGACGGTTAATCAGCTGATCACTAAGCTGTATCTTGAATCTCTCGATGCTGATCATGATATTGGCAATTTCACCTCTTTTTTTAAGAGTTTGTTGTTCTCGTTATTTATCTTTAATAGCCGATGGCGATCTTTCTCGCGAAACAAGATTACCTTTAGAAAAAGTCGATGCAAAAAAATATAATTCAACGTGAAGCTCTTCGTAAAAATCAACGTAGTGCATTATTCAATAATAGTGAGGAAAACCTTTCTATTAATTAGTTCTGGCTATGGTAGGTGCATGAAAGCATTGATTCAGAGGGTAGAGTGTCGCTATTAGCGTATGGATGAAGTGTTAAAGGATTTATAAAGGTTAGAAAAGTAGATTAATACTTTTAACAAGATACTTTATAGTTTTAATACCAAATTCCAGACACAAAAAAACTGCTAAAAAGCAGGTTTTGATATTTGGTCTAAGATGTACTATCCGAAAATGGTGGGGCTGGAGAGACTCGAACTCTCACACCTTGCGGCGCCAGAACCTAAATCTGGTGCGTCTACCAATTCCGCCACAGCCCCATTTTCGTTACTCTATCATCAAAAGCGATTAAACTCAAACGCTATCTAGATAGTTAACTGATTCGGTAGTGCGTCTCAGTGGTTGGCTATTATATAGAGTTTTAATTTTTTGGCAACCCCTATTTGCAATTATTTTTAATTATTTAGCATTTATTTTCGATATTAATTTTAAGTAATTGATATTAATAATAATTTAATATCATGTTTTATGCGTTTATTTACTCTTTAGTTGGTACTCTCGGGGCAGAGATATCCAACTGCTGCAATTTGCGCGTCAGAGTATTGCGTCCCCAACCAAGTAGCTCGCGGCTTCTATCTTTTTGCCGCCGCTATGATTGAGTGCTGCTGTTAATAAAACACGCTCAAACTCAGGGGTTGCTGTTTGCAGAATATCAGTTTCCCCCGTGCTTAACGACTGCTCAGCCCAATCAGCCAATGCTTGCTGCCAACTTTGGTTTTTAGGCAACTGGCTACTTTGATGACTGTTTAACGCACTGCCATTTAATGATCTACCATTTAACACATTGCCATTTTGTGCCAAATGCTCTTGAGCGTCTTCCTCTGTTGGGCCGTGTTCTTCATAAAGCACCGTATTAGGTGAGATGTTTTCAAGTAGCTCTGGTGGCAAGTCTGTCGCCATCACAGTGTCACCAGTAGCCATGACCGTGAGCCACAAGCAGACATTTTCTAATTGACGTACGTTACCGCGCCAGTCAAACGTCTGCATAATTTGCAATGCGGCAGGATGTAAATGCTTTGGAGTGGTATTCATTTGCTCTGCGGCAGACTGCATAAAGTAGAGGGCTAATGCAGGAATGTCTTCAGGGCGTGTACGTAGTGGCGGTAGGGGTAATCGAATGACATTGAGGCGATAAAATAAGTCTTCGCGGAATCGGCTTTGTTTTACCAGCTCTTCTAAGTTTTGGTGGGTGGCTGCGATGATACGTACATCGACCTTTATTGGCTGCTGACCACCAACACGATAAAATTCACCATTGGCCAGTACGCGTAACAGCCGTGTCTGAGTGCTAAAAGGCATGTCACCGATTTCATCTAGAAATAGAGTACCGCCGTCTGCCTGCTCAAAACGGCCTTGACGCATCGTAGTTGCACCAGTGAACGCGCCTTTTTCGTGACCAAATAGCTCAGACTCGATCAAGTCATGTGGTATGGCTGCCATATTAAGCGCAATAAACGGTTGCTGCTTACGAGGGGAGTGTTGGTGCAATGCACTGGCTACCAACTCTTTACCCGTTCCAGACTCTCCAGTGATTAAGACGGAAATGGGGGATTGAGCCAGTCTGCCAATAGCACGAAACACCGTTTGCATGGCTGGAGACTGTCCAATGATACCGCTAGGTTCCCATTACTTTTGTTTTCGACGGCACCTTTGTTCTTATTGTCTTTGGATGTCTTACTAGCAGGTGCTGCTTTAGGTTTTATCAAGTTTTCAGTAGACGTGTCAGACGTTATATTAGTATTGGGCTTATCTGCAAGGGAAACAGTCGTTGTTTCTAAATTAGGCTGATAATTGATGGCTTTATAAACCGTTGCAACCGCATCATCTAAGTCAAAAGGCTTGGGCAAGTATTCAAAAGCACCTGTCTGATAGCTATTGATAGCAGAGGTAAGGTCTGAGTGTGCCGTCATAATTACGATTGGCATTTTAGGAAAGTGCTGATGGACCCAGTCGCTAAAAGACAATCCATCCATCATTGGCATACGAATATCGGTCAGTATGACGTCTGGTAATTGCTCGGCTGACTCTTGCTGTTTTAACACATCATTAAGGCGAGTCCATGCTGCTTGTGCTTGAGTAAAACTGATAACGGTCAATCCAGCATCTTCAAACGTGTCTGCCAACACCATACGTAGAGCTGCATCGTCATCGATTAACCACAATGTTGCAGGGTGGTCGCTGGGTGCATTATTCACAGTTACTATTGGTGATTGTGTTGATTGATCATCGCTTTTAGGTTGGAGGTCGTCGCTATATTCAGTCATGTATTGGGCCTAATCAGCAATTATTGATAGTAAGTTGGGGATTGGGAGTTGGGCATTAGGAAACTTAGCAGTCTTTAATTCATAAATTCATCATTTGTTTTATGTCTCAGTGATGGGTTGAGTAAATGGTAGGTATAGCGTAAATCGGGTTTGCTTATCTTCTTGTTCTTTTGTCGAGCTCACATCAATCATACCATGATGATGACTGATAATATCTTGGACGATGGATAATCCAAGACCTGTACCGGCTGCACGGCTAGTGACCATCGGGAAAAATATCTGACCGATCAGGCTGGATCAATGCCTGAGCCATTATCAGTAATAGTAATCTGCATCACTTGCTTGTGCTGCTGTCCGACGATCGTATGCTGAAAGGCAACCCGTGTCTGGATATGCAATGTCGGTTGATAATTAGAATTGCGCTCAGTTTGCATGGCAGCTTGTGGTGATTCTTGAGACTCTGAGATTTTATTCTGTTGTAGTGTTTGTTCGAACTCAATCATCGACTCACAAGCATTATTGATGAGGTTTAAAAACACTTGAATCAGCTGATCCTTATCTGCACACAACTCTGGCAATGATAAATCATAATCACGCTGTAACACTACCTGTGGATACTGATTGGTCACTAAGGTTAAGACATGCTCTAGGGGCTCATGAATATTGAGCGTTTGCCAGTTTGGTAGTTGATTGGAACCCAGGAGCTGCCCAATAAGATGAGTCAATCGATCAGTTTCTGAAATAATAATGTCCGTATAGTTGCGCAGTTTTTGATTCATTTTTTGTAAATCATGCTGCGTGTCAGCGCTGGTAGTTGTCAAAGCATTATCAACACTAGAGGCGCTAGTGGTAGATGCGTCACTGAATTTAATAAACTGCCGTTGCAACAGCTGTGCTGCCCCGCGAATACCAGCAAGAGGGTTTTTTATTTCGTGTGCCACTGAGCGTAGCATATGACGGGCCACTGTATATTGCTGTTGTTGGCGCTGCTCCTCAGAAATACGACTTTGCCGATCTTTGCCCCACATCTCGATAATAAAATAAGGCTGCTGTTCATAGATGACTGGCGTGACGCTATAGTCGACTGACAATGATAAATTACCGTTTAGCGGTGTTTTTATGATGTGATCATGATCGATAAAAGGCTGCTGATAGTTTTGCGCTTGCACAAAGCGCTCGGTCAACGAGTAAGCTGGCTCGCTCAAAGGCTCATTTTCATTTGTATCATTACTATCATTATCTATAGATACAGTATCTTTATTCTTCAATTCATCGGGTGCGAGCAGTGTCAAGATTGATTGATTAATTAGTCTGCCGCTACTAATGGCAAGTAGCTGCTCGGCTTGAGCATTCAACCGTGTGATTGATAGCTCATCGTTGACCCATAAAATAGCGGTGAATAAATGCTGAGATATAAATGCGAGGTCAGGGGTTGTTTTAGCGGTTATAAAATCAGCGTTCATCGGTAGGGCCCAAAAAAAGTCAGATGCTTGAGATAATATTTAACCACAAATCAAGACTATAGAGCGGCAAAACTGGTGATTTTTGCAAAAAAACGTACAATGCGCTCAGCCAATTTATCTCTAGCAAGGTCAGCCATGTCCAAAACTTCTACCGAGTCAGTGAATACGACAGCAGCAGCTCCTCTATCTGCCGTAAAAGACACTGCCACTATCTTCAATCCTGCCGCGCCTACCATAGTACAAGCGCAGAGTCAGGCAGATGCCAGTCAAACAGATACTAAACAACCTTACCATCATAAAGCCAACCACAACCAGAACCGTAGTGTAGCCCAAAGCAGTGATGTAACGACTGCCAATGCCACTGCTACGATGCCAGTTAGTGCAGCGCCAAAGATTGGTTTTGTATCACTAGGTTGTCCAAAAGCATTGGTGGATAGTGAGCGTATTATCACTGAGCTAAGCCGTGACGGCTATCAAGTAGCCAGTGATTACGACGGTGCTGACTTGGTCGTGGTAAACACTTGCGGCTTTATTGAATCAGCGGTACAAGAGTCGCTCGATGCGATCGGCGAGGCCATTAGCAAAAACGGTAAAGTGATTGTTACTGGCTGTTTGGGCAAAGAAGCAGACAAAATCCGTGAGATGCATCCGGCTGTACTAGCAGTGACGGGCGCGCATGCCTATGACGAAGTGATTACGGCAGTGGCGCAGCATGTGCCTAAGCCAAATCGCAGTCAGGACGCCAACTATGATCCAAAAATAGATTTGATTAATGAAGCGGGTATCAAACTGACCCCAAGCCATTATGCTTATCTAAAAATATCAGAAGGCTGTAATCACCGTTGTACGTTCTGCATTATTCCAAGCTTGCGCGGTGATTTGGACTCACGTCCGATTGATAATGTGATGAACGAAGCACTGGCGCTCAAAAAAGCTGGCGTGAAAGAATTACTTATCATCTCGCAAGATACCTCGGCATATGGTCTTGACCTAAAGTATAAGACCAGTTTTTGGAATGGTATGCCGCTTAAGTCTAAGTTTTATGACTTATGCCAAGCATTGAACGATTTGGGCATTTGGGTTCGCTTGCATTATGTCTATCCGTATCCACATGTAGACAAAGTCGTTGAGCTGATGGGTGAGAAGAAACTGCTTCCTTATCTGGACATTCCGTTCCAACATGCCAGTCATCGTATCCTAAAAGCGATGAAACGTCCTGCACATAGCGAAAATACCTTGGCTCGTATCAAAGCGTGGCGTGATATCTGTCCTGATATCGTGATTCGTTCAACCTTTGTGGTTGGCTTCCCTGGCGAAACAGAAGAAGATTTTCAGTGTTTGCTTGATTGGTTAGTTGAAGCACGCCTCGATCGCGTGGGCGCATTCACTTATTCAGAAGTAGAAGGCGCAGTTGCTAATGACTTGCCTGATCATGTGCCTGAAGACGTTAAGCAGTCTCGCTATGAGCGTTTAATGGCGCTACAGCAAGATATTTCAGCGCAAAAGCTACAAGAAAAAGTCGGCAAAACCTTAACGGTATTGGTCGATGAAATTGATAGCGATGAAAATATTGCTATTTGCCGTAGCTATGCTGATGCACCTGAAATTGATGGTCATGTTTATGTTGATGACATCAACGCTCAAGTCAAAGTAGGGCAGTTCTTAACCGTGACTATCGATGATGCTAGTGAATATGATCTATTCGCCAGTTATCAAGGCTAGATATCCAATAAGATATGCGAGTGAAAATTGCCCAATGGCGGGCAGTTTTTGCTACAATTAGCGCAATTTAGCCTTTTTAATACGCTTAACTGTAAGTGTGGCGTTGTGGGCAAACTCGATTTGTATTTTACCGATAATTTTCTTTATAATTTCATGATAACAAGGTGACCTCATGTCTGACAAAAACCCGCGTTACGCTCGTATCTTGCTGAAACTCTCCGGTGAAGCCTTAGCTGGTAGTAAAGACATGGGTATTGATACCGAAGTGCTTGATAAAATGAGCTTATCTATCGCTCACTTGCGTGGACTTGGTGTCCAAGTTGGTATCGTGGTCGGCGGTGGTAACTTATATCGCGGTGCGCAGTTACAAAAAGAAGGTCTCGTTGGCCGTGTTACTGGCGATCAGATGGGCATGCTAGCGACCGTTATGAACGGACTGGCAATGCGTGATGCGCTTGAGCGTCGCAACATAAAAACCCGCTTGATGTCAGCGTTACCGATTGGTGAAGTCACCGAAAGCTATAGCAGTCGTAATGCCATTCGTTATCTAAAAAACGGCGAAGTTTGTATCTTTGTTGCAGGTACGGGTAACCCATTCTTTACCACTGACACTGCTGCTTGTTTACGCGGTATCGAGATCGAAGCTGGTTTGATTTTAAAAGCGACTAAGGTCGATGGCGTTTATGACAAAGACCCAAGCCTACATGATGATGCAGTCAAATATGACGGTCTGACTTTTGATGAGGTACTAGAGCAAAAGCTAGGCGTCATGGATTTAACGGCTATCGCATTGTGCCGTGAGCATAACGTACCGCTACAAGTGTTTGATATGACTAAGCCTAATGCATTGTTGAATGTCATCATGGGTGAAAATGAAGGCACACGAGTTTTTCATTAATTGACGCGATACTGGCAACTAACGTCAGTAAATAGCTAATGATTAGCAACACATAATTAATATCCCAATAGCAAATAAAAGATTTGTCGGTAACGATAAATAAGGATACACAATGATTAAAGAGATTAAGCAAGACGGCGAAGCACGCATGCAAAAAACGTTGGAAGCGCTTGAAAGCACTTTCAGTAAAGTTCGTACTGGCCGTGCGCATCCAGGTATGTTGTCAGGTGTGATGGTCAGCTACTACGGTTCTGATACACCATTGAACCAAGTGGCAAGCGTCAACGTCGAAGACTCACGTACCTTACTGGTTCAACCGTTTGACCGTAC
Source organism: Psychrobacter sp. JCM 18901 (assembly GCF_000586435.1). Lineage (GTDB taxonomy): Bacteria > Pseudomonadota > Gammaproteobacteria > Pseudomonadales > Moraxellaceae > Psychrobacter. The sequence goes on from NZ_BAWH01000001.1 coordinate 69,541, forward strand.
GATGGTGCAAGCAGTAGACAAGGCCATTCGTGAAGCAGATTTGGGTCTAAACCCAATGTCTGCTGATGTGATTCGTGTGCCAATGCCAGCATTGACAGAAGATACCCGTCGCGATATGCAAAAACTTGCACGTGGTGAAGCTGAGAGCAGCCGAGTTTCTATCCGTAATATTCGCCGTGACATGATGAATGACATCAAAGACTTGGCAAAAGAAAAAGAAATCTCAGAAGATGATGAGCGCCGCGCTAGTGATGATATTCAAAAAAATCACTGACAAGTATATCGAAACAATCGATGCTCGCTTGAGTAAGAAAGAAAGCGATTTGATGGAAGTTTAATACTGATATATTTGGTATTTATAGCAAGAATCAGTTCGGTAGATTATCTGTAATTGAGCAGCCAATACTTTATAGCTATTGGCTGTTTATTATTGTGTAGACTGATATAGTCAATCCTTTATAAAAGAGTGACAGCGTTAACCTCGCTTGAAGTATCATAGTTACATCTGCACTCGGTTGCCTTGTCTCTCTTTTAAACTGAATTAACTATATAAAGCCATATCTAAGGCAAGCCAAAGATGTGGTTGATTGAACTAGATCTATCGCATTCTGAGCACTAAAAACTAACGACGCAATTGTGATAAGTTAGTGAATTATATAAAAGGCGCTTTTTAATCGCCGTTGCACACGTTATTATTATTTTACCTTAACAATAAGCAAGTTCGCCTATGTCCACTTCAGCCGTTTTGGCGCCCGCTATTCTTCCTCGTCATATCGCCATCATTATGGATGGTAATAATCGCTATGGTAAGGCCAATGATTTGGGCCACGGTCAAGGGCATGTGGCTGGCAAAGACGCGCTCGATCCTATCGTTGAGTATTGTGTCAATACAGGCATTGAAGTACTGACTGTATTTGCGTTTTCGAGCGAAAATTGGCAGAGACCGCCTAGTGAAGTAGCATTGTTGATGCAGCTACTCACATCGACGATTCATGAGCAAATGCCGCGCATGAATGAGTATCGTATTCGCTTGCGTTTCATCGGTGACCGTAGTCAACTTAGTGAGTCATTACAAACGCTAATGGCTGACGCAGAAGAAAAGACGGCAGAGTTTGATGCGATGACGCTGGTGATTGCGATTAGCTACGGTGGACAGTGGGATATCGCAAATGCAGCACAACAGCTGGCTCAGCAAGTGCAAGCTGGCGAATTAAAAGCTGAAGATGTCAGCGAAGAGCTGTTAGGTAACTACGTACAATTAGCCGATACGCCAGCAGTAGATATGCTGGTACGTACGGGCGGCGAGTATCGTATTTCTAATTTTTTATTGTGGCAATCTGCTTATGCTGAGCTGTTTTTCACTCCCACATTATGGCCGAAATTTGCAGCAGAAGAGCTAGCTCGATGATCGCAGAGTTTGCTAAACGTCAACGTCGCTTTGGCAAAACCAGCGAGCAAGTAGTGATAGAGCAGCAAGGTCACTGAGCAGTGAGCTAATAGATAAGTTTAGTCGGTTCAGTTCAGTTAGTATTGTATAACTGGTCAATAGGGTTGGTTTATGCAATGATAAACGGCTTGAATGAGTATTGAATGCTATCACTAGGCCATCGTCAGTTAGCTGCTATAATGCATTTTTTGACCATCTGTTCTTCATTATTATAAGGCTCGATAAGTATGTGGCAACGAATTAAGACGGCAATTGTTCTCGTTATTATCGTTGGTATTGCAATGTTTGCGAGCCAAACACCTATTTTATTTGCACCACTGTTGGTCATTGGGGTCGTTATCGCCGCTCATGAGTGGGCCAAATTGATGCCTAAGTGGCGCCAACCTGCGGTATTCGTTCTAATTATTTTAGCGCTCACTATATTCTCACTGATGTTCAAGGTGACTTGGCTGTTCTGGTGGGTGGCTTCATTAGTAATATGGCTGATGGCGCTGTCTTGGGTTCGAGTCTTCCCAACACAGACGAGATGGTACGGCAACCAATTGGCAATGATGGGCGCAGTTATTTTGACGGCGTCTATTACGGCGATGTTCTATCTCTGGCAACTGTCGGCATGGTGGCTGCTGTATGTGTTCTTATTAGTATGGTGTGCAGATAGTGGTGCATATTTCGTTGGACGCAAGCTTGGTCGTCGAAAAATGGCACCCAATGTCTCACCCAATAAGAGCATGGAAGGGTTGGCTGGTGGCCTCGTTACAGGGCTGTTAGTTGTGGTAGCCATTAGCGTCTTTAAATTACAGCTGACCGGTGTACCGTTAATCGCATTTGTAGCGTTATCGGCCATCACTATTCTTGCCTCTGTACTTGGAGATTTGTTTGAGTCGATGCTCAAACGTCGTGCTGATGTAAAAGATTCAGGTACTATCTTGCCAGGTCACGGTGGTATCCTTGACCGTATCGATTCGCTACTGTCTGCCACACCGATATTTGCTCTTGGTTTTTGGGCGATACAGCAGCTTGGTTTGATAGTGGTGTAAGGTTATATAGCAGCACTGTTCTATTTGAGCCTGCTCAGTCGTTCATTCTCAGTAATATTGATATAAGTGAGCCAAGTGTGAACGATGCATTAGTATAGCTAGCACGGTTATCAGAGCAGTGGCTTTATAGTTAATAGACGATATTCTATTTTTATTATTTTTAAGTATCATGGGCATTGATGGTTATGACGCAACGCATCGCCGTACTAGGCGCGACAGGCTCGATTGGCGATAGCACCTTAGCAATATTAGCGGCGCAACCGCACACTTACGAAGTCTATGCTTTGTCAGGCTATCATCGCTTAGATAAGCTATTTGCACTCTGTCAGCAGTTTTTGCCGAAACGCGTCAGTGTGCCGACGTCAGCCGTAGATGATTTTGCTCACAGGCTTAAAGCTGCGGGGATTGATAGTGAGGTCGTAGGGGGTGAGGCAGGATTGGTAGATATTGCCACTGACTCACAGACTGATACGGTTGTAGCGGCGATTGTAGGGGCGGCAGGGTTGCCGTCTACATTGGCAGCAGCCCGTGCAGGTAAGCGTATCTTATTGGCCAACAAAGAAGCCTTAGTCATGGCAGGTAAGGTTATGATCGATGCGGTCAAGACGCACAAAGCCACTTTGCTGCCGCTCGATTCTGAACACAATGCTATTTTTCAATGCTTACCACTTGCTATTCAGCAAGATAATACGCAAATCCATCAGTCAAATCATGGTGTCCGTAAACTATGGTTAACAGCCTCTGGTGGGCCATTTTTGCAGCAGTCGTTCGAGCAAATGCAGCAGGCAAGCGTCGCAGAAGCGGTCAAACACCCGAATTGGTCAATGGGTCAAAAAAATATCTGTCGATTCGGCGACGATGATGAACAAGGGGCTTGAGCTGATAGAAGCCTGTCACTTATTTGATTTGCCTGAAGATAAGATAAATGTGGTCATTCATCCACAAAGTATTATTCACTCAATGGTAGAATATAGCGATGGGAGTTTTTTGGCGCAGCTAGGTAGTCCAGACATGAAAACGCCCATTGCGCACGCGCTGAGCTACCCTGATCGGATTGATAGTGGCTCGCAGCCGTTAGACTTATTTGAACTTAGTGGTTTGGAGTTTATTGAGCCAGATCTACAAAAATTTGCCTGCCTGCGTTTGGCTCGTCAAGCCATGCAAGCCGGAACGCAAGCCACGATTGTGCTCAATGCGGCAAACGAAATTGCAGTAGCGGCGTTCCTCGATGGTAAAATTCGTTTGACTGATATTGCTAATATTAACGAACAAGCCTTAAATGACATACAGCTGCCCCCATTGAACGAAACTGCTGACATAGAAGATATCTTGGCAATCGATAAGATTGCACGCCATCTGACTGATAAGTTGGTAGCAAAGCGACATAATCGTAGCAAGCGTCTCTGAGCTGATATATGACATTGATAAACGATATTAGCGAAGATGTTAATAAAAATGCTGAGAGACAATACTGAGAAAAAAATCATGACGTTTTTACTAACACTTCTTGCCGCTATATTTGTCTTAGGCCCGCTTATTGCCTTACACGAATGGGGGCATTATATTGTGGCGCGGCTTTGCGGTGTCAAAGTACTAACGTACTCTATCGGTTTTGGCCCTAAAGTTTTTGGTTGGACCAGCAAAAAGAGCGGCATCGACTATCGTATCTCAGCATTGCCACTTGGCGGCTATGTAAAGATGCTAGATGAGCGTGAAGGTAATGTCGCAAAAGATGAGCAGCACCTTGCGTTTAATCGGCAGCATCCGCTCAAGAAAATTGCTATCGTTGCAGCTGGTCCTATCATGAATTTTGTCATCGCTATCGCGCTATTTTGGGTACTATTTATGACCCCATCTGAGCAGTTGGCGACTAAGATTGGACAGGTACTACCAGATACGCCTGCTGCGATTGCACAGTTGCCAGTCGGTGAGAAGATTGTTGCGATTGATGGACATGATGTGCAGACATGGGAAGGTATTAACTATCGCCTCGCAGGACGTATGGGTGAGACGGATAATGTTAGCATTACCTTGCAGTCAGACGCCCAAACCGATCAGTCGACTAAAACCTATCAAGCACCAGTTACGCAGTTTATGCAAGGTGAGGCTCAAGGCAAAGACGCACTGACCAGCTTTGGTATGTTGCCATGGCAGCCGCAGATTGCGCCGATTGTAGCGGTTTGGCTCCCGATGGTGCCGCTAGCCGCCAAGGTCTAAAGGTTGGTGACCGCATTACTGCTATTAATAATGAGTCAATCGAAGATTGGATTACTGCCACGCGTATCATTCGTGATAATCCTGAAACGCTGTTGAACTTTACAGTGTTGCGTGATGACAAGCCTGTACAGTTGCAGATTATGCCCCAAGGTAAAAAAGACAACTTGGGTAATGATTACGGACAGATTGGTGCAATGGTGGATCAGACTGAGATTATTATCCCTGACGATTACAAGACCACTGTGGTCTACGGTCCTAGTGAGTCGTTAGTTAAGTCGTTTGAAAAGACTGAGCAGCTAGCGGTAATGACCGTAAGCTCAATGGGAAAAATGCTGTCAGGTATGATTGGTTTAGATAATCTATCAGGCCAATTACCATTGCCAAAGTCGCCAAACAAAGCTTTGATATCAGTTGGCAAATGGTATTATCGACAGCGGCGCTGATTAGCCTGAGTCTTGCCGTCTTAAACCTTTTGCCGATTCCAGTATTAGATGGTGGGCATATAGTCTATCATTTTATCGAGCTGATTCGCGGTAAGCCACTGTCTGAAGGTGTGCAAATGGTCGGTCTAAATATCGGTTTACTCTTGCTGGCAGGTTTCATGGTGTTAGCAATTGGTAATGACATCAGCCGACTATTTTGATCAACTGATGAGCAATATGGCTGATAAAGCACGATATACTAATGGTTTTACGCCTATTATAAGCTGATTATTGTTATGATAGGCATGCTACTCTGTGTCGCAGCCTCTGTACTAATCGTAATTTTTAGTTTATTTTGTGATGCAATTTATATAAAGTGTTCTGAGTTACCCTTGCATGTTTATAACCTTATGCGCATGGGTTAGACAATACGTGCCTTTTAACTTAACTTAAGCAATTTTTTTATTGACGGATAGTGTTTATGCGTACGCCTTTAATTATGAGCGCGGCTGGGTTGCCGTTAGTTGTAGCGATGATGAGTATGCCAGTACAGGCTGCAGAATTTGTAGTAACTGACATCGGTTTTAATGGCTTACAACGCTAACCCCTGATAGCCTCTATCCGGTCTTACCTATTACGGTAGGCGATACGGTGAATGATAGTAGCTTAGCTGCCAGTATTAAGGCGCTATATGCAACTGAGAACTTTGCTGATATTCAAAGCCGTGTCGAAGGTGGCAAGCTAAGGTTTGACGTCATTGAGCGTCCAACGATTGCTGAAGTAACCTTTGAAGGTAACAAGCTCATTCCAAAAGAAGGGCTTGAGCAGGGATTGAAGAATGCTGGACTGTCTGCTGGTGACGTGCTCAAGCAGTCTACTTTGCAAGGCGTGGCCAATGAGCTACAACAGCAATATATTAGCCAAGGTTACTACAATAGTAATATCGAAGTAGATCAAACGGTACTTGATGGCAACCGCGTAAAACTTGACGTACGCTTTGTAGAAGGCAAGCCTGCTAAAGTTGTCGATATCAACATTATTGGTAATAAGCACTTTAGTGATGAAGAGATTAAAGACGTTTTCGCGGTAAAAGAATCTTCATGGACACGTCTATTATCTAAATCTGATCGATACGCTCAAGAAAAACTGGCCGCCAGTTTAGAGAGTTTAAAGGCGCTATACCAGAACGATGGTTATGTGCGTTTTTCAGTCGATAATGCCGTATTGAACATCAGCGAAGACAAAAGTAGTGTGTTTATCGAAGTCAGCCTAAGCGAAGGCGAACAATACCAGTTTGGCGAAGTGAACTTTTTAGGTAAACCTACCTTTGAGAACAGTGAGCTAAAAGAGCTGGTTAGCTTTGCATCTAATGAAAAATACTCGCAAGCAAAACTAGACGAAACCACTGCTTCTCTTAAGAGACGCTATGGTAACGAAGGCTACTACTTAGCCCAAATCAGACCAGTACCACGTATCAATGACGATACTAAAATGGTCGATGTCGATTATTATATCGATCCTGCACGTCCTATCTACGTTCGCCGTATCAACTTTACGGGTAATATCAAAACGCAAGACGAAGTATTACGTCGTGAAATGCGTCAGTTAGAAGGTACGCTGTCATCTAATGATAAAATTCAGCTGTCACGCACGCGTTTGATGCGTACTGGCTTCTTTAAAAATGTCACTGTCGATGTTAAGCCAGTACCTAACCAGCCAGATCAAGTTGATGTAAATTATGTGGTTGAAGAGCAGCCTTCTGGTAGCTCAACGATTGCAGCCGGTTACTCACAAAGCGGTGGTGTAACTTTCCAATTGGATCTGACCCAAAACAACTTCATGGGTACCGGTAACCGTGTCAAGGCTGCACTTTCTCGCTCAGAAACACGTGACTCTTATAGCCTAGGTTATACCGATCCGTACTTTACAGAAAACGGCGTTTCTCAAGGTATCAGCGGTTATTATCGCAAAACCAAATATGATGACGACAACGTTAGTAACTATGTGACCGATTCATATGGTGCGACGTTGAACTATAGTTATCCTATTGATGAAACCAAACGCCTGAGTGCTGGCCTAAATGTAGACAACACAAAGGTTCGTGGTGGTCGTTACCTAGGTATATCTAATGTTCAGGAAATTCTAGACGAAGGCGGTACAAAAACGCCGGAAGTTGAGACTGATGGTGTTGCTACCTTCAAGAATGATTATCAGACTTACAATCTATTGTTTGGTTGGGACTACAGCACTTTAGACCGTCCCGTATTCCCTACCAAAGGTATGAGCCATGCAATTGATGCAACCATCGGTCTTGGTGATGCCAATTACCAAAAGCTAACTTATAGCGGCAATATATATTACCCTATTTATAAAGACGTGATCGCGCGTGGTTATACTAAGCTTGGTTATGGTAATGATTTACCGTTCTATGAAAACTTCTATGCTGGTGGTTATGGCTCAGTACGTGGCTATGAATCATCTACTCTGGGACCTAAATCACAAGTCTATTATGATGCGGTCAATGATCCAGACAACCAAACCTTTACCGCAGAAGAGGTTGGTGGTAATGCACTAGCAACGTTTGGTGCTGAACTAATTTTACCAATGCCGTTTAAAGGCGATTGGGCAGATCAAGTACGCCCAGTATTGTTTGCTGAAGGTGGTCAGGTATTTGACACCTCTGATAAAGAAGATCGCACTTTTAATGATTCAGATGTTCCATTACTGACCCAAGATAATGACTTCCGCTACAGTGCTGGTGCTGGTATCACTTGGTATACGCCAATTGGTCCAATCTCACTTAGCTACGCGGTACCATTTGGTGACAAAGAGGGCGATGAGACTGAAAAAGTCCAGTTCCAGATTGGTAATACATTCTAAATTAATGACACCATTCTCATCTATTTGAGTAATTGTAAAGATTGTCTCAAATAGACGGAAATATCATTAGAGCTTAGTAGGTCGTCAAAACGCATTGTTATTTTGGCGACCGTTTCATTTATAACCATATTTTATTAATAGTCATTATGATAACGATTGAGCAACTCATTACTCGAATTGAGCAGCGTCAGCCTATTATTAATAAGGCTGAGATTGATACTGAGCAATTGTGTCAACCATTCAGTAGCGTCGGTAGTTTGACGACAGCCAGTCAGCAGCAGTTAAGCTTTTTGGCAGATCCTCACTATATTTCTAGCTTGGCGAGCAGTGCCGCAGGGGCAGTGTTGGTAACGGAAGCATATCGTGATCAAGTGCCTACCTCAGCGATAGCGCTAGTCGTCTCAAATCCATATCTGGCTTATGCCAGTGCCAGTCAGCTGTTTGCACGTCATTCTTTATCTAATGGGATTCATCCTAGTGCTGTGATTGCAGACAGTGCTGTTATTGGCGAGCAAGTCAATATAGGCCCTTTTTGTGTGATTAGTGACAATGTGCAAATAGGAGCGCGTAGCTCACTAGATGCTCATGTCGTGGTTGAGGCCAATACTAGTATCGGTACCGATTGTGTCATTAAGTCGCAAGTTGTTGTCGGGCCTGAGTGTGTCATTGGCAATCACGTTAGATTGCATGCAGGGGTCAGTATCGGATCTGAAGGGTTCGGGTTCGCTCCTACTAAAGATCCTAGTAACACAGGTTGGGAGCGCATTGCCCAGTTAGGCCGTGTCATTATTGGTGATTATGTACGAGTTGGTAGCCAGACGTGTATCGATCGTGGCGCTATTGATGATACTGTTATTGGTAATCACGTGATTATTGATAATTTGGTACAAGTTGCCCATAACGTCCGTATTGGTGATGGTACTGCTATTGCTGCTCAAACTGGCATTGCGGGTAGTACTACGATAGGGAAGCGCTGTATAATAGGCGGCGCTGTCGGTATCACAGGGCATATCGAGATTACAGACGATGTTGTTTTGTCCGGCATGACCATGGTAACCAAATCCATTAAAACCGCTGGCTCATATTCATCTGGTACTGCTGCAATGCCGACTGCTAATTGGCGACGTGCGGCTGTACGTTTTCGTCAGCTGGGCAGTAACTAATGCAAACACAAACAAATGATAGATATTCAAAACACAGCAAGGAAGCGTCATTATGAGCAATAACAATATAGATATCCCAACTGATGAAGACGTTAAAAGCTTGGCTGAGCAAGGTCTTACGCTACCATTGACGTATCATACGATTAAGCATTACTTACCGCATCGTTATCCTTTTATGCTGGTAGATCGTATTGTAGCTTGTACGCCAGGCGAGTGTATTACTGGTATCAAAAACGTGACTATTAATGAAGAGTTTTTTTAACGGTCACTTTCCTGATGAGCCGATTATGCCAGGGGTATTGATGGTGGAATCAATGGCGCAGGTGTCAGGAGTGCTTGGTTTTATCAGTGCAGGGCTGACGGCAGAAGACGGCTATCTGTATTTGTTTGCTGGTGTGGATAAAGTCCGTTTTAAGCGCCGAGTGATTCCTGGTGATCAGCTTATCATTCGTGCAAAAACCGTGATGCAAAGACATGGCATCTATAAGTTTGATTGTACTGTCCATGTCGAAGATGAACTGGCGGCTAGTGCTCAAATCATGATTGCACGTCAAGAGCAGCAAAAACCTGCTAACACGAAGGGTGCTTAAGTTTTTAATAAGCCATACTGTACAAAGAGCGATATTGAAACCGCTTACTATCACTGCAATAAACAGCTATATGTAAACTCAACAACACAACTGGTATTAGCTTCGTTAGTAACACTGAAATAGCGATACTTTTTTATTATTTACTCGCATCAAATGATACAAGGGCCCATCTTATGAGTCAGATTCATCCTACAGCACTCATCTCACCGTCCGCGCAGATTGACGAGACTGCTATTATCGGGCCCTATTGTATCGTTGGTGATGAAGTATCAATTGGACCACATACTGTGTTGCATAGGCATGTCGTTGTAACTAGGTTGACTCGTATTGGCGCGCACAACCAGTTTTATCAGTTTGCGAGTGTTGGAGAAGATCCTCAGGATCTAAAGTATGCAGGTGAGCGTACTTGGCTTGAAATTGGCGATCACAATACGATTCGTGAAGCCTGTAGCTTACATCGCGGTACAGCGCAAGATGGCGAGCTGACTAAAATCGGTAGTCATAATCTACTGATGGTAAACACCCATGTCGCACACGATTGTGTCATTGGCGATCATAACGTACTGGCTAACAATGTTGGTGTGGCAGGGCATGTGACTATCGGCGACCATACCATCATCGGTGGCAACTCAGGCATACATCAGTTTTGTACAGTAGATGACTATAGCTTGATTGGCGGAGCCAGCCTCATTCTAAAAGATGTGGCTGCATTTACGATGGTGTCTGGCAATCCAGCAAAGGCTCATGGACTCAATATAGAGGGTATGCGCCGTAAAGGTTGGTCAAAAGAAACCATTAATGTATTACGTCAAGCGTATCGTACGATTTTCAGGTCAGGTTTGACTACTGCACAAGCGTTGGAAGTCTTACATAATGAGCTATTGGCTAAAGAGCCAAAAATCCAGCTACTTATTGATTCTTTGCAAAATAGCAGCCGCGGTGTTGTCCGCTAAAAAAAACAACTCGATTAATGATGAGTTAAATACTTTTAATAAGCTAAATTTTTATAGAATGAAGGCGAATTAGATGAAAGCCATAACTATTTGTTATGCTTTTTATATTTATGAGCACTTGACTTTTTTGGTCGCTTAGCAGAAACTGAGCGTTTATGATATTGTAAACAATTCTTTCTTAATGTTGCTGGGCGTTTCACATTGAAGCGTTTACTAAATAGTTCAACGGTAAGGCCGACTATTTATGTTGATCAAGGAAGATTATCAGTAACGTTAATTGAAGCACGAGGACGGAAAAAATGGCTATCAATAAACAAGAACATGCCCAATGGAGCTCAAGCTTTGGCTTCGTATTGGCAGCAGTAGGCTCAGCAGTTGGTTTAGGAAACATATGGAAATTTCCATACATGGTTGGCGAAAGCGGTGGTTCAGCTTTCGTTATTGCTTATTTGTTCTGTATCGCGCTGGTCGGTTTTCCGATATTAGTTGCTGAATGGTTAATTGGTCGACGTGGTCAAAAAAAACCCAGTCAACACGTTTGCGGATGTGGCTGCTAGCGAAGGTAAATCTCGTAGCTGGGGCATCGTTGGTGCTACTGGTATCTTAGGCGGCTTCTTAATTCTATCATTCTATAGTGTGATCGGTGGTTGGGCGCTTAACTATATCACTAAAGTTGCAACAGGTAGTTTTGCTGGTCAAGACAGTGATTCTGTTGCTGCAACCTTTGATGCTATGCTTGCATCCGCTGGGACATTAACGATCTGGCACACGGTATTTATGATTTTAACCGCTGTCATCGTTGGTATTGGTGTGACAAGTGGTATCGAAAAAAACAGCTAAGATTTTAATGCCATTATTGGGTGTGATTCTATTCGTTATCGTTGGTTATAACGTGATGAACGGTGGATTTGGTGAAGCAGTTGCTTACCTATTTACACCAGATCTTAGCAAACTAACGGCTGATGTTATGCTTGCAGCATTAGGTCATGCATTCTTCACCCTATCAATTGGTATGGGTATCATGGTCGCTTATGGTTCGTATTTGGGCCGTGAAGTAAACTTGCTAAAAACAGCACGTACCGTTGTTATTTTAGATACGGTTATTGCGTTGGCTGCTGGTCTTGCCATCTTCCCAATCATCTTTAGCAATGGTCTAGATCCTGCATCAGGTCCTGGTCTTATCTTTGTAAGTTTACCAATTGCTTTCGGTAGCATGGGTGCGGGCACTATCATTGGCGCATTGTTCTTCTTGCTTATTACCTTTGCAGCTATCACCTCATCTATCTCGTTACTTGAGCCAACCGTTGAGTTGTTAGAAGAGCGCACGTCGATGAGTCGTACTGTATCGACTATCGTGGCAAGTACAGTAATCTGGTTGTTAGGTATTGCAGCACTGCTATCGTTTAACCTATGGTCTGACTTCACTATCATGGGTAATGGTATCTTTGATGCATTAGATAAGCTTACTAGTAAGTTCCTATTGCCTCTAACCGGTCTGGCGGCAATTGTATTTGTTGGTTGGAAAATGGATCAACGTAACATTCAGCAAGAGCTTGGTTTATCTAATGGTACATGGCAGCTGTGGCAAATCGTTGCGAAATTCATCGCGCCAATCGCTGTTATTGTAGTATTTGTGACGTCATTGATGGGATAGTAGTCAGAATTGACGCTATTTGAATCATTAGGTGATAATCATTAAGTGATAAAAGCATCATAGAAAAAGGGCTTAAGATTATTCTTAAGCCCTTTTTATTTCAACAGATATCATTATACGGTCGTGAATATTAAACAGGATTAACGCAAGTTTAACTCAGGAACTGTTTGACCGCGTTTGGCATAAAACTCGCTGACAAACTCATCAAATTTATCTTGCTCGATAGCATCTCTAACACCCTGCATCAAACGTTGGTAATAGCGTAAATTATGAATGGTCGCTAACTGAGCACCTAGCATCTCTTTGCACTTATTAAGATGGTACAGATAAGCACGGCTAAAGTTTTGGCAGGTATAGCAGTCGCATTCAGGATCTAATGGGCCTTCGTCATTGCGATATTGGCTATTACGGATACGTACCACACCAGCATTGTCTGCATCGCCCGTCACAAAGTAATGGCCGTTACGCGCGTTACGCGTTGGCATCACACAGTCGAACATATCTACGCCGCGGCGTACGCCTTCAACTAAATCCTCAGGCTTACCAACGCCCATAAGATAGCGCGGCTTATCTGCTGGCATATCATCAGGCAGGTAATCTAGGACGTCTATCATCTCTTCTTTAGGCTCGCCACTGATAGACCGCCAATAGCATAACCATCAAAGCCAATCTCTAACAGACCTTCAAGTGATTGCTGACGCAAATCAGGGTACATGCTGCCTTGTACAATACCGAATAACGCGTTGGTGCTGCCCAGTCTGTTGTGCTCATCGATACAGCGCTGTCCCCAACGTAGCGATAGCTCTAACGACTTTTTCGCTTCATCATGAGTGGCTGGATACGGCGTACACTCATCGAACTGCATAACGATGTCTGAGTTCAAGCTGTACTGAATTTGCATAGATTTTTCTGGTGATAGAAATACCTTAGCGCCATCGATAGGAGATTTAAAATTGACGCCTTCTTCGGTGATTTTACGCATTGCGCCGAGGCTAAATACTTGGAAACCGCCCGAATCGGTCAAGATAGGTTTGTCCCAATGCATAAACTTATGTAAGCCACCAAATTTATCAATGACTTCAGTACCTGGACGTAACCAGAGATGGAAGGTATTGCCCAAAATAATATCAGCACCGATGGCTTCGATATCACGTGGCAGCATGCCTTTGACCGTACCATAAGTACCAACAGGCATAAAAGCAGGCGTTTGCACGTCGCCATGATTGAGATGAACCGTACCACGGCGTGCACGCGTTGCACCGCTGGCCGTTTTATGTAAGACAAATTGCATATGATAACCGCTATTTAAGCTATGAAAATGGCGCTAATTATAGCATTGTTAGCAGTTTTTTGGACATATAGTCAGAGAATCACTGAACTACTACGGCGTTACTTTCCCTAAATATACTACTTGTGCGATTTTCAATCGGCTGCCTTACATACATTTTAGCGTTCTTTGACTATAGTTATTAGATATCATCGGTATACGCTAAATATACACTTTGGTAAATACCGCTTTACTATAACTAAAAAACACAGATAGCACCCCAAAAAACACAGACAGGATAAAGGTCTGTTGATACAGTAGAAGTCATACAGGTGAGGTGATAATCATTACCACATCATGCTTTTAGATGCTGGAGACATAATATGAAAAAGACAGCTTACTTATTATTGAGTGGTTTATTATTGATATCAGGAGGGGCTATGGCTACTGAAGAGCCGAAATATACGGTGTTGACCCAAGTAGATGACTTTGAGCTGCGTCGTTATGATGAGCAGCTAGTAGCGCAAACGTGGGTGAGTGGTGACCAAGACTCAGCAAGTCGTGAAGGATTTAAGGTTTTAGCGGACTATATTTTTGGTAATAACACCGCACCAAGTGGCGACAGTAGTAAAATTAGTATGACGGTACCTGTCACGATGCAAGCTGATAACAAAGAAAGTGATAATGAGTCACAAAAAAATTGCCATGACAGCACCAGTCAGTATGCAACAAGACAATGGTAAGTGGCGCGTACAATTTACGATGCCTAGTAAATATACGATGCAAACACTGCCAAAGCCAAACAATCCAAACGTTGAAATTATAGAAGTGCCTGCACAGACGTACGGTGTGATTAAGTTCTCTTGGCTCGCAGGAAAGGACAAAGTAGCGGAAAAAAACCGAAGCGCTGCAAACATGGATGCAAAACCAGAATTTGACGCCTATAGGCGAGCCTGAATTAGCACGTTATAACCCACCTTGGACGCTACCATTCTTACGTCGTAATGAGGTGATGATTGCGTATCAATCTAAATAGTAATCGATCCATAAAAAAAAGACAGCAATCGCTGTCTTTTTGTGCTTAATATAAGGTATCTAAGTTAGACGTTTTGCTCACGGATGATATTAAGCATGCGACGTAATGGTTCTGCTGCGCCCCATAACAATTGATCACCAACAGTAAATGCGCCTAGATACTCAGGGCCCATATTAAGCTTACGTAAGCGACCTAGCGCAACGGTTAGGGTGCCAGTCACTGCTACTGGCGTTAGGCGATTCATAGTAGCTTCTTTGTCATCTTCGACTAAGTCCAACCACTCGTTGCCACTGTTTTTGAGTGCAGCTTCGATTTCTTCTAGTGGAATGTCTTTTTTTTCAGCTTGATCGTTAAACCTTGCGCATGACAACGCATAGCGCCGACGCGTACACACATACCGTCGATAGGAATCGTACTGGTATCATCGTTACCCAAGATCTTATTGGTCTCGACGCCGCCTTTCCATTCCTCTTTTGACTGTTTGTTTTCTAGCTGCGCATCGATATAAGGAATCAAGCTACCTGCCAATGGTACACCGAAGTATTGTGTAGGAAAGTCTGCTGAGCGCTGAGTCTGAGCGATTTTTTTTATCAATCTCAAGAATAGCACTAGCTGGGTCAGCCAATTCGTCTTGGACGGCATCACGTAACACACCCATGCCATTGATGAGCTCACGCATATTGTTTGCGCCAGAGCCACTAGCAGCCTGATATGTCATCGCGCTGACCCATTCGACCCAGCCTTTATTAAACAGCTCACCGATAGCCATCAGCATCAACGATACGGTACAGTTACCACCGATAAAGTCTTTTTTTGCCGTTGGCTAGGGCACTATCAATAACGTTACGGTTGACTGGATCAAGAATGATGATGCTGTCATCTTTCATTCGAAGCGTACTTGCCGCATCAACCCAGTAGCCGTTCCAACCGCTATCACGCAGTGGTTGATGGACTTTTGACGTATAGTCACCACCTTGGCAAGTAATAACGACATCACAAGCAGCAAGTGCTTCAATATCATGAGCGTCTTTTAGTTGGCCGGTTTCAATACCATCGAATTTTGGTGCATCACCACCAGCATTACTGGTTGAAAAAAAACACGGGTGTGATACCGTTGAAGTCGTTTTCTTCCTGCATACGTTGTATCAATACTGACCCTACCATACCGCGCCAGCCTACCAAACCTACTGTTAAATCACTCATGAAGTTCAATCCTATTTACAATTATTTGTTGCATCGTCAACCGATAACAATGCCGTGAATGGCGCGAAAAAGCAAGGCGTTTTGGCTATTATTTGGTCGTTTTCCATACACTATTAACTATGTCGACTATAACTTTAAGTTATTACTATTGAAGAGATACTTAGCTATCTAACGACCTCAAAAATATAATGTCTAATAAAGCACTCATTACATTGAGTGAGCCAGTATTGTAACGTTTTATGATAGTTGTCGCATAATTGAGACTCACCAGTAGGCGAGAATCTTCTGAAATGCTAAAGTAAGTCTCAAACACAATTACTCGACGTTAGTTATTTGATGTCAGGTGAGTTACAACCACGATATTTCTTATCAAATAAAAGCTTAACCAATATACATCATCGGCTCTATCAAAATTTCAATCAACGGTTAGTACCTACTTATGGATCTCTCACTATTATATTACGCCTTACAAGGTCTAGCAGGATTCATCGCCTTTGTCACAATCTGGGGCTGGTTGCCGCTGGATAACTGGTGGGTGCGCGGTGTTGAGTTTCCACGTATTCAAATAATGGTGCTTGGTATTATCGCTTGGTTTGGCATGTTAGTGTTTTTCTCAGAGTGGGAGTTATGGCAGTGGATATTGTTTGTTGTATTGAGCGGTACGTTAGCATTTCAGCTGAGAATGGTACTGCCCTATACTAAGCTGTGGAAAAAAGAAGTTCAAAAGGCAAAAGATAAGCCAGAAGAGCAAGCGCATCAGATAAAAATCATGGTATCAAACGTATTGACACCCAATGACGAAACGCAAAAACTGGTCGATTTGGTTAAGCAAAAGCAGCCTGATATCTTAATTACATTAGAGAGTGATAAGAAATGGGAGCAAGCCTTACAGCAAGTTGAGCCTGACTATCCTTATACCGTGAAAGTGCCATTAGATAATTTATATGGTATGCACTTGTATTCTAAGCTTGAGCTTATCGATCCTGAAGTTAAGTATTTGATGATAGATGATATACCTTCTATTCATACACAGTTGCGTTTACAAGGTGGTCGCGTCATTTGGTTATATTGCTTGCATCCCATGCCGCCTAGCCCAACTGAAGCTGATAAGTCCACCACACGTGATGCTGAGCTGCTCATGGTAGGTAAACACATAAAAGAAAACGACCAAACGGCGATACTGGCAGGTGATCTCAATGATGTCGCATGGTCAAAAACTACTCGTCGCTTTCAGCGTATTTCTGGCTTGCTAGATCCTCGCATTGGTCGACATTTTATTAATACCTTTCATGTTAAATACCCGTTTCTGCGTTGGGCTCTAGACCATATTTTCCATAGTGCTTGCTTTACGGTAGTTGATATTCAGCGTATGCCATCCGTAGGATCTGATCACTTTCCTGTGATGACTACCTTGCAATATGAGCCAGAAGAGGCAAGCAATCAAGAAGGCAATGCGCCTACGGCACAAGCAGAAGATATCCAAGAAACTGATAACAAGATCGAAGAAGGCAAAAAAGAAGGCGAAAAAGTGTCAGAAGAGCACAGACAAGAGCAGCGCAGTTTTGGTTGATAAAAGAGGCTGTTTATTAGCTGTAATGCATAAAAGTGATGTAAGCATATGCTTACGCAAAATAGAGTCTTTAGCTTCTATCGGCACCAAATCCATTGGCCTATAATACATCCATCAACACAAGGATACGCATGGATGTAGTGTTGAGACAGTATCAATAAAAGCACAGGTCAGCCCGCTGTCTTATATAATGCTGTTAAATGACTTAGGATGAGTCAGCACGGAAGAGAGATAATAACAATAACACGAAGCATTGAAACCCTGAACCAATCGCCCTAGGTTCGGGGTTTTTCTTTGTGTATAGATTTTGGTTTATCAAGATTTAAACTATTTAACTTTGGGATTTTCTCATCAAAGCTTCCAGTTAAATATCTAACTGCGCAAAATAAAGAAGGGTATATGCAATGGCATATACCCTTCTTTATTTAAATCGATTCAATATTCTAGCTAACTTAATACTATTAGCTTATTACAACACATTAGCCAAGTATCTGGATATAAGCGCCAGCACGTAGCTCTTGTAGCCAGTCTTCTTGAGCTTGCGGTGCTAGGCGTTGATACAGTGCTTGACGTGCCATGTTGCGACGATATTGCTCGCTAATATCCTGCTCACGCTTACCGTCGACTTTTAGGATATGCCAACCAAATTTTGTCTTAAATGGTGCAGAGTAGTCACCAACCGCTGTATTTTTCATGGTGGCTTCAAATGGACCAACCATATCTTCTTCGCTAACCCAATCAAGATCACCGCCACGTCCCGCAGAACCTGGATCGTCTGAATATGTTGAGGCTAGGCTAGCAAAGTCAGCGCCGCCACGAAGTTGCTCGTATAGATCATTAATTTTTTTGTTCAGCAAGCGCGTCAGTTTGTAGATCATCGACTTTGACTAAGATATGGCGAGTATGCCACTGTGGTATCAGCATCGTGTCACTGGCTTTTTTTATCAGCAAGTTTGATGATATCAATACCTTCAGGAGTTAATAATGGCTCGCTTACGGTACCAACGTCTAATTTGGTAATTCTGCTGGAAAGCTCTGTCGGTAAAGAGGCTGCCTTGTGGAAGCCCATATCTCCACCTTGTAGTGGAATCGGATAGCTACCTTGGCTAGCGGCAACGGCCTCAGCGACGTTGACATTTGGCTCAAGCAAACGCGTACGTAATGCTTGCGCGACTTTTAATGCTTCTTCACGTTGAGCGGCTGATAGGCGACTATAGTCATCTATATAAGGCACACGTACGTGAATGGTTTGATATTCGCTTTGATTCAGACGTTTGGCTTCAGGTGAGGCCAAAAATGCATCAATGTCTTGCTCGCTAATACGTACTCGGCGAGTAATTTGACGCTGCTGTAGCGCTTGGATAGAAGCCTCTTCGATCAGTTTGGCGCGTAGATTGGCATAACTACCAGGTTGTGCTGCATCTAGACGTTGCTGCAATGCTGCGATGCTATTAAGGCCTTCAGCTTGAGCGATTTGACCAAGACGTTGATTGATCTCTGCTTCATCAGCAGACAGTCCCGCACGTTTGACCATAGACAGTTGTAGTTCACGCAAAATAAGCGCGTTTAACACTTCAGACTGTAGTTGTGCTGAGTTTGCGATAGGCTCACCAGCAGCTTTTGCACGTGCTTGGGTTTGCTCGATAGCATCAACCAATTCGCTTTTTAAGATAGCATTTTCATTAACTAAAGCAATAATACCGTCTGTACTATTGGCTGGAGTCAAGCGATCAACTGAGCTTTGCGCAGCAGAAGTAGAAGCTTGAGCCGCTGCAGGTTTGACAGTAGCAGCGTTGGCACTTAACGTAAGCGTAAGCCTGCCATAGATAGCAATACTGCTCTGCTAGTCTGACGTAAAGAAAAAAATCTCATGATGCTCCTCATCAATGTCATTGCATCGGATGGTAGTCGTCAACTCTATCCGATATCCTTAATAATAAAATATTCGACAGCGTTTCCCATAATAGGGATTCAAATAGTGTCTTATAAATATTTACGTAAATAACTCTAATCTAGCAAAAAAACTGGTTAGTCCTTCCATGCCGTCTGTACAGGTTCAAAGCCCAAAATCTTATCAGCAAGCAATCGTGTCAAGCGGCTACTACCACTGCCAAGACCATTTAATCTAACTTCTGCCATAATAGCTTGCGTTGGCTCGTCTTTTACGTTTAGGTCATTGTAATAGCGACGACCATAGACAGCAAAGCCGAAACAGCAATCTTCGTAATCAACACCGATGAGTGAATCAAGCATCTTGTTACGATTATAATCGTACTGACCCTGAGCCAATATACGCCAGCTGTTATTGATAGGGAAAACAGCGGAAGCGGTAAACGCAGATAATGGCAACTGATCGGTATTATCATCACGCTGACGCTTAACATAACCCACATTAAATAAGCTATTGTCTGATGGCTGATAACGAAGTTCAGTCGTAACGTAGTTCAAATCATAATTACTGGTTAGGGCACCGCTAACATCAACCCAAAAATTATTATAAGGCTGAGTGCTGGTATCCCATACCATACCCGAAGAAGACGAGGTAAATACTGGCTGATCGTCATCAAGTGTTACACGTCCATCATCTAGATAGAACTGTTCTGCAATGCTACCATCAAAACGTGTCACACCCGTTGCATCGATGTAACGATAATTGACGCCAGGCGTAATAGAGTGCAAATCCTGCAAACGATCATGACCTAAAAACCAACTGTCCGAAAATAGCTGCTCATAGTTAATAGAGGCAATACGCGTATTAAAGTTAGGAATGTCGTTTTGGTTTTTATACGGTGAATACGTATATTTTACGCGCGGACTAAGTAAACGATAGCCGCCCATTGTATCGTCAAACGCGCCAAACGGTGAGCCTGCTTGGTAAAAAGTCAAACCCGCATCAATACTGGCTTGCGGGACAAAAACCGATTGACTGCCATCTTCTTCACTAAGCTGATTATCTTCCAAGCTATCTTCATCATATGACGTATATAGATGCTGCAAGCTAAGCTTAGGTTTGATATAACCCCAAGAGGTTCCATCGGATAGGCGGCGCTCAGTTTATTGTAGATACGTGCGCCACTTTTTTCGTTTTCAGAACCATCATCGATAGACTTCTTGAAGTATGCAGAATCATGAATACCAGTGATATCGAAGCGCTCAGCCCAAGGCAGACGATAATTTAATTTGAGCTGTGGCAAGCGTGAGTACGGCTTGTCTTTGTCTTCTAACGCTTCACCACTATCAGTGAATGCATCTAAAGTCTGGAAAGTTTCTACTTTTAGTTCACCATCGACATAATCATTGTAGTAATTGACACGGGCACGACGTGGCAAGTTTATAGTGCTATCTGACAAGCCCAACGTATCAAAATCATTCAGGTAATCGGCATCTGATACATAGTTGTATTCGGCATCAGCGCTTAATCGTGGAATGCTTTTCGACGCCCAAGTGTGGTCATAAAACAAGCTGGTACGATCTTCGTCGTCATACTCTTTATCGTTTGGTAAGTATGAACCGTTTAAAATACCTTCCCCATAACTTTCAGTCAGATAACGGAACTCACCTGATAGCATCGGGTTACGGTCAGTATAAATATGCGTGTTAAGGGTGGCATCGTAGTTAGGTGCTAAGTTGAAATAATAAGGAATATCAACTTCAAGACCGCTTTCACTACTGACACTAGCACTTGGTAATAAAAATCCACTACTACGGCGACTGTCTATCGGGAAGTTAAAGTAGGGGAGATAAAATACGGGTATGTCAGCCACACGGAAAGTGGTGTTATACGCTTCGCCGCGCCCTGTATCAGTATTTAGATCGATACTTTTGGCTTCAAACTGCCATTTGCGGTTGGTAGGTGGACAGGTACTAAACATAACCTGATCCAGCTCGTATTCACTCTCGTTAGGTTTGTTTAAGCGTTTGGCATAGCCGTGCGCTTGTAGTCCAACACTGGCAAAAGCCACATCATTGGCCGTTGATTGACCAGTCTCAGTATTGTAATTCAAGCTGTCTGCAACGCCAATTAAGCCGCTTTGTGCCGCTCTATCGTTAAAGCTGGCTTGGCCATTATTTGTAGAGACGTTGTTTGTAGCTGCATTGCTTGTACGCTGTCCAGTCGCATTATCTGTAAACATGACTTTGCCTTGAGCAGCCGCAACGCCATTGCTCAAGTCAATCATGACTTCTTCTGCTTCGATATGCTGAGTGCCTTGATCGATTTTTACATTGCCAGATAGCTCAGCGTAATTCACGTTATTGTAATAACCGTAATCAGACTCGGTAAATAAAGGGGCTTGATTGTTCGGAACGCTAGCCACATTTGGTGCTGGTTGTCCGTTTGCCGTACCAGCTTCGTTTACAGCGCGTTGATAATTGGGGTTACTCTGCGGATATACCCATTGACCTTCACAGCGCTGGGCACTGTCCACGGCATTTGGCAACAGACGCAAATCTCTACCGACCTTTGGAATCGTCTGTGCAGCAGGCATCGCATTATTATGAGTATTGTTCGCTTCAGTGCTGACAGCCTCATTGTTTAATGTTGAAGCATCGGTATCTGGTGTTAGCTCATAAAACTCTGCTAAGCGAATTAAGCTGGCTTGAATACTCTCATCATTAAGATCTAGTTTGCCATTATCTGTTGTTATCGCTTTAGGGGCAAAGGCACTGCTATCTGGTGTATCAATGCTTGCTTGGTTGTTAGTTTCTGTATTTAAATTAGCAGTATTAGAAACTTCGTTGCTAAAAGCTTCAGAGTCAGCAGCCTCATTAATATCTGTGATATCTAGGTCATTGTTCTCAGAGAATCTGCTATCTAACGCAGTATCATTTAATAAAGTAGCGTTGTTCGTATTAGCAGAATTAGCATCGTCTGGATAGCTATCATTTAGAATATCTGCTTCTTGATAGCCCTCATTACTTTGAGTACGACTGATACTATTGGTGTCAGTCGCCACACTATTAGACGCATAGCTGCCTGTACTGTCCGTAGTGAGTGGTTCAGTTTTTTTGCGTATTGGCATCACCAATGGCAGCACTGACAGTTAGGCTAGATAAACCTAAGGCACCAAATAAGATCAAGCGGATGCTTTGGTAAAGCGGAGAATATAACAAGGGCACACCTATGATTGCAGAGCTTATTGGATTGCATGACTGAGTTTAGTAGCGGTATCACCGAACGACATAAAGCAGTGAACGAGCGACTAAAATATGACTAATGTATTCTCAAAAATTTGGATGTTTTACATATAATGACGACTAATCATAGTCAAAAAAACCAAATCAGCTACACTATTTACCAAAATTTATAATATAGCCATGCTGATTTTTAAGTAGCGATAGCGATTCTATCCGACATCAAGTATTGAATGATATAGCAATACGTCTGTGACAGCTTGTAGAGCACCGACACATATCGCTATTTTAGCAAGTATTTGTCCGACTTATCACTACTTTAATTATTTATGACTTATATTTAACCAGCGATGCCCAATATGACTGACAAAACGACTTTAGAGACTGATATGATCGATGAAAATAACAACCGCCAACAGCAATTAGAACAATGGTTACAGCAAGTATTTTTAGATCAAACATTTAGTCTAGATAGCTTACCTGGTGACGCTAGTGCCCGCCGATATCATCGTATCGAACTATCAGAGACAGACAATAGCGCCAATAAGCATTATATCGTCATGGACTCCGCTGACGAGCAAGATGCGATGCTGCAGTTTATCAATGTCGCTAAGCTGATGGCACCTGCTGTCAACGTGCCGACTCTGACTGCACAAAATGTAGAAAAAGGATTTTTGGTATTACAAGATTTTGGCACAGTAGAATTTGCCCATTTGCTTATCGATGCAACCGTAGACCAAATCAATGACTACTATCAACTAGCAATGCAGACATTAGTGGCGCTACAAACGGTACCAGTAGAAACGGCAAAGTCGCAACACCAATTGCCAGATTATGATATAGCACTATTAGACCGCGAGATGGATTTATTTAGCGAATGGTTTATGCCTTATATTGGTGTCGCGCTAGATGAGCAGGTTTGGGGAAACCTAAAAACAGCGTTAATGAATGAGATTTTGCGACAGCCACAAGTGGTGGTCCATCGTGATTATCACAGCCGCAACCTTATGCAAGATCAAGCAGATAAATCAAAGTTGGGCGTGATTGATTTTCAAGATGCCGTCATTGGTTCGTATGCTTATGATTTAGTGTCGTTAGTCCGCGATGCTTATGTTGAATGGCCAGAGAGCCAAATATCTGCATGGATTGATGACTTTTGGCAGCTACAAAAGCAAAAATCACTAACCACTGCTGATAGCGCGGTACAGTTTGAAAACGATGTGAATGTCATAGGCGTACAACGTCACTTAAAGGTACTAGGGATTTTTATTCGTTTGTCTGAGCGTGATGGCAAAGACCGCTATTTGGCGGATATTCCTAAAGTCATGCGTGATTT
Organism: Psychrobacter sp. JCM 18901; assembly: GCF_000586435.1. Classification (GTDB taxonomy): domain Bacteria; phylum Pseudomonadota; class Gammaproteobacteria; order Pseudomonadales; family Moraxellaceae; genus Psychrobacter. The sequence goes on from NZ_BAWH01000001.1 coordinate 93,449, forward strand.
GATTATTGAATTAAACTGGCTTGCCGAACATGGCAATGATGAACTAAAGCAATCAATTATATCGTTTAATCAATGGTTACAAGAGGCAGTGCTACCTGCTTATAAAGAGAAGTTTGCTTCAGCGTAGATGACGCCCAGCTACATTAATTTAAATAATAAAGATAGGAGCGCAGATGTCTACCTCTACGATTACACAAGCCATGATTTTGGCAGCGGGCAAGGGCACACGCCTACGTCCATTAACGCTTGAGACGCCCAAGCCTTTGGTTGAAGTCGCAGGTCAACCGCTTATTGTTTGGCATATTAAAGCACTACAAGCAGCAGGCATTACTGATATCACGGTCAATGCATCATGGTTGGCAGATAAGCTAATGGACACCTTAGGTGACGGTTCGCAGTATGGCGTAAAGCTGCATTGGTCAGTAGAAGACGATGAACCACTTGAGACTGCAGGCGGTATTTTTCAGGCATTACAATCAGGTAAACTAAAGGATGAGCCATTTATTCTGGTCAATTCTGACGTTTGGACTACCTATGATTTTTCTCAATTAACAGACTATACATTGGGAGCGGATCAGCGCGCCCATTTATTATTGATTGATAATCCAGAGCACAATAATGGCGGCGATTTCGCGATTAATAATGGCCTTGCTAGTGAACATCCGGTTGGCGATGCGGATAAGTATACATTCGCTGGTATTAGCGTAATGTCACCCAATTGGTAGAAGGTCTGGTATCAGGACAGCCTGCTGCATTAGCACCACTACTAAAGCAAGCAATGATAAAGTTTCAGATTACCGCTGAAGTGACAACAGATAATTGGATAGACGTGGGGACCCCAGAGCGTCTAACACAGGTCAATCAGTTTATCGAACAGAATGATATCGAGCATGCAGGTAAACCAAGCTGATAAATTTAAGATAAATAAAAAGCAGCGTTGATTATTCAACGCTGCTTTTTTTATGCATATAGAGTTATTTTTTTACGATACATCTACAAGGTATATTGGCAAGATAGAAATGCAAATTTAACATCTAGCAAGCTATTCATTAGCTAACTAACTAACTAGCACTCAATCGTATGATTAGGCGATTACGCTAAACACCCATGGCTAGTTTAATTAGCTGAGCAATGGTAAACACCACTAAAAACCCTGCTAAATATAGACCCACGAACCATGCCCATTGCGATTGTTTTTTACTGAACTTTTTCATAGAGATCTCCTGATTAGCGTATGAAGTGTGACTATCATCTATAAACGATGATAGCCATCCTTTTTAGCTGATCCGTTGCGCGCCGCGATTAGCGACTAGTACATCGGATTGTGATCAGATTTACCTTTGAAGGTATAGTAAGCAAATGCTGTATAGCTCAAGATAATCGGTAACATGATACAGGCGCCAATCAGCATGAATGATAATGAAGTATCGGCAGCAGCAGCCTCATAAATCGTCATTTGATACGGTACGATATAAGGGAATAGGGCGAAACAAACGCCGATGTAACCCATTAAAAATAGAGCAACCGTTAGTAAAAATGGACGATACTCACGCTCTGTTTTTAAGTCTTTACGCATGATAAAGAATAAGAGCATGACAATGATAGGCATAGGAGCAAGATACAATAAATCTGGGAAACTAAACCATCCTTCTAATGCGTCAATGTCTGAGAAGTACATAAACGCTGTGACCACAACCATCGCTACTAGTAACGCAGTAAGCATCCATCTAGAAACTTGGCGCGCCCATACTTGTAACGTGTGTTCTGTTTTTATAATAAGCCACGTTGAACCAAGTAAGGCATAGCCGATAATCATAGCAAATCCGCACACAATCGAGAAGGGCGTGAGCCAATCAAATGGGCCACCAGTATATAGACGGTTACTGGCTTCTAAACCTTGCACTAACGCCCCAAGCATAATGCCTTGAGAGAAAGTGGCAACGACTGAACCGACAAAGAAGAAGGTATCCCATACATGCCGACGTGAAGAGGATTTAAAGCGAAACTCAAACGCCACACCGCGCATGATAAGACCGAACAACATGGCAGTCACGGGTAAATAAAGACCTGTCATGATAATGCCATAAGCAACAGGGAATGCTGCGAATAGACCACCACCGCCTAGCACTAGCCACGTCTCGTTACCGTCCCAAAATGGCGCGATAGAGTTCATCATGCGGCTACGGTTTTTATCTGAGCCTGCAAAAGGGAACAAGATACCGCAGCCTAAATCAAAGCCATCAAGCAGTACATAGACAAAGACAGACAAAGCAATCAAACCGCCCCAAATAAGAGGTAAATCTAATACATCACCGAAGTTAAACATTAGCGTAATCCTCCATCATCGACATCATTTGCAGGCTCATCTAAGCCTTCTTCAGTACCTTTGGCAGGATTACTATCACCACTTAACGCGCGGCCTTGGCTCTCGGTTACTGAGTGCTCGTAGAAATTATCTTCTGCAGGATCTGTATAAGGTTTCGGCCCTTGAGCAATCAAGCGCAAGATATAAAAACTGCCTGCACCAAAGACAAATATGTACAGCACGATAAAGCCAATCAATGTTGTCGCTACTTGCTGTGCTGCGAGCGGAGACATACTTTCAGCAGTACGAATGACCCCATAAACCGTCCAAGGCTGACGCCCTGTCTCGGTTACGAACCAACCTGATAATAAGGCGATAAAACCAAGCGGAGTCATCATCATCCAAGCACGGTGGAACCAGACACTGTCAGTATTGAACTGCTGTTTTTTGAAGTATTTGTATAGACTGAATAGGCCGACCAGTACCATAAGCATGCCAATACCAACCATGATACGAAATGCCCAAAACACGATAATAACGGGTGGTTGATCTTCAGGTGCCCAGTTTTTGAGCCCTTTAACTTCACCATCTAACGAGTGGGTTAAGATTAAACCAGTCACATAAGGAATTTTTACTTCGTACTTATTGGTCTGATTTTCTTGATCGGGAATCGCAAAGAGACGTAGTGCAGCACCACGTTCATCCTCCCAGAGCCCTTCCATCGCAGCCACTTTAGCAGGTTGATGCTCAAGCGTATTTAGACCATGCTCATCACCAATTAACACCTGTGCTGGTGCCACAAAGATGGCCATAATCATTGCCATACCTAGCATGACACGACCATGCTGACGGTGCTCGGCGTGTTTTTTGGACTGGATATAGTAGGCACCGATACCGCCAATGACAAAGGCAGTGGTTAAGAACGCCGCCGTCACCATATGTGCGAAACGGTAAGGGAATGAGGGATTGAATATAATCTCAAGCCAGTTGGTCGGATAAAGTAGGCCGTCTGCACTCACCATAAAACCTTGAGGGGTTTGCATAAAACTGTTAGCCGACAAAATCCAAGTAGCTGATATCAGTGTACCAATGGCAACAATGGCAGTGGCGGTAAAATGCATGCGTTTGCTTACACGGCCCCAGCCAAATAGCATAATACCTAAGAAGGACGCTTCTAAGAAGAATGCTGTCAGTACCTCATAGGCGAGCAATGGGCCTAGAACGTTACCGGCCTTATCAGAGAATACAGCCCAGTTAGTACCGAACTGGTAGGACATTACCACGCCTGATACCACGCCTAGACCAAAGACGACAGCAAATATTTTGACCCAATGCTTGTAGACTTCAGCATAGATAGGTTCACCAGTTCTCAACCAGCGGAATTCAAGCACCGCAAGCCAGCTGGCAAGTCCGATAGAAAAGGCAGGAAAGACGATATGGAACGAGATAACAAAAGCGAATTGGATACGCGCAAGCATCAGCGCATCGAGCTGGTCAATCATAAATGTAGCGAACATAAACGGTTACTCTCATCTGTTAGCTGAATAGCGCTGACTTCCATACAACGCTCAAGTAACTGTCCGTAACTATCCATCGATCAAAGTGGCAAGCATTACGGGCAATAGCTCAGTGACGTGGACTTAGCTCCATTAGACATAAATTGTGGCTAAGTTTGCGACTCACTGTTTAGCTGAATTGAATAATTTATGTCCTTATAAATTTACATATTACTGTCATGTGCTATAGATATATTATGCGCTCACCTAGATATACACGCAAGCAACCCAGTCTGTCTGTTGCAGACCTAAGAGTCATCAAAATAACATAATTCAAACATTGAAAAATAAAATTAATATTATTAAAAACAAAGCAGTATGCGCGAACATACTGCTTATCTGAAAGCTATGACTGATGTTTAAAGGTTACGATTTGCACATCAAAAACCTTGTGAAATAACAAAAATCTACATCATTCTTGTAGCTGCTTATGCAAAATTCTTCGCAACGTCAAAATGGTCTGCGGATTGGTCTGAATACTATGACCGCCATTAATAATGGTTTCAGACGCAGCGCCATCAAGATGGGCACTGTTATAAGGAACGATACCATCTGACAAACGCTCGGTCAGTGCTTGACTGATATCATCATTGACTGTTACAGCGGCAACAAGCGGCTCAGGTGGTAGCTGTGCTGTCTCAGTATTATCGCTCACATCAACGCTCGCCGTTTCATTTCCAGCATTGTCTTCTACCGCTTGAGACAAATCAATCTTGGCACCGTTTGGTTGCGTTTGTGCCAGTCCTTTAGTGATATCGGCATCGTTATTGGCAATGATTGAATGGTAAGTGATACGCTCATTAATAGTGATGTCTTTGGTTAACTCTATAAAAGAAGACTTATCACTTAACTGGCTGGCACCGTTCTGCAAATATAATGCGCCCAGTGGGTTTTGTGCCAAGTCGCCTTGTGTGGCAATGGTCGCTAAGTTATCAGTGAATGTTTTGACCAGACCTACAGGTAAGTAAACGATGCGGCGTAGTGCACGGGTGAACCAACGATCTGCATAATCGGTACCACGGAAAGGTGCAGATAGAAAAACAGCAGTGTCTACTTGCGGCAACGCCTGTAGCTCAAAACGCTCCTTTAACTCATCTTCGCCAAAAGAAGTCTTAAGCGCGTTACGGATTTGCTGTTTCTCATTACTAGAGAGTATGTCTTTATCATTGAGCTTATCTAAATCATCGACTAAATTTTCATCAGACAGCATCATGCGAGCGATAATGGCACCCATACTATGACTGATAATCACACTATTTCGACTGGCACGATTTTGTCCATCAGGATCAGTCTGCTGGTAGGTGCTGTTGATTAACTGCTGAATCTGATAACGATTTTCTAAAATAGGCAGATTGGTTGGATAGAATATTTGCCAAACTTGGTAATTATCACGCAGCTTGTCATCATTAAGAATATCGTTGGTAAGATTGACCCAAGTGGCCGGACTAGAGGCTAGCCCATGCAACATAATCAACACGCGTTTATCAGGATCATAAGGCTCAAGCATAAAGAGTTTGGGCAGCTGAGCATCTGGTTGGCGCGTAATCAAGTTTAAATAACCCACACCATCTAACTGGTTTTCTGATAGCCATAAGCCATATCCCGCCGAAAAGTTGGCTGCCAGTGGGTAGTCATCATTGAGAATATTAACGGATTCGGTTTGGTACGGGTTATATAAATGAATATCAAGCTTACGACTGCTCAGCGCATCTAATACGCTATCGCCGTCTGGCTTAATCAGACCCGTTAATAACAGGTGTCCAGTCGGATAAATACGAGAGCTTGGCTCGCTGTCGTCGGTGTTTTTATCTTCATTTGTTAGTCGACCAGATAAGGAGGCAACCAACAACTGACGGATTGTGGTGGTATAGCGATCATCCAATGACGCTACCAAACTGATGCCCAAACCAGGGCGCTTACTCACGGAATTGAGACCTGAAAGTCGCAACTCATAAGTAGATGATAAGTCTGCCAAAGCGGAAGTTTGTTTATGAGCATTTTGCAGATAGTTGTTTTCATTGGGCAAATAAATATCAAGGTTATAGTCATCTACTGTCACTTTCATGACTTTGACTTGGTCTGTTGCTTTGCCCTTTAGCGGTGGTCGATTGGCAATTGCTGCTTCATCCGTGTTGTCACGCTTGGTAGAGGTTATTGGCAGATATTCTACTGTCGTATCACCCATCAATTTATTGGCATTTTCAGTCGATTGATAGATTTGAGTAATAACGTCATTGCTAGCAGCGTTATAAATGTCCTGGGTTTGGATGTCATTGTCATTCGGAATACGGTTTTGCGCACGATGGCTATTGCTATTTTGCTCTGCACCTTCAAAGTCATGGGTCAAGCTGTCATGAAATAGGTAGGTGTAGCTGTATTTGACGGCATCAAACAACCTTGCTTGATAGTCGGTCAAACACAGGTCGGTCTCTTTTTGCTGCGTTCTTGCATCATCATCACTTAAAGGCGCGTTGGCGTAATACGGATCAAGTGGCGGGCGTGTAAGCGCATTACGACAGTTTTTCGAATCAGATAGTTGACGCGCTTTTGCATAGTGCAGTTCTGCAAAAATAGCTAAGGCAGGCCGATAGTGCCTGTTAAGCATACTGTCAGAGAGCTGAGTCAAGCATAAGTCAAATTGCTGCATACAGGCTTGTTCATTCAGTCCTGCTGATAGCAAAGCAGATGTTGTGTCGCTACTTAGCGCATTGTCAGTGACGATATTGCCGCGCTGCGCTGAGATGGTCTTGGCCGAGGCTTGTTTATCGACCGTCACCGTACTACACGCTGGTAGCAATACTGCTGCCGCCAAAAGCATAAGTGAAGTAATGGGCAGAGTTTTTTTATTAGTATGCATTATTGTCTGTTTGCCAAAGCCAGCGAAAGTCATAAGTCAGTCCAATAAACGGTGGTTATGAGAGTACGAGTAATGAAAGTAGCAATTTACAATGAGTGTAGCGCAACTTTTGGCGTTAGACTATTCATTTGCAGTTCTACAAAAGCATGTTTTAAAACGAATGGGTTTCTGCTAGTCGAAAAAAAGCGCTTTGGTCTTATAGATATAAAACAAAAGCGCTTGTTATTTAAAGCTTAGATTATTTATTAGAGATTTGACCTAGTGAAGGTCTTATTAAACAAATATCTTATGAATCAAACCCTCAATAGCTAATCTCAACAAGTACAGAATATCTATGCACCTGGTTTTACACTGATGTCAGGGGCAGGGATATCCCAAATGTAGAACTTACCTTCTTCAACAAGTTTGATTTGTTGAGGAATGACAGTGTTGTTAGGGTATTGCCCTTCAAGACGACGTAGGCGCTCTAACGCATTAGCACGTCGGTCACTAAGTAGATCTGACTGTGCCAAGCTTTGTTCTGCTTCGGTGTACCCTAAAGCGACCGCACGATCTAGATACTTTTGACCTTCTTTGAAGCCGCCACCTTCTGATAGCATCATACCGTATAAGAAGTTAGCCTCACCACTATCAGGTTGCAGTTTGATAGCGCGATCGACATACTGACCACCACGTACCGTGTAGTCTGAACCCAAATCTAGATTACGACCCATACCGTTTAGCTTAGCGGCACGAAGCAACACATCATAAGAAGCATTTGGCGACTTAGCATAAGGTTCGATCCAATCCGCTAATACTTTGATTTTTTTCACGTGTGTAATGGCGCTGTGAGCGGTTAGGGAAGTTTGGTGGATAGTGGCGCGCGTTAGGGGATACATCAGCGATGAAGTCATCTAATAAGCTAACATCAAGCTTATCAGTACCTAGCCCTTTTTGTTGTGGAATCAGTACGGTTTTGACAAAGCTCATGTCTGAGAGCTGTACTTGCGGTGTAGGAATATTCGGAAGTTGTCCGCTACGCAAGTCGATACCGGTAGCTGTCATTGGACCAGGCTCATAAACGCGAGTAGTGCCGTTCATGACAGGTGCAGCAGCAGGCGACATCATTTGCGGTGTTTGAGGTTGAGCAGTATTAACAGATGCATTGTTTTGCAGAGTGCCGCTTAGTTGCATGTTAGTTGTTTGCGCATTAGTCGGCTGGCTGTTGCTCGCAGGTGTTGCTGGCAAGCTTGTTTGCGCGGCATTGGCTTGAGCAGGACTGATAGCTGCATTGGGGCGAGCAAGACGAATCACACGTTTGCTTGAGTCCATTGCACTAGGTACAGCTGTTGCAGTGGCATCAGTTTCTGCTGCATTCACGGGTGCAGATAACAGCATGGCACAGGTTGCAGCCATAACGGTCAATGTTGCAAACTTTGGTGACTTAATAGAGTGGCTACTAGAGAGAATCGCTTTCATAAAAATCGTTACCTTGTTTAATTTATTTGGTTGTTATTCATTGATTGGACGGTAATATAAATAGCGCATTGCTGGAAAATCGTACAAATTTTTAATACCGTAGCAAATTAAGCTTTACGCTATCTGTGGTAGGATTGTTAATCGCTAGAATTAAGCAAACCTACGTAAATCTGTGTAGACGTTGATGAGTAAGAAAGTCGACAACAGCAGCTAACAACAGTACCTGTAACCATAAGCTATAAATGATAAGCGGTATCTTTCATACGATTTGCCATCCATCGCATGGTCCGACGTACTGCCGGAGAAAGGGCAGCGCCGCCACTTGCAAGTGCTAGCTCGCGATGATGCAGCTCCTCTTTATCCATTTGTGCCAGTATTTCTTTTGAGCGCTGATCATGTTCAGGTAGCTGCTTGATATGATCCTGTAGATGCTCGCTGACCTGCGCTTCTGTCTCCGCTACAAACCCTAGACTAAACTCATTTGAGATCGCACCTGCTACCGCACCGAGTCCAAAAGACATACCGTACCAAAGCGGTGTAAATACGCTGGCATGGCTACCAAGTTCGCTTAGACGAGTCTCGCACCAGACCAAATGATCGACTTCTTCTTCGGCCGATTGTTGCATGGCTTGTTTGACACCATTATCTTTCGCGGCAAACGCTTGGCCATGGTATAGACCTTGCGCACATACTTCACCTGTATGATTAATACGCATAAGACCTGAGACGTGCCGAGCCTCTGTGATGGTCAGCTCAGGAATCTCATCGCTACTGACGGGCAACGGACGCGTGCTTGGATTAGAATGTGGCACGACAGCTCGTAATGCCTTATCGACCCCAAGTAACAACTGGTCAATTTTAGATAAAGGACGCAGGTCATAACTCACTCCTGATGGTGTTAAAAACTGTCAATAAAATAAAATGTATTACCGTTTAAACGCAACGGCATAATGCGTATTACTATAGCAAACAATCCAAATTATCGGCTCAAATATTACTGTCTAGGTAGCCCATAAATAATCTATAGATGGTTGGTAGACTGCTCTAGCTATAACAGCAACGAAGTCATCAGCGCAACGATTAGACTATTATATCTATGGAGCCAAACTTATTTACGGCGCTAACCGTATTTACGGCGCTAACCGTATTTACGGCGCTATACCATCGTTGGTTTGGATAACGGCATGCTTAATATGTTTATTGAGTTTGATGTATAAAAATGCACCAAACACTATATTCAATAGCCCTGTCACCAAAAATAACTGCGGTAGCGTAAACCCTAAAACGTTTAAGATAACAATCGCAAAAATCGCTGACGTAACCATAAATATCGCATTAAAAATGTTATTCGCACCGACAATACGCGCTCGATGACTCTTAGGTGCGTAGGCTTGCATAGAAGCATATAGCGGTACGATGTACAAACCACCACTAAATCCTAATAAGAATAAATCTGCAAATACCCGCCAGCTACCACTTATATTAAACAAATCACCGATGCCAAGTAATGTGTCATTATTCACATTTATATCTAAACCTGAAAGTGAAAAATACAAATCAATAGCAAAGATACTTAATCCAGCAATACCAAAAGGTAATAGACGCAAGCTGACTTTGTTTTTGGTCAATGTTTTGCACAGTACTGAACCGATTGACACCCCAACAGAAAATAATGTGAGTAAGAAAATAACGACTGACTCATCACCAAGCAAAATCACCTTGCTGAACTCTGGCACTTGGGTCAAAAATGTCGCCCCATAAAACCAAAACCAGCTGTTGCCAAGAATGATAAAGAATAAAAAAAGGCAAGGAGTATAAGTAACGGACAGTAGCTAAGCTAGTCGTAATAATATTCCAGTTAATCTTCAGGTCAGGCTGCATCGCTGGCATAGTAGGGATATAGCGTGCGGCTAAATATCCCAAAACAGCGACAACCAACACCGTGGCACTAATCCAATACAATGATTGTGATAGCTGAGTCAAAATACCAGCGACAATCATCCCGACCAAAATAGCCAGCGAAGTACCCATCTGAAAAAGGCCGTTGGCGCCGACCAGCTCATCTTCTTTCATCGCTTGCGGCAGATAAGCGTATTTAATCGGTCCAAAGAAAGTCGAATGTGTACCCATCAAAAACAACGCGACAAATAGCAGTGCATACCATTCAAAGACAAAGCCGACCGCAGCAACTGCCATAATGACCAGCTCAAGGAGTTTGATGAACTGCGTAAGCTTTGATTTTTCATACTTATCAGCAATCTGTCCTGCCAAAGCAGAAAACAAAAAGTAGGGCAGAATAAATAACATGGCGGCCAAGTTATTAAGGATGCTGACCTCTACGCCCAATTTACTGGCGGCAGTATAAGTGAGCACCAGTATGAGCGCCTGCTTAAAAATATTGTCATTGAATGCGCCCAAAAACTGGGTGAAAAACATAGCGCTAAAACGACGGCGCTTGAATAACTGAAACTGGTTGGACATGGACATTCCTACAGATAAATCGCGACTGATAGAGAAAAGAGCGGCGCTGAACGACAATTTTTTATGATAATAATCGTAAATTTTATTAAAAACTATATCAAGATATAGCATAGGTTTTATCAATATTAAGCCGTATAATAGCAAGGCTTCGGTGAAAATACATGCAGTCAATGCTATGATTCGATATTTAACTAAGTTATGATTTATAAATTTTATGTGATTGCGTTTTAGGGTATAAATAGTAGTGAAAACAAAGGCCACTACCCATCAATGCTATCTTTAAGCTAGTAGCCTTTTCTAAGCTAGTAGACCTATAAAGTATTAGGTATACAGTGCTAAAGCCGACACTATAGATAACCAGTCATAAAATTAAAGTAGTAAACCATTAATTCCAGATAACTGCTATAAGTTTATTCACCGGTCAGACTTGACGATCGTTATCGTTGATAAGATTGTGCCGCGTGAGCTGATAGGACGTAAAGATGATAAAGCAGCCTTCAACTCGAGCATGCAAGGGTCTAATGATGCAGCGTGACACAGCCATAATCCAAAACGATAGTAATAATCCAAGTACATATCCAGCAGCGCCGCGTAAAAATTTCAGACGCTCTGCACTGTGCACTGCGCTTGCGACCAGTTTGTTCGGTATGGCACCTGCGGCAATGGCAGATACCATCAATAATGTAAACGATACTGCTATCACCAACTCATCTGCTACTGACCAAACTGACGATACTCAGCTAGATATGGCTCTAGATGCGCTACGTCTAAAAAAAGCAGTAGAGCAAGGCATCATCGATCAGTCAGTATTGGACGACTATAGCGAACAGAGCTTGGGCATTAAGAAACCTAACTCGACAAAGTCAGGCTCTAAAAACTCGACGACGCAAAATGCCAATGCTCAAAACCTATCTTCTCAGAGCAGTAATTCACAAAATACAGTTTCTCAAAACAACTCTCAAGATCTAGAGAGTTTCCCTGACAGTCCAAGCACTTCATATAATCCAAATAACGCTCAATCAATCGCTTCTAATGATGACCTGTTGCAACAAGCAACCGAGATCCAGCAGCAGGGTTATCAAATGATGACCCCTGAGCAGATCGATCGTGAGCTAGCTGCAATGGATGCGCAGAATGCTCAAGATATTAATAGTATTAATACTAGCAATAACGACAGTGACTTTGATGCGCCAATCGCTACGTTAGATGACACAACATCGCCAATTGGTCTCGATGTAGAGCTAGATGCGACAAACTTGCCAGCGCCTAGCAATCTTGATACGTTGGGTAGAAATGAAACAACGCAAGAGCAGGCGAGTACAGCTGAAGGGATGTCACGTCCGATTGAGGTGAGTGGCGCTGTTAGCAATGAAGATGTCGTTAGTAATGAAGCTATTGTTAAGAATGAAAATGGTCTGACGACTGATGATAGTAGTGATGAGGTGATAGCTGGTACGAATGTGCCTGCCAATGTAGAAGGTACGACGACAGATATTATCAATCCGAATGACTATCTACCAGATTATCAGAATGATACTCAGGCCGTCGATCAAAGTATCGAACAAGCCAATAGACCACGGCCACGCGCGCGCAATAGAGGTAATATCGTGACGCGTCTGTACAATCGCTTTTTTAATGACGGTGGCGTGGTAGCTTTGCCAAATGTAGAAACCGCTATTTATCTAGAGCAAGTATCTGCTGAAGACTCTCCTAATGGTAAGGCTCAGCTGATTGAGGCTGATAATGATATTCAGCCAATGAAAAACATCAAAGCAGCACTAGATGATACTTCCGTTCAGTCGGTTATTGACTTTACTGCAGCATTGCCACGTTTGCGCGAAACAGCACAGAATGCTGCTAAAGCCGTTGGTTACTACGAGGTTGAGCTGCGTCTGACCCAACCTGATCGTGACACAGTTAATGTGGTGATTGAAGAGCTGGGCGAGCCGGTACTGGTAGATAGCCGTATTATTGAGATTCGCGGTGAGGGCAGTGAGCAAGAAGAGTTTGCAGCGCTTGAGGCAGACTTGCCGCCGCAAGAAGGTGATATTTTTAATCACCGTGTCTATAAGAGCAGTAAAGCGGCTTTAGAATCTTTGAGCAATACCTATGGCTATTTCGACCAGTACTGGCTGAACAAATCTGTTGATATCATCTTGCCTGATAACAAAGCGGATGTCTCGTTGGTTTACAACACAGGTGATCGTTACGAGTTTGACGATGTGGTGTTTTTTACTTACGACAAAGAAACCAATACGCTGACCCAAGATCCTGACAAGTTACCAGTAGAGCTTTCATTATTGCAACAGCTCTATGGCTTTACGCCGGGCGAGCCGTTTTATCGTCCAGCAGTTACGAAGTTTAGTAACGACTTATCGGCAACTCGATACTTTAATACGGTCAACGTCGAGTCGATACTACCACCAACTGATAGTAGTGAAGCTGGTACCTTGGCGTTTGACAATGCTGCTACCGAGGGTAACGACACATTAGATGACGATATTAACAATGTAGACAATGATGGCGCAGCTGCCTCAAATGTGACTGCTAGCAAAGAAAATACGGTCAATGATAATAGTGATATAGGTGCAGAGAGCGATAATGCTCTGAGTGCTAACAGCGGCGAGACGGTCAATGAAGCGGATATCGCTGCTATTGATTTTGAAGCTGATGAAGCCACCCTTGATAAGCTGCAAGCCATCAGACAAAAAGCAGAACGACTAAGCCGCTTGCCGAATGACCGTGTGCTCGATGAAAAAGATCAGGAAGCTGATAATCTATTGGGCAAAATTAGTGATTCAATCAGCAATGTCGCACAAAAGATATTCCCTGATGAGAAGAGTCTGATCACTGACGAAAACTTTGTACCGCCAACGCTGGCAGGACGTAAAACGCCGCAAGACGTTGCAGAAAGCAAAAAAGTACCTTTATATGTGTTTGTATACGCGGATAAACCACGTGATGCTCAAGTTGGTCTGGGTTATGGAACAGATACAGGCGTTCGCGCCACCGCAAAAATAGACTATAACTTGCTCAATCGCCAAGGCTACCAAGCAGGTGCAGAAACAGAAGTGTCGAGAATCAGCAAAAACGTGGCTGTGTATGCCAGTCGACCATGGAATCATCCGCTCAATGATAAGCTAGATGCACGTCTTACTTATGAAGAAGAAGTGATTGACCAAGGGGAAGGTAATTTCGATCTGTCGACCACAACGCTAAAAGCGGCCTTGGCACGTAATATCCGTAGTGACACTGGCTGGAACCGTAGCTACTCTGTGCGTTACCGCTTGGATGAGCTTGAGACGGGGGTTGACGGTGCAGCGCTAGATGATCTGCCTATCCGCTTTACCTCTTCAAGTCCGAAACAGCGCGCGCTGCTATTTGGCTATGGTATGAATAAAACAGATACTGATAACGCTACCAATCCAACGCAAGGTATGCGCCAGTACTACTCAATCGAGGCTGGCACTGATAGCGCATTCAGTGATACCGATATGGCGATTATTCGTGCAGGTGTTAGTGGTATCTATAGCTTTGGCGAAGACAAAAAACATCAAGTATTAGGTAGTGCCAATGCCGGTTATATCTGGGCGGATGATTTTTACGATGTGCCTTATAAGTTGCGTTTCTTTGCAGGTGGCGATCAGAGTATCCGCGGTTATGACTACGAGAGCTTGTCACCATTAGACAAAGGCTATCTAACGGGCGGGCAGGTGCTAGCGGTCGGTAGTGCTGAGTATAACTATGAATTTAAACCAGGTTTCCGTGGCGCATTCTTTACTGATGTCGGTAATGCTTATGACAAAGATTTTGATACTGAGACAAAAGTCGGCGTTGGTGTCGGTATCCGCTGGGCATCGCCTGTAGGAATGGTGCGCGTCGATGTGGCTGCTGGCGTGACAGAGGAAAGCATTCCTGTACGACTGCACTTCTTTATTGGGTCACCGTTATAATCGCTTAATGTAGTAGTTCCAAATGTTTAGTAGCTCCAAATGTTCTAATCATCACTTATCGTACCGATTGCTGGTCTTCATTTTTTAACGTAGTTGAGTGTCATGCTGACAGAAAATACCCCGCCTAATAATGCTCCAGATGAAGATCCAGCACAGCGTGATGCCCGTGCCGTTAGGCGTTGGTATCCGTTGTCATTTCTGCTCAAACTGCTGGTATTGGTGCTTATCGTACTGGCGATTATGTTTGCCATATTTTTTTATGCGGCTGGTACGGACGCTGGTACGAAGCTTATATTAGAAAAAAATTAGTGTTGAAACAGGTATTGATTTCAAATATGGACGCGGTAACTTGCGCGATGGTATTTGGGTCACTGATATCGATATTGAAGCGACTGAAGATCTTGAGATATTAGTAGATAAAGCCTATGTAAAAATAGGCTGGCGTGCAGTATTTGCAAAAGAAGTGCATTTAAGCGATGCAGATATTCAAACTATAGAGATTATCAATAAAAAACCGCCGACTGGCGAACCGTTTGATTATAAAACTTTAAAGTTGCCAGTAAACTTGCGTTTTGATCAAGCAAAAATTAAGAAAATCACTTATAAGCAAGTAACCAAAGATCCTATCGTTATTCAAGATATTACGGCGCGTGACCTGACGTGGGTAGGTAGCACGGTGACTGTTGGTCGTGGTGACCTGCAGTATGCTGATATCGTGAAAGTCAGTGCCTTACAAGGAGAAATCGACCTACAGGGTGACTATCCACTAGATTTGAGTGCGATTGCGGAAGTCAGCGCCCTTGAAAAAGCCTATATCGACCCATTGAATATCTCTGCAACGGGAACGCTTAAACGTACTGTCGGTAAAGTACGTAGTCGTTATAACGATAGCGATGTGAGAGGCGACTTTGTAGTGCAGGGGCTAGATGCAGGTGCGCCGTTTGATGCAAAACTACAGTGGGATGATATTCTTATCCCTTACGCCGATAGTCAAAACATTCGTCTACAAAGCGGTACAGCTACAGCTTCTGGTGTCATCTCTGAGATACGATTGCGTATCAACACTGAATTGACGGCCAAAGACATTCCATCAGGTCATTACCAAGGCCGAGCCGTTATTGCCAACAGTCAGCTACGTATAGATCGCCTAGATGCTGACGTGCCAGCGGGACGTTTGGCATTGCAAGGTATTCTAGATTGGAAAGACAGCTTTGAGGCCACGGTGCGTGCGACAGGCAGTAATTTTAATATTCGCCAAGCTATTCCGGCTGAGTATGCTGACTTCAAAGCTTATGCACCGCAAACCCTTAACGGTAGGCTGTCATTGCGTTATCAGCAGCAGAATCCTACTGGTAACACGCAGATTGATGCAGATTTGCGTCAGCGTGATGGTGAGCACATCAATGCCAATATGATCCGTGGTAAAACTTCTGCTAAATCTAAGCAGGTTGCGCCTTGGTATATTGATGCTAACTGGAAAAACTTAACCCGCCGTAACGTACCCAATATTGGCAATATCGACAGTCCTAGTGGGCAGGCGGACGTCATCGTTCGAGGTTCGACCCTATCAGTCGATGCCAATGCCGTCATCAATGAGCTCAATGCTGCCCCCAAAGGCAACTATGATCTACGTATACGTAAGGCTGGTGATGTCATAGATATCAATCGTCTTAATTATAACGGCATCGTAGGAGACTTATCCGGCACAGGACAGATTCAGTTGGCGAGCAAACAGCGTCCACTGACATGGCAGATTGACGCCAGTACAAAAGGTTTACTCCCTAAGAAATATCGTAGCGATTTACCGCTTGAACGCCTAACAGGTAGTATAAGTGCGCGTGGTCGACTGCTAAATATCACTAAAAATGGTGTTAGCGGTCAACGTCATGTGATTACTTTAAACAATACCGATATGCAAGCGCAGCTCGATGCGACACAAGCAGATCGTGCTATCGGTATTACTGGTGCTGGTGATGCCAGTGTCGATATTGTAGGTGGCGAGCTGTCGGTGTTCGATGCGCGTTTTGATGGTCGGATTGATACAGCAGATGTACCACAAGGTCGTCTATCTATCGATGCTGCGGGTACGCCAAAGCTGATTAGTATTCGTAAGCTGAACTATAAAAGTGAAGCGGGCGCAGTTGATGCGAAAGGTGTTATCGACTTACGTAAAAATATCGGCTGGAATATAGATGGTCGTTTTGACCAGTTCAACTTGGGTTATTTTTTACCCAATAATCCAGCGATAATCACAGGCGATCTAAAGACCAGTGGCGAATGGCAAAATGCGCCAAAAAACAGCAAAAACACCGCAGGCACATTGCAGCGCTTTGCCGTAAATTTCAACGGCATATTGGATGCCGAGCAATTGCCAGCAGGTAAGCTAAATATAGAAGCCAGTGGTGACAGTCAGTTGATCCGTATCAACGTTTCCGTCATGTGGGTGCGGCAGGTAGTATCGATGCCAGCGGTACCGTTGATGTGCGTCAAGGCGTTGCATGGGATATCAACGCGGTGATGGATCGTTTTAACATTGGCTACTTCCTAAAAGATACTCCAAGCCTTATCACTGGTACGATTGATACAGATGGCCGCTGGAGTGACACGCAGCAGATTGTCAATATTAAACAAGTTAATCTAAATGGCATGCTAAAAGGGCAGCAACTGAGTGCCAAAGGCAGCCTATCAGCGAAAATGCGTTTGCCTAAAGATTTAGCAAGTTACTTCAAGCAACTTCAGACCCAAGATGCCCAAGCACAGTATAAGCAAGTAAATGCTTTGATTGATAGCTTAAACGCTAATAACCTTGTACTGCGTTGGGGTGACAATTATGTCACCGCTAACGGCAACGCTAAGCAGCTACAAACTAAAATTAATATCACCAGTCTAGATCAGCTGTCTAGCCAACTGGCTGGTAAAGTCACTGGCGGTGCCACGCTGTCTCAACCATCTGGTCAAGCACTGCCTACTATTTATATTGATTTGGTCGGTGAGCGACTTGCGCTACCTGGCTTTATATTGCGTCAAGGCCGTGTACGCGGCAAACTGGTCAACTTGGCCAATAGCCCAAGTCAGTTAATCGTGACGGCTGAAGGCCTAGATGCTGCTGGTCAAAGTTTCGATAGTGTTAAAGCGTCCTTTAATGGTACCGAAAAGTCTCATGTGGTCGATCTCAATGTGGCCAATAAGCAACTCGATGTCGGCGCTAGGCTAAAAGGTGGTTTTGATCGAGATAGGCTAAGCTGGTCAGGTGTCATTGGGAAAGGCCGCATTAAATCTAAATATGCGACTTTGAATCAATTGCAACCTGCACAGCTGATTGTGAATTTACCTTACAACCAAGGTGGTGAGAATCGTGATCTAAAAGTACAGCTTGCCGCTCACTGCTGGCAGGCCACGGATCAAACAGGCAAACTTTGTCTACGAGAAAAACTAGTGGCATCGCCAGACCAAGGTGAAGTCAATTTAGCGTTGCAGAATTTAGACACGTCGTTATTCTCAGTGTTCTTGCCAGAAGATATTGACTGGAATGGCAAGATTAATGGTAAAGCAATCGTTGGGTGGCAACGTGGTCGTCCGCCAACCATTAATACCACGCTATACTCAGACAATGGCAAGATAGGCCTTGTTCAAGATGGTGAGAGCACATCAATGACCTTGCCATACAAACGTGTCTCTCTCATTGCTCTGTCTGTGCCTGAGGGTATCAAGCTGCGTACTGATATCAATACTGGACGCGGTGCGCGTGGCTATGCTGAAGTGATCGTCGATCCTTATAAAGACCCTAAACCAATTTCTGGTGCCTTGGTGCTGAACGAGCTTGATCTTGCGATATTTAAGCCTTTCTTCCCTGGTATGCGCGTCCTAAGAGGTAACGTTACAATGGCGGGTGCTAGGCGGCACCTTAACCAAACCACAGTTCTATGGCGACGTAAAACTCTCTGACGGCCGTATAGCTATGCTTGATTTGCCCGTGAATCTATCCAAAGTAAATGCGGTAGCCAAAATCCGCGGCACACAAGCGACTATTGATGGCACATTCAATAGTGGTACAGGTGAAGGCGAATTGTCAGGGACAGTCAACTGGCAGCAAAAATTGCAAGCCAAGTTGAGTATCGTCGGTGAAGGCCTAGTCATTACCCAGCCGCCATTACTGGTTGCTGAAATTGATCCTGATATTGATATTATCGTGCGCCCAGGCGACCGTTATGTTGATATAAAAGGGGCGATCAGTGTGCCGTCTGCGACCATTCGTCCGCCTGAAGCCAGCGAAGATATTATCACTCAGACTGAAGATGCAGTCGTATTAGATCGTCGTTTGATTGGTAATATCGATGAAGTACTGGCTATCTCAAAACCTTGGTCAATCAATGCTGATATCGGTGTTGATTTGGGTGATGATATCAACTTCCGTGGTTTTGGCGCAGTTATTCCATTGGCAGGTGCAATTAATGTGACTCAGAATGGCACAGGTATCATGCGTGCCAGAGGTGTTGTACAGGTCTCACGCCGTACTAATATCAATGCCTTTGGACAGAACCTAGAGCTAAATTATGGTCAAGTTCGTTTTAATGGCGACGTGATGAAACCGAGCTTGAGTATTGAAGCGGCCAAAACAATTAATGGCAAAACAGTTGGTCTGCGTGTTAAAGGAACGACCGAAAGCCCCAATATTATCGTCTTTAACAATGCAGGACTGACCCAGCAGCAAGCAATGAACGCGTTGGTGACAGGCCGCATCGATAATAAGAGCGCGACGCAAATTAGTGAGCAAGGGTTCAAATCGCAAGTGACCAATAATCTGGCTGCTGCTGGACTGAGCTTTGGTCTGAGTGGTACTCGTAGCCTGACCAATCAAATCGGACAGGCGTTCGGTTTGCAGAGTTTGACAGTCGATGCTTCAGGTAGTAGCGAGGACACCAATGTCAACGTCACAGGTTATGTGACCCCTGATTTGTACATTCGCTATGGCGTAGGTGTTTTCAATGCGCAAAACAGCCTTTCTGTTCGTTATCAATTGACACGCCGTATCTATGTAGAAGCAAGCTCAGCAGCGGAAAACGCAGTAGATGTGGTCTATAGTTGGCAGTTCTAAATTGTTTATTAGGGCATGTCCTCAATTCAATCGATAGTTATCTAAATGGGTTAAAAATGGCTAAATCTTGCCAAACAGCGTCAAATAGCTGACTAATATCTCGATATTATCTGCGCTATTTTCCTTGTTTGACTGCGATTTATCTCATTTTCATCACCATTTTTAAAATGAAGACACGCCTTAGTAAGACAACTGCTTTCTAGTTGATATCAACTGAGAGCGCTTTTGAAATTATTTTTAAGTTTTATAGCATGTAAAAAAAACGCCTCATAATGAAGGCGTTTTTTATAGAAGTATTGAACAAGGTGTCACTGAAATAGACGTTACTTGGTTAGAATCAAGCGATTGTTGCGAGTTAGGCGTAGTCGATACTCTTCGCCTTCATGCTCGATACGTACCTCTTTAGTCAGTGCAAATAGATGTTGTGATTGCAAAGTAGGTAAACGGTTTTCACGACAGTTTAAATAACGAGAGATGACCATGCTCATAGTAAATTCCTTTTGAAAAAAAGTGGCTTAAAAAAATTGGCTAACCATAGCGTAATTGTTTTTAACGATAATAATTATCATTAGATTTGATAAATTTGCAAGGCAATTGATAAAATAAAATGCAGTTATTATGTAAATTTATCTAAGTTCACTGACATAAATCATCTCGATTGAATATTTTATCTATATAAATTAATGAGTTAGGTAATAAATTTCAATAAATCATCTAGTCTATAAAAACTATTAAATTATCAGAAATAATCAGAGCAAACACTAAAATAAAGGATATAAGTATGTCGAATAGGTCAAATCAACAATCAGAAACCAAGCCGGAAAGTAAGACAAATAGTAAGGCGAAAACTGACAAACCCAGCATTGTAAATGTTGCAGTGGCTGTCATTCATTATAAAGACCAGTATTTGCTTGGGTTTCGAGATGCTACTCAACATCAGGGAAATCGTTACGAGTTCGTCGGTGGAAAGATAGAAGCAGATGAGTCAGCAGCGCAAGCGTTGATAAGAGAGGTAGCTGAAGAGACAGGTATCCTGCTTGATAATAATACTGTCGTTAAGCTTGGGCGTTTGCATCATGATTATGGCGATAAGCAGGTCAGCTTACAGGTTTATAAGATTGAGCTGACAGCAGAGCAGTACGAGCAGCATAGACACCGTGAACAGGGTTTGGAAGGGCAGGCATTAACTTGGGTAAGCAAATTACAGCTTTTGGCAGGAGCGTATCATTTGCCTGCTGCTAATAAGACAATCCTTGAATGGTTGAAACTTCCATCGAATATAGCGATTACTTATCCTCTGGCACACTTCAACACACACACTGATGCAGCGGCAGCATGGCTACAATATCATCAAGAAAATCTAGCATCAGAGTCGTGGGTATATATCCGCTTGAAGGACGCAAGATCTAAGCATCTTGCTGAACAACTGATAACGGCACGTCCAGATATTTTAGCGATTTTACCTAATGATAATGAGCAGCCTTTGAATGTTGAGGAATCACTAACCGCTAATGAGACAGAGATTGGCCAGCGAATAGTTGCCAAGCATCTGACACAAACGACACTGATGCAGTGTTTCGATGAGGTAGGCAGTTCTACAGCTCTCACGCAGTCGTTATCTAAAGACCATCCGCTTATCGTCAGCTGCCATGACATTGCGAGCATAACGGCAGCCAATCAACTTGCCAGCATGCGCATACTACAGAAGCTACCACCAGTGATCGGTGCTTTTGTATCGCCTGTGCTCGCTACCCAAACGCATCCTGATGACGCACCGCTTGGCTGGGAAGCATGGTCAGCATTAGCAGAGTTAGCTGATATGCCTATCATTGGGTTAGGCGGTCTGGAGCCTGCTATGCTCAATCAAGCATTGCAGTATGGCGGTATCGGTGTGGCAGGTATCCGTCAGTTTATATAATCTGCATATTTCAAGAAAGCTACAGGCAATCTATGGTGTCATATAGCTGAATGTGACCCGCATTAGACTTCCGTATTAAGCTTAGTAAGTTCAAATAACTGATTTTTAACTTAGTTATCCAGCAAGTAACTGTGTGGTTATGATGTGTTCAAACAACACTCAAACCCCATAGTTATTTACAAACCGTTGCGTTTTCCTACATTGCACTACTGTTTTAATAGTCCAGTTATCCTTAATATATATTGCATATCTACGATACGTTGATCTTATTTCTTTAGACAAGTGACTAACCAAAAGTAATGTTCAAAATACAATAATAAAAAAGCTTTTGTAGAGTCAAGTTTTGCACGAATAATTTATACCAAAGCAAATGGCTTTTAGAAAACGAGACCAAATAGATGCCGTACATACAGCGTTTTTAACAATCACTATTTAAGAATGGTACTCCTATGAAACCAATAAGTTACCTGAGTCAGCATGGACTGATTCACAGGCAGCTGGTTCTCAACTTCAGCAGCCTAAGCAATCTAAGCAATCGCTCAATGACAATGAATATGGCGATGATACGCAACAGACAAAACAAGCTAGTAACGATGCTAGCTATAATCACGACAGCTCGAATGGCGAATATTCGCACCATCTGGCAAAAGACACGTCTTCGCAAGACAGCTATTTTGGATACAAAAGCGCCGACAAAAGCCCTAGGGCAAAAGAGTCAGCTATGAGTAACAACGAGATAAGCAAAGATCTAAAAAATAGCAATGAGGACAATGATGACGTGGCTAGAGGCTACAAATCATCTGGCTATAAGTCATCGCAAAATAAGCAGCCACGAAAGCTAAATGAAGATGAGCCATTAATGTCGGGACTGTTAGAGGATCAAATAGATAATCTAAACAATGGTTCTGAACACGCCATCGACGCTGAGCAAATGAGTAATGCATCAACAAACAATTCATCTTATAAAGAAATACCGGAGCGCATATTTATGAATGGACTGATCAAACATACAGGCATTGCCTTAGCAATTATTATACCGTTAGCAGCGTTCTCAGCCTATGCGGCCACGCCGCCAGTAAACATCGCAACTAATAACACGGCAGCTAATGGCATGTCTGATGATGCGATGAGCGAGAAGACCACGACTGATGTGCTATCGGTTAAGCCAAGCGATATTATTCATAAATCTGCAAGCACGCCAACTACTGTAGATAGTGTAGATCTGAACACCTATGCAGGTACTTGGTATGAAATCGGCCGTTTGCCGATGTATTTCCAGCGTAAATGTGCTGGTGATGTGACCGCCAATTATGCTCAAAAAGATGACGGCTCAGGAATCACGGTTACTAATAAGTGTGTGAGCGAGGACGGTTCAAGTATCGTGGCAGAGGGTTTGGCTAAGCCAGTCGATGAAAGTGGCAGTAAACTAAAGGTGACATTTTTACCAAAGTGGATTCGTTGGATTCCAGTCGGCCGTGCTGACTATTGGGTACTGGCACGTGATGCGGAGTATAAAACTGCGCTAGTAGGAACGCCTGACAAAAAATACTTATGCTACTAGCACGTTCGCCAAATATCAGTCAGGAAACGTATACTAAATATCGTCAAATTGCTCAGCAGCAAGGTTATGACTTAAAAGAGTTTACATTGACGTCGCAGAGCAACCAAACGGTAAGTCTAGCACCATAAGCGTTATAACTAAGTCTACTGCTCTAACTAATTAAGCCCTATAGCGATTATTATTTTATTACGTCTCGAATAAGGCAGCATATATAGCTGCCTTTGTTTTTATTACTAGTTATATATAAGAACTATATAAGAGAATGAAACCTATTATGCACGCTAGCTAATCGGTTACTACTGGCAAAATGAGGCGTTTTAGGCTAAAATCTAGGCGATTCAAATACTCTAGCGTCAATAACCCATATTGATAGTGGTTGATTATCATATTAGAGTCGCCATTTAGAGCATACACGACCTATCTATTTTACACTTCTTCATATTTTATTGATCATACATTACTGACCATAAGGATGTTTCTCGTGAGCAACGCTGATACCTTACGCCAATTACATCAAGACCACTTGAACAACTACAACAATCAAGAGCAACAAGCGATTGAGCTTATGGGGCTACTAAATAAGCTCTATAACAAGCAAGACGTACAAGTGACTTTGTTTGGCGAAACGCTAGACTCTACCTCAGTTGGTCAAATACTTGCTTTACATCAAAAAGTAGCACTACGCGACCATGGCGCCAAAGCTATCGATATTGCTGATACTCTAGCGATGGTAGAAGTTATTTCAGAAAATGCTGATATCCAAGCCACTCGTATCGATGTTGGTCAATTGATTGCTAATGATACTGACTTACAAACCGCTCTACAGTCTATCAACAACGCTGGTGCTGTAAACGGCGCCACGGACGTTGTACTTTACGGTTTTGGCCGTATCGGTCGTATCTTGACTCGTCTGTTATTGTCACAAGCGTCAAGCGCGAAAGGTCTACAACTAAAAGCGATCGTTGTACGTCCAGCCGCTGCTGGTGATTTGGCTAAGCGTATCTCATTGCTTGAGCGTGACTCAATCCATGGTAGATTTTTAGGCGGCATCAGCATTGATGATGATAATAACGGCATGATCGTTAACGGTCGTTTTGTACAAGTTATCTATGCAAAAGACCCAAGCGAAATCGACTATACTGCTTATGGTATCGACAATGCTCTTGTTATCGATAACACAGGTATCTGGAAAGACGAAGCAGGCCTTGGTAAGCACTTACAGTCTACTGGTGTGAAAAAAAGTGTTGCTAACAGCACCTGCTGGCGGCGATATCAAAAACGTCGTTTATGGCGTGAACAATGATACCGTTGGTGATGATACGATCGTTAGTGCTGCTAGCTGTACGACCAATGCGATTACGCCAACGCTGAATGTATTGAATGATGAGTACGGTATTGTAAATGGTCATGTAGAGACTATTCACTCATTTACCAATGATCAGAACTTGGTTGATAATTATCATAAAGCAGACCGCCGTGGTCGTAGTGCTGTGATGAACATGGTTATCACCAGTACTGGTGCTGCAAAAGCTGTTGGTAAAGCATTGCCAGAATTAAATGGTAAGCTAACGGGTAACGCTATTCGTGTACCAACACCAAACGTCAGCTTAGCAATCTTGAATGTGAATCTGAAAACTGCTCCAGCAAGCGCTGATGCGTTGAATGAGTTCTTGCGTAAAATGGCTAACAGCAGCACTTGGCAGTCGCAGATTGCTTATACAGATTCTACAGAAGCGGTATCAACGGATTTCGTTGGTACGACTCATGTTGGTATTATCGATGCTCAAGCTACTATTTTGACTGACAACCAAGCTATCGTATATGTTTGGTATGACAACGAAGTAGGTTATAGTACTCAGGTATTGCGTTTGGCGACGCAAATGGCCGGAATCAGCTACGCTCAGATTCCAGCATAGATTACCAAATACAGTAGAGCAATAACGTCATACCAAGTATAGTAGCGCTATCGTGTCATAAAAATGGCGCTGCAGTAGATGCTACTTTAAATAGCTTGGTAGGACTTTAACTGTCATACTTAAACACCCGATAGTCCGATTGATTATCGGGTGTTATTGTCATAATGGGCACTAAGTAAAAGTAGACTTTATACAGTGCTTATTTTGACGCAACAACATAGCAAAACCCCAAAATACAACCGTTGGTTGTAACCAGTTTATAGACTGGATTGTGAATTAAGGAACGTAAGATGCGATTTATTGATGAAGCCGTCGTAACGGTAAAAGCAGGTGACGGTGGTAACGGAATCGCCAGTTTTCGCCGAGAGAAGTATGTCCCACGTGGTGGACCTGATGGTGGTGATGGCGGCAAGGGCGGAGATGTATATGTCATTGCAGAAGACAACACCAACACCCTAGTTGACTATCGTTATACGCGTCGTCATGACGCCATGCGTGCTGAGAACGGCCATAGTAGAAACTGCTCAGGTAAAGGGTCTGATGATCTTTATTTACCAGTACCAGTTGGTACGACGGTAGTTGATACCGAAACAGACGAAGTATTGGGCGATTTGATTGAAATTGGCCAGACACTACTGATTGCCAAAGGTGGTGATGGTGGTCTGGGTAATACCCATTTCAAAAGCTCGACCAACCAAGCGCCGCGTAAAGCGACGTCAGGTTTTGAAGGCGAGCTAAAAGTTCTTAAGTTTGAGCTAAAAGTAGTGGCTGATGTTGGTTTGATTGGTTTGCCGAATGCTGGTAAATCGACCTTTATTCGTCAAGTCTCTGCTGCTAGACCAAAAGTGGCTGATTATCCGTTTACCACGCTAGTACCAAACTTGGGTGTGGTCGATATTGGTCGTCATCGTTCATTTGTAATGGCAGATATTCCTGGTCTTATTGAAGGTGCATCAGAAGGTGCCGGACTTGGTATTCGCTTCTTAAAACATGTTGCGCGTACGCGTCGTCTGCTACACTTAGTTGATGTCAAGCCTGTTGATGGCAGCGACCCAGTTGAGAATGCTCGTGTTATTTTAAATGAGCTTGAGCGTTTTTCTCCTGAATTGGCTAATTTGCCGCAGATTTTGGTATTAAACAAAATCGATCAAGTCAATGATGAAGATTTGAACGCGCTTTGTACTCATATCGTCGCAGAGCTTGGTTGGACTGGTATGGTCTTCCGTACGGCAACACTAACTGGTGAAGGCGTTGATGCGGTCAAATATCATCTAATGAATGATATCGAACTTGAGCGTGAGCGTGAAATAGAAGATCCTATCTTCGCTGAAGCACAAAAAGAACGTTTCGAGCGTTTAGAAGCTGAAGTACGTCTTAACACTGAAGCACAGCGTGAAGCATATCGTGCGGCTCGTAAAGCAGCACGTGAAGGCTTGGATGCGTCTGATTTTGACGACGATGATGACGATGGCGTTGAGGTAATGTACGTTCCTTAAGCTAGTATGCTTGAGCAGTTATATTTGAATTGTGAATTTAATCCCTACAATCAATTG
The DNA here is from genome assembly GCF_000586435.1 of Psychrobacter sp. JCM 18901. Taxonomy (GTDB): domain Bacteria; phylum Pseudomonadota; class Gammaproteobacteria; order Pseudomonadales; family Moraxellaceae; genus Psychrobacter. The sequence continues at coordinate 120,102 of NZ_BAWH01000001.1, forward strand.
ATATGAAAAAAAGGAGTTTATATGGCAGATGACATAGCAAACACGATGGAAGAAGCAAGATTTGTTAAGCAAACTCGCAACTTTGATATTCAGCGCGTTATTGTCAAAATTGGTTCATCACTATTAACCAATAACGGTCGAGGGCTGGATCGTACTGCCATATATGAGTGGGCAAAGCAGATTGCTAAGCTGCACAAAAAAAAGGCGTTGAGGTACTGCTAGTATCATCAGGTGCTGTTGCTGAAGGTGTGGTACGTATGAACCTTGAGGAACGCCCTAAAAAACTAGCAGCACTACAAGCCTGTGCTTCTATTGGTCAAATGGGGTTGATTGAAACATGGTGGTCAGCTTTGATTCAGCATGGTATTCAAAGCTCGCAGCTACTGCTAACTCATGATGACTTGTCTAATCGTAGTCGTTATCTCAATACGACGGGTGCGCTGACCCAGTTATTAGAATGGCGCGTACTACCTGTTATCAACGAAAACGATACCATCACGATTGATGAGATTAAATTCGGTGATAACGATACCTTGGGTGCGATGGCAGCCGCAATGGTTAATGCTGATTTGTACATCATCTTAACCGACCAAGAAGGTGTCTTCACTGATAACCCACGTGATAATCCTGATGCCAAGATGATTCGCCAAGAACGTGCAATGGCGGATTATTTATTTGATATTGCAGGAGATGGCGGTAAGCTTGGACGCGGCGGTATGTTGACCAAAATCCGTGCTGGACGCCTTGCTGCTATGGGTGGCTGTCCTACCGTTATCGTCAGCGGTGCTATCGATGACGTTATCACCCGTGTGGTTTCAGGCGAAGCGGTAGGTACATTGCTGACGACTAATGACGAAGATAAAATCATCGCGCGTAAACAGTGGCTAGCTGCGCATCTACGTATGTCAGGTAGCTTGGTCGTCGATGCAGGTGCTGCAAGAGCATTGACTGAGCACAATAGAAGTTTATTGCCAGTGGGTGTTGTGGAAGTGCAGGGCGGTTTTGATGAAGGTGATGTGGTAGAAATCATTCATCAAGATACTGGCGAACGCATAGCCGTTGGGCAGGTAAACTTCTCATCGAATGATGCGCGCCGCGTCGCTCGTGAGCGTACCGAACAGTTCGATAAGATCTTTGGCAGTAGCGAAGAACGTGTGGTCATGGTACATCGCGACAATCTTGCATTAACTGTATAGCGCTTTTATATAACCTTTTTTTTATTCAACTTATTTTATCCAGCACAATATCCATTTATAAATATTGATATTGTGCTGTTTTGGAGATTTGTACATGAGTGCTTCAGACGGTAGTAACTCGGTTCAGCAACAGTTTGCACCTTTAAAAAAATGATAGATTGCTACGTGCATTACGTTTTGAGCCCATTGATACCACACCGGTATGGATGATGCGTCAAGCTGGTCGTTATCTGCCAGAATATAAGGCCACTCGTGCTGAAGCGGGTGACTTTATGAGTCTGTGCAAAGATACAGACCGCGCTACTGAAGTGACTCTACAGCCATTGCGCCGTTATGATTTAGATGCTGCTATTTTGTTTAGTGATATTCTAACTATCCCTGATGCGATGGGATTGGGCCTATATTTCGAAACAGGTGAAGGCCCTAAATTTAAACATCCCATTCGTGAGCAGGCTGATCTTGATAGATTACCAGTGCTTGAGCCAAACGACTCTCTAGATTATGTAATGCGTGCCGTAACCAGCATTCGTAAAGCATTGAATGGTCAAGTTCCATTATTCGGTTTTTCTGGCAGTCCGTGGACATTGGCTACTTATATGATAGAAGGCGGTAGCTCGAAAGATTATCGTTATACCAAAGGCTTTTTGTATAGTAACCCTGATTTTCTACATCAGTTATTAGACAAGCTTGCGACGTCAGTTATTGACTATTTAGATGCCCAAATCGTTGCTGGCGCTCAAATTGTACAGATATTCGATAGTTGGGGCGGGGCGTTAGGCCATCGTCAATTTATCGAATTCTCACATATTTATAATAAACGTATTGTCGCTGAACTAAAAGAACGTCATCCACAAGTACCTGTAGTGCTATTCACTAAAGGTGGTGGGTTATGGCTTGATATTCAGGCTGACAGCGAAGCGGACGTGTTAGGTTTAGATTGGACGATGCCGATTGATCGTGCGCGTCAAGTACTGACTAAGAGTCAGCGTCAATTGACTAAGAAGCATAAAAAAATTGCAAAGCAGCAAAGCTATCCAAGGTAACTTAGATCCAGCGACGTTATATGGTTCGCCTGCGACTATCCGTTCTGAAGTGAACGCCATGCTTGACCGTGCTTACGCTGACGGTGAAAAGACTGGTTACATAGCAAACTTAGGTCACGGTATCACCCAATGGGTTAACCCTGACAATGCCAAAGTGTTTGTGGATGCAGTACACGACTATAAAATTTAAGAGTCAGAATATTTAGAGAGTGATTCTGTCTTTGTTCTGTATTTGTGGAATTGAAAGATTTGTAGAACTGCATGAGTTACAAGCAAATATAGAATCTATCAGTGCATATTTAGTATTTACCAAGAAAAGGGTGTTTTATGATTTCAGCAGCGATCGTCGGTGGTACAGGCTATACGGGTATTGAGCTCATTCGCTTATTATCTGCTCATCCTGAGGTTTCTATTGATTTATTAACTTCTCGTAGCGAAGCTGGCACTCGTGCTGATGAAATCTTCCCAAGCTTACGCGGTGTGTCTGACATCGTTTTTAGTGACTTGGGTGATAATACGCTTGCTGCATTGCAAAAATGTGATGTTGTATTTTTTTGCGACGCCGCATGGTGTTGCAATGAAGCAAGCTGAAGCGCTTACACAAGCTGGGGTTAAGGTCATCGATTTGGCTGCTGATTTTCGTTTGCAGTCACTGACTGACTTTGAGCACTGGTACAAACAGTCACATGCTTGTCCTGAACTGTTGAAAACAGCAGTCTACGGTCTACCAGAAATCAATCGTGACAAGCTTGCGAATGCGTTACTAGTAGGCAATCCAGGCTGTTATCCAACCACTGCGATTTTGGGTCTAAAACCAATTATCGAAGCCCAGAATAAACAAGCAGAGCGTTTGATCGAGTCTCGTATCGTTATCGATGCAAAATCTGGTGTGTCTGGTGCAGGTCGGCAAGCATCACTTGCACTCAATTATGCTGAGACAACAGATAGCTTTAAAGCTTATAGCGTCGAAGGCCATCGTCATTTACCAGAAATTGAGCAGGGTGTTGCACAGTTATTAGACAGTCAGTTTACACACCGTATTCGCTTTTTGCCGCATTTGGTACCGATGATTCGGGGCATGCTAAGCTCTATTCATATGGAGCTTACCGATGCTGGCGCTGCTATCGATTGGCAGCAAGCGTTTGAAAATAGCTATGCGTCAGAGTTGTTTGTTGATGTCATGCCAAAAGGGCTTTATCCAGATACGCGCAGTGTTCGTGCTAGTAACCGTTTACGTATTGCGGTACATCAGGACAATGAGCGCGCTGAGCTAACAGTTATCGTCGTTCAAGATAACTTAGTCAAAGGTGCTGCTGGGCAGGCTGTGCAAAACATGAATGTGATGTTCGGTTTTGATGAGTCAATGGGGCTGAACTTTGCACCGATTGTTCCTTAATATCAACGACTTCATATTCCAATCATTCACATTTGCGGTGCTAGGTATTGATTATAAATTCGGCTATAATGACTTGCCCTTACCCTTAAGAGATACTGTCTAAATGCGTGTTCAGCTCGTACTACGCTTTTGCTCACAGCCAGCACGTCTATCGTGCAAAGACTCGGTTATACCTAGCTTGGAGCGCAAACAGCATTCCTTTAGAAATAATAATGTCCCTATAAGTGGTATTGCTAGCTCACAACGCGGCGCTTCTACATTGGTATTGGCACTGTTTGTAGTGGCAGTATTAGTGACAGCGGTGGTTGGACTGGTATTCGGTCATAAGCTTGGCTACCAACGTGGCTCCATTCGATGGAAACAGAAGCTAAGCAAGCAATCATCGATAGCACTGAAGCGACACAAGCACTAGAAGATTTGCGCCTTAGCAATAAGATAGCTACTAACCAAGCGGCAACTGCCAAACAAGAACTGGCTATCAGTTTGGCTAATTTAAAAGAACTGCGTGAAAGCCAGCAAGAACTAACAGTAGAAAATAAACAAGTGTCACAGCTCAATGAGCTATATTCAGATGTCATCCGTGAGAAAGGTGGTATGCCTTTACAGGTATTAGGTGCCAAAATTTCGCCATTACCTGAAAATGCTTTTGAGTATGGTTTTGATATTGGGATGCTAAGTAGCGATGGTCAAGCCAAACGCTTAAGGCCTGTATTGACGCTACTTAACAATGATGACCTTGTAGAAGTACCACTTGATCCTGCATACCATATGATCGAAGGTATCGTTCGGATACGTGGTCGCTTTGTAATGCCATCAGGCTTTAGACCATTGCAAGCAAAACTGACTTTGCAAGCTGGTGGTCAGAAAGTAGAGCAATTGTATGACTGGAAGCTCGGTGATAGTGTGGATAACATGCTACCATCGCTCCTAGATTTACCAGAAGTTGATGAAAGTCCTATCGTACCTTAATTACCTCATATTTTAATGAAATACTCAGTGACGATGCTGTGGTTGAAATCAAAGCACAATGACCTTAATTAGTGGTTGTGCTTTATACCATGCCTTATCGCCTGCCTTAACATTCTCTATCTTAAACTTACCTTATAATTATATTTTGATTATGATGAAAAAAATGATATCACAAGCCACGCCAACGGTTGCTGATTGGCACTTTCCCAATATGCCTGCTCATCGTGCACAAGACGGTGATACCGATGGCGAAACGTCACCGCAAGCAGATGTATTGGTCGCAGAGCCTGAAGTAGCCAAACCGCCCATGTATGCGGTCGTTATGTACAATGACACTACACGCCGATGGAGTTTGTTGTATACATATTGCAGTCAGAATTTCGTCATAGTATGGATTCTGCAGTTGAGATTATGCTGACCATTCATAATAGCAGCAAAGGCATTGCTGGCATTTATCCCAAAGATATCGCCGAGACTAAGGCCAAAAAAAGTAAATAGTCTGGCACATCGTGAAGGCTATCCCTTATTAACCCAAATCGAACCGCATCAAGGCGAGTAGAGCAATTTATTAGTTTCTTGTACTGATATATGGCTCTATTAAAGTTTTACCTACTGTTCCTTATTTCTAAGTAATCCTTCTCAAAGCTCACCTTTATAGTGAGCTTTTTCGATTTTTCAGTCATTCCCCTTATATACAAGTAGAATCTTTTAAAATAGATTTATTATCCATAGAGTCTTGATTTCTATAGCGAATAACCCTATCTATTAAACAGCCTATTCAATAGTCTTAGACTAAGTATCTCAGTTAAACTTGCTAAAACTCTGTCATTTCTAGCTTCTAAAATATCAATCTCTCTTTCTATCTAATCAGTTTTTCAACATTTAATATTCGTTATTAGAGTTGTCGCTACTAGCTTGTAGCACGCTTTGATACATTTTAGTCTGTGTTAATAGATTGACTCCGTTGAAGTATCGTGTTGATATAAAGAAAAGCGGCCATGGATAGTTGTGATTACTGTTGGCTGATAGCGAGATTATAGTATTTAATCAATAGTCTACCGCTCACCTCATTTATTCATGACTTCTAATAATACGAATATAGCCCTTGAACAATTCATCTACCGCCCTGATTTACTTACTAACTCATTCATAAAACTATCAATTATAAAGATAGATATAACCGTAGGAAGTTGTTATGTTAAGTCGTCATCTTGAAGTTTCTCTACGTTTAGCAATGACGCTTGCGCGCCAAAAATCGCATGAGTATCTCACTGTTGAACACCTGCTTTTGGCCTTATTAGAAAATACTCATGCTGCCAATACGTTGACTGCTTGTAATGCTAATGTCTCGGCGTTGCGTACTGAGCTTGAGATTTATATTAATAAACACACGCCAACCATCGATGCTGATACAGAACAGTCACCACAGCCGACACAAAGCTTTGATCGTATCTTGCAACGTGCTATTTTTCACGTGCAGTCGATCGGTGGTGGTCGTTTGGTGGAAGGGTCTGATATTTTGGTCTCTATGTTTTCAGAGCACGATACTTATGCTGTCTACCTACTTAAAAAACAAGGCATCAGTCGCCTTGAGCTAACCCAGTATTTATCACACGGCCAAGATAAAGAAGAGCCTTCTGAATCACGCGGTTCTGCAGGTGCTGAGCGTCGTAGTGCCTCGGAAAAGACCAGCAAAGATCCATTGGTTGAATTTGCGACCAATCTAAACCAGCGAGCTGCCGAAGGTAAAACCGATCCTTTGATTGGTCGTGCCTCTGAGATTGAACGTGCCGCCCAAGTACTGTGCCGTCGTCGTAAAAATAACCCATTGCTAGTAGGTGAGCCTGGTGTAGGTAAAACCTCTATCGCTGAAGGTTTAGCATGGTTAATCATTAACGATAAAGCACCAAAGCCACTTAACGGTTGCGTGATTTATAGCCTTGATATTGGCTCACTAATTGCGGGAACTAAGTATCGCGGTGACTTTGAAAAACGCATGAAGTCATTGCTTGATGCACTAAAGAAAAAATCAAATGCTATTCTTTTTATTGATGAAATTCATATGATTATTGGTGCTGGTTCATCTATGAGCAGCAACATGGACGTATCGAACCTTATCAAGCCAGCGCTTGCTAACGGTGAGCTACGTTGTATCGGTTCAACAACCTTTACTGAATATCGCCAAGTATTCGAAAAAGACCATGCATTGTCACGTCGTTTCCAAAAAAATCGATGTTAAAGAACCAAGTGTGGATGACACCATTGATATCCTGCGTGGTCTAAAACCTCGTTATGAAGAATTCCATAATGTTGAGTATACGGATGAAGCGTTGGTCACAGCGGTACAATTATCAGCCAAACATATTCATGAGCGTTTTTTTACCTGACAAAGCTATTGACGTAATTGACGAAGCAGGTGCGTATAAGCGCTTAGGCGTAGTGCCTGATGTCGATGATATCGAAGCGGAAGAAAGTTTCATTGCTGATTTAGAGCAAGATTTTGATGCGCAGATTGATGCTGATATCGAAGGTATCGATGGTGATACAGATAATGAAATGCAGGATGAAGCAGCGACTGCGAAAGCGAGCGATAGTGCTAAATCAGCAGATGGTGTGAAATTATCAAAAGGTCAAAAGCCACCGATGAAAATTGATGTTGCTGATATCGAAGCTATTATTGCTAAATTGGCACGTATTCCACCCAAATCTGTATCGAGTGATGACAAGAGTATCCTTGAACATTTAGATCGAGATCTGAAGCACTTGGTATTTGGTCAAGATGAGGCAATTGCCACATTGGCTGATGCTATCAAGCTATCACGTGCAGGATTAAAAGCACCAGATAAGCCAATTGGTTCGTTTATGTTTGCAGGTCCAACTGGTGTGGGTAAAACAGAAGTATCGCGTCAGCTAGCGAACCTGTTAGGTGTAGAGTTAGTACGCTTTGATATGTCAGAGTATATGGAAGCGCACACGGCATCACGCTTGATCGGTGCGCCTCCAGGTTATGTTGGCTATGATCAAGGTGGCTTACTTACTGAAAAAAATCAATCAGCATCCACATTGTGTGTTGTTGCTTGATGAGATTGAAAAGGCGCATCCAGATGTCTTTAACTTGTTACTACAAGTAATGGATCATGGTACGTTGACCGATAACAATGGTCGTGTAGCAATCTTTAAACAGGTCATCGTTATTATGACAACGAACGTTGGTGCTGATAGTATCAGTCGCTCGTCAATGGGCTTCACGCAACAAGACCATAGCCGTGATAATACAGAGTCGCTGAAACGTGTCTTTACGCCAGAGTTCCGCAATCGCTTAGACGCTATAATTCAGTTCAATCCTCTAGATACATCAGTTGTTGTATCGGTCGTCGATAAGTTCTTGGTTGAATTACAAGTACAACTTGATGATAAGCAAGTGACATTAGAGATTGATGATGATGTACGTGATTACCTAGCAGATAAAGGCTATGACCGTCTAATGGGTGCACGTCCGATGCAACGTCTGATTCAGGATGAAATCAAAAAACCATTGGCAAGTATGATTTTGTTTGGTGATTTGGTTAATGGCGGGGTAGTACATCTGACCTTAGAGCCTAAAGTCGATGATTCTCAAGAGAGTGATACGATGAAGCTTGATAAGGTATCAGACAAAGGCTCAGCTGATAGTCGTATTATTCTGACAGTCGTTGAAACTCATGAGCCACATCCTGATTCTGAGTCTCTTGCTAGCTAAGTTTTTTTGATATTGACATCATAAAAACGCTACCGTATTACTGCGGTAGCCGTTTTTTATTGCTATAATTCATCAACAAAGTGCACACCATTTTTTTGTTAGTATGATTATTTACAGTAAGCTAGCTTTAACGAAGCTATGGAACTTATAACAAGATAACAAGTATAAAAAGGACACAATATGGAACTGTTTGATGAACCGACAACCAAGACTCCAGAACAAAAACAAGCGATTTTAGACAATGTCCGTTTACCAGAAGATTGGAAAATGGCATTAGCAGATGAATTAACGTCTGAAAATATGGACAATCTACGCGCATTTTTAAAGGAAGCCTATCAGTCAGACGACAGTATCTATCCGCCTGCACCATTAATGTTCAATGCGCTGAACCTCACGCCTTTGTCACAAGTTAAAGTGGTAATCTTGGGCCAAGATCCTTATCATCGTCCAGGTCAGGCTATGGGGTTATCATTTTCTGTTCCTAAAGCCATTCCTAAGCCACCATCGTTAAATAATTTGCTCAAAGAAATGGCAGATGACATTGGCATTCGGCCTTCAGCGCATGGCGATTTGACATACTGGGCACAGCAAGGCGTTCTACTGCTTAATAGCTCACTAACTGTCCGAGAAGGCGAGCCAAACAGTCATCAGAATAAAGGTTGGGAGCAGTTTACTGATGCCGTCATCGATGCCGTCAATGAACAGACAAAGCATACCGTATTTATTTTGTGGGGTAGTAAAGCCCAGAAGAAAGGCAAGTATATCGATACGGATAAGCATTTGATTCTGACAGCGGTACATCCATCACCACTTGCAGCAAATCGTGGCGGCTTCTTTGGCACTAAACCTTTTTCTAAAACAAATGACTACTTGGTGCAGTATGGCCAAACTCCAATTGACTGGCAATTACCACAATAAATGCAAAATATACAGAATATAAGCTTAGTGCCGTATCAATCTTTAAATATTCAGGCCAGCACCTTTTGGTTAGCTGAAGATATTAAATGGATGCAACAAGCAATCCAACTTGCTAAACAAGGTGCTGAGCGAGGAGAGGTGCCTGTAGGTGCGGTATTGGTACATGAGCAGCAAGTTATTGGCCAAGGGTTTAATCAACCTATTAGTAGCCATGATGCTACTGCTCACGCAGAGATAGTTGCATTAAGAGACGCCTGTACGCGTTTAGAAAATTATCGACTGCCGCTACAGACTACTCTATATGTCACTTTAGAGCCTTGTACGATGTGTATCGGTGCTCTAATCCATGCGCGTGTAAACAAGTTGGTGTACGCAGCGAGTGAACCGCGTGCTGGGATGGTTGGTAGTCAAATGGACTTATCATTACAACCTTTTTACAACCACAGTATTCAAGCCTATAGCGGGTTATGCAGCAAGCATAGCAGTCAAATACTAAAGACATTTTTTTTCGTGAGCGTAGGCAAGCGGCGAAAAAGAATAAGGCCACTATGTAAACTCAAAATACTAATAAACAAGATATCAGTCTTGGTGCTAGTGGTCACGATGATTTTTTGCTATAATATTGCCCTATTTGATAGCACCCATCTTAATAGGCTATTAAAGACTTAACATGCGAATAAATATCGTTTTATTAATGACATATGATAAGCGATATAAGTAACGCATATTATTGAGTAAGTATTATGACTAGTTCTACACCTGATAATGTTTTACTCAATACAGAGGATAGCCATACCTCATCAGTACGCTACCCTGTTATTTGTATCGATGGTCCCAGTGGCGCTGGTAAAGGTACGGTCACATGGCGTCTAGCACAAGTGTTAGGCTATCAGTTATTAGACTCTGGTGCGCTTTATAGAATTGTTGGGCTAAAAGCCTTTGAAGCGGGTTTAATCAGCGCAGATGCCAGCCAACCAATTGACGAAGATGCTGTATTAGCATTGACTGAAAGCTTGGAGATAGCGTTTGTACCGAACAATGACTCAGGACGTGTAGATATCATTGTTAATGGACAAGCAGTAGGTGAGCAAGTACGCAATGAAACGGTCGGAGGCTATGCATCACAGATAGCTGTCTTTCCACAGGTTCGTCAAGCATTGCTAAAGCTACAACAAGATATGGCCACTCGTTCAGGTTTGGTTGCTGATGGTCGCGATATGGGTACGGTTGTTTTCCCAGATGCTGATGTTAAGGTGTTTTTGACGGCCAGTGCTGAAGCACGTGCAGAGCGCCGTGTGACTCAGTTATTGAACGCTGGTCAAACAGCAGATTTTGAAGCGATTTTAGCGACGATAAAAGAGCGTGATGACCGTGATGAAAATCGTAGTACAGCACCATCGAAGCCTGCGGCAGATGCATTATTACTTGATAGTTCAGAGCTTAGTGCTGATGCAGTATATGAGCAGGTCAAAAAGCATTGCCAAGATAAAGGTGTGTTTTTTAATAGTTAATAAAAACAACATATTAAGTACTAAAAAGTTTCCTGTAGTCCCTGTTTTTAATGTAGAATTGTACAGTTGGAAGTTAGTGTTTTTTTAACGATTAATTATTTATTAGGCTCAGTTGATAAAATTTTGTTTGATAGAATAAAGCAAGACAGTTGTTGTTAGTAAGTTTAAATATGCGCTTATTACCAACAAACGTTTTTATATATGATTGCATAAGATATAAAACCAGTATTCTCGTTTTATGCAATCATAAATTTGATCCGTACTGTGCTGGACAGGATACGGCTATACAAAGGTAGACATAATGGAATCATTTGCTGAACTATTTGAAGCGAGCATCGAAGAAACAGGCCTAGATATCGAGCGTGGCTCGGTTATCAATGGTACTGTTGTGGCCATCGATAGCGATTGGATCACAGTAGATACTGGTCTGAAATCTGAAGGTATCGTCGCTCGTGAAGAGTTTTTAAGCGAAGAAGGCGAACTTGAAGTTGAAGTTGGCGATAGTGTTGATGTCGTAGTTGAAGCGGTTGATAACGGCATGGGTCAAACCTTGCTGTCACGTGAAAAAGCTAAGCGTGTTGAAACTTGGAACTTCCTTGAAAAAATCGCTGATAACGATGAGATCGTAAAAGGTATCATTTCAAGCAAAGTTAAAGGCGGTTTCACTGTAGATATCGGTTCAGTACGCGCGTTCTTACCAGGTTCATTGGTAGATGTACGTCCTATCCGTGATACAACGCATCTAGAAGGCAAAGAGCTAGAATTCAAAGTCATCAAACTTGACCAGAAACGCAACAACGTTGTTGTTAGCCGTCGTGCAGTTATGGAAGCTGAAAACTCAGCTGAGCGCGAAGAGCTATTGAACAAGCTTGAAGAAGGCATCGAGATCGAAGGTATCGTTAAGAACCTTACTGATTACGGCGCGTTCGTTGATCTAGGTGGTATCGATGGTCTATTGCACATCACTGACATGGCATGGCGCCGTATCAAGCACCCATCTGAAGTTGTTGAAGTTGGCCAAGACCTAAAAGTTAAAGTATTGAAGTTTGACCGTGAACGCAACCGCGTTAGCCTAGGTCTAAAACAACTTGGTACTGATCCTTGGGATAACGTTGGCGGCACTTACCCAGTAGGTAGTGTTGTAAAAGCTCGCGTAACCAACTTGACTGACTATGGTTGTTTCGCTGAGATTTCTGAAGGTATCGAAGGTCTAGTACACGTATCAGAAATGGATCATACCAACAAAAACATCCACCCATCTAAAGTTGTTCAAGTGGGCGATGAAGTTGAAGTAATGATTCTTGATATCGATGAAGAACGTCGTCGTATCAGCCTAGGTATCAAACAAACTCTAGCTAACCCATGGATGAGTTTGATAAAAAAACATGAGCGCGGTGATAAAATCACTGGTACGATCAAATCAATCACTGACTTCGGTATCTTTATCGGTCTAGACGGTGGTATTGATGGTCTTGTTCATCTATCTGATATCTCTTGGAACGAAACTGGCGAAGATGCTATCCGTAACTACAACAAAGGTGACACCGTTGAAGCAATGGTATTGTCTGTAGATGCAGAAGCCAACCGTATCAGCCTAGGCGTTAAGCAGTTAAGCTCTGATCCATTCAACGAATACCTAGTCAACAATGACCGTGGTGCTATCGTTAATGGTAAAGTAAAAGAAGTAGACGCTAAAGGCGCTACTATCGAACTTGCTGACGAAGTTGAAGCTTATCTACGTGCTTCTGAAATCCAACGTGACCGCGTTGAAGATGCAACTAAGCATCTGACTGTTGGTGATGACGTTGAAGCGAAAATTATCAGTGTTGATCGTAAAACACGCAACATCAACTTGTCTATCAAAGCGAAAGACGAAGCTGAAGAGCGTCAAGCGATTAAAGATCTTGGTAGCACGAACACTACTGCTGCTCCAGGTTCTGATGCACAGCCAAAAACGATTGGTGATTTGATCAAAGAGCAAATGCAGTAAGCTGCAAACTATTGATATAAAAGTAATATAAAAAAAAGCGACTTCGGTCGCTTTTTTTTGTGATTAGATTTTATTAACACAGTTAGTAATAGAGGTTTTTAGCCAAATGGGCAAACTCTTATTCCCATTTACGTTAATATCCGCTATCATTTGCACCATTGAGTAACGAGATGATAATTATAAGCTTTTTATAGTCATAATGTGGTTTTGAAGGCCAATTTTAAGAAATTCAGTCTTTATAATTCAATTATCTAAACGCATTTACGTACTATAGAGCGTTGACTTATCATCAGCTTATCCATCAATCAACAAGGCAAGCGTAATAATGCAGCAAGCGATTAACAAATCCGAATTTATTAGTAATTTGAGTGCAAACTGTGACAACATGGCAGATACCGTGGTTGATGACGCAGTGCGTGAAATCTTAAACTTGATGACCCATACTTTAGCCAATGATGGCCGAGTCGAAGTTCGCGGATTCGGTAGTTTTTGTCTACATCATCGCCGCGCTCGTGTCGGACGCAATCCTAAAACGGGGGAGAGCGTACCAGTTCCTGCCAAAGCGATTCCACACTTCAAGCCAGGCAAGGCCTTACGCGAAGCAGTAAACGATACGGTAGCAAACGGTTAATTAAACCAGTACTGGCTATCTAACTGTCAAAATTTATCATTCCAAACTGAGGTAACTGTCTCATGCGCTTTTTACTATTTGTATTGCTATTCTTGAGCTTTGCCTATTCACTTGGTTTGGTATTGGCAAATAATACTGAGGTCGGAGTCAACCTACTGTTTTCACAAGCACCTACGATGAATCTAGGGTTGCTACTTATTTTGTGTTTGATGCTAGGTATTGTTATTGGTATTTTACTGGCATTGCTTATCTTTCGTGTGCTGCAAAATAAGTGGGAAATCTCACGTCTGCAAAAAGCAAACGCAAATCTACAAGAGCAATTGACTCAAGCCAATACAGTTATCGATCGTCAAGCAAGCGCGCCAACAGTAGATGAAGCTGTTTATGGTGCTTCTGCTGCTAATGTGCAAAGTAGTGACGCAACTAGCCTAACTGAAGGCTCTACTCTGTCTAAGCGTAGACGAGATTAAGTCGTTAAGTGATTTTTTATGTGATCTGCTAGGTGATAGCTTAACGATCGCAGTACTGACCTCAAATACGATACTTTGATAACTTCAAAATATATGGTAAAACCATGAATAATGTAATTAACTCTCCAGTTGTCGTCGCTCTAGACAATATGACGGTAGAGGCGTCTTTGGCGCTAGCTGACCGGTTAGATCCATCTCAATGTCGATTGAAAGTCGGTAAAGAGCTGTTTACGCGTTGTGGTCCTGATATAATCAAGGCATTACATCAACGTGATTTTGAAGTGTTCTTAGACTTAAAATTCCATGACATTCCGAATACCACTGCTCAAGCAGTATTGGCTGCCGCTGAGCTTGGTGTATGGATGGTGAATGTCCATGCTAGCGCAGGTCTAGAGGCCATGTCGTTGGCAAAACAGCGCTTGCTAGATAGAGATCTTGATACCTTGCTCATCGCAGTTACCGTATTGACCTCTATGGATAGTGAAGCGTTGATGCAAACAGGTATCACTGATAGCTTAGATACCCAAGTAAGCCGACTAGCACAACTGACTAAGCAAGCTGGTCTTGATGGTGTGGTTTGCTCGGCTCAAGAAGCAAAAGCACTTAAAGCGTTATGTGGTCAAGACTTCAAACTGGTAACGCCTGGTATACGACTAGCTGAAGACAATGCAGATGATCAAAAACGTATATGTACACCAAGTCAGGCGCTAATAGACGGTTCTGATTATTTAGTCATTGGCCGTTCGATCACTCAAGCCTCAGACCCTGCTGCTAAACTACAGACAATACTTCAAAGTATTTAAGTTTGAATAAATGTTAAGTAAAAAGACAGCCTAAATGGCTGTCTTTTTACTTTTTGATGGTATAGAAAAAGCTGCTACACTACTTAAATTTATTCTTACAACCTTTCTAAAATATAATAACTATATTAAAAACGCTCATTTAGCTAAATATTAGTAGTACTGCTATGAGCGTTTATCGCTAATTAGATTTTTAATAATAACGCCACTAAATGATGTTGAATAATATGAAATTACAGATATTGAGTGACTTACATATTGATAGTTATGCACGTCAATCGCACCCCGTTGGGCATATTCCTAAAACTGATGCAGATTTAGTATTAGTAGCAGGGGATACTGCTAATAGCGATAAAGGTATGCCGTGGCTGCAAGAACAAGCGGCGCGCTTAGAAGTTCCCCTGATTACTATCGCTGGTAATCATGAATACTTTGATGAAGATGTGTTGAGCTTTGACCATAAACTGGCAACTTGGGATAATTATGATGCTGTGTCTAAAAAAGGGGTTCGCGTCTTACAATGTCAGCATATCGATATCGGTGATATACGCCTTTTAGGTTGTACGCTTTGGACTGACTATCAGTATCATGCTAATGAAGACACCATGGCTGCTGCTAGGCATTTTATGCGTGACTACAAGCAGATTTACGCAGGCAATGAATTGTTTTCACCTGAAGTATCTATGCAGATTCATGCTGAGCATCGTCAGTGGCTACAGCAAGCTTTGATCGAATCTCATGAACTAGGTAAAAAAACAGTAGTCATGAGTCATCACAGCGTCAGTGCGTTATCGGTATCTGAAAAATATGCCAATCTACCAAGTAATGCGGCTTTCGTCAGTGACTTATCGGGATGGATGCACGAAGATTGGGCTCCGATGCTATGGGTACATGGACATACTCATGAAGCATTTGATTATAAAATTGGTAATACGCGAGTGATTGTCAATCCACGAGCCTATCCTAATGAGGTCAGTAGTACCGCATTAGAGTTCGCGTGGGACAAAGTCATTGATATTGGCTAGGACCGTGTGTAAATAATAGGCAAACCTCCATTTATTGTAGGTATAGACTCTTTTGAATAAAGCGTCTTTTTGAAAGAGTGAAGAATATTTAATAAGATATATTGCAACTAGATTTGTCTGTGGTTCATTCCTGATAAGAAATCTGCTAGGCTTGCTGTCATGAGTAAATATCTGAATAACACCCTGTCCAAAATATCTGCTGACAAGCTTGCGAGTCACACACCAAGCGCGCCTGCACCTTCGCACCTACCAGATAGTATGATTTCCTCCGTTAGCCTATTGCCTGAAAATAAGCGGCTGATACTATTTACCAGGCACTCTTTACGCGAGCGTTCTGATGGTAATGGCTTTGCTAGCTATCAGCTACCGTTGACTCCTAAAGGCCGTATACTGGCAAAGTCTTGGGGTCGTTGGTTATCAGGTCATCTACCATATTCGCTCGACGTCGATAGTATCTCTAGTCCTATTGGGCGTTGTATCGATACCGCGCAGCTGATGCAAGAGGGGGCAGGACTACGGCGTGACATTACGCATCAATCATTGTTGGTTGAGCCTGGCAGTCTCGTCACTGAGCCTGAAATAGCCAATCCTGTGTTCAAAGAAATTGGCGTCCTGAACTTTATTAATCGTTTTTTGCAAGGCAATCTCGAAGGGACCAAAAACACCTATCAAGGCGGTTTGGATATTCTATCGCTTTTTTTACCAGAATCAGCCGCAGCATGGCCATCTGATGCTCGCTGTGAGTCATGACACGTTGCTATCTGCGTTCTTAGCAGTCATGTTCGATGTGGTAGAGATTGATTGGAATGATTGGCCAAAGATGATGGAAGGCGTGTTCTTATGGTTCGATGATAAGCTTTGATCAAGCGAGCGCGCATTTTATTTGGCGGGGTCAGGTATATACTCGGCCGATTAGTTCATTATTAGACGGTTATCGTGCAGCTGGTTACCATCCTAGCAAGTTGCTATTGCCGCCAGAAGTGCAGTGGAATTGATGCTTTGTCCAAACATTAAAATGAGTTGATATTCGTTGAATTCGTTTCGAATAGGCATAAAAAAAACCTTGCCATGGTATTAGAACCAGTGACAAGGTTTTAGTCATTACGCTATAAAAGCGAAATGCGGTCTAACCAATACAAATCTTAAGCTTGTAGGCCTTTGATTGTTTTGTTTAGGCGGCTCTTACGACGAGCAGCTTTATTCTTATGAATAATACCTTTGTCAGCCATACGATCAAGAACTGGTACCGCTTTTTTGTAAGCTTCGGTAGCCGCGTCATAATCTTTAGCTGCGATAGCCGCATCAACACGTTTTAAGTAAGTACGAACCATAGAGCGTTGTGACGCAGAGTTCTGACGACGTTTGGTGTTTTGACGGGCGCGTTTACGAGCTTGTGCAGTATTAGCCACGCGTATCTCCTTGATAAAGATAGATAAAAATATGAATGTTGATTGCAATAATGGGTTTAACAATCATCGGTGACGAGCAGCCGTCTCGTCAAATATGATGTCGATGTCTGATATTAAAGTATCTAATATGAATAGATCATCGTAAGCGTCAGAGCTGTTTGGAATAATTAAACAGCGTTGACGTGTAAAGCCGATTATCTTAGCAAATTATTGAACTAAGGACAATATATTTGATGATTAATGCTCAAAGAAGTTACGTAATATCATCGAATTTGGGTCATTCTAGTAACTAAATCAATAGTAAGCGCTGACAGACATAGAGCGTTGATAAAATCTCTTACAATATATCCTATATAATAGCGTCAGTTATTGAGGAATTTAGGTATGATATTCTAACGATAGACCTTGATATAGGTATTTTCTCATCAATATAGTTCATCTAATGTTATATAAGTGGATAGGGTATGCAGCGAAAAGCAATTGTGATTGGCGCAACAGGGTTAGTAGGGCAGCATTTGGTAAAGCAACTGAGTGAGCTTTATGACACATTGATTGTGATTGCCCGCCGCCCGCCACGCTACATTAATGCCAGCATGCGTTTTTATCAAATCAATGATTTTGATAATCTCTCTGAAGTGTTTGCAAGTGTTGGTGCCGATCGAACCACGGATGCTTTTAGTTGTTTGGGTACGACAAAAAAAGCAGGCTGGTAGTGATGAGGCTTTTCGCAAAGTAGATCGAGACTATAACGTAAATTTTGCTAAGTTGTGTCGTGATAAAGGGGTAGAGAATTTCTTTTTACTCTCCTCAATGAATGCGGATATTGACAGTAGTTTTTTTATACAATCGAGTCAAGGCTGAGACAGAGCAGGCTGTTATGGCATTAGATTTTGGACAATTGGTCGTCTTCCGTCCGTCACTATTGCTTGGTAAGCATAAAGGTCGTCCGCTTGAAAGCATTGGTCAAAAAGCCTTTAAACTCATCTCGCCGCTCGTTTCAGAGTCACTATCGTTACATCCTATTTCTGCTAAACGCGTTGCCAGTGCTATGGCCATGAGTGCTCATGATATCTACCATCGTAGTAAATATCGTACTGAACCTCAAATTAAGCATATCGACATTATCGAAAATAAGCAGATGCTAGCGATGACCCGTGTCAAAAAATAAAAGGACAGCTTTTCTAGTGACAGATTCAGTCTCAAAACTGGAAAGCTACAGATACCGATTGTTAATTATGTCAGGACAAGTTTGCATTAGAACAAGAATACAAGAGTAAAAAACACAATAACTATTATCAAAGCATCAATAAGTATTGAAATAACAGTCAGGTGAAACACTAAAACAAGGAGCAGGAGCAATGTCAGAATCGATACAAATGGATAGAGGGAATTTTGTCACTTGTGATCTATTGGATGCCAATCCTGAGTCGCAAGTATGCTTACCAAACATCGAAGGTAAGTCATTCCGTCAGTTTGGTGCAAAAGACAAATTCTGCGGTGAAATCGTGACGGTCAAGTGCTTTGAAGACAATAGCTGTGTTAAGTCACTGTTGAATAGCGATGGCAAAGATAAAGAAGGCAGTGGCAAAGTGTTGGTTGTTGATGGCGGCGGCTCTATGCGCTGTGCACTACTAGGCGATATGATTGCACAATCGGCTATCGATAATGGCTGGGCTGGGGTTGTTGTATATGGTTGTGTCCGCGATGTTGATGACATGGCAGAGATGGATATTGGTGTGATGGCGCTTGGTTGTATCCCGCGCAAATCAACCCGCCGTGATGAAGGTCAAACGGATATCGAAATTAGTTTTGGTGATTTGACGTTGAATTCGGGTATGTTTGTTTATGCGGATAACAATGGCATCATCGCTAGCGATAAACCACTTATCAGCTGAAGTTTTAGGCTTGGCTTGACTCGCGAAAATGAAAACCTCAGCTGATAAGTTGGGGTTTTTTTGTTATGTAACGACAGTTAAAGCGCAATAATCGTTGTTAACCCTCAATCATTAATGAGTAAACTCTTAAGTGACAAACCGTTACGGCATAAGTTTTGGTAATTGCTCAAATATTCGTATAATAGCTTTCTGACTCCTTAACTTTGATTCTACTCTTTATGCCTATTACTGCTCTGACTGACGCGTTTGACCCTATTAACCAGCAGTTGTTTCCTATCCAAAATGCCGAGCGGCGTTGGCTAGCGCCTGTCCATGGTGCGGTCAGCAGTTTATGGTTGGCAAGCTTGGTGCAAACATCTATGTGGAATATTGCCGAGCGTCTAAAAGTCGTGGTGGCACGTGACCAAAACCAACTCAATCAAATAGAGACTGAGCTGGCATTTTGCGGAGTCGATGCTTATGTGTTCCCTGACTGGGAGACACTGACTTATGATGAGCTATCTCCGCATCAAGACATCGTTAGCGAACGCATTAATCTGTTGACGGATATGCCAAAAACGGGCGTGCTACTTATTTCGATACAAGCCCTCATGCATCGCGTCGCACCGCCAAGCTGGTTGATTGGACAGCATTTTGATTTGAGTGTCGGCGATCGTTTTGATATCAATACCCAGCGAGGGCTATTGGCAAAAGCAGGTTATCGCGCGGTTGAAAATGTCTTTGAACCAGGTGAGTTTGCGGTACGTGGCAGTATTATTGATATTTTTGCCATGGGTCAGCCTTTTCCGCTACGTTTAGACTTGTTCGATGATGAAATCGAAACGATTCGCTTTTTTCATCCTCAAACACAGCGTACATTGACCCCTGACGACCTTAAAGCGATGTTGACGGGCAACGATACCAGTATGGCGAAAGAGTCATTGTCACTGCTGCACAAGATGCCAGATATCTCTAAACCTATTGAACAATTTCAAATCTTGCCCGCAAAAGAGTTCCCGCTCGATGAAGGGCGTGAGACGTTCCGCACGAACTTTGCTGCGATGTTCCCTAATACCAGTAGCCGTAAGTCTGAGCTGCACAAAGACGTAATGGCAGGAATTGCCAGTAGCGGATTAGAGTATTATCAGCCGCTATTTTTTAATTTAAAAGACTGGGAGGCGGAGAGTAGTTTATTTTCCTATTTACCAAGCGATGCGTTGTTTATCACTGATGAATTAATCAATGAAAAACAAGCTGATTACTGGTCACAAATCCAGCGTCGCTACGAAGAGCGTCGTCATGACATAGATAAACCCATTGTGGCACCTGAATTGCTGTACCTACTGTCCAATGCACTGAATGAGCAGCTAAACCAGTATCCACGAGTAATATTAAGTGCTCGTGATGAACTGGCTACGATGAATGATGTGGGAGCACCAGAAAGTACAGATGCTTCTCAGCCGCAACTACCATTGGTGAGTGTCACTAAACAACAAGGACTGGTGACATTAAGTGCTCAAGAACCGCCACAGTTAGCAGTCAATCATCAAAAGTCTGAACCATTATCCGAATTGCTCGACTTCTTGGATACGCAATCAAAGACTTCAACACCCGTACTAATCGTTGCAGAGACTGCAGGCCGTCGCGAGATTCTCATTGAACTCTTCAAAGGCAAGATTGATATCAAGGCGTACGATAGCTTTGAGGCATTTTTAGCCGCAGATAAAACCAGCGCTATTGATAACAGTCATCTACCACATGTCGGTCTGACCGTAGCGCCAATTGAGCGCGGTGTCTATGTGCCTGAGCGCTTGGTGTTGATTAGCGAGACGCAGCTGTTTGGTCGTCAAGTTTTACAGACACGCCGTCGTCGCCAAAGCGGGGTATCAGAAGAATTCTTGGTTAAGAGCGTCACTGAAATAACAGATGGTAGTCCAGTGGTGCATATTGAGCATGGTATCGGTCGTTATAATGGCTTGATTACCTTAGATGTGGGCGATGGTGAGCAAGAATTTATCCATTTAAAATATTCTGATGACGCTAGTATCTATGTGCCAGTTGCCAATTTGCAAATGATTAGTCGCTATAGTGGCGGTGATCCAGCGTTAGCACCGCTACATAAGATTGGTAGTGGCAAATGGGACCGAGCCAAGCAAAAAGCATTGGAGCAAATTCATGACGTCGCTGCTGAATTGCTCAATATGCAGGCAAGACGTGAGGCCAAAGTTGGTATTCATTTTAAGATAGACCCATCACAGTATGAGCTATTCGCTAGCCAGTTTGCCTTTGAAGAAACCGCCGACCAAGCTAATGCCATTCATGCGGTAATGGAAGACATGAGACAAAACCAACCGATGGATCGTCTTATTTGTGGCGACGTTGGTTTTGGTAAAACAGAAGTCGCGATGCGAGCCGCCTTTATTGCCGTTAGTGCTGGCTATCAGGTTGCCGTACTGGTGCCTACTACGTTGCTTGCTGGTCAGCATGAAGACAATTTCCGTGATCGTTTTGCCGATTGGCCAGTTCGCATTGAAAGCTTATCGCGCTTTGGCGGCAAAAAACATCAAGAAATGGTATTGGCTGATTTGGCCGCTGGTAAAGTGGATATTGTCATTGGTACTCATAAACTGCTACAACCAGATGTGAAATTTGCCAACCTTGGCCTGATGATTGTGGATGAAGAGCATCGCTTTGGAGTGCGTCATAAAGAGCGTATCAAGGCCATTCAAACAGATGTGGATAGCATGTCTATGACTGCGACTCCGATCCCTAGAACGCTTAATATGGCGCTCTCAGGTATGCGCGATATGTCGATTATCGCCACACCGCCTGCACGACGACTTGCCATCAAAACTTTTGTGATGCAAAAGACAGAAGCCTTGATGAAAGAAGCCATATTGCGTGAGCTTCTGCGTGGTGGGCAGGTCTATCTACTACATAATGATGTTGCTAGTATTGAGCGTATGGCAGAGACCATTCGTGACCTAGTGCCAGAAGCGCGAGTAGGAGTAGCCCATGGGCAAATGCAAGAGCGTCAGCTTGAGCAGATCATGCAGCAGTTCTATCATAAAAAGTTCAACGTGTTGGTTTGCTCTACCATTATTGAAACGGGTATTGATGTGCCCAATGCCAATACGATCATCATTGAGCGTGCAGATAAGTTTGGTCTTGCGCAATTGCATCAGCTGCGAGGCCGAGTAGGGCGTAGTCATCATCAAGCGTATTGCTACTTATTAGTGCCTTCTCTGAAAGGCCTCAAAGGTGATGCCAAGCGCCGTTTGCATGCGATTGAGCGCGCCAATACCTTGGGTGCAGGCTTTATGCTGGCAAGTGAGGATTTAGAGATTCGCGGCGCAGGTGAGATATTGGGTAAGCAGCAAAGTGGCAATATGCAGGCGATTGGTTTTAGCTTATACATGGATATGCTTGAGCGGGCGACTAAAGCCATTAAAGCTGGCAAGGAACCTGATTTAAATACACCATTGTCGCTAACCAGTGAAATCAACTTACACAGCTCTGCCCTCATTCCAGAGGAATATCTACATGACGTGCATCAGCGCTTATTGTTCTATAAGCGTATTGGTAATACCGATGATAAAGAAGCATTGACGGATATTCGTACGGAGATGATAGACCGCTTTGGAGCACTGCCAGATCAAACCAAGCAGCTATTCGCCATTCATGGATTACGCTTACAAGCAGAGCCGCTGAAGATCAATAAAATTGATGCCAATAGTAGTAGTATGACGCTGGAATTTGCGCCAGATACTCCAGTTGATGCGTTAGCGATTATTAAATTGATCCAATCAAATGGTCAGCATTATCGTATGAATGGCGCATCTGGTATCCGTTACCAAAATAGCGATAAACTGGCCACACCGCAACAGCGCGTAACGGTCATACAAGAACTGCTGCGCTATTTTAGCGAGCATATGGTGACAGAGCCTGCTTAGTATATGGCTGGATATCAAGTAGGTTAGGTAGTCATTCCAAGCCAATAAATCATGGTGCTATTTTATCAACCAGATAACTGATAAAATAGCCAAACTAACTTTTTAACCTTCTGTATTTTATTTGCATTAAACAACAAGAGAACCGTCATTATGTTCCAACTTCATCATAAACTTGCTGCTGATAGTTTTTTTAGTGGGGGATTTTCCATTATCCACTTGTCGTTTAATCAATGACTGCCAATTTCCTTGGCTGATATTAGTGCCGCGTGTCTCCGGTATCAAAGAGTTATATGAGCTGTCTGAGGCAGACCAAACGCAGTTTTTACGAGAGTCGAGCTGGTTGTCGAGTCAGTTAGCCAAAACCTTTCAAGCCGATAAAATGAATGTGGCCGCTCTTGGTAATCAAGTGCCACAGCTTCACTTTCATCATATTGTCCGTTATCAAAATGATATGCAGTGGCCAAACCCAGTATGGGGTGTGCCAGCTGTGCCATATACTAAAGAAGTATTGGCGCAAATGCAGCAAACATTGATGATGGCATTACGTGGTCATCACCAAATGCCGTTTGACTGGCAAATGTAATTATCATTCTATCCTGCATTTAATAAGAATAGCTTGAACCTTAATTTTATATGTAAAAAGAGAGGCCAGATACTTAAATGTATCTGGCCTCTCTTTTTATTTAAATTTGGATAAAAACTGTAAAATCGCGAACAAACTAGACAAAAGGTCGTCTTTTAGTCATCAGTAACCTTGTTTTACCTTATTTGGAAAGTATAATATATTATTAGATATATCTTATGATAAATCGTCATAAGGGCAAATAATGCAAATGTGCTAGTGTAATGTATTCTTGTCTCTCATATCGCTCGAAACATTCAAGTGAACTTCTATATGTTCTTTTCAGAGACACTAAAATCAAGGTCGCCGCTGAAAGATGCTGGAGTTTGTCGTTTCGATTATCCAGAAGTCTTCGTGTTAATACTGACGGTTGTTTTGCGTGCTATATACTACGACTTCCGCTCTATCTCAATGGCACTATTGGTTATTATCACATTGCCAAGCCTCATGATCCTGATATACAACTACCGACGCCAGACCAGCTTTTGGACGTCTAATATCGTTATTATTCTATTATCAGTCGTCATCGGATCACTACAATGCTGTACGGTCATATCAATCAGCTTGGCTGCTTTGATTGGTGTACGTATCATTCTTAGCCGACCTGAGAATCACCTCAGACTGTTATCTGTATCTGTCGTGACTATCATTGTGTTTTTCTACGTTAGCACAGTCTTAAATGCGAATAGTATGGACTTTGATGAAGGTCTATTACCATTGATAGTAATGGTGGCAAGCTTAGGCGTTATTTTGTACCAGTTCAGGCGTATCTATCAGCAACATATTACTTTTAAAGCACGTGCCCATCAGGCCAGTGGACGCCTGAACACGATGGTATCAGTAATCAATAAGCTTACCCGTTTTGTACCACCACAAATTTGGGAGCCTATTGTCAAATCGGATAGCCCTGTTAGGGTTTCTAATAAACGCGCAAAAATAACTATCATGTTTTCAGATATCGTCGGCTTTACCGAGTTGTCTGATAGTCTAAGCTCTGATAATTTGGCAGATATTCTCAATACTTATATGCATTGCATGACATCGATTGCTGACAAACATGGTGCAGTGCTTGATAAGTTTATCGGCGATGGCATGGTATGTTTCTTTGGTGAACCGAATAGCCGCGGCTCGCGTCAAGATGCACTAGATTGTGTGGCGATGGCAATTGATATGCGCCGAGAAATGCGCACTTTACGTCAAAAATGGCGGCTAATGGGGTTTGAAGGCTTATATATACGTGTTGGTATCACCACTGGCTACTGTCACGTTGGTAATTTTGGTAGTAATAGTCGATTAAGCTATACCATCATTGGTAAAGAAGCCAATTTGGCCTCTAGGCTTGAGTCCTGTGCGGGCAAAGATCAGATATTGGTCAGTGAAAGCACTTACGATTATATATGCCATAACTATGAATGCGAGCACGTTGCCGCATTTTGCTTGAAAGGTATTGATGAAAAGATCGATGCATGGCAAGTACTTGATCCTAGTGCCAGTACAGGTCATCTGTCTAAATGGGTCGACCATACATTGCCCGGTTTCAATTTGCATTTGAATTTTAAAGATATGAAAGACAATGATTATCAAGATATTAGAGCTCGTTTAAATTTTGCGCTGGAACGCATCGAGCAAGAGGAAGAAAAAGTAGTAAAGGGCATAGTCGCAGAAAGTAAACGTGAGAATGCCAAACGTAAGTAAGCGTTACAAGTTTATCGTCTTAAAATCATATATAGAAAAAGGCCAGCTATCACATAGCTGGCCTTTTTTAATCTTAACTAGGAAGTATTATCAGTGTTTAATGATTTTCTTTAGCGTGATTGAGGGTATATTTAGGAACTTCAATGGTCAAATCCTCATCATCAAGCATGACCTGACAAGATAAACGTGAATCAGGCTCTAGTCCCCAAGCACGATCAAGTAGATCCGCCTCGATATCATCCATCTCATCCAAACTGTTGAAACCCTTGCGTACTACAACATGACATGTGGTACAAGCTTTTGACATCTCACAGGCATGCTCAATTTTAATGCCTTTTTCTAACAGTGCTTTGCATAAGTTTTCACCAGCTTGCAGCTCAACTTCTGCGCCTTCAGGGCAAATTTCGTGATGGGGTAGTACGGTAACTTTTGGCATAAATTATCTGTCCGATGCTAATCAATTTAAAAAAATATTAGAAGTTAGCTTAACGTGTCAGTTAAGCGATATATGTCGATGTATTTATTACCAGTCTTTGGCACTAGTACCGGCCATACTGGTCTTTACGCTTTGATTCATAATACGTGCAGCAAAGGCATCACTATGTGGTTTGAGCTGAGCTTGTTGCGTTTCGATAAGTGCTAAATCATCAGTGCTAAGAGAATTACGTAGCGCTTGTATATGCTCTGCTAGTGACTGTTGTTCTTCAGTAGAAAGCAACGCCGCAAATTCGTTAAGTGCCGACTCTAGGGCAAGTACTTCACGTTCCGCTTCTACTTTTGTCTCAATTAAAGAACGTGCATTTTTGTCTTCTTCTGCGTGCTTGAACCCTGCAACAAGTAACTGTTCTTTTTGCTCATCTGATAGACCATAAGAAGGCACAATCTCAATTTTGCTTTCTGTTTTGGTCGTAGTTTCTTGTGCACTGACAGTAAGCTGACCATTAGCATCAATACTAAAGGTAACTTCGATACGCGCAAACCCAGCTTTCATTGGCGGGATACCATACAGCTCAAAACGTCCCAGAGAACGACAGTTTCTACCGTTTCACGCTCACCTTGCACCACGTGAATCACCATGCCTGTTTGACCATCTTGATAAGTGGTAAACACTTGACGCTTCTTCACAGGGATAGGCGTGTTGCGTGGGATAAGTACTTCAACCAAACCGCCCATGGTCTCAAGACCCAATGATAATGGCGTTACGTCCAATAACAACAAATTGTTATCACTATCGCCATTAACCAATTGGTGAGCAGTCTGGGCAGCACCTAAAGCAACCACCTCATCTGGATTCAGGCGGCAAAGTGGCTGCTTAGCAAAAAACTCAGTCACGACTTGCTGTACGGCAGGCATACGAGTTGAACCGCCCACTAAGATAACTTCATCTAGATCTGTAGTAGACAGCTTAGCATCGCGTAGGACTTGTTCGCACACGCTTAGCGTACGGCGACTGACAGGTTCTACAATCGTTAGCACATCTGTACGGCTTAATACGCCTTGATAAGACTGACCATTGACCGTGAGATTGATATCTACTTGCTCAGCGTCAGTCAGTGCTTGTTTATAAGCCTTGGCTTGTTGAGCTAGTATTGATTTGTCGTGCAGACTTACGTCTTTTGGATCGATATTTAATTGTTTAATAATCCAATTGGTAATAAGACGATCAATATCATCGCCGCCTAGTGCGCTATTACCACCAGTTGCCAACACTTCAAAGACGCCGTCGGTAAGCTTTAAGATAGAGACGTCAAAAGTACCACCGCCCAAATCATAGATTAAGTAATAGCTTTCTTTCTTACTGTCTTCTGAAGATTGGTCAAGCCCATAAGCGACTGCCGCCGCCGTTGGTTCATTCAACAAGCGAAGTACGTTGATACCCGCTGCTTGAGCGGCATCTTTGGTTGCTTGACGCTGTGCTTCATCAAAATAAGCGGGAACCGTAATCACGGCGCCTTCAATGCTATCTGCAGGTAAAGCGCTTGCTGCACGTTGCTCAAGAGCGGCTAATACACGCGCTGATACTGCAACAGGAGAAACTTCACCTTGAGCCGTTACAAAAGCTGGCATATCGTCTTTGTTACCAGACAGCTCATAAGGATGAGAGAATTTGATATCAGCTTGACTACGACCCATAAAACGCTTAGCCGAGACGATCGTATTTTTTGGATCATCCGCTAAATGCGCTAGGGCATCATAGCCAACTAATGGCGTACCAGTCGCTGGATAATAGACAACAGACGGTAATAATGTATCTGTCGCTGCGCCTGCCTCTAAGACTTGTGCCTTACCTGAACGCACCACAGCAACCAACGAGCGTGTAGTGCCAAGGTCGATGCCCAAGCCAAATTTATGTTGGTGAGGTTGAGCGCTTTGATTGGGTTCAGCAATTTGCATTAAAGACATAAGGATAACTCAGAGATAAAATGAATAAGTGAAATGGAGCAAATATAGCATATGCAGTACGAGAACTTAACGTCGGTAATCTCATTCCATGGAATATGGATTCTGACAGTCTGATGCGCTTAGACTCAAAGATTATACGGTATCACGGTCACTATTTTAACCAAATATACAGAATTTAGCTTATTAGTGAGAGATATAACCATAGATGTTTAGACGTATAGGTCATCGTCATCTGAATGCGATGCATTTGCAACGTCATCAAGCCCCATCGTCACATCAGCATTTAGCTTAACTAAAAATTTCAGTTTCTGTGTCGCATCAATCGCTGTTTGCCAATCTTGATTTTGATAAGCACTATTAAAGCGCTCAGATTGATTTGCTAGACGCTCTGTAATTTGAGGGTGTAATTGCTGCAAGGCTGCAAGATCTTTGTCTTCGATAGCATCATCTAGATCCATACGCATCTGCATCGCATCTTCCAAAAAGTCTAAATCTGCGATTGAGTGCTCTATGTTCTGTGCTTGATCTACCATATCCAGTAAATAACCAGCACGGCTATCAGGAGCGCTTAGTGTTTGATACGCTTGATTGATCAAAGCCGATGCTTTTTCAGACTGTAACTGTGCTTGAACCATATCGGTCTGATTTTTGGCAACATTATCAGGATGAAAGCGTTTCTGCAGCAATCGCAAACGTTGCTCTAGACTGCTTTGGTTGATTTCAAATTGTACAGGCTGCTCAAATAGGGCAAAGAAGTTATCAAACTGTGGTTCTGAAGTAATATCTGTCATAATCTGATGCCTTGCTTTTTTTATTTATTTTTGAAGTCATGACCTAGCTAAGAATATCTCAATCGCTTGGGTACTTAATTATATTAGCCATTTTTCATAGCTATAGCAGAGATACCGCACTATTCTTATGAAAGTTTGTTGAAGCATAAATCTATCAGTTTTCAGCTATTAAACAATTAAACTGTAAACGACTCACCGCAACCACATTCACCTTTTTGGTTAGGGTTGGTGAATTTAAAGCCTTCGTTTAGACCTTCTTTTTCATAATCCATCAACAAGCCGTCTAAATACACGAGGCTTTTAGGATCAATAAAGATGCTAACGCCACGACTTTCATAACGCGTGTCATTCTCATCAGGGGTATCTACAAACTCTAAAACGTAAGCCAAGCCCGAGCAACCCGCCGTACGGATACCAACTCGAATGCCTTCGCCTTTGCCGCGATTGTCCAAAAAGTCTCGAACATGCTGAGCGGCGCGTTCTGTCATTTCAATCATGCCAACTCCCATTGACTATTAATCATAAATATCAATAAAAAAATCTAGATAAACTGACAACCAGAATTACAAGATTGCCAAAACAATAGGCTTGCGACTATTAGAAAACAAAAGGTGACAATTACATAAGTGTCATTGTCACCTCTTTAGCGTCAGTAGCGATTACACATTGCTACTTTAGCGTTGCTAGTACAACGTAGCGCATACGCTAGCAGGTTTAGCTTAGCTTAGATCGCAGCTTCTGCTGGAGCTGCTACGCCATGCTTACCTTTATAGTCGCTAATAGCGGCTTTAATAGCGTCTTCTGCGAGTACAGAGCAATGCACTTTTACTGGTGGTAATGCTAGCTCTTGAGCTATATCATTGTTTTTGATTTCGCCAGCTTGATCCAAGCTTTTGCCTTTTAGCCACTCAGTAACAAGCGAGCTTGAAGCAATCGCTGAACCGCAGCCATAAGTCTTGAAACGTGCATCTTCGATAATACCATTATCGTCGACTTGGATTTGTAGACGCATTACATCGCCACATGCTGGGGCACCGACCATACCGGTACCAACGTTTTTGGCATTTTTATCAAGATTACCAACGTTGCGTGGGTTTTCGTAATGATCAATAACTTGGTCACTATAGGCCATGGGGTTTTCTCCTAGTTAGATGATGAGTAGTCGTTTATCAACTTTAAATGTCTAACTACTCATCGATAATTGGGGTCAAACGCTTAATTTAATTGTCTGATCAATTGTTTAATAAATATATTGCTAGCTATACTAAAAAGCCATATTAGAAATTAGTGCTCAGCCCACTCGACTGAATTTAGATCAACACCTTCTTGATACATATCCCAAAGTGGTGATAGGGCACGTAGTTTATCAACAGCTTCATGCATCTGTTTGATAACAGTATCGATGTCTTCGTCAGTAGTATAACGGCCGAAGCTGAAACGGATTGAGCTATGTGCCAATTCATCTGGGCGACCGATTGCACGTAGTACATATGATGGCTCAAGCGTTGCTGAGGTACAGGCTGAACCTGACGATACCGCTAAGTCTTTAAGTGACATCATCAATGACTCGCCTTCAACGAAGTTAAAGCTGATGTTTACAATATTTGGTACGCTATTCTCAAGATCACCGTTTAAGTAAATCTCTTCGATATCTTGTAGGCCATCCCAAAGTTTTTGACGTAGTTTGGCTGCATGTGCATGGTCGGCTTCATAGCTTTCATTAGCTAAAGCAAATGCGGCGCCTAGACCAACGATCTGATGCGTCGGTAGAGTACCTGAACGCATACCGCGCTCATGACCACCGCCGTGTTGTTCAGCTTTCAAGCGAATACGTGGCTTACGACGAACAAACAATGCGCCGATACCTTTAGGACCGTATGCTTTATGACCTGAGAAGCTCATCAAATCAATTTTCATTTCTTCAAGATTGATTTTTACTTTACCAACAGACTGTGCACCATCAACATGAAAAACTACGCCAGCTTCGCGAGTGATTTCACCAATCGCTGCAACATCAGTAATAGTACCAAGCTCATTGTTCACCATCATAAGTGATACTAAAATCGTATCATCACGTAGTGCTTCTTTTACTTGCTCTGGCAGGATAAGACCTGTGCTTGGCTGTGGCTCAAGATACGTAATCTCAAAACCTTCTTGCTCAAGCTCACGGCAAGTATCTAATACAGCTTTGTGCTCAATTTTACTGGTAATGATATGTTTGCCACGAGACTGATAAAAATGTGCTGCACCTTTAATGGCTAGGTTGTCAGACTCAGTTGCGCCAGAAGTAAAGACGATTTCGCGTGGATCAGCGTTGATTACTTCAGCAACTTGACCGCGAGCAGTTTCTACTGCTTCTTCCGCTTGCCAGCCGTAACCATGTGAGCGTGAAGCTGGGTTACCAAAGACACCATCTACAGTCAAATACTCGCTCATTTTAGCAGCTACTGATTTAGCAACTGGAGTAGTGGCGGCATAATCTAAGTATATAAGGTTGTTATGTTGGCTCATGCTGGGTTTGCCTCGCTGTTCGATAGGGTAATAGTATTAATGTCTTTTATGGAAATATCTTTTGTAGAGGTGTGCTGACGCTCTGAGACTGACTGCACGTTTTCCATATCTAATAATTGCGCTAATGTTATATTTTTCAAGTACTGTTCGATATGATTTGATAGTGCACACCACAGATCGTGAGTTAGGCACATTGTACCACCTTGACAGTCACCGCGTCCTTCACACTGCATCGCGTTTACTGACTCATCAACCGCAGATATAATGCTCATCACATCTATCTCATTCAATGGCTTAGCTAGGTGATAACCACCTGCAGCACCGCGAATACTCGTGACAAGGCCGCGTTTGCGGAGCTTAGAAAATAACTGTTCAAGATACGATATTGAAATCGATTGTCGTTTGGCGATATCGGATAATGATACAGCACTGTCTTGTTGGCTAGTCTGTAATGCCAAATCTAATAATGCGGTAACAGCGTATCTGCCCCGAGTAGTCAAACGCATGTGTTATCTCCAAACTTAATGTCATTTATGTTTAACAACGATCTTAGCTAAAAGTCTTAATAAGTACTCATAAGATAAAAAGAGCAACCAATAATACGTCAGCTAAGTTTTGTCTTATCGTTATTGAACAACAGATGATTAACCCGATGTGTGCAACGATTAAGGTAATTATACTTAATCCCGAGTAATTTAGTCAAGATTAAAGTGTGGTTCAATGGTTAATCAAGCTTATTGCTGTAATTGATAAAAACAATGATGTTTAGAAGAGATATATGAGTGAGACATAAGTAGCTTAATTCGTCTGCTACAAATATATTTAATGAAGTAAAAAATAAGCGTTCAATATCTATAGAAGACATTGAACGCTTATTTATAGGTAATTCAGCGAACCAAAACTAATTCATCAATAGTGCGATGACTGAACCGATCATAATGACGAGGGCGACAACAGTGACAATCATCAGTGTCTTTTGCTTGCTTTGAAGCTCTTTTACGGTTGTTTCAAGTTCACGATTTTTAATGGTCAAGGTATTAATCTGTGTTTGCTGTTCTTTAATACGAAGTTTGTAGTTGTTCTTTTTTTCTTCCAAGTCAGCTTCTGTAGGTTTGGTTTTGGCTTTACCACCCTTTATCTTTTTGATCAGCCCCTGAATCAAGCTGCCAAGCCCAAGCTGCATAATAAACTGTTTGACCAGTTGTACTTGAATCGACTCACCGCGCATCTGTAGCTTTTCGGTGGTTTCGCTATCATGAGTCGTGATGGCGTTGATAACTTGAATGCTATAGGCGTTGATAACCACGTCAGGCTCACTACGACCAATCGGCAGCTGGCATCTAGTAACACGCCCTTGGTACTAAAGGTGGCAAATACTTCTACATGTGGTAAATACAGGCGAAGCGCCACCACGGTGCCTTGCTTAGCAAGCGGATAAGCGGCCTTACGCAGTTCAGGATCCAAACGTAACAATAATGTCAGCGCCGACTCGATAAATACTAAAATGATATTAAGAAAAGAGTGAGACAACGTAGAACGCTTCATGTAAGTAATCCGTTTTTTATTTAGCAAGTTTTAGATATTGAGCAAACAGAAGTCTGTATTTGCCCAAGTCTTGCAGTGATATTTTGCTTATAGTAACGTCTTTATAATAAAAAGTAACGCTAGTTTCTGTAGTGGCTAAACTATTACATTACAATTTAGCAGTCAATAAAGACACTCTTATTTATGACCAGTAATATACAAACTTAATGTATAGCAATGCACAGACGGCAATTGACAAATCTTTCAAAGCGTAGAAAATAGGAAAGCCAATCGTCTCAGTTATTCAGAGCCACTTATATATAAATTCCTAACGCTTTGCGTAACATTAGGTGTCAAATACGTAGTGTAGAGCACAAAAATATGTAAAATCGCTTGCGCTCCTTATGCTGCCTTGATATAAAGACGATAACAAAGAAGAACCTGTTAATGCGCCAGTTAGGTAGTTTTTATTGCGTAAGCACCATGAGAGCGTTACAATACTTGGCGTGAGCATTTATTACCCCCTTAAACTTGAAGGAAATTTTATGAATAAGTCAGAATTAATTGATAGCATCGCAGACAAAAGTGGTCTAAATAAAACCCAAGCTGGTGATGCACTAAACGCTGTTATGGAAAGTGTTGGCGAAGCGCTAGAAGCTGGCGATAGCATCTCATTAGTTGGCTTTGGTACTTTCAGTGTAAAAGATCGCAAAGCACGCACTGGTCGCAACCCTAAGACTGGTGAAGAGCTAAGCATTCCAGCAAGCAAAGTACCAAGCTTCAAAGCTGGTAAAAACTTAAAAGAGCGCTTGAACTAAGCCGATTTTTTTAAGCATAAAATGATAGTCGGTGGTCTATAGCTGAAGTAATGAGCTAACCATCGAAGAGAGCACCTAATATTTAGGTGCTTTTTTTATCGCTATAGTTTGTATCATGCGTCGTGAATATTTTGAGTCTGCATGAAAAATCACGTATCATAGGGCGCGGGATAGGTGTGTCATTTAAGTCAGATTTCTTTAGTAAATTTTGTTTTTTTACTATAAAATGCATACGCTCTTACTCTTACCATTGCTAGCTTAGATAGCACTGATGTTGGCAGGTTGCACTCAACAGCTCCTAACAGTATTACAATGGTTTTTCATCAATATAGGTTAATAAAGCAGAGATAACTATGGATAAATTGCGCGATTTCTTAAAAAGCTGGCCAGGTCGCATTTTATTGATTTTATGCCTATCGCCGCTCGCTCTCTTGGGTGTCGAAAGCTATTTTGGCGGCAACGTCGATCCCAACCAGATTGCGCAGGTAGGTGAGGCAAGCGTAGGACTGTCCGAGTATCAAACTGCTGTCAATAGCCGTCGTTCTGAAGTACTAGAGCAAGTCGAAGATGCCAGCTTATTGAATGAAGATGTGCTTCATGAGCAAGTATTAAAAGGTCTAATCGACCGTACGTTGTTAGAGCAGCAAGCAGGCAAGCTTGGTATGACCGTGTCTGACGACACGATCAATCGTCTGCTGCGTCAAGAAGAAATATTCCAAGATGCAGAAGGTAACTTTTCAAACGATCAGTTCTCAAACTTTTTGCGTCAGCGCGGCATGACCAAAAACCAGCTATTTGCAGAATTTCGCAATCAGTTAAGCTTGGATCAATTAAATGCCAGTATCGTTGGTACGGCCGTCTATCCCATGCAAGCGGTCAGTCAATTGATTGATTTGCAACTTGAATCGCGCAACGTTTGGGTACATCGTTTTAATTGGCAAGATTATGCTGACAAAGTTAAGCTTAGCAAAGCAGACATTCAATCATATTATGATGCTAACAAAGACACATTGAAAAGTGCAGCGATGGTTGACTTGGCGTATATCCAGCTCAGCCCGCAAACTATTAAGGTTGATGAAGTAACCGCAGAAGAGTTGCAGCAACAGTACGAAGCATATAAGCAGAGCATCGCGGCTACTGATGAGCGTAAAGTCAGTCAGATTCTGTTTACTGGTAAAGATGCTAAGACAAGAGCCGACAAAGTGAAAGCACGTCTGAATAAAGGTGAAGCGTTTGCTGCGCTTGCTAAAGCAGAGTCGGATGATCCATCAGGTGAAACAGGTGGTGATATCGGACGCTTTAATCCGTCAGTGTTTGGCAGTGATGCAGATACTGTGCAAGAGGCACTAGAAGGGTTGAGCGTTGGTGATGTGACTGCGCCTATCAAACCAGCTTTGGTTATCAGATATTTACGGTTACTGAAGACAATGGCAAAAAGACTCCAAGCCTAGACAGTATGCGTGATGAGCTGACTGCGAAAGCAAAAGAATATAAACGTCAGGAAGTCTATGCTGATAAAGTGACATCAATCAATGATTTGGCGGCAGATGGTTTCAGTATCGAAGATATTGCACAGCAAGAAAACGTCAGTTTAAAGCGTATCAAAGATTATCGTAAATTGAATAACAAATCAGCACTGCCGCAACCAGCAGTCGTTAAACAGGCATTTGATGAGTTTACTATTCAAGATCAAGCGGTAACGGCAGGTGTAGAAGTTGGCAACGGTACCGTATGGTTACAGCCAAGCAATTATCGTCCTACTAAGACGCTTGCTTTGGCAAATGCAACTCCAAGAATCACTCAAATACTCCGTCAGCAGAAAGCGACAGCATTAGCTTTAAAAGATGCTAAAGCATTGGCTGCTGGTATCAAGACGCCAGCTGATATAAGTAAGCAGTCGGTAAGCTTCCAAGCACTGGGTGAGATTAACCGTCAAACGACACAGTTAACGGACAAAGAGCGTGGATTGGCCTTTAGCCAGCAAGCCGCTGATAATGGCGTCGTCGCGATTGCTAGTGAGACTGAGATGGGTGCAACGCTACTGGTTGGAGACCGTATTAAAACTGAGCAGCAGTCACCACTGTCTGATATGCAACGAGCGCAAACAGCTAGTATTATCCGTGACAATTTAGGCCAAGACCAGTTGCAAGACTATTTGGACTATCTACGTATGGTATATACGGTTGAGATTAATGAAAGCAACATGGCAAACGCACAAGGACGCTAAGTATTTGCTAGTTCGTTATTCTTAGCTATTAAAAAAGCCACTGTATCGATTGATGCAGTGGCTTTTTTGGATGATGAGTTAACGACAATTATCACGAATACTATAGAAGCTGAAAATTAGTCGCAGTAACAAATACAATTGCTGCGACTAATCCCAGTCTTACACTAATAAGTGATTGTTTAATGGCGGAAATGGCGCATGCCAGTAAATACCATCGCGATACCATGCTCATTAGCAGCAGCAATGGTCTCGTCATCACGCATAGAGCCACCTGGCTGAATGATAGCAGAGATACCTACTTCAGCAGCATTGTCGATGCCATCACGGAAAGGGAAGAACGCATCTGATGCCATAACAGCACCTTCAGTTGCGAGTCCAGCATGTTCTGCTTTGATAGCAGCAATACGTGCTGAGTTAACGCGGCTCATTTGGCCCGCGCCAACACCGATAGTACGTTGGCCTTTTGCGTAGACAATGGCATTAGATTTGACGTATTTTGCTACGTTCCAGCTAAACAATAGATCTGCCACTTGCGCTTCAGTTGGTTGTACATCAGTGACGATTTTTAGGTCGTTAGCAGTGATTAAGCCTAGATCTTGCTCTTGTACCAGTAGGCCACCGTTAACGCGCTTATAGTCAAGTTGGATATCGCGCTGATCTGGTGCTGGTAGCTCGCCGCATACCAATACACGTACGTTTTTCTTGGTAGCTGTCGCTTCAAGTACACCGTCTTCGATACTAGGTGCAATGATTACTTCTACGAACTGATTGTCGATAATGGCTTTTGCAGCAGCAAGCGTCAACGGACGGTTGAATGCGATAATACCACCAAAAGATGATTCAGGATCGGTGCTAAAAGCAGTACGATAAGCCGCTACTTGGTCATTATCAACCGCGACACCGCAAGGGTTGGCATGCTTAACGATAACGCAAGCAGGCGCGCTGAAAGCTTTAACGCACTCAAGCGCAGCATCGGTATCAGCGATGTTGTTATAAGACAATGCTTTGCCCTGTAACTGTTTAGCTGTTGCGATTGAGGCTTGTTTGCTTTTTAAAGGCTGGTTTTCAGTATAGAAAGCTGCGTTTTGATGCGGGTTTTCACCGTAGCGTAGGTCTTGTGCTTTTTCAAGCTGTACATTGAATGTACGTGGGAAGTTTTCTGGCTCTTGAGTTTCGTTGACACGGCTACCTAAGAAGTTTGCAATCATACCATCGTACTGTGCCGTATGCTCAAACGCCTTTACTGCTAAGTCATAACGCAAAGCAGTTGTCAGTTCGGTGCCACCGTCTAACGCGTTAAGTACACGGTCATAATCAGCTGGATCAGTGACGATACCTACATGAGCGTGGTTTTTCGCTGCTGAACGCACCATGGTAGGGCCGCCAATATCGATGTTTTCGATAGCGTCGTTCATAGTCACGTCAGCACGTGCAATCGTTTCAGCAAACGGATATAAGTTCACGACGACTAAGTCGATACGTTCGATCGCATGATCACTCATTACTGCATCATCTGTACCACGGCGTCCTAGAATACCACCGTGAATCTTAGGATGTAGCGTTTTAACACGGCCATCCATCATTTCAGGAAAGCCTGTGTAGTCTGATACTTCAGTCACGTCGACATTGTTTTCTGTGAGCAGACGATAAGTACCGCCAGTAGATAATAAACCAAAACCTGCTTTGAGAAGGCCTTGAGCAAACTCGACGATATTAGACTTATCGGAGACCGATAGTAGGGCAAGTGGGGTTGTACTCATAAGAAATTTTCCATAAAAAAAGCCTGACGTAAACGTCTGGCAAGGTGATGATGACAATGGTATGCCGTATCATGATAGATAAAGCGCGGAACATTTAATTGCCATACATAATGATAGTCAATGATGGGTAAGCTCATATAACAATGTTACATTAAATCATAGGTTTTCATTTTTTTTGCGCAAAGTGCCTCGATTTAGGCCTAATATCTGAGCACATTTGGTTTGGTTGCCTCTGGTTTTTTTCTAGGACGACAGATAAGAGAGGCTCTTCGACTTGCTTCAAAATCAGCTCATATAAATCAGTGGGCATCTCATCTCCTAGCATCGCAAAGTACTGACGTACCACACGCTCTACATGAACCCGTAGAGGTTGCTGCGCACTATTTGTATAGTGTTGACTAGCAAAATCAAAGCCGTGCGTAGGTGGTTGGTATTCGTCTTTATTATAATCGGCAGGGTGCTCAGAGCTTTTAGCAAAATGATTGGCATTATGCTGTGCATGAGGTGCCATAAAATAATATCCTTGAGATGAAGAAAAATTCTGATTGTGAGGGGTCAGAACCATAGTATATCAAATTAATATCGCCTAGCGCTGATAGATTCATCGTTATCTTGGCTATCACGGTCTAATTGAAAATGAATTTACGGTGTATTTTCTACTCACGCTTATTTATATATGACAACTTAATTTAATAAAGAGCGGTCATAGTAATGTCGCGGATCTGTGCATTAGCGACAGGGATAGTAAATAATAGCTGTCTATCGGTGTTGGCAGCTAACTGACTTTGCTTGCCTAATAAATAATCGTTTGGATCTGCAATAAACTCTCCAATAAGCTCATTTCTACCGTAAACGCTTATTTTTACATTTGGGTATAGTTGTGATTGCGGGCTGCCATTACTTAGAGTAGCGCCTATATCGCTAAATGTACCAGCAGTTTTAATCTGACTGCTTCTATGAAAGGTATTGCTGATGGTAAGCGCTGATAAATCTGCACTGGGCAAGCTGCAGGCAGCGACAGAGCATATCGATTGGAGACGCTGAGCATAGGCTGGGTTTTTGACTAAATTTTCTAAATTAAAAATAACATACTGTGCCGCGAGTAGCAGTGCTAAGACCAAACAACCTAATATCCATAATAGTGATGCAATTGAACGTGTCGTTTGGGTTGGTGCAAACGGTAGCTGGGTTTTTCTTAAACGATCGTCGGCAACAGGCTCTTCATCTTTAATGGGTACTCCCATATCAGATAGAAGCTGTGATAAGTCTGTGTCATCTGGTGGTGTTTCTTCGGCTTGATTTTGTTCTTCTAATAGTTTTTGCAGCCATGAATTGTTATCAGTACTCTCAACATTGGCATGAATATCATTGGCCGCTGCCGAGCTGAGCATGTTCTGTGCTGATGCTGATATTGTACTAGTAGATGGTTTCTTTATTGATGGATTAGGGCTTTTGATAGTTTCTTTAGAAGAGGGCGCTTTTGGTTTTTCTGTGGTTGCTACGCTAGGACTGGTATTACTGGCTTGGGTTAACCATGCATCCATGCTATCTAAAGAGTCATACTCTTGAACATCTTCTTCTGGATCGTCTATATCCATATCATCATGGATTAAACCATCATAAATCAAATTATCGGATGGCTTTTTCTTATTGATTGAAGGTGTAGGGCGATTTGGCACATTTTGAAGTTTATGCTGATTACTACTAGTAGACGCTTTTTGCTCGTTCAATATTGGTTGAGCTTGAGTTTTTTTGTTGAGCAGGAATGTTTTTTTTGTGGTGTTGGTTTTTGAATAACCTCAGAATTTACCACAAGATGCTTATTGACCAAAAAACTTTGCTGGCACCGATCACAGCTGATGGTAGCATTGACTTGATTTAGTTGAGTTTGTTTAACGCTATAGCAAGCTT
Organism: Psychrobacter sp. JCM 18901; assembly: GCF_000586435.1. Taxonomy (GTDB): domain Bacteria; phylum Pseudomonadota; class Gammaproteobacteria; order Pseudomonadales; family Moraxellaceae; genus Psychrobacter. Next base: position 159,288 of record NZ_BAWH01000001.1, read on the forward strand.
GGCAATGGGGGCATTGGGTTTTTATTGGTGTGGTCATAGAGGCGAATCCAAAAAAGTATGGTTATCAATACCGCTTAGCCACTCACCAATAGCTGCCCACAATACTCATTTCACTTATTTAATTTCGATGAATTATGGGCAAAGACAGAGTGGCGTCAAACACGTAACATTTGACTGCCTCTATCGTAACAGATGTAATTAAATGTTGCTAGCTGGTAAATGTACCTGATAAACGCTGCCAATGTTGGTCTTCTTGTGCAGTAAAAGCATGCTTCGAATCCAGTGCAAAATATGGCTGATAAGCTTCAGTGACTTGCTCAGTTTGCGATTCAATCAAACCTGCCAAAACGATACGGCCCTTTGGCGCAATCAGTGTTGCAAAGTAAGGTGCTAAACCAATAAGCGGCTTTGCTAAAATATTGGCAACAATCACTTCTACAGGCAACACGTCATTTTGCGAGCAGTACTCTGTAAATTCTTCTGGTAGAAATGCCTGCAAACGATCGCCTACATTGTTGCGTACTGCATTCTGATTGGTAGCAAGTACCGCCTGCGGGTCAATGTCGACTGCATATACTTGACGTGCACCCAATAGCAAAGCAGCAATCCCTAGAATACCGGAGCCACAACCATAATCGATAACCACTTTGTCTGTTAGGTCTTGCTCTGTTAGCCAGTCTAGGCACAGGCGAGTCGTAGCATGATAGCCAGTACCAAATGCCAAGCCTGGATCCATAATGATATTAGTGGCTTCAGGGTTAGGCGGCGTTAGCCAGTCAGGCACAATCCATAAGTCATTAGCACATTCAATAGGATGATAGTTGCTCATCCACTCGCGCTCCCAGTCTTTATCATCAACAGCCGTTAACCAAATACGAGTAGCCTGTACTTGTGCAGCAATTTCATGACTTAATTGCTCAACCGCTTGACGACTACCTGCATCAGTAGTCGCATCAAATAGTCCTGTTAGTATCACCTCATCCCAAAGCGGCGATTCACCTGGAAGTGGCTCAAACAAAGGTTGATCGCCAGCATCGTCTAAAGCTATTGATAATGCGCCTGCTTCTAATAAAAGCGCTTCAGCCAAGTCGACGTTTGATTTTTCGCATTGTAAATGCAGTTGTTGCCATGCCATAAAGATAACCTTAAGCGGAAATAAAAATAAGTGTTAGGGAATACCCTAGATGAATCTACATACAATGAAATGTATGATGTATATAGGTGTTTTAACTAATGAATCTAAAATGTGCAAATATCAGATATTAGCGCAGTGCTTGTTTTGCTTCATTGACCACGCGTGAGTTACCCTGAGCTTGTCCTGATTGCAATATAACTTGCCATAGTGCTCGTCTACGACTGCTATCCTGAGAGACGCTAAGACCACGACGTGCCATCGCTTCTGCTTTACGAGGCTGGTTCTTTTTTAATGCTACTTGTGCCAAATAAAAATATACCGCCGACGATTTGGGCGCTAGACGCTGTGCACGGGTAAAGCTGTTCTCTGCATTGGTTAGATTGCCAGCTTTCAACTGACTGATACCTACTTGCATCAAATTGCGAAACGCAGGCAGATTACTATTATTGCTGGCAGATTGTTGAGTACGTTGCTGCGAGTTTCTTCTAGCGTGCTCAAGTAACTCATTATGCGACGGTACCGATGGTTCAGAGATGATATAGTCGTTACGAGAAGGCGCAATGATAACAGGATCAGGCTGCGTCACTTCTGGTGCAGGAGGCGTAAATACAGGTGTCTCTTGCGTTAATGGATTTGGGGTTTCGGACTGTTCAACTGTAACGTAAGGCTCGGTTGGATAGTTGCTTTGATCATTTGCTTCAGTGATAGGCGCTGGAGCAGTTGTCGTTGATTGTACTGTCGGTTGTGACGTTGGCAATGTTTGAACAGGCGTTGTTTGCACTGTGGTCGACGTGCTAGGTGCCGTCTGACAAGCACTTAGGCTTAATATACCAACGACCGCGCTGCCTGCAAGTAAGGTATTGCTTGACGTGATTTTATTACGCCATAGCATTATTGTTTGTTTTACTGAAGTAGTTGTCCGTAAGGATGACACCATCATGTTAAAACCTTTTTTTAAATATTAAAAGCTAAATACCAAAAACACTATTAAAGCCATTCAATAGCTAGAACCATTCAACAGCGCGGTCATACCAAGTATCAGCACGGTCTTCATCACCTTCACTTTGCTCGCTGCTACCTTCTGCACCCTCAGATTCAACAGCTTCGCCATTTGGAATCTCTAAACCTTCGCGGCGACGTTGTTGATTGATATCACCTTGCTGGTTCTGAAACTGTATCTGTTCACGAGCGCGATCTTGCTGATACAGGCTCAGCGCACAACTGCTGGCTTCTTCTGGTAGGTGAGCTGACATTACTGGTAGGTAGCGAGCGTTAGCACAGCGCTCATTAGACAGTTTGCCTGAATTGTTCTCTAGCCATAACCACTCGATACCTTCTGGCTCTGGTAGAGCAACCGGAGTCAGCTTTAGGCGTTTCATATAATCTACCCAAACTGGTAAGGCGCCAGTACCACCACTCAAGCCAATCGGTTTGTTATCATCACGGCCAACCCAAACGACACTCACATAGTTACCACTATAACCTGCAAACCAAGCATCGCGGTAGTCGTTTGTTGTACCTGTTTTTCCGGCTAGGTTTAAATTACTGCCGAGTGATTGGGCGCGTCTGGCCGTACCATTTGAGACGACTTGCTGTAATGCATAGTTGGTCAAAAAGTTGGTTTCAGGTGGAATGCTACGCTGAGTGTTAAGCCCAGTACGCTGTAAGATACGGCCGCGATCATCAATGACCGTACGGATACTATGAATAGGCGTACGGAAGCCACCAGTGGCAAAGACTTGATAAATGCCAAGCATATCCATTGGACTCAAATTAACTGAGCCTAGTAATGCTGATGGGTAAGGTGGAATTTTTTTTCTTTGATGCCCATGCGCTGTAATTGCTTAGCAAAGGTATTAACGCCGAACTCCATACCTAAGCGTACTGCCGCTTGGTTATATGATTGAGACAATGCCGTGGTAAATGGTACATAGCCATGATCACGATTGTCATAGTTTTTAGGGTTCCAGTCAGTACCGTCGTTTAGATTGACCGTAATAGGGGAGTCATCTACTGAACTGGCTAAGTTATAACGACCGCTCTCAAGCGCAGTCATATAAATGATAGGCTTCAGCAGTGAGCCAACTTGGCGTTTGGCATCTACGCGCGGTTAAACCCTGTAAATTCACTACCACTACCCACGACAGACACTAGCTCGCCAGTCTCAGGATTGGCACTCACTAACGCGCCTTGTAAATCCTTAGTTTTGCTACTATTACGGCGCAGTTCACCAAGTTTTCTATCAACAGCTTTGTCTGCGGCTAATTGAGCGATAGGGTCTAGAGTACTGATAATAATCAGACCTTCGTTTTTGAGGTCGTCAGAATAATAAACGGTATTTAGCTCACGTTTGACAATATCTAAGAAGTCAGGGAACTGACTTTTGCCTTCAGCAGGCTTATCCACGATACCAAGCGGTTGCTTTAAGGCTTTGTCGTAGTCTTCTTGGCTCAGTGTGCCCATTGTCAGCATGTTATTAAGTACCACATCGCGGCGTGCTTTTGAGTCATTTGGATTGCGACGTGGGTTATAAATACTTGGACCTTTTGCCATACCAACCAGCATTGCTTGCTGATCTAAGCGCAGCTCATTAAGAGGTTTGTCAAAATAAAACTGTGATGCCAAACCAAAACCATTAATAGAGCGATTGCCATTTTGACCCAGATAAATCTCATTCAAATAGGTCTGTAGAATTTCATCTTTGCTGTAATGCAGCTCAAGCAGCACGGCCATCAATGCTTCGTTGGCTTTGCGTTTGATAGTGCGATCTGAATTGAGATAGAAGTTTTTAATCAGCTGCTGGGTAATGGTCGAGCCACCTTGTCTGGCACCACCAGTAAAGTTATTAATTACGGCACGGGCGATACCACGTACCGATACCCCTTTGTGCTCATAAAACGCGCGATCTTCGGTAGCGATAAGGGCATCAATCAACGGCTGAGGCACTTCGTCCAAAGACACAACCATCCGATCTTCATTACTGTCGGGATAGATACCACCGATATTGACAGGCTCTAGACGAATGATACCGCTTTTGGCAGGCAGAGTACTTTGAATAGACTCTACTTTATTGCCAGAAATCGTCATTTTGATGACTTGCTCGGCATCTTTATCATTAGCACTATACGTAAAGCCGCGAGTGTGAATAAAGTAAGTATTACCTGTTCGGTGATAGGTACCTGTGCGGTCATAAGCTTTGTTGCTTTGATAATTGAGCAACTCTAGCCATGTCTTCATTGTATCTCTATCGACATTGGCGCCTTGGTACAGCTCAAGCGGCTGCGAATACACTTTGGCTGGAATGTCCCAGCGCTTACCCTCAAACTTATGAGTAATGGTGCGATCAAGTTTGATTAAATACAGTGCCAACAGCACCATGCCTGCGATGATGATAATTAATAGCAGACTACTAAAAACCAAGCCGCGCTGCTGCGAGGGTAGCGTATGCATAGCAGACTTAGATGACGCTGGTAACTTGTAATTAGGTTTTTGCACGGATGTCGCACCATTTTTGGATAAAAAACTGCCTCATAATGACGCAAATTGACAAATTTTTCAATCTATCATCGTCAACGCAGGCATTTATTGGTCGTAGACCATGAGCGATGGTACTGCTCATAGCGATGGCTTATAGTATAATCCCTATTAAAATACCGATACTTGTAATAAAGCGTCAGTCACTTTCAATCTGGTAGATAACCGCCATATAAGATAACAATTTACGATTGTCCTCACGATGTATTTTGTATGAATTCGCTGTTGCTAATTGTTTGCTATTAGCCGTTTGTTATGAATACTATGCTACTAACAGTAGTAATATTCATGTGATTAAAAACGGCTCTATTGCATGACGTACAGTACAGTCAATACAAGCAAGTTTGCTTTAAATGAATGCATTTTAAGCAAGCCTGTCAAAGGAAGTAAGCGCGACTATGTCTAGTATCCCATCATCAGTATCATCTGCTACCAATCACTCTTATGAAGACACCTCTATCATCGAAGGCTTAGTGCTTCCATTGGCTAACCACTGCTTTCACTGTGGTGACCCTGTACCTCAGCCACCGTTTTATGCTGAGATATTAGGTCAGTCACGAGAGATGTGTTGTATGGGCTGTCAGTTAGCTGCCCAAAGCATTGTAGAGGCTGGTCTTGAGCAGTATTATCTTGACCGTTCAGAGATTAACCGTACGGCAAGTTTGCCAACTCAGCTGACGCGTCTCGAGGTCTACGATCATGACGAGATAAAATCACAGTTCGTTTACGCGCAAGATGGCATGTCAGTAGCAGAGCTGTCTGTTAATAACTTACGCTGTGCTGCCTGTACTTGGCTGATTGAGTCGCGTCTCGATGAGCTAGAGGGTATTGGTAAATGTCAGGTAAATTTGACCAACCAACGTATGCGGGTCATTTGGGATGAGAACAAATTACCCATCAGTCGCATTTTAGCGGTCATCAACGAAATCGGCTACGAAGCCAAGCCTTATCGCCAAGATACACACGAAGCCATGCTGGCACGTCATAATAATCAAATGCTATTGCGTCTCGGCATCGCTGCACTAGGTTCGATGCAAGCCATGATGTATGCCGTTGCGCTTTATTTTGGTGAATATAGCGACATGTTGATATTTCAACGTGACTTTTTGCGTTGGGTGTCTTTATTTGTTAGTACGCCTGTTTTCTTTTATGCTGGTATTCCTTTTTTTTACCTCTGCATGGTCAGCGATTCGTGCCCGCCAAGTCAATATGGATGTGCCCGTCAGTCTTGCATTGATTATTACTTTCTTTGCCAGTCTCTACGCTACCATCACTGGGCAAGGAGAGACATACTATGACTCGGTCAGCATGTTTATTTTCTTTTTGTTGGCAGGGCGTTATATCGAGCATAACGCACGTCTAAAAGCTGCGACTATGGCTAATGATTTGGTCGTAGTTGAGCCGGTATTAGTACAAAAAGTCGCTGAAGACAAATCAGCAGCTGAGCATATTTTACAGCAGCTGAAAGAAAATACGTCTCAACAAGATGAAGCTATCGAAGATAATGCTCAAAAGGGTTCGAGTGTAGCGGCTGAATTTATGCCTGACTTTATGCAGCGTATGGACGCCAATGTTCATCAGCTCACATCACGTATCGCTCAAGACTGGCAGCAGGCACGCAACAAACAGAATGCGCAATCACAAGCAGAAGACGATATAGAGTTAAAGAAAATGGTCACCGCTCATAGTTTACAGGTGGGTGACATCATTTTAGTTGAAGCGGGCTCTGAGATTATCAGTGACGGCATCTTGCTAAGTTCTACTGCAACGGTGTCACAAAGTCTACTGACTGGCGAAGGTGATTTAATCATCAAATCCCAAGGTGATTATATCGTCGGCGGTGCACAAAACGATAGCCAGCCGTTCGAAATGCTCGTCACCGCCTTACCAAAAGACAGTCAGATAGGTTTAATTGATCGATTGATGAATCGTGCCATGAGCGAAAAACCCAAACTGGCGCAACAAGCAGATAAGCTGGCACGTTGGTTTGTCGCGCGTATTTTGGTTTTATCCGTCTTAGTATTTGTCGGCTGGTATATTGTTGACCCAAGCCAAGCGATTTGGGCTACCGTAGCAGTCTTGGTGGCTACTTGTCCTTGTGCGCTATCGTTGGCGACACCGATTGCCTTGACCGTCTCAACCAATCGTCTGGCAAGCTATGGTTTTTTGACGACGCGTGGCCATACCTTACAAACGCTGGCTGAAATCACGCATGTCGCTTTTGATAAGACAGGCACGCTGACTTATGGCAAACCAAATTTATTAAATATCGAGTTAATAAGACCAAAAAGCCAGACCGAAATTGACGATTTATCATTAACAGCGCAAAAAGATACGCTGCTGGCAATTGCAGCTGCACTAGAAGTAGGGAGTCGTCATCCAATTGCCCACGCGTTACTGACGGCGGCCTATCAGTTACACCTGCCATCGACGCAAGCCGTACAGCATTATCCAGCAGGCGGTGTAGAAGCAATGATTGATGGCACTGTATATCGAATCGGTCACAAGGACTTTGCGTTAGATAAAACAGATAATAGCGTCAATGATATAGATGCTAGTAATGATTTAACCATCGATCTAGTAGCGCAACGAGCCAGCTCAGCAGTGGTATTGTCTTATCAAAATACAGATAGCAAAAAATGGCAGGCGCTGGCATGCTTTTATTTTAATGACAAGGTACGTGATAGTGCGCAGTCGATGCTCGATACGCTCAAAGGACTAGGTATCGAGTCTGTTATGTTGACAGGTGACCCAAGCCCGCAAGCGCTAGTGATGGCTGATAGTTTAGGTATGCAAGCTGCATACAACGGACTATCACCGACTGATAAGGTCAACCATATTCAGCAGCTGCAATCCAAAGGAGCTGTGGTGCTAATGGTGGGTGATGGTATCAATGATGCACCAGTATTAGCAGCAGCAGACGTTTCGACTTCGATTGCAGGTGCGGCAGACTTAGCACAAGTATCTAGTGATAGTATTATCTTAAACGGACAAATAGAGGCCATCACTGCGGCTAAACGTATCTCTGATAAGACGGAACGTATTATCAAGCAAAACTTCCGTTGGGCACTCGCTTATAATAGTATCGTCCTGATACCAGCGGCTTTAGGTTATGTACCACCTTGGCTTGCTGCAATTGGTATGTCGCTCAGTTCGTTATTTGTCGTGTTAAATGCATTACGCTTAAAACGTGCTTAGTCTCTTTAAAAAGCATTTAATATAAACAGGTCTGTAAAGTTTGCTCATAAAAAACCGCCTTCCATCAAATGAAAGGCAGTTTTTTTCTATACAGAGATACAGTTAAGTAGCTCTTACAATTAGTCTTGTAGATAGCTTAATAGACGCATAAATTCGATATACATCCAAACTAGGGTCGCAAGAATACCAATACTGAACAACCACTCGTAATCTTCAGAAACACCCATCGCCACACCGCGATCAATATTATCAAAATCTAATAGCAAGGTGAAAGAAGCGATAACGATGACAAATAAGCTAAAGCCAATAGCGATAGCGCCACCTTCAAATAGGAACGGTAGTGATGAACCAAACGCTAAAGAAAGTACCCACTGTGCTACATAAACAAGCATAATGCAATAACTGCCGAGGTCACGATAGAGCGGAACTTTTCAGTAACCTTAACTAGACCTGAACGATATAACCCAAGCATAACTGCAGCTGTGACAAAAGTTGCGCACATTGCCGTGACTGGTACCGTTGGATACATTCTCATGAAAAATAATGAGATGCCGCCCAAAAAGATACCTTCTAGCAAGGCGTAAGGCACTGCCAAGGTTTTGGCTTTTTGCGGCTTGAAGGTAATAAAAAGCGCCAGAACAAACGCAGCAATCATGCTACCAAAGGCTGCCATCGTAATAAAACCTTGCGATAAACCTGCCATAAGCGCATAAAAGAAAAAGCCCACACCAGTAATGCTGATAAGCCAAGTAACAAACTGGTCTTTTGAATTACGCCCTTGACCGTCATTGGATTACCGCCGATCGCAAGTTCTGCGCGACTGACAATAGGATTGGCCATACATAAGTCCTTAATAATAAGATATAAAAATAGTAATGATAGTTACTTTAGCAAAACCGCCATTATTGTCAACTGTGTTTGCGTGACAATTGCTGCGGTGCAACCTTAGACTGCTCATTGGCTAGCGCATCGAGCTACTGTATCGCTCAATACGCTAATTGAAAAACTGAACAGAAAGATCTGACTAAGTAAAACATTCGATAGCTTTTATATGGGGTCAGTTACGACAGTTAACAACGATAATTCATAAACATGCTAGTCTAAGCGCGCATTTATCGCTATCATTACCTTGTACTTTACCGTTATACCGAGTCGTTTTATGGAAAACTCAGCGCAGTCAGCAAGATTGCCACACTTACATGAATCAGAGCTATTCCACGCTATTAAAAACCCCGCCTTTAGCGTATTGGTCTAATGGGCCGTGCTGGTAAACGTAGTGTCACTCAAAGCTTGGTACAGATTGCCCAAACCGTCAATGATATGAATTTGACTTTGATAATGGATGTACAAACAGCCAATTTACCAACGCTTGACCTCACAGATATAGAAAGAGTCAAAATCGTCAAACGTGGTTTGATTGGTGAGATTTGTGATTTGGTTATTGTTGTTGGCGGTGATGGTTCGATATTACATGCCGCTGAGGCGCTAGCACGCTACCGTGTACCTGTATTAGGGGTTAACCGTGGTCGTCTAGGATTTTTAGCAGACGTAAAACCTGATGAGCTGCCTTCAAGTTACGCCAAGTATTGATGGGAGACTATCAACTGGACATCGGTTTTTATTGACGATGGAGATACGAGAAGGTCGCAAAATTATCCATGAAGACATGGCCCTGAACGACATCGTACTGCATGCTGGTAAATCCGTACATATGATTGATTTTCAGATGAAAATTGATGGACATGACGTTTATAGACAGCATAGTGATGGCTTAATAGCGGCAACACCGACTGGCTCTACTGCTTATGCCTTATCAGGCGGCGGTCCAATCATTCATCCGAGTATGGATGCTATTTGTCTGGTGCCAATGCATCCCCATACGTTATCTAGCAGACCGATTGTGGTCAGCGGTAATAGTGAGGTCTGTATTCGTATCCACGAAGACAATCGTACTCAACCGATGGTGAGTGCAGATGGTAAGCCAAGCGTGCCACTTGAGCAAGAGCAGCGCCTACATATTCGTAAGCATCCTGATAAGCTTACCTTGTTGCACCCACCTGGGTTTGACTTTTATGAGGCCTGCCGTACAAAGCTGCACTGGAACGTACATGCCGAAGAATTCAGTCTTGATGTCGATGATGATATTATAGACGATGAATAAGCGTATCTATTAGACCCAAATATGATACAAAAAATGGTAGTGGAGAGTAGGTAAGATGGATAAACAAACAATACTAGCAAGTCTAACGCCCGAAGTGGTTGATAAATTTCGTATGGCGATTGAGCTAGGTAAATGGCCTGACGGTCGTAAGATTACCGCTGAGCAGCGTGAGACTTGTATGCAAGCAGTGATGGTATGGGAGCATGAGCATCTGCCGCCAGCCGAGCGTACAGGTTATATTCATAAACCGGTAAAAGATGATGGTTCTGTCGTTGGTGCTGAATGTGACGTCGAGCACGAGCATCACTATCCTAATATGCCGAATCCTAAAGGCGCGGTACAGCCTGTTAAGTTTCGTGATAAATAGATCTATAAATAAGTTGTAATAGTTGTTATAAAAACACTCATCATAAAAAGCCACGCTATATAGCGTGGCTTTTTTTACTTTATCAATAATTAAATTATCAATAATTAAATTATCAGAAATAGCTTAATCATTATAGACGATTAAATAGCAGTCGTATCGACACTAGGACGAACCGTTAGCGGGTTCTTTTGCATCAAAAATCCTTGCCAGCCCCAATGTAAAAAATTACGGATATTGGCATGATCGGTACCGTTAGGCGTTGCTTGAACCTTGGCATAATGCTCGCCAAATAGTTTAAGCGTGTCCAATTGGTTCAGACCATGGTGCTTAGCAAAACCAAAGATCTTTGCGCTACCTTCGTTCTCACCGGCTGCATTATGTACCATCCCATTTACAAAAGGGGCAGGTGCATAGCGATAAAAATCATCGATAAAGCTGATGACATCATTGAATCCAATGGCTTTTTTGTTCAAACCATTAAGTAATGCCGATACATCTGATTGGCGGATACTCATAAATAAATGACCTCAGAGCAGATTAAAAAAACAATATAATATTTATGTGTGCTCAATGATGGTAATAGCCGTTGAGCGTTCAGCATTATAATTTAGCTAGCTTAGCGATTAAAGTAGTCTTCGTCATCAAACGAAGGCGAAAAGTTGCCTTGCTCAAGATGCTGCATTTGCGACTGTACAGAACGCTCATGCTGAATACGTTGATAAATCTCTTCGCGGTGTACTGCAATATCTTTAGGTGCGTTTACACCGATACGTACTTGATTGCCTTTGACGCCTAGAACCGTCACACTTACTTCGTCGCCAATCATTAGCGTTTCGCCCACGCGGCGTGTCAAAATTAACATGCGTCACACTCCTTATGTCGCATCAACAAATTATTACTCATCAGATTACTTCTCAATTGCAGAACATCACCGCAGCACCAAACACGCAATATAACCATTATCACGATGCCAGATATCGTGCCAATAGCGGTAATGATAGGTAGATTCATTTAGCCCAAATGAAAGCCCCATTATAGGCGGCATAACAGATACTGTCACGGTTTTTCACAAAACTATTAGGTAAATGCTCATTTCAACTATGCTAAAAAATAAAAATAGGACCTAAAAAGATCCTATTTTATTTAAGTACTGTATTTATTTGGATATTATTAATTTAAAAGCTATTAATCCATATGCTGTTTATCTACATACTATATAAAGTCATTAATAGCGGTTAATAGATAACCATCAATGCTAATGCTATATTTTAACAGTTTTTATGTCTTATAGCCCAGCGATTTTGCTTTCGCCGTCTTCACGATCTAGGCCAAATGCCGTGTGCAATGACTTAACGGCTTTTTCTAAGTGTTGATCTTGAATCAGAACCGATACTTTGATTTCGCTGGTTGAAATCATTTGGATATTGATGTTGTTTTCAGCGAGTGTTTGGAACATGAGGCTAGCGACACCTGCGTGTGAGCGCATGCCAACACCAACTAGTGACACTTTGACGACTTCACTGTTGCCCAATATTTCTTTGGCGCCAATTTCATCTTTTACTTCTTCGTTAAGCACTTTTAGCGTCTTATCTAAATCAGTGCGGTTAACCGTAAAAGTAAAGTCAGTAGTACCGTTATCCGAAAGATTTTGTACAATCATATCGATTTCGATATTGGCACGACCAATTGGGCTTAAGATAGCAGAGGCGATACCAGGATGGTCAGGCACGCCGCGTACTAAGATTTTTGCTTCGTCTCTGTTGAACGCGATACCTGAGATGATTGCCTGTTCCATATTGTCTCCTTCGTCTATCGTTATTAGGGTACCCACGTTGTCTTGAAACTCTTGGTCAAAGCTACCGTCTGTGTTTTCATCAAAGCTAGAGAGTACACGTAGCGGCACGCCATATTTACCAGCGAATTCTACTGAGCGAATTTGTAGAATCTTAGAGCCAAGACTTGCCATTTCAAGCATTTCTTCAAACGTAATTTTTTCAAGCTTTTTGGCTTTTGAGGTCACACGAGGGTCAGTGGTATAGACACCATCGACATCGGTATAAATTTGACACTCGTCAGCGCCTAAGGCTGCAGCAATCGCCACACCTGTGGTATCAGAACCGCCGCGTCCTAATGTGGTCGCGTTGCCTTCTTCGTCAATACCTTGGAAACCTGCCACAATAACGATATTGCCAGCATCTAATTGCTCGCGTATGTTTTTGTCATCGATACTTTCGATACGGGCTTTGTTATGGGCGTTGTCGGTCTTAATCGCTACTTGGCGACCAGTCATTGAACGGGCACCAATACCAAGCTCTTTAATCGCCATAGCGAGTAGTGAGATAGAAACCTGCTCACCTGTTGAGACCATTTGATCGTATTCGCGAGGATCAGGTTGCGTGCTAATTTGGCGAGCTAGATCAATCAAACGGTTAGTTTCGCCGCTCATGGCTGAGACCACGACGACCACTTGATGACCATTGTCATGCCAGCGTTTGACTCGTTTGGCGACGTTTTTGATGCGGTCGATACTGCCCATCGAGGTGCCGCCGTATTTCTGTACTATTAACGCCATAAAAATCTACCTATTTATTCAATAATGACTTTTTATTGTCATTGATGAGAGTCAATGTGATACTCGCCAATGCTTGTATAGATAAAGCCAGATGATAAGAGTTATGCCTTTAGGTTTTTCATTCTTTTAATGGTATGTATCAACCTTATAGAATGAACAATATGCCCAAACGTTGACCTTTATACCATATCTACCGCATAACTTTAAGCCTCAGGAGCGCTTAGATGTATGGCGATTGGTTATAGTAGTTATAACCAATCACGTATTTTATGCGTAGTAGAGTAAAGCTATGCGATAAATATAAGGTACATTGTGACGCGCTATACCAATATATTCGCTAGATTAATATTCACTAGCTTAGCTAAGCTGGGTTTCAATCCAAGCAGATAGAGCGCTGATAACCGCTGCACTGTTACCAGACTTCGGTGCGCCACCTTGTGCGTAGTCAGGCTTACCGCCACCTTTACCACCAAGCTCACCTGCCAAATGACGAATAATATCACCAGCCTTCACTTTGGCAGTGACAGGTTTTGCGACGCTTGCTGCGAGTGCTAATTGGTCATCTTTATCACCAATCAATACAATCACGCTATCAGGCAGTTTTGATTTGATATCGTCCATCAGTGTACGGATGGATTTACCATCGATACCACTTAAGGTGCTGATAAGAACTGGCGTACCTGCGATCGTTTGTACATCATCAAGCAAATTGGCTGCTTGAGCACTGGCGATTTTTTTGTTGCAAACGCTCTAGTTGTTTTTCTAGGTCACGTTGCTTATCAGCCATAGTACGGACACGCTGCGCTACTTCAGGACGTTTTACTTTCAGCTGACTTGCCAACTCACTTAGCTGTTGCTCGCTTTGCTGAATGTTTTTGACCGCATTCATACCTGTGACAGCTTCAACTCGGCGGATACCAGCCGCAATACCAGACTCACTGGTGATTTTTAGCACACCGATATCGCCCGTACGCTGTACGTGCAAGCCACCGCATAGCTCGATAGAGAAAGGCTTGCGCTGACCATCAACGATACGGTCTGTACCCATGGTTAGGACTCGAACGTCACTGCCGTACTTTTCGCCAAACAGTGCCATAGCGCCTTGACTCATCGCTTCATCAATCGACATGTGCTCGATGCGGGCAGGGGTGTTGGCTTGGATTTGCTCATTAACGAGACGTTCGACACGCATGATTTCAGCGGCGCTAACAGGCTTGTCATAAGCAAAGTCAAAACGTAACACTTCGCTTGAGACCAACGAGCCTTTTTGCGTGACCGCGTCGCCTAGCACTTCTCTTAGCGCTGCATGCAATAGGTGAGTGGCCGAGTGGTTTTTGGCACTGGCTGCACGAATGCTAGACAGTACTTGCGCTTCAGCGGTTTGCTTAGTGCTGATATCGCCCATGGTGACGACACCATAATGGATAATCGCCTGACCAGATTTTTTTGGTATCTTGCACTTCAAAGACACCAGATGCTGTACGGATTTCACCAAGCTCACCAACTTGCCCACCACCTTCAGCATAAAATGGGGTGCGATCTAATACCACAACGCCTTCCATGCCTTCTGTTAAGCTGTCTGCTGGGTTGCCGTCTTGATAAAGCGCGTCAATAGTCACGCCGTCTTCTTCAAGCTGCTCATAGCCGATAAATGTCGTTGGCGTTTCTACTTGGATGACACTGCTGTAATCGACGTCAAACTTGCCAGCATCACGCGCACGCTCACGTTGTGCCTGCATATGCTCATCAAATTCGGCTTCATCAATAGCAATACCACGCTCACGAGTGATATCTGCGGTCAAATCAAGTGGGAAACCATAGGTATCATAGAGCTTAAATGCCGCTTCACCAGATAGCGTATCGCCATCTTGTAAGCCTTCAAGTTCGCTGGCAAGTAAACGTAAGCCTTGTGCCAATGTTTTAGCAAACTGTGCTTCTTCTTTTTGAATAGCACTTTCGATGACGCTTTGTTTGTCTTGTAGCTCAGGATAGGCACTGCCCATTTCAGCGACGAGTGGCGCAACCATCTTATAGAAGAACTCGCTATCAGCGCCAAGCTTGTTGCCATGACGTACCGCGCGACGAATGACACGGCGCAATACATAGCCGCGACCTTCATTACTTGGCGTAACACCATCAGCAATCAAAAATGCTACAGCACGAATATGGTCGGCGATGACTTTCAATGATGATTGTTGCTCATTATTGATCTCTAAGATGTCAGCTGCTGCATCCATCAAATGAACAAATAAGTCGATTTCATAGTTGCCATGAACGCCTTGCATGATGGCACTAATACGCTCAAGCCCCATGCCTGTATCGACGCTAGGTGCAGGCAGTGGTAATAGTGTGCCGTCCTTTTGACGATTGAACTGCATGAATACACAGTTCCAAATCTCAATATAGCGATCGCCGTCTTCTTCTGGCGTACCTGGCAGGCCGCCTTCGATATCGGCGCCGTGGTCATAAAAGACTTCGGTGCAAGGACCACAAGGACCCGTGTCACCCATCGTCCAAAAGTTATCAGAAGCGTAAGGAGCCCCTTTGTTATCACCAATACGAATGATGCGCTCACTTGGAATACCGATGTTTTTATTCCAAATTTCGAAGGCTTCGTCATCAGTCTCATAGATAGTGACATAGAGACGATCTTTATCAATCGCTAACCATTTATCTGAGGTCAAAAACTCCCAGATATACTCGATGCCTGCTTGTTTAAAGTAATCACCAAATGAGAAATTACCAAGCATTTCAAAGAACGTATGATGACGGGCAGTATAGCCGACGTTATCTAAGTCATTATGTTTGCCGCCAGCACGTACACACTTTTGAGAGGTTACCGCACGTGTATAGTCACGTGGTTCCATACCCAAAAAGGTTTCTTTAAACTGATTCATACCGGCATTGGTAAATAGCAATGTCGGATCATTGTGTGGAATCAAGCTAGACGATGAAACTTGGGTGTGCTGCTTGCTTATGAAAAAATCGATAAAGGCTTGGCGAATATCGGCTGAGCGAAATGGCTGGCTCACAGCGGCTCCTTACTGACGGATAGAATTGAGTAAATGACATAAAATAATTTTGCAAGCGATTTTAGCACAAACGCCCAAGCTCTTGGTACAAGAGTTATAACTACTAGGTTATTATACGTGTGCTAGTCATTGCCTAATTTATAGAGTATGCAAACTAGTTGGTCAAAATTGCCGCATCCGTTTCATCCAATTTGTCTTGTGTGGTTGGATTGGACTCGATTACTTGTACAGGCAAATAACGTAATTGGAGCTTGATTGGCAAGTACTCTGGGAAATTCTCTGCCATATCATTAGTAATGAGCGTTTCAATCTGGCGTACGTCATATGAACTCGGCAAAGTCTCTCCACGTACGATTGCTCGCACCACTTGGTTCTCTTCTGAGGTATCAAACTGCGTATTGGTCAATACATTGCCTTGGTCGATAAAGTAGTTGTTGATGGTTTCTTTGACACTACTCTCAAATACTTGCTGCTTGGCATTGGTCTGTAGGTTGATAGTCAAGTAGCACCTAGGCCGCCAAGTAGCAACAAGGTCACAGCATTCCGCTGCAAAAAAAGTCAGATAGGTATTGGACTTATAATCGTCATCGACCAAACGACGGAAGCCTAATACCCACAATACAAGCGCATTGGTAAACTGGATAGCAAGAATGTTGGTCGCTGCCAATAATAGCGCGCCAAGCCCGAGTTGCATCTCACCATTGGCGAGCAAGATACCACTCGCAGCCAGTGGTGGTACTAAGGCTGTGGCAACTGCAACGCCAACAACAGCAACCGAGAGATGCGGAGATACCATCGCATACGCACCAGCCGTGCCACCTGCTAAGGCAATCATCAAATCCATGGAAGTAGGCTGGGTGCGAGATAGGATTTCTGCCGTTAGCGGTTGGTCTTTATGTAGCCAACCAACGATAAAGCCGACCAATACCACCAATGAGACACCGATAATAACGGTAAAGAGCGACTTACGTAGCAGTGGCATACGGTGATCGATAATCGCTAGGGCTATACCCGTGATAGGACCTAGCATCATCGCAACCAGCATCGCTCCGATGACTACGGCTGCTGAATTGGTCACTAGCCCATAACTGGCAATGATGGCAGACAAAATGTTCATGATGAAGTACATCTTGCTGGGCAGGGCGTTCGCCTCAATCCTAACCCGTACTTCTGGGTAATCTACCTTTTGATTGCTGAATTGCTCGGCGACAAATTGCTTATAAGACTCAAGTTTGGCTTCTTTTTCCTCTTGAACCTCATCTTCGTCACTTTCACCTTGAGACTTTTGAGCGTCGCTGTCTTCTACATCGGTGTCTTTACTTTGACTTTTATCTTCTGAATTATTCTCTTGATTGTCATCATCGCGACTAGATTCATTTTTTTGTCTTTTGTTGATTGGCTGTTTTGTTATCTGATGACTGTGCTGCGATGTTTGTGTCATCAGCAGGGTCATCGGCAGTGTCGTCTTCTGCTTCTACCGTTACTTCAGCACCACTATCATCTTGAGCACTTTTTTTCTGTTATTTCTGCCGTATCCGACTGGAAGAAATCGGACTTTTCTTTCGCTTCTATAGTTTCTGACTCTGCAACCTCTGATGCTTCAGTATTTGATTGTGACTCAGGTTCTGTCGACTCCAATGTTGCTACGACCACATCGTCACTGATGGTTTCCATCGTTATCTCGGCGTCAGGTGGCTGCGCACATTCAGTGTCTACTTCGGAGTCTGTTTTGCTATCTGTATCAGTCGATTGCTTGTGTTGATTGTCTTCGCTTTCATCATTGTCTACAGCGGCATCATCAACTACTGGGTCAATTGTTGCGTCTTGATTTTGAGAAGCGTCAGTAGTGATTGGTGAATCTTTTTGATCCACTGAGTTATGCGCAGTGTTTTTTTCAGATGAGGACATAGCAGATGGCGTTCTTAGTAGAGAAAGAAAGTCATTATTGTAATGATAAATAGATAAAGATATAGGAGATTCTTGAAAATTATAAAAAAGAGTAGAGAGGAGATGGAAGTAAGAACTGATGTTTCTTATGATTAAGTCTAAAACCTTAATAATAGCATGGTTTTTATTCTAAAGTCATTCAATATAGATGCTACAATGGTTCACGGTAAATACTTACTTTTTTTGTGGAATTGAGGTTAAATATATTATATCCACAATAAAGATAAGGAATAACTTATGAACTGGCCATTATTTTCTGTCATATACTCAATGACAGCCACCGTGACTATTGGGCTTTTTATGATCGGCGCTCTCGTTACAGGGTTCGATGAGATATTTCATATTCAAATAGCAGTAGGATTGGGTGTTTTAGCTTCAATACCTGCAGGATTATTCTTTACCAAAAAAATTGGTAGTATTACTGGAAATGAGGAAGGCTATAAAACATAAAGTCGAACAGTATTATCGATATGAAGTGGAACCACTATCAGTAAACAAAAAAAGACCTCAATATTGAGGTCTTTTTTGTCATCATTAGAATTATTTGCTAACTAGCACCGAAGCTAGATTTACTGAGGTTCGATTTATTGAAGTTCGACAACCGCGCCATTTTCGATGTTGGCATAAACTTCTAACACATCCCAGTTGGTCAAACGAACACAACCTGCTGAGCCTTGACGACTGATACCTTCAGGTACTGGTGAGCCATGTAAACCGTAAGAAGGCTTAGATAATCCCATCCAAACGACACCGACTGGGTTGTTTGGTCCTGGTGCTATCATATGAACTTTCTTTTGAGCGCCTTCACCGACGGTTGACTTATACCAAGGCATTTTTACTTTATTGATAATTTTGAACGTACCTTTTGGAGATGGTGTGGCATCGCTACCAACGGTCGTCGGATAAGTAGCAACCAATTTGTCACCATTGTAGGCATACAGTGTTTTGTCGGCTTTGTTGGCGACTACGCGATTGATACGTTGGTTCAGCTTGTCACGAGTATTTAGCACCGTGATAGTCTCGCCAACAGCGTACTTTTTATTTTTGTTGAGTTTGTCTAAGTAACGTACATCCATATGGAAACGTTCACCTAGCATCTCTTTGATATCTTGATAATAAAGACCCTTCATTTTTGACTTCGCTTCTGAACCAGAAGGCGTGGTCGCAAAATTGGTATTGATATCGTCTGCGGTCAACGTATAAGTGACCAGTACAGGTTTGTTCGCAGGGATGTTTTTAACCAAGGCATCCCAAGTTTTTTTGATCCATTTTACCAGTCGCTGGCAAGCCTTTCATCGTTTGGAAGTTAACAAGGGCTTTTTTTGCTGTTCATGCCCCAACCACCATGATAGGACCAGGAGAAGCATGGTTCCAATCGAGCAGCGCCTGCATTTTGATGGTCATCGCTGAGTTGACTTTCATATTAGGTGACCAGACAGCACCATTCACTTGCTTAGCATAGTTCGACAAGTTCAGCGTTGTGTGCTTCTTACCATCCTTGTCTTCGATGTTTTTGATGGTTGGATCATCGCTAAAGTCTTGACGCTTCTCACTCTCTGGTAACTCAAAAGCGAGTGGATCAGACGAGTCGATAGATGATAGGTCGCTAGGCGCCGCGACGGCTTGACCTTCACTAATGTCATCATTGCGGTCAGCTTGCTCATCTTTACGCGTTAGTTCTGCTGCACTCATATTATCAGCAACTGGGGCTGGCACGTTTTGGTTGGCTTCTTGCTTATTATTGATAAGCTGGTTCATGCTGTCGACTGGTTTCGCTTTCTCTGTATTTAACTGTACAGTAGCAGCGCCATCTGAGCGACTACGGTTTTCTTGCACATTAAGGCTAACCTTTTTGGCAAGACCTGGCATAGCGTCAGCCGTGCGTACTGGCAATGTGCGAGTACTATCGGCAGGTGCAGCAAGTGCGGCTACACTAGCACTTACAGCTGCGATAGATATGGCAGTAATAATTGGCTTTATTTTCATCATATTGAGTCACTTGTGGTTGCTACTAATGCGGCTATTATGCGCATAATTTGATTGCATCGCAAACTTTTGACACATCTTTTTGCATTTAAGACTTGCCAAACGTCAACTGCTGACGTATTCGCTACAGTTGGGTAATAATTTAACCAAGGTGTGTATGGCGTCGTGCTCGATTCTTACGCAAACTGTCCATTATTCGCACTATTTTTTTGTGCAAGTAAAAATGACAGTTATTGGCGCTACTAGAGGTTTACGTCTATAATGTATGACTGAATTTTATTTAATATAACGATTTTTAGCAAAAAGCAATTTAACCCGCTAGCAGTTAATCCACAAGGTGCGATATGTCAGAAGACCAAACAATGAGTGCAGAAGAGTTTCAAAGCCAATACTTCAACGATGAGTCTGAAGGCTTAGACGGTGAGATGGAGTATGATTTAGAGACTGGACTTCTTGGTGAGCACGATGAATTTGCTAACTTACATTTAGAGCTAAACGAAGCACGTGAGCAGCTCGTCAGTATTCGCGACTTTATTCGTTTTTCAGTCACGCAGCTGCGTAACTATGACGTTGTTGTTGCACAAGGCACGACCGATGAGTTTGCAGAAGCGTCAGCCATTGTCTTGCATTCTTTGTCTCTCGATTGGTCTGCCAATGAGCAGATTTTAGACTGTCGTTTGACCACGTCTGAAAAGCAGTTGGTACTAGGGCTGTTAGAAGAGCGTATCGCTGAACGTAAGCCGTTAAGTTATTTGATTAACTTGTCGTACTTCTGCGATTTGCCTTTTTATGTTGATGAGCGTGTTCTTATCCCTCGTTCACCGATTGCAGAGTTGATTCGTCAGCAGTTCCATCCGTACTTTGAAGTTACCGAGTTGGCCAAACCACTGGGTGTCAGTCCGAACGAAAAGTCAGCGGTATTTTATGACCATGGCCTAGATGTGAAGCAGTTGTCGCAGCCTGAGCGTATCTTGGACTTGTGTACTGGCTCTGGCTGTATCGCTATCGCGCTTGCTACTCGTTTCGTTGATGCGTTGGTCGATGCCGTTGATATCGATAAAGGCGCATTAGAAGTAGCAATGGTCAATGTCGATCATCATGACCTTGGTCATCAAGTAAACGTAATCGAGTCTGATTTGTTTGCCAAGATACCTGCTGAGAACCAGTATGAGCTTATCGTCACCAATCCGCCGTATGTAGACGCTGCTATCATGGCAGATTTGCCGCCTGAGTTTTTATACGAACCTGAGCATGCACTAGCAGCTGGCCAAGATGGCTTAGATTTGGTACATCGTATCTTATTTGAAGCACCAGATTACCTTAGCCCAGATGGGTTGTTGATCTGTGAAGTAGGTGACAGCGAATGGGCGCTAAAACAAGCCTATCCTGAAATCCAATTTGATTGGTTGAAGTTTGCACATGGCGGTCATGGTGTCTTTGCGATTACCTATGATGAGTTAGTCTCAAACCGTCAATTGTTTGCCTCTTATGTTCAGCTATTAGATAGCCTTCAATAGACAGATATTAGGTTAAATAGACGTCGGCTTCATGAGCCGAAACTATAAGCAACAACTACAATCACTCATTACAAGCAGTATAATTAATAACCATGAGTGATTGGTCAAATAGTCATCAGTAGCGTTTACTTGTTTAAGGACAGTTATGGCAGGCAATAGTATTGGGCAGGTTTTTACGGTTACCACTTGCGGTGAGTCGCATGGGGCAGGCCTTATGGCCATCGTTGATGGCGTACCACCAGGTTTAGCATTATCTGCAGAAGACCTACAAGTAGATTTGGATCGTCGCAAACCGGGTACGTCTAAGTATTCAACCCAGCGCCGTGAATCTGATGAAGTTGAGATTATCTCTGGCGTATTTGAAGGCAAAACCACAGGTACGTCTATCGGTTTATTGATTCGCAATACCAATCAAAAATCTAAAGACTATAGCGATATCAAAGATACTTTCCGTCCTGGACACGCTGACTATACTTATAGTATGAAATATGGCTTCCGTGACTATCGTGGTGGCGGTCGTTCGTCAGCGCGTGAGACGGCCATGCGTGTAGCGGCTGGTGCTATCGCCAAGAAATACTTGCAAGAACGTCTGGGCGTGCAAATTCGTGGTCACGTGACTCAGATTGGCAATGAGCATAGTAATGTCTTAGACCCAAGCCAAATTGACTGGGAATTCGTAAATAGCAATCCGTTCTTTTGTGCAGACAAAGAAGCGATTGGCCGTTTTGAAACCTTGATTGATAACTTGCGCCGTGAAGGCACTAGCTGTGGCGCGCGCCTTGATATCATTGCGAGCGGTGTACCAGTAGCTTAGGTGAGCCAGTATTTGATCGTTTAGATGCAGATATTGCTCATGCGATGATGAGTATCAATGCGGTCAAAGGCGTCGAGATTGGCGATGGGATGGCGGTGGCAGGTCAATTTGGACATAGCGCTCGTGATGAGCTGACGCCAGATGGGTTTGCAGCCAACCATGCTGGCGGTGTCTTGGGCGGTATCTCATCAGGTCAAGATATCCGTGTGAGTATTGCTTTAAAACCAACGTCTAGCATTACTACTGCTGGCAAGAGCATTAACACTCAAGGTGAAGCAGTTGATATGCTGACTAAGGGTCGTCATGATCCTTGCGTTGGTGTGCGTGCTACGCCTATTGCCGAAGCGATGCTAGCGATTGTAGTGCTTGATCACTATCTGCGTCACCGTGGTCAAAACGCCGACGTGAAGCCGCCAGTACAATCGATTACTTAGTATTTTTGTCGTAGAGTAATCAGCCCTTTGTTGTTTCTAGTAGTTTAATACTATACAACAAAGGGCTTTTTTATGTCCAAATAAAATACAGGTGTTACTTAAATATAATTAACGCGTTGAGCGAACAAGATATCAGGCTGCCAGTTGATACTCATCAATAGCCACACACTGCTGATGTCGAAATACCAATAACAACCGGTGACTAGGAATCGCTAGCCAATGTCCAAACTCAATACTATCGACGCCTTGGCTCGTTAATGTCTGTGTACAGTGATGACGGCTAAGGCCGATTAGGCTCTTGACGATAGGGTTATCCGTTAATTGATGTGACATAGATTTTCTACTCCTAATTTACTTTACGAATTTGACGGTTCAATAGATCCTAGTGCTATCGTAAAACAATGAAGTAGAAATCCTGTGTAGTCATGATGGAAAGTTGATGAACTGCTATAAGTGTTTATTTTCAAGCTAAGGGCAAGGTAATACTAACCATCACACCAGAACGCTGGTTTTTACCAGTATCAGCGGCTTTATCATCGTTGGCATGGACATTATTGATGGCTACCTGACCGCCATGGTGCTCAATGACTTGCTTTACTAAAGTGAGTCCAAGACCAGTACCTTTTTTAAGCGTATTACTATTATGGTCAGTTTGCCTCAGCTCAGTCGTTGGATCTGCCGACTCTGTATTTAGATCATTACTATCTGTGTGATTCGTTGTTTGTTCCGTTGCTTGAGCTGATGGTTGGCTTTGATGAGACAAGCTAAAGTAACGCTCAAATGCTTTTGCGACAGCATATTCGGGTAGCAGCTTACCATCATTGAATATATCGATAGTGATGGTTCGAGCAGTGCTATGCAATGAAATCTCAACGATACGACTTGCAAAGTGTATTGCATTATCAAGCACATTTTGCAGTACCTGTATTAACCAAAATTGGTCAGCATACACACTAGTCGATGCCAGTACTTCTACTGGCAAGTTTGCAGTATTGGTCACATTCTTATTATCAATATATATATCAATAGGGTATAGATTCTGCTGTTGCTGCTTGGCCGTATTATCTCTGATCAAACTTTGCAAAAGCGGTAATAGGGGAGTCAGTTGTCGGTTGAGCTTAAAGGTAGGCTGTTCTATTTTAGCCAGCAACAGAAGTCGGTCGATAAGCTGTTGCAATTTTACGCTTTGCTCACCAACCGTCTCAATGAGCATCTGCCGATCTTCATTATCCAGTTTATTGCCATCTAGTCCATCGTCCTCTAATAGCTCGCTACTGGCACGTATGGCGGTCAAAGGGCTTTTTAGCTCGTGGGTCAAAGTATGGACATAATCAGTGACATAAGCACGATTTTCGAGTCGATGCTTCATGGTCTCGATAGTATCTGTCAGGCTGTTTAATTCATGACCCAGATAGAAATAGGGCTTTTTAGTGTCTTCTGCCAGCGCGCTAGTATATTGAGTCACCAAGGTAATGCTCTGCTTGAGCCACCATGCTACTAGACCTGCCAGTATAAGGGCAGCGATGCTGATAAGTAGTGCGGTGATAAGCATGCGGTTACGTGTGTCATCTAAATAAGGCAATACGCTAGCGACAGGCTTACCGACACTGACCACACCGATGATATCTCCAGACGAATTTTTGATGGGCTGAGCCACATACATGACCGAACCATCGCGCCGCTGATAGTCTCGCAGCGTGCTTCTTGCACCGTATTGTCCTTTTAAGGTGAGATAAACATCGTTCCAGCGTCCATAGTTCTGCCCTTCATTATTATCAGGTTTGGGCAGGGAGTCATAAATGACGATGCCGCTACTATCTGTCACATATACGCGAAAGCTACTGTAGCTTTTGGTTCGATCGACAGGACTGAGTGTTTCGTCCATCGCTGGCATGCCGACAAATGCAGCATCAAGTTGCGCTTGATACTCTTCATCATAGAGCTGCCCTGTAGATAACGGCACCTGTAGACTGGCCGCGAGTAATTTACTGGTGTCTAGTAGCGTGTCTTCGATGACTTGCTGCGCGGTTGGCTTGACGTAGCCAAACAACTGAGTAAACACCACCACGCCGCATATGACGAGCACCAACGCAACGGCTAGCCAAATCCTAAAAAATATACTTAAATTGAGCAGTCGTTTGCGTTTAGGGGTTTGCTGAGCAGTACCAATAGGATGCAGTTTGGCATACCAATTGCTTTGGTCATTATGAATATCATTCTCAGCAGGATTGGTTTTATTATTCATAAACTAGCAGCCACTGTTAAGCGGGACATAATGCGTAACCCAGTCCGCGATGCGTATGGATGACATCGACATTAGCATCTACCATAGCAAGCTGTTTACGAATTGATTTGATATGACTGTCTATAGTGCGTGCCAAACGGTGATCAGGATAGTCGCTTACTGCGCTAAGCAACTGCTCACGGCTAAAAACTTGCTGCGGTGCTTGTAATAACGTCAGCAAAATTTTGCGTTCTGTATTGCTAAGCTCAAGCTTTTGCTCTTGCCACGTTAATGAATAGTTCAGCGGTTGATAATGCCAAACGCCAGATTGGTTCTCAAACGTTAACGCTTGTCCTGAAAGATTATTCGAGGAAGTAGTATCAGTACTTTCATCTGAGTTTATGGTATGAGAGCCTGACTGCTGAATCAGCTGTTCACGTCGCCAAATGGCTTTTAAACGCGCGACCAACTCACGTGGACTAAAGGGTTTGGCGCAATAGTCGTCACCGCCCATCTCCAACCCCAAAATCCGATCGACCTCATCGCTACGCGCGGTCAAAAACACGATAGGCAAATCTTTTAAGGCGTCGATATCAGGTGTATGACGTATTTGTTGACATAGGCTCAAGCCGTCACCATCTGGCAGACCGACATCCATAATGATCGCCGATAGATCTTGTGCTTCATGACTATGCAGCATGGGTAACACGCTACTGGCATTATCTAGCCAAGTTATCTGCCAGCCTTCGCGCTTGCAGGTAACCTTAAGCGACATCGCGATCGCAGGATCATCTTCTACCAGTAAAATATGGGTCATAGTCTCTACATCGTCTTATAGGCTCAGTAAATTATCGTAGCACAAAACAGCAGACTGCTCTTGCTGCTACGAGTTAAATGGTGTGAAAAGTTAATGGAAAAATAAGGTATTAAGTGGACAGTTTGCGATGTGATCATTTTGATGCATTTAAAAAAAAGGCCAGCTCAATGGGTAAGCTGGCCTTGGTAATAAAAACTAAGCGTGATTATCTATTAATAGACTAAGCGAAAACCTATTTAAGACCTTTGCAGTTGGCATAGTAGCTCACCGTAGCGGGCCAATCTGAAAAAAAATGCCTTGGACACCGACGTCCTGCGCTAGTACGTCAATATAATTCATCATATCACCGTCATTGTTGATAGCATCGCTAAGACCGCTATAGTACCAATCGCCACCATCGATTAATGGTCCTGAACGCTCTATCGACCAGGTAATTATTTTTAGACCATTGGCTTTGGCTTGTTTTGCGTATTCTGATGGTTGCATATTTCCCTTACCATCAGTAGTGACTAATAACCAAAGGGCTGGAGCAATGGTGTTGATGCCACGTGCTTTGATATCAGCCAATGAATGCTTCCATGTGCTTGCGTCATTTTTATCAAATGTTTTACTCTTAGCGGTCTCATTGCTGTCATCAATCAGATAAACGGCATTAGCCCCATAAGCTGGCTCGTTTTTGATCCAGTAATCAAGATCTTCTATATTGAATGACTGGGCAAATACATCGCTTGCAGGTACATTTGCTGCCTTATAAGTATCTATCAGCTGTTGGCGATAATCGTTCAAACGATAGCCGTTAAACGGCATGGTCACTGCAGGCGCTTTTAGCTCAGGCGTGTGCTTCATACCTAGCTGACGTGCCAACGCGATATGCTCCGTTAAAGTTAACACTTTGCCGTTTTGTGAGTATAAGTCCGTTCGCCAAGGTGCAGTCGCATTCATATACTCGCTAATACTGGTTGCTTTTTTTATTGGCAGCATCCATCTTACCCGTCAAGGCTTTAAACTGGGCCGCACTGATATCTGAGGTGCGACATTCGATACTATCGGCATTGGTAAGTTTGCCTTTAGCATCTACTATTGGCGGTACAGTGCATTGGTTGGCGAGCGGCGTGGCTAATATATTAGTAGTGGTGTGCAAATCATTTTGGGCATGACGACAGACAAGCTCACCGTCATTGGTAAAAGCGACATCACATTCCAAGATGCCAGCACCCATTTGTGCTGACGCCACGTAGCTATCATAAGTATGTTCAGGCAGCTGTAATGGCGCACCTCGATGTGCAATAGAGAAGTCTGTCTTACTTGGCAGTTGCCTCTGCATGCCTGTAGCTCTTCTTTTAGTGGTCCCTCATCCATATCATTTATCAAATAAAACGGACGCACTCCATAGGTATATGCGACAGGTGAAGACGATTGTGATTGCGGTTGCGCTGTCGATAAAGAGGCTTTTGATGTGAGCATTGAGCGGCTGTCAGTAGTGCAGCCTACTATCAATAATGAGCTGATCAGCGTTAAAGGTAAGGCGAGATTCATCTTATTAACCTTAGCCGGCGTCTGCTTACTCAGCTCAAGCGCTGATTTATTAGAAATTGTCATGTAAAATGTTCCTGCAAAATTATAAAAAAATCCCATCGGACGTATGGATAGGAATTGAAAAATTAACGTTTGACTATTGGTTGCTACTTGCCAAAAGAAGCTAAGGGTCGTGCATTCTTATAAAAGCTTAGCCTTGTAAGAACTTGGTCTTGTAAGAACTTAGCATTAATGCGGATACAATTGTAGGCACATGTACTAAAGAATAGACAGCTGACAGTATTTACACTTGATAGTATTGAGCTTATCGGTCGTAAAATCATACGTGTCTTCTTATACTGTTCTCATTTTTGCTATTGTTCGTTTAGTACCTCACTATTGACCATACTCTCAAACTAACAGATGATATTGACCATATAATGACACACACATTATTTCGGCAAAAAATATAGAAATGCTTAAGGCATCTCTCACTACATTATTAAGGATAACTATGAATAACTATTTAGACGCCGTCGTCGTTGAGCACAATCCCTCTCAAAAAAAGATAGATCGCGCGGTGATTTGGCTGCACGGTTTAGGTGCTAGCGGTCATGATTTTGAGCCAGTGGTACCGCAGCTTGGCTTGGCTAATGATATGGCAGTACGTTTTATCTTCCCCCATGCACCTAAACGCCCAGTCACGGTAAATGGCGGCATGGTGATGCCAGCATGGTACGACATCATAGAGATGAGTCTGGAGCGTAAAGTAGATGTGGCTCAGATTGAAGAGTCTGCTCAGCAGATACAAGATTTGATCAGTCGTGAGATAGAGCGCGGCGTGTTACCAGAGCATATCGTTATCGCAGGGTTTTCACAGGGCGGGGCAGTTGCGTATCATGTGCACTTGGCTATCCAAAACGTTTGGCTGGCTTGATGACGCTCTCTACGTACTTAGCAACCAATGACAATATTGAGTATAGTGCTGCCAATAAAGACATGCCGATTTTGATTGAACATGGTTCTCATGACCAGTCGTGCCTGTTATCCTAGGTGAGCAAGCCCAGCAGTTATTGTCGGCAAAGGACTATAATGTGTCTTATAATACGTATCCGATGGCACATCAAGTCTGTATGCCGCAGATTCAAAATATCGGCAAATGGTTAAACATTGTTTTGGCGTAAATTATTAAGCTGTAACGTAATGTAATGCAGGCTACTTATAGGTTGAAACCTAACCGATATCTCCTATATAATAGCCAGTCTTATTGGGGATGTTCTGGCTTCGACGCTGGTGATGAAACTCAATGATGCATGTCGAGAGTGTATGTCCTCTCGTTAATCAAACATATATTGTTATAGTCGCAAACGACGAAACTTACGCTCTAGCAGCTTAAACCCTGCTTACTTAGTTGCTGATCACCTACAGTTGGTTAACTAAGTTGAAGCGTCCGCATGTAGGCTCGCCACAAGGGATTGTCTCAATCGCTTGGGTTCAAAAGTAGAGAATCGTCCAATCCATCCTGACTGTCGGATCGGTGCGGATTAAATTTAAAGACAGAAACTAAACATGTAGATTCATGAGCGTAATGCTGGCGGACGCGGTTCAACTCCCGCCATCTCCACCAAACACTGATAAAGGGCTGACCGTCATAGACTGTCAGCCCTTTATTTTGGGCGTTTTTTGGGTTTTCACTACCTCGTAGGGGTATGGCGAACCATATAGAATGTTGGTATTATTGTTGGTATTAGAGTTTATACACACTCTCAATACAACAAAGGATAGCCCAATGCCCTTAACTCATACCGTCATCAATAAGCTACAGCCTAGTAGCACCTCGATTGATACAAAGCGACCTGACAAGCATAGTGACGGTAACGGGCTGCAATTATGGGTGCGTTATACGGGCGTCAAGTCATGGATCAGCGCATACCGTTGGCAAGGTAAACAGCAAACCCTCACTATTGGCACTTATCCAGTTATGAGCTTGCAGAACGCAAGACAGCGCAATATTGAGATCAAACGCTTAATAGCTGATGGTGTGAACCCTAAAGATCATAAAAAAGAGCAGCAAGCCAGCCAAGACGGTTTAAATATTTTCGATAATATAGCCCAGTCATGGTATGCAGAACGTAAAACCTACCTAGCAGAAAGCACCTTTACCCGTAACTATTCCGCCTACATGCGCGATGTTAAGCCCTCCATCGGTCAAAAGAACATCAACGATATAACCGCGCCTGATATATTAGCCATTGGCAAAGCAGTAGAAAGCCGCGGAGCTAATGAAATGGCAAGGCGTACCATTAGAGAAGTAGGGCAGATATTTAAACACGCCATACGCAATGGACTAGCTACACATAACCCAGCCACTGACCTAGCCGAAGCAATCAAACCACACAAAACAACCAACCATCACCGCATTACTAGCCAGCAACTGCCAAAGCTACTAACAGACATCAATGCTTATCAAGGTGATGTACTGGTGAAGCTAGGCTTATGGTTTTTATGCTATACGTTTGTGCGTACCAATGAATTACGCTTCATGGAATGGTCAGAGATTGACTACAAACACGGTTTATGGCGAATACCAGCCGATAAGATGAAAGCCAAGCGTTTGCACATTGTGCCACTAGCACCACAAGCAATGGCGATACTGGAGCAGATCAAAGAGCTAGGTTTTTCGGATCAGTACGTTTTCTTTAATACCTCAACTCGTAAGCCATACAGTCAAAGCGCATTTATCAATGCCCTATGGAATATGGGTTATAAAGGCAAAATGACGGGGCACGGTTTCCGTGGGCTTGCCAGTACCACACTGCATGAAAAAGAGTTTATGCACGAAGCGATAGAGCTACAGCTGGCACATGACAGAGAAAACAAGATCAGCGCAGCATACAACGGAGCGCAGCACCTACCATACAGAATAGATATGATGCACCAGTGGGCAAAATTCATTGACGATGCTTACGCTGGCAAACTGGATAACGTGATCCGTGCAGACTTTAAAGGACAAAAACAAAAGCTAGGCTAACACTTAGCACCAACTATGCAAGGCTAGGACTAATTACCCGAACGACAGCTATTTACACACCCTTATGCTGTCACTGCCTTGCGCCTATTTTGATAAAAGGGTGTAGGGGTGTGTATTGTGAGTACTTTAATTGATGAACTAGAAGCGCGTAAAAATGACTATGTTTTAGTAGCAGATGTCATAACTTTGATGGAAAATGCGACCAATAGCACACCTCATGAGGTAGTAAAATACCTTGACGCACATAATATCGATGAGCAGATATCTATATTCTATATGGACGAGAGCTATAATTTTGAGCCTTATAATGGTCACTTAATAGGTCTAGGAAATGATGCAAACCGTACTTATTTCCACAAGTCTGATGTGATGGCGTTTGAACCAATCACAAAGCATAATGTTTTTAAAGAAAGTCTATACACGAATAATATAGTCGCTGATGTTTACGGGCGAACTCATGATGTTAATCAATATAAGAAAAATCGCGAGGAAACCTACTTAACACTAAGTGAAACAATTGATTTAATTAATACCAATATCAACCCTAGCAACCAGTATGGACTATCTGTTGATAACACTAAATTAAGAGACCTAGCTAGGAAAAAGAATTTTACACCTTGTTTTTATTATCATGGCTATGTTGGTGAAATAGATTATCAAGGCATTTTGCACACAGAAATTATCGCTGGTTACTTCACTTATAGGTTATTAACTGAGGAAATTTGTGGTTTCGATAATTACATGGAACTACCCAGTGATGGAGTGAAGATTTACAGAATTATCGAAAGGAAGTCCGCAAGGTTTGCAGATTATGATGATGGATTATTTTTATTCTATAAAACCCTAATGGACTGACCAATGCTGAAGCAGATAGGCAAACGCATGTTGAAGCGGACGAAATTAGGTTTGTAAAACGAGAAGTAGATAGCTACATAGCATCGCTCGCGAATAACAGTATGAGCCGAGACGACACACCAGCACAGAATGATAGTAAATTACTCGCAAAGCTGAAAAAGTTACAATCTGAAAATGACGACCTTAATGCTAGGCTGAGCACTGCTAGAAACACTTACAAGCAACACCGAAATGAGATAAAAGCACTCACAGAAAAGAACGAAAAAGCGGACAGTGAAAAAGCGGAACTTATCGAGCAGCTGAATAGCGTCCAAGCAAAGTTGGCAGACAAACAGACTGATAGCGCTACACTTTCAAACACTGATATTCAAAACATAAAGAAAGCAGCTATCAAGCAGTTCAATAGAAGCCTAGCGATGGCTTTGATTGACCTAGATTACCAAAGTAACCTAAGAAAGGGTGACATAGTCAATTTCATAATACCTTATATGAAAGAGTTGGCATATGTACTTGCTGATGAGCAGGCAGATAAAGCTAAAGTTTTGACGGTAAAAAGTAAGACAATTTATGATACTCACTTACAAGGATTAAAGTTTAAGCAGGGGACACAGACTAAAAAAGAAAGAGAACGAGTAAATATTGAACTTTTATTCAAAAAACAATTACCCGTCACGGAATAAATACCCCGTTAAATACCTTTCACAGCCCGTAAGCCCTCTATTTAGAGGGTTTTTTGTTATCTAAGCTATCCATATCGCAGAACACCGCTGCGATGCCACTTACACGATATGGAGTAGTTAGAATGACATACCCAACCCAAAACACCTCAGTTATCCCTTTGACTGGTAACACTTCTCACGATACCGAACTAACCACTGCAAACAGTCCAGTTATTCAACTGCCTACTACAGGTATGGGTAGAGCAAAGGACATTTTGCCGTTCCTACCTTTTAGCAAAACCACCTTGTTTGAATGGTCAAAAGATGGGCGTTTTCCAGCTGGCAGAAAGTTATCACCAACGATGACCGCATGGAGCTATGCAGACGTTCACGAATGGCTTAATTCTCACACCTCAACCACTAGCGAGGTGTAAGCCATGAATACACGGCAACCAAAGCAGACCTATAGCCAAATCATTATGGCGCACCTAATGGCAGGTAAGACTATAACCAATATGCAAGCCTATGACGAATACGCCATCACTTGTTTGGCTCAGCGCATTAGTGAGATACGAGCCGATGGCGTGATTATTCAAGATGAAATGATTAAGCAGAACGGCAAACGCTTTAAGCGGTACTGGATAGATCAGCCGACACCGCAAACTATAGAGGAGGTGTAATCATGCTTACTATCTCAAACAGTAACATAGGTATGAAAGACGGGCTTTACTCACTCAATGACCTACATAAAGCTAGTGGCAGTAAAAAGAAGCACCAAGCCAGTAACTTCATGCGATTAGAAGCCACAAAGGGCTTAATTGCTGAAATAGACCGTTCCTCAGATATGAGTAACGGAACAAATTCAACAGCTTACAAGATTATTCAAGGTGGTGACTCAGAGCAGCAAGGCACATTTGTATGCCGTGAGCTTGTCTATAGTTATGCAATGTGGATCAGCCCACGCTTTCAACTACTGGTTATACGTGCCTTTGACTCAATAGCTAATCAGCAAAATCAGCTTAGCCAGCGACTCAATGAGCTATGCCATGATCTTAATATTGTTGATGCTGGACTCACTAGCGCAGGTCGTTTCCTTTGCAAGGTTGGTAAGCAGATCAAGCCGCAAATCCAGCACGATATTGATAGTACCCTAAAACAGATGCAACCCAGCCTTTTAGACGTGGAGGACATGCAAGATGAGTAATGATGACAAAACCAATCTAAAAGCGCATCACGGGCAGCACAGCGACAGCCAGCCACATAAGCGTGGCTTACTACTTAGCTTTGTCATCTTTATGGCATGGGTGGCAGGTATTGGCTTGCTACTCTCACTAATCGCGTGCCAACCAGTACAACCAAAACCGATTGCAACCAATGATAGCAGCGGTTACTATATAGACCTCTCAAAAAAACACGCAAGCGGACAGCCAATCCGTAAACCTTTGGCTTTTTTTGTGCCTGTCATTGGTATGGACTCTCAATCCTCAACCAAACAGACAGACACCGCCCTAAGAGCGCATTTAAGCGCATCAAGGGGGCAAACCATCATATCTATAGCAAATCACTTGCTAACCGACTATGACGGGTTGACGCTGCAAAATAAAATAGCCTTTGGGCGAATATGCAGGGCGGTTGCTTGCGTGACCGAGAGTAAGACCCGTCACCCTATACTTTTACCGTATAGCGTGGCACATACTCAAAAAACGACGCAAGGAGGGCATTATCATGCCTAATTCAATCCGTACGACCTCAAACACCCAAACCACTACTAACAGCACACCAGCCACATTCAAGGCAGGTGATAGCGTTCTGTGCCCGTCATTGAGCCTTAACCCGTTTGTACTTCACAATGACCCATACGGCAAGCGCAAACTATTGGCATTTACTCACGATGACAGCCACTTGTACTATGACAAGCAAGGCTATTTTGTCCCAGCTTGTGACAAACAGACAGGCGATTATCAGCCGTCACTATTCCACGACACGCCAGCAAACCGCCAAGCGATAGCCACGCTATACAATGGCAGCCAATCAAGCCAGCGCACAGTAATAGACATAACCGAACCGAACGACAACGAAGTTATCATCATGTCGTCGCATGAGTTATCAGATATTGCTTGTGACCTTGAAAGCGCAGCCGTTGTTATAAGTGACATTGGCAAGCTATTAGCCCTTATTCACTATGAGAAAATAAAACCTGATGTTGCTATATCAATGGCACGTTTAACGCATGACACTACTGAAACATGGCACGAACTGCTACAAAGCCAGTTAGGTTCAATCAAGAAAACCCTAGCAATGACTCGTTACGCTTTGTTGGAGGCAGCCAGTGAAAACTACCCTCCAAAACAAAGCCGTAAGCACGCCAAGCGCAAAAGCTACTACAAGAAGTACATAGCCATGCGCCAGCCTAAACAGTCACATGCAAGGGGGAACAGATGACCACCACACCACAAACGATAGACAATAAAAAAAGCCCATGCGGACAACATGGGCGCTCATACTCTCTTACAGGATTGCAAGCCACCTACAGAGGAACAGCTGGCAAACAATCCGTTTTTAATCAAACTCAATGACATGCTAGAACCTGAACGGCTGCTATTCGTTACAGGTGACACCACTATATATTATGGTGAACAAATTGGCAAAACTGAACCAACAGCCAACACCATAGGCTTAGCATTGACCGACAAACAAGGCGATACAGTAGGCGCGGTATTCTACACACCAAACAGCAAATCAAAGCCCATTGTCATTGATCCTACAGGTTATGGCGCTATTGTCATTGGTGAGCCAAACAAAGCCAATGAAATGATAGCGTTTAATGACCTTGATAGCGGTATTGATGTTTACAGCTACCTGATGGGCAGCGATAAAACAATCATTGTTAGCCCTCACAAAACCAAGCAGTGCCTTAAAAAGATGGTGCAGCACTGGAGCAGTGGATCACAAGTAATTGTACCTATGACACTTGATGACAAGGGCTTGATAAACCTATTGGCAGGTGTGAGAGCGCAAGCATTGGTTACTGTGGCTCATATCGTCACTATGCTACAAAATGACAGCTACGAAGCGATACTGGCAGACAGTGACACCCAGCTAATCAACTTACAAGATACTGCCTATTATCCTGAATGGCGCGATGATCCCCAGCTGAATGAACCGATGATCTACAGTGATGGGCGTTTTGAGCTTTACCACGATGGACTGTTTTTCGTGAAGTATAACGATGATGACCCAGCAAACATTACGTTCAAGTTTAAGGCGTTTGTTTGTTCACCGATAGAGGTTATCGCCAAAACAAGGGACACAAGCAGCGTACATGGGGACGGTTACTGCAGTGGCGCGATGATGACAGCGTATTGCATACATGGTCAATACCGTTATCACTACTGCAAGGTGATGCAAGGGAATACCGCCGTGAGCTTGCCAGTCAAGGCTTGAACATTACCACCAACCCCAAACAGCGCAGCTACTTAGACACCTACATTCAAAACTACCCTATTCACAAACGGGCGTTATGCGTGGATAAGTTAGGCTGGCACGATAAGCAATATATATTACCTGACAGGGCCATAGGCAGCGATGGTAAACAGCTTATTGTCTATCAGTCTGCAAATAGCATTAACAGCACCTTAACCCAGCAGGGAGAGCTAGCCCAGTGGCGCGATAACTTATGCAAACCACTAGCAGAGCAAAGCCGTTTTGTTTTCTCTATTGCTTGCGCGTTTGCAGGTCAATTACTGGAGTTATTAGAGTATGACGGGGGCGGTTTTCATCTCTTAGGATCATCAAGCATGGGCAAGTCATTATCGCTTAAATTGGCTGCTAGTGTATGGGGCAACCCTAACAAGTATGTTAAGACATGGCGCAGCACTGATAACGCACTAGAGAGCACAGCAAGCGAGCACAACGACAGTTTTTACCACTTGATGAGATCAGCGAATGTGATCCCAAAATAGTAGGTAAGACCGTTTACATGCTGGCTAATGGTCAAGGTAAAGGACGTAGTACCACCACTGGACACAATCGCATAGCCAAAACATGGCGCATTATCTTTTTGTCTAATGGTGAGGAGTCGCTACAAAATTTCATGGCGCAAGCAGGACAGAAAACGAATGCAGGTATTGAGGTTCGAGTCGCGCATATTGATGCTGATGCTGGCAAAGGGTTAAAGACCTTTGATAGTTTGGTACTGGCAAAAACAAGCGAAGCACAAGCCGATAGGATCAAAGAGCTGTCACACGCTTACTATGGATCAGCTGGCATAGCATGGCTAGAACATATCACCAGTGATAAGGCAGCGACCACCGCCAACGCTGGGCAGCTTGTCAGTGACTTTATGAACCAGTACAGCGACCTGACAGCACAAGCGCATAGAGTGGCTAAACGGTTCGCTATCGTGAGCGCAGCTGGTGAGATAGCAACACAGGCAGGTATAACGGGGTGGCAAGCAGGACAAGCAACGACAGCCGTCATGACATGCTTAGATAATTGGCTTGATAACTATGGGCGTGATGGTGAGCATGAGCAGCGCCAAATTATAGATCATATCAAAGCGTTTATTGAACAGCACGGATCAAGTCGTTTTCAGCCTTGCCACATTCACACATACCAAGACTTTGAACCCAAGATAACCAACCGCGCTGGCTATCACAATTACGACACAGGGGAATACTATTTCTCTACCAGTACCTTTGATGAAGTCTGTTCACCATTTAACAAAAGCAAAGTCTTACAAGTGTTAGATGAAGCTGGATTGTTGAATGTGACTGAGAATGACCGTAAGACTTGCAAAGTGCCTTTACCATTCAAAAAGAACCGCCAGCGTGTTTATGCGGTCAAAAGTGAGATATTAAGTTGTGAAACTAAAAAAAGCACTGGGACAACTGGGACAACTGGGACAACCTATACACCACAAGGGCTAGAACCTGTCCCAAGTATTAAAACACCACTGGGACAGCTGGGACAAAATAGCTCAATTTGTTAATCTGTCCCAAGTGTCCCAAAGGCTAAAAAAGGGCTGGGACAGCTGAAAGCCAGTAAGTACGGGCGCTGTCCCGTTGTCCCAAGTGTCCCAAGCAAAAAAGCAGATGCAGACAAAAATAATCTAAGGTGGGCGTTTATCGTTTGCCTTTTTTTGTGCCTGATGTTTATAAATGTTTATCGTGAGATCAGGTTAATGACTAACCTGTATTAAGTACTCCATGCTAACGTGAGCAGCTCAAATAGGAAGTACTAAAGATATCGAAGTCAGTTTAATTCATTGAATTAAGTTCTTTATAGCATGCTAGGTAATTCATTGAAGTAAACTCTTCTACCGCTTGTTGCTTATCGTCTTCACTACTGTAACGAGGCTCATTGAAGCTAAGCTAATTAATTCAATTGCGAGGGCATCTTCATCTCCGAATGCCTTTTCTGCTGCATTTATTAAAGTCGATGCAGCCATACCATTTTGTCTTGCAGCCATTATAAAACCTGCACTTTCTGAAACAGTTTCACAAATATCATCTTCAGCTTGTGCAAAAATAGAAACAACTGATAAGCCAATCGTTAAAAGTATTTTTTTTCAAAGTTTATTCTCCCTAATAAAAAAGAAATATAGCTGACAAATAATTTAATATAATCAATAGCGGATTATAGATAAAATCAGTTTTGAGACTATCACTTGCTAAAAACAGTCTTAGACACGTTAGGCGATTACTGCCAAGCCTTTTTTTATAATGTAAAAAAACTAAGGTTTCCCTAATTTTCTTACATTATAAAAATATAGAAAAGTCGCAAGGTTCTTAAAAGACCTTTGCGACTCAAAAATACTAAATTAAACTTCTTACTTAATGACAGTGATAAGTACCTCGTTTGGTGTCATTGTGGCAACCTGATGCATCAGTTCCACCACCATGAGCGAAAGCAGCTGAAGCGAATGTTACTGTGAAAAGTACTACTAGTAGCTTTTTCATAAAATTATCCCACTATAGTTGATTAATATAGATTCTACTATATGTAAAAATACGAAGTATTGATACTTAATAAACCATTACAATATTGGTTTTATCATTAGTTTTTCTAAACTTTGAGCTGATATTATCTCAATATGAGAATTGTTATGTCTGAATCAGTATTGGCACGCATCGTAGCAATGAGATATGTATAATTTTCGAACTCGTTAAAACCTGACAAAACCTTACATTCAAAACCAATTTGCATGTTGTCATTTGTTAACATTGGCAGACAGTACCGACTTAATAAAACTTAACATTGAAAACCAAAGCACACACCGCTAAACGCTGGAATAGATGCCCCCAAGTTTGGGGTTATTTAGTTTTCGGAGTCCATAAAAGGGACAATTTACGGACATCATAAGCAGGGTCAAAAATGAGTTTATGGAACAGTACGCACACGCGCGAAGCAAGCACCAATGACGGGGGTTCTTGGAGTCCATAAAAAGGGGACTTTTCGGACAGGTATCGAGGGGGGTATTGTTTTGAGTGTTGAGCGTATCGACAGAGGACACCGCCACCATTCACACGCACAAAATAAAAACCATTTCAAAAAGAGGTTAAAGGGACTTTCGCGACAAGTATCGTAAGAGTAGGGCTTACAGCGATCAGCAGTAGGTTAAAGCCGTGTTAAAAGTTAAAGCACACTGTTTGTCAGTCATGCTAAGGTATAGTGTATTGAATGGACACCAGTGGACGAATAGATGAACAAGTTAATCCCTATAATCTTATTATCACTGACAGCTTGCCAGCCCAGTAAAAATACGATTGATAATGTTGATGATGCTATAACTGTTCATGATTTATATTGGTCAGGTTATGGCAATGTTCAGCCATACCCGTTTACTACTGAGTATGGTCATATTGCTTGCAGTTTAAACGAAGTAACATATTATCCTGATGATACGATCAATGATGAGTCGCAAGTAGGCTTGCCATTAAACAAGCTAGCTCAACAAAGACAAGATGAAAGCGGTATAACAGCAACCGTACCAAACGCCATAAAGCCTAATGCTGATTTGTCCGAAGCTATTAGAATGGGGCTAGATAGGTGCAAGCAGGTACAACAGCAATTAGATAAACTTAGATCAGAAAGTGGTATGTAAAAAAATCAATGAGCTAAACTTTTAATTTCGCTTATGTGAAAATATGCATATGTCAGCGGTCACCGCTTGTGAAGCCCTGAACAATTACACCACCCTAGTATGTTAAAGCAGTAAATAATTACAAAATAATATTTAGTTGATAGGGTTGGCATTGAATAACAGCAAAATAAAAAAACGATTGTTGGTATTATGGTTGGTATCGTCTATTTTTAAATTGTTAATAATGTTTATTATCAGTTACTTATAGCTATGGTTTGGTTTCCGCCATCTCCACCAAACATTAAAAATCCGATCACTTAGGTGGTCGGATTTTTTTTGTCTAAATTTTATGGTTAATTAAAGAAACAATGATACCAATAAACTTTTGATGAGAAAGTAAAAACTATTTATATAGAGTAATCATCAAGTCTTTGAAGTTGAATCACAGTTTTTCGTCGCCTATGGAGAACATAATATTAACTTGTCTTAAAGAATAATTCTGATTATTCTTAGTTGAGGCCTATTCTTCGCATCAGGCAATGCAGTAGCAAGAATAAGCGGACTTTCAAATAACTACAGGGAATGTATTATGTTAGGAAAAATGATGTATCAGCCATTGCTGATCAGTGGTCTAATCGAACACGCTGCCCGTTATCATGGCGATACGGCGGTTTTGTCCAAAGAAGTCGATGGACAGATGACTCATACCAATTGGCGTACTGTCTCAGATAACTCAAAACGATTGGCCAATGCGTTGGCTACACTGGGACTTCAATCATCAGAACGCATAGCGACCTTGGCTTGGAATAATCGTCGTCATTTAGAAGCTTGGTATGCGATTTCAGGTAGTGGCATGGTTTGCCATACTATCAATCCACGTTTGTTCCCTGAGCAGCTTAGCTACATTATCAATGACGCTGATGATCGAGTACTGTTTTTGATACTACTTTCCTACCGTTAATTATGGCAATCAAAGAGCATATCAAAGGTGTTGAACACTTCATTTGTCTAAGTGATCGAGATGATAGTATCGTAGAAAAACTGCCTAATGTATTGTTCTTTGATGAGCTATTAGCAGAAAATTCTACTGACTTTGACTGGCCTCAATTCGATGAAGCAACAGCCAGCTCTTTATGCTACACATCAGGAACTACTGGTAACCCTAAAGGGATTTTATATACGCATCGCTCTTCTGTGCTACATGCGATGGCGTTATGCATGCCTGATGTCTCCGCGCTCTCTGCACAAGACGTTTTGTTACCCGTGGTACCGATGTTCCATGTCAATGCGTGGGGCACGCCTTATGCAGCTGCCTTGACTGGTTGCTCTCTCATACTTCCTGGTCCAAATCTCGATGGTGATAGTCTGGTATCTCTTATTGATGATTGTCATGTCACGGTTGCTTTGGGTGTTCCAACGATTTGGCAAAGTCTATTGACCGCTGCCAAAGCCCGAGGTAGCAAGCTTGATAGTATGACGCGTACCATTGTCGGAGGGGCGGCATGTCCACCATCGGTAATCAAAACGTTTAGAGAAGACTTTAACTGCGATGCGGTGCATGGTTGGGGCATGACAGAAACTAGCCACTTGGAACGATGAATCAAATAAAAGCCAAGCATAAATCGCTGAGTAAAGATGAGATTAATGAGTTGCGTAACTCTCAAGGTCGTCCGCCCTACGGCGTTCAGCTACGTCTCATAGATACTGATGAACCGCTACAGCGAGTCGAAGAAGATGGTATGTCTCAAGGTCGTTTACAGATCAAAGGTCATTGGATCATCAATGACTATTACACAGAAAATCCTGATGCGATAACTGAAGATGGTTGGTTCGACACAGGCGATATTGCAACCATTGATGCCGATGGCTATATGAATATTCGGGATCGCTCAAAAGATTTGATCAAATCTGGTGGAGAGTGGATATCGTCAGTAGAGCTTGAAAACATCGCAGTCGCCCATCCGCAGATAAGAATGGCGGCCGCTATTGCTGCAAAGCATAAAAAAATGGAGCGAGCGCCCAGTATTGATTGTGGTGAAAGAACCAGATTCAGAAATCGATGAGTCGCAAGTGCTGAGCTTTTACGAAGGTAAAATCGCCAGCTGGCAAATACCCGATAAAGTCATATTTGTAGATAATATCGTCCTAAATGGCGCTGGGAAAATGGTCAAAAAAAGATCTGCGTGATGACTATGGCAATGTGTTATTAGGTAGCTGATTTGGCTGTTAAGAGCATAAATTGATAATGCTACTTGCCAAACCAAGTGTGTAATCTAGATAGGTTTTTTTAAGAATAGTGGTATAGGTGAGTAGGGCGTTTGAGATGCTCGTCATCTATATCGCTTGTCATGATCATTATTTCAAATGAGCACTGACAGGTTAAGGTACATCAGATGCACGGATTGGGCTAGATAAGACAGGACAGTATAGAACGCCAGATACAGCAAAGCCCCTGATATCAGGGGCTTTGGATGTTCTATAAGATAGTATAGGACTATGTAATGGTACCCGGAGCGGACTTGAACCGGCACGCTATTGCTAGCGAGGGATTTTAAATCCCTTGTGTCTACCAATTTCACCACCCGGGCAAAACTTGTTTTATCTAAGATGTAAACTAGCTGATAGACCATCTAGTTACTAGATAAGTGGTCGCTATTATAATCGGTTGTGATAATAATGCAAGCCAAAATTAACGTAAAGTTAATAAATAATTGGAGGCTGGAGTCGGAATCGAACCGGCGTTAACGGAGTTGCAGTCCGCTGCATGACCACTCTGCCATCCAGCCAATCAAGGTCGCCTATATTAGCAAAAATATAGTAAATTACAAGTCCTTTTTTTCATTAAAAACAGCTTATTTATTATCTTATCTATATTTAGCCCCAATTTAGAAGCGTTTATACTGTTAATAGGCTTTTTCAAACTATTAGTAAACCAGTGTTTGATGATGATGGTTTAAAATATAGTGCGCTAAACTATATCTCTATTGTTACGTTTGGCACTTTTCACATCACGATAAGTGGCCGTGCAAATTAATACGAGTACGCCAAGAGTAATGGCGGGCCAAATTAAGATATATAAGCCGTAGATAAAGACGTTGTCCATGATATCTCCTTATAATATTGCTAAGTAAGTAGCGATTAGCCAAATACTTCTGGCCAATCGGCACTTGGATAAAGCGACTTTGATTTAAGATTTAAGATTTAAGATTTAAGATTTAAGATTTAAGATTTAAGTGACGATGGGATTTCCGACTTTTTATCGTAATTGCCCACGCGCTGCTTAATTAAATCGAAGTCGAAGTGTTCATCCCCCATCAGGCTGATAATCACACAGACGACAGTACTAGCGCCGTAAGCTGTTAGAGAAGCTAGCAGGACCATATATTGACGTAAGAAGCCAGTAGCGAAGATAAGCATCAGCACAAGCGTGATAGCTGCGGCGACCATGCCAATCTTACGACCTAAGAATCCAAAGACCATTAGCCCAATAACAACCGCTGCACCGACACTGGCCAGTATTTCAAAGAATAGGGCGGTGACACCAGTGATTGGGAGTAATTCGAAACGGGCAACGCAAAATAAGAGTAGTCCGACGATAACTGCTGAGGTAAAGGCAGTATTGGTGACGCGATTCCAAAACACACTGGCGATAACAGGGAAGACAATAGCCCCCCATAGTGCACCAACAAATACTAGCATGACGAGAATATCAAGCTTAAAGCTCGCAAAAATTAGTCCAGCTGCTGTCGCAACAATCATCGTGCCGCGACCAATTAGCATCATTGTTTTAGGTTTAACATGGCCTTTTTTTGGCGATATTTTTACCGTAGACATCAGCCATCATAATGGTTGATAGCGCTGATAAATCTGAGTCAGCGGTCGAGGACAACGACCCAATCACTAAGATAAAGAATAAGGCGATAAAGACAGGATGCAGATAAGTACTGACCATTTGAGGAATGAGGTTATTCATATTGCCATCGAGTGGCTCCACGCCAATCGTCACAGCCATTAGTCCAATCATTCCAAGACCAATAACGATACCAGCATAGCCGACTGTAGCAGTGATAAACGTCGCTTTAATCTTAGTTTTATCAATCGCAAATAGGCGCTGAGTGATGGTTTGATTACCGATAGCATATGCTAATACAGCGACGAAGTAAGGCGCACCTTGTTGAAAGAATGCCTCAGAGGAGAAAAAAGTTCTGCTGCTCTAACGTCAGGTTCGACAGCCCGCTGACCATAACCTCAGGGCCACCCATGCCAAATAACACGGCGGGAATAATGACAATGCCAATGGCCATTAGAGCGACCAACTGGGCGAAATCCGTAAAGACAGATGCTCGAAACCCTGATGTCAATGTATAACTCAGGACACCGATACCTGCGATCATTACCCCTGTTTGGAACGATAATGGCGACAGGACTGACACCAATGCCCCAGCAGCGGTAAAGTTGACCATCAAGCTAATTAAACTGCCCATAATATTGGATATGGCTAAGATTAATTGGCTTGATGAACCGTGGCGGGCATGAATCAGTTCACCTAGTGTATGGCCATCTGGTGCCAATTCACGAAAGCGCATACCAAAAGTAGATGAATAAAATCATCAATGCACCCCAAAAGCCATAATGTATCGGCCCTGATACGCCGTACTTATAGCCAGAGGTGGCCGCAGCGTAAAATGAGGCTGCCCAAATCCAAGTGGCGGTCATGCTGGCTGCACCCATACCAAAGCCAACACCGTGACCTGCGACCATAAATCCAGAAGTTGTCTCTTTATCTTTTTTTGATTAATAAGGACAGTAAATAGGTGCCGCCATAAAATGCTAATAATAATAAAATAATCGTTAATGATGAAAATTGGAACAATGACTCAGTTTTCAAA
This sequence comes from Psychrobacter sp. JCM 18901, assembly GCF_000586435.1. Classification (GTDB taxonomy): domain Bacteria; phylum Pseudomonadota; class Gammaproteobacteria; order Pseudomonadales; family Moraxellaceae; genus Psychrobacter. The sequence continues at coordinate 203,059 of NZ_BAWH01000001.1, forward strand.
CTCAGACCTCGCAATTGTTAGTTGATGAATAAAGTTCAGCAAAAATGAAAGATACCAAACCATTAGGAATACAGCATAGCCTACACAGTCCTCATACCGAACGTATGTGGCTAATATAAATAGCGAAAATACCAACTGCAGTGGTAAGCAAATGCTAAGTGTTACGCCCAAATCTTAATGAGACAGATACTGTCAAATCAAAAAGACAGGGACTACTTTCAATAGGCGTCAGTTAATGGGTAAACCATCACGCTATTAATAGGCATACACAAAGGTAGCTACATGCTAAAGAAAACTCATGTGATGAGTGTCTATAGCGGAATTACGAATAAGCACTAAGCCATGATAAAATGACCCGAACTCGATTTAGACAGCCTTATCAGCTGTAATAAACAATAGCTGAGAAATCTCTACTCATCTATTGCGATTGATGTGTTACTAAGCGGCATTAATAAATAAAACTACATACTTGTTAAGTGCCTGTAACATATTTGCGCGATAAGAGTAACCTATTATGTCACTAACCTCAAACATTATCCGATATTTACCAGACAATGACCGCAGATGACATATAAGTATTTGTTTAAAGAGATTCAATGATATTTTTAATAAGCCATTGAAAAAATAGGGCTTTATTATGAGCAGCATCAAGTGATATATCATTATGAGCAAAATTTCACCTATGAATGATTAGCTGAAGTTTTCATTAGAAAGAAATAGATGATGGGCGATAGATGGGTGCTCTCAATGAACAAGTAGACGTGAATTTTTATATATTATCTTGTTTGGTATAGTAAGTGACTCGGTTATCACGTAAAAATCCAGCCAATCCAAGGCCATAACGCTCAGCCACGCGCACTGCTGTACTGGTAGGCGCTGACATGCCAACTAGCCACGGGATTTGACTTCGAATAGACTTTTGAACCAGTTCAATAGAGAGACGCGAAGTCATAAGCACACAGCTAACGTCTGCTTTTTGGCGTAATTGCCAACCGATGAGTTTATCAAGTGCATTATGGCGGCCTACATCCTCAAATAAATACAGCTGCTGATTATGTATCGTTGCTGCGGCATGTACCGCACCTGTCAGCTGATGTGTATGCTGCGCGGCATCCACTTGTTGACGCAGTGCCAATAGGGAGTCAAGACTTGGTGCGACCGTTTGAATGTCATTTATACCTTTTTGTCGGTTATGTTCATAGTGTAAATGGTCTGGTGAGTAAGCGCTTAAATCAGGCAAAGCTTGTGTTAGTCCAGTAATACCGCACATACCGCAGCCCGTACGCCCTGCTAGCTGACGTTTTTGTGCTTGGATACGTTGATGGCAGCGTTGGCTTAATACTAGTTCCACGACATATATATCGTAATCTTGAAATTGTTCTAAGCTTTGCTCAATTGATACTGAGTCAAGGCTTTCATCATTCGAATCTTGAGCAAACTTCTGGTAGCTAGCGATATCTGCAAGGTGAGTCACTTCCCAGTCGAGTAACTCGTGACTGTATTGAATTAATCCTTCGCTAAATAAAAACCCAACCGCTAAATATTCTAGCTGATGAGGACTGGCCATCAACACAGCATAGTGAATCCCATTAATGATGATAGAGACCGCAGCTTCGACTGCTAAGCTGGTGCTCTGAGATTCAATTTGAAGGTGAGAGTCATGATTAGGATTATTGTTAATTGACGGATAATGATGCTTGTGTGCAAAATGACCACGAGCGAGTGGTGTCTCTGACAACCTATCATCGTTAGACAGCTCAGGTGTAACTATCTTAGTGCTAGTTGAATTATCTATCATAGTAGGGTCAATAAAAGCATCACTTTGCTCAGCGTTATCTTCAATGGTTATCACGATTTATTATGGCCTAAAATTATGAGCATGCTTATGGTCATATAGAGGTAGAGCCAATGAAATTTTCATTCTCATTGGCTCTTCGCAGTATGATTTACGCAGGCGTAGCGATCGACGTATTTGCCTCTACGCGCTTTAAAATGACAGTGGTCGATTTGTACGCTGGGATATGAGAATCTGGCGCATGTGTCTCTAAATCAAAGAGGTCGTTGCACTCAGGATAGTAAGCAGCGACAGCGTTAGAGGCAATATCCATCTCGCTCAATACCAATGGGCCTAATACGCGCGGTTGCTCTAGGCTGTCTTTGGCACGCTGGCGAGTGACCATAACACGGTCACCTTTTTGCCAACCTAAACGACTTATTTCATCAGGGTGCATGAATAGCACATCACGGCGATCCGTCTGACGATAGCGGTCTTTAAACCCAAAAATCATAGTGTTGAACTGGTCATGGCTACGGACACTGGTCAACTGCCAAACTTTTTGTGCTGTATCTGCATGCTCATCGATATCGTTTGCGGCTGCCATTTGTGCTGCGACAAAAGTAATCGGATATTGTGGTACTTCAAACTGAGCTTTGCCGCTTTCGGTATTCCATACACGATGACGCGCCGCATGATACAAATGAAAGCCACGCTCAGAGGTGCGAATACGTTGATTGAAGTCTTCAAATCCATTAATCGCTTGAGCGATATAGTCTCGAATAATATCGAAATCTTCACTCATCGCCAGCCAAGGAATAGACGTGTCGGCGCCGAGTACATGGGTCGCAATATCCGCCACGATTTGTGCTTCAGATTTTAAAGTATCACTAACAGGTTTGAGCTTACCTTGAGTTGGTACGATCTGACACATAGAGTCTTCGATAGTGGCAAACTGCTCACCCTTTGTGGTGACAATACGTTCGGTACGGCCTAGGCATGGCAAGATCAAATTATTAGCACCGGGGTATAGCATAGTCTCATTGAGCTTAGTACCGACAAATATATTAAGCTGAGTAGTGGTTAGTGCTTGTTCAATGGCGCTGGTATCAGGGGCAGCCACTGCGTAGTTACCACCCATGCCCATAAAGACTTTTAATTTACCTGCGATAAGAGCCTTGGCACCTGTGACGACATCGTAGCCATGCTCTTGCGGCATAGGGTGCTCAAATACACGCTCTAAACTGTCTAGTAAGCTTTTGCTAGGACGCTCGTGGATACCCATTGTGCGATCGCCCTGTACGTTGGAGTGCCCACGTACTGGAGATGCACCAGCGCCATCAATACCGATCATGCCCATCAGCAGTAGCAAGTTGGTAATCATCGCGACATTGTCATCACCCTGCACGTGCTGAGTAATGCCCATGCCCCAAGTGCAAATCGTTGCTGGACTATCAGCCACGAGCTCAGCGAGATTAATAATATCTGTCTGAGAAATACCGCAGCCAAGTGTGATATCTGACCATGATTGCTCTGTTAGCCACTGTTTTAGAGGTTCAAAGCCTGAAGTATGAGTGGTAATAAACTCATAATTTATTTTATCGTTTTCGATTAACCACTTGGCAATGCCCGTCAATAAGGCTGCATCACCGCCGATTTGAATTTGAATAACATCATCAACCATGTCAGCACTTTGACCGGCTGCCATGTGTGTTGGTTTTTGTGGATTTCTGAACTTGCTTAAACCTTGTTCACGCATGGGGTTGATTGAGATGATTCGACAGCCTTGCTCATGCGCATGGGCGAGCATCTCTAGCATACGTGGATGGTTAGTCGCTGGGTTTTGCCCAAACATCAATATCAGATTGGCTTGCTCAAAATCTTCTAACATCACGGTCGCTTTACCAATACCTAGCTGTCTGCTTAGCATTACTGAGGTTGGCTCGTGACACATATTTGAGCAATCAGGCAAATTATTGGTACCAAAGCAGCGTACGAATAACTGAAATAAGAAGGCAGGCTCATTAGTCACACGGCCTGATGTATAAAATAATGCCTCATCCGGTGAATCTAGCTGTCCTAACTGCTCAGCGATCAGTCTATAAGCAGCTTCCCAAGGGATAGGAACATAGCGATCTTGCGCCGCATCGTAATACATTGGCTCTGATAAACGACCACTATGCTCAAGCTCGTAACCAGTCCAGCCTGTAGTTCAGTGACAGTATATCTTGCAAAAAACTCGGCATCTGCTTTGTGGGTCATGGTCTCACTGGCAATGACTTTAATGCCGTTCTCACAGACATCGATGGCTTTGTGTGACTTATGGTCAGGCCATGCACAGCCTGGGCAGTCAAATCCGCCTTGCGGCTGATTGCTTTTGAATACACTTATACCACCGCGCAAAAATGTCTTATAGTCCATTAGCTTTTGGGTAGAGGAGATCAGCGCAGGCCAACCAGCAGCAGGGTGGGAGTAGATAGGAATTTTGCGCATGACAGACCTCATATAGTAAGTGACAACGGCGAAGCTTTGATAGACAACAACTATATAATGGTCAGTGAAAAGTTAATATAATCATTAACTATAGATAACAAAAAACCTCCAAGAAAAATCAATTCTCTTGGAGGTCTTAGAAGTTGTCGAACATGGTTATATTCGACAGGTACAAATTTATAAGTCGTAAGTTATTGGCAGTATTAGCTCAAAACTTAGCTTAAAATCAGGCTATCGTCTTCAACTTTTTCACCACGTGTTTGCTCAAACATATCGAGTAGATCATGTACAGTCATGCCTTTGCGAATGTCACCAGCCACATCTAGCACTACTTGACCTTGGTGCAGCATAACGGTGCGTGTACCATGTGCCAATGCTTGTTGCATTGAGTGGGTGACCATCATGGTAGTGAGTTTGTTGTCAGTGACGATTTTATCTGTCAACTCTAAGACAAAAGCGGCAGTTTTTGGATCGAGAGCAGCAGTATGCTCATCAAGTAGCAAAATCTTAGAGGGCTGCAATGATGCCATCAGCAGACTTACTGCCTGGCGTTGGCCGCCAGAGAGCAGACCCATACGATCGGTCAAACGATTTTCTAAACCTAATTTTAAAACGGATAGTTTTTCTCGAAACAAATCACGGTTGTTCTGGTTCAATGCAAACTTCAAACCGCGATTACCGCCGCGTTTGTAGCCAAAGCCATATTTTCTTCAATCGTTAGCGCTTCACAAGTGCCCGCCATCGGATCCTGAAAGACACGAGCAACCCAATGCGCACGTTGATGAGCAGATTTCTTAGTTACATCAATGCCATTTAGCAAGATTGAGCCACTATCGACGCGCGTCGTACCGCTTACTGCGTTCAAAAAAAAGTAGATTTACCTGCACCATTGGTACCAATGACAGTGACAAATTCACCATCAGCAATATTTAAGCTGATACCACGTAGGGCAGGGTTTTCGATAGGCGTGCCTGGGTTAAAGGTCAACCGTAAATCGGTGGCTTGCATCATAATCGTTATTCCTTATTATCTCTTCAAGCATCGCAAGTGTTATAAATACCTGCTTTGACTGTCATTAGGCGCGAACTTTGCGCGATAAAAACTTGGTTTTCGCTTTTGGCAATACCAAGGCTAGTACCACGAGCAATGCGGTAATCAAGTTCAAATCCTGTGGTCCAAAGCCGATGCTACGTAGCGTATCGCTTGATAGTGCAACCTGAATAAACAGTTTGTACAATACCGCGCCGACAACAACGGCAAAGGTGATCAGCCAAATACGCTTGGCAGGAATGATTGTCTCACCGATGATGACTGCTGCTAGACCGATAACGATCGTACCGATACCAATCGAGATATCTGCACCACCCTGAGTCTGCACAAACAGCGCTCCCGCTAAGGCAATCAAACCGTTAGAAATCGCCATACCGATGATTGTCATCCACGAGGTATTGATACCTTGCGCCTGTGCCATTCTTAGGTTTGAGCCAGTAGCACGCATCGACAGACCTGTCTCAGTGCTATAGAACCAGTTCAAAAATAACATGGCGGCTGCGACAACGACACCAATAATCAGGCAGCGCATCCAATAACCATTACCATCGGTCACCAAGGTGCTAAACACTGTGGTTTCGCCAAGCAAGGGTAGGTTTGGCGCGCCCATGATGCGTAGGTTGACAGAATATAAAGCAACCATGACCAAAATACTGGCAAGCAGCTGCAAGATGCCAAGTTTGACATGTAGCCATGCCGTGACGATACCAGCGACTGAACCTGCTAACATCCCAAAAGCACAGGCCAACCATGGGTTGATACCAGCGATGATAGAAATACCAGCGACTGCACCACCTAACGGGAAACTACCGTCAGCGGTCAAATCTGGAAAGTCGAGCGTACGAAATGAGATAAGCACACCGAGTGCTACTAGGCCATAAATCAGACCACTTTCAAGCGCACCAAAAAAAGCAATTAAAGACATAAGAGATCAGTAAGTCATAACCAAGTGTCTAGCGTATGGTACCAAGATAAGTAAATGGCAATTGCCAAAATCATCTATCTGCTAAACAGCTAAGCGGTGAATTTAACAGATTAAGCAATCTGCGGTTAGGGTAAACCAAAACATATCACGATTAACAGCGATCATAAGCTACCTTCGTTTGAAGCGATGGTTTAAGGAACTGCAATGTAATCAATCAACATATCATCTACTTAACAAGTATCAGATAAATTGTCAGACAAATACAGCACTATCAAACACGCTTGCAAAAAAAGACTCTGTTTAGACAAGAAGCCCAGCCTAATGACTCATAGCTGGGTTTCTTATTTAATCAGTAGCCGTATACTTTAAGGTATGCAACACAGTATTAAGTAGTGTCGCTATCTTATTTATACCTGCTATTGTGAGCCAAATACAAAGGTGCGTTATTCTACCACTTCTTTAGCTTTATCGATAACCGCTTGTGGCAACGTGATGCCTTCTTCTTTAGCGTGTTTTGGACTGACGTATAGATCAAGCGCTTGTGGAGTGTAAACAGGGATAGCGCCTGCTTTTTCACCGTTTAAGATACGTACGACAATTTTACCAGTTTCGCGGCCAAGCTCATAGTAGTTCACACCTAGAGCAGCAACGGCACCGCGCTCAACTGAGCTAGTATCTGAGGCAATTAGAGGAATCTTGCTTTGTTTGGCGATTTGATAAAGTGATTCGTACGCTGATACTACGTTGTTGTCAGTTGAAGTATAGATCATATCGACCTTACCTTCGAGACTACGGGCTGCCATCGCGATGTCGTTACTACGCTGTGCAGGTGCTTCAAGTACATTGATACCGAGTGGTGTTAGCTTCTCTTTTAGATTTTTTAAGATAATCGTTGAGTTGACTTCACCTGGGCTATAGACATAACCGACGTTCTTTAATGATGGAATGATTTGACGCATCAAATCAATCTGTGGCTCATACGGTAGGGCATCTGATGCGCCTGTAACGTTGGTGCCAGATCCATCTAACTTAGGTACCAGTTTGGCTGCTACTGGATCAGTAACTGCTGAGAATACCAATGGAATGCTGCTAGTAGAAGCGGCAACAGACTGCGCAGAGGGTGTTGCGATAGCGACGATAACGTCTGGCGCATCAGCGACAAATTGTTTGGCAATCTGACCAGCAGTAGCAGTGTTTCCTTGCGCGCTTTGGAAGTTAACGGTTAAGTTTTCACCGTCCTTGAAGCCTGCTTCGTTTAGCTCGTCGATGACACCTTTACGTACATCATCAAGCGCTGGATGTTCGACGATAGCGGTAATAGCAACGGTTTTCATAGCTGTCGCTGCATCACCAGTAGCGGCGGCATCCGTGGAGCCATCATCTTGTGCTGATTGGTTACAACCAGTCAAGATAGCAGTACATACACCGCCTAATAATAAAGCCTTACCGAAATTAAAACGACCAAAACGATTTTGAGACAACATGGGTCTTACTCCTAAAATAATAGTGTGTCCGTACACTATATAAATAATTGACGAGCTAATAGATAGCTTACTACTTTTTATTTGGTTTCGGCATCAATATCAACATTGATGGCGTTTTTTTAGTAATTCTGCTGGCAAGCTGACACCTTGTGTTTTGGCGTGCTTAGGACTGACATATAGGGTCAGATCATTCATGACTTCAGGTTTGATAGTATTGACCGCTTCGCCATTTAATACGCGATATACCATCTTGCCAGTAGTACGACCAAAATCATAGTCATTAACACCAAGCGCAGCAGTGGCACCGCGTTTTACACTGAATTCATCAGACGCGATAATTGGTAACTTTAGCTCATTTGCTGCTTGGGTCATGGCCTCAAAGGCAGACGCAACATTGTTGTCAAATGAGGTATAAATGATATCTGCACGTCCTTGCAAGCTGCGCGTCGCCATACCGATATCTGTTGGACGATTGGCAGGAATGTCTAATAGTGACAGACCTCGTGCTGGTAGAGCTTGTTTTAGGTTCTCACGCAATGACACTGAGTTTGCCTCACCTGGCTATAGACATAACCAATGGTCTTTAAGTCGGGTTTTATCTGCTGTAATAAATCCAATTGCGGCTCTAGTGGCAACTGGCTTGAGAGTCCAGTCAAATTGCTTTGAAAAGGCTTGCCATCTGCCGTGATGAGTTTGGCACCCAATGGATCTGACACAGCAGTGTAGATAATAGGGATAGTGGTGGTCGCGGCTACCACTGACTGCGCAGAAGGCGTTGAGATTGCTACGATTGCATCAGGGTTGTCTCCTGCAAATTGCTTGGCAATCTGTCCTGCAGTCGCTGTATTTCCTTGCGCACTTTGAAAGTTAACAGTTAGGTTTTGACCTTCGACATAACCGTTATCTGCCAACTCATCAATAATACCGCGGCGCATATCATCTAATGATGGATGCTCAACGATTTGAGTAATGGCAATAGATTTGGCAGGTTTGTCTGTAGCCGTACTATTTTCAGCAGTCGCTGTGGTCTCGGTAGAGGAGTTTGAGCAGCCGATTAGTCCCAGTGTGCTAATGGCGCTAAGAGCAACGCCATATAGGCTTAAGCGTAGAGTAGAAGCGATAGTCATTATTAGGTTAACTCATAGGTTATATCAATCGCAAAAACCAAGTAGATACGGCCAGACTGACTGAGCTACTAACTTATATAGTAGTCATTTTGCTCATCTGTTTGGTGTACTTTGGTTTTTTACCATGATATTGAAGAATGCAGATTAGCCAAGTCAATGCTATGTTGATGCTGAGATAGCAGGCTAACAATTAAATAAAGTAATCGTTCCATCGATTATTATGTTCATATTATGACAGTAATGTAAGTTATCGCAATAAGAAATTAATCTGTAGCGGTCATGGTGATGGATAATAAAAAAATCATCACTTCTTTTTATCTTATTAAGACGCGTGATGCATTGAAGCTCTTATGTAGATCTGAATATAACGGATGCCGCTAGGGTACTTTTGTTTGCTCAAACCATATGCAAAACGCTTACATCCTAGCAACGCATCTATTACGTACTCACTTCATAATTAACGTAAGCTAATTTTCATACGAGAAACATGATAATTTTAAAGATAATCCAGTCATTTTGTTGACATTGTACTGCCATAGTGGATATGAAGTAGTCCTTATAACTTATCTAACTTTTTCGAATGACCATTTTAAGGATAATATTATGAACACTGCTAATCTTAAATTATTAACCATCGCCGGTATAACAGCCACTTCTTTGATTGGATTGCCTGCTATGGCAAAAGATGGTCATGGAAACGGGCACGGTAATGGACATGGTAACAGCAAAGGTAACTCTGCCCATGTTAGTAAAAACTATAAGCATAATGCAATGCCCACCCAAGTATTAACGCTTATCGTAATGCTAGCCCAAATGCTTCATTTAAGCGTGATCTTGATAGATACGGTTATAGAGTAGTCGGCAAGATTGATAGAAGGGATTATGATCGCTCTGTCGTTTTAGACCGTTATGATGACCGTTACGTTCGTATTCGTACGCCAGAAAATAATATTGTGACGGTGATTAATGATACGTTGCAGATTATCGATATTTTGAGTAGATAGGTATCAGGCTTGGTTTTTAGTCATTTGCTAAATCAACCATAAAAAAGATGCCGCTTAGGGCATCTTTTTTATTTCTTAATCCTAAAAATAACAGCTAAGCCAATACATCACCAACAACACAAGCATCCGGTAAGGTAACGACAGTTAAGCCTGTCTTTGGCTCGCCAGTTGACAATACCATACCTTCTGATACGCCAAATTTCATCTTACGTGGGGCAAGGTTGGTCACGCAAATAACCTTTTTATTAATCAATTGCTCAGGCTCATAGAACTTACGAATACCGCTAAACACATTGCGTGGCTTGTCTTCACCAACGTCTAGTGTGAACTGTAGTAACTTATCAGCACCTTCTACATGGTTACAGGCTAAAACGTGTGCAACTTTCATCTCGACTTTGGCAAAGTCTTCGATACCAATATAGTCAGTTTGCTCAGCATCTGCATTTGTTGCAGGTGCTTTTTCGTTTGCGGCAGGCTTACTACTTTCAGTCGCAGCAGGAGCGTCTGCTTGAGTTAAGGATGCTTTAGAATCTTCTACCATTGCTTCAATATCTTTTTCTTCGATACGCTGCATTAGTGGTTTGAACTTATTGATTTTATGTCCTAGTAACCACTCATTACGACTGGCAAAACTTAAGTCATCAAGGTTCAAAAACTCTTTGGCATTATTAGTCAGTTCAGGTAATACTGGCGCGAGATAAACCATCAATTGTCGGAAGATATTGATAGCGACCGAGCAGACGTCTTGAACTTCTTGCTCAGTACCTTCCAACTTCGCTAATGACCATGGTTTTTTGGCATCGATATATTCGTTGGCTTTGTCCGCACATTGCATGATTAGGCGCATGGCACGTGAGAATTCACGGTTCTCATAAGCAGCAGCAATCTCATCGCCCGTTTTGGTGATGTCTTCTAACAGCTCTGATTCGACGCAAACTTCTGACAGTATACCGTCGTACTTCTTAACCAAGAATCCTGCACTACGACTGGCGATGTTAACGACTTTACCAACCAAGTCAGAGTTGACCTTTTGCATAAAGTCTTCTAAATCTAAGTTGATGTCTTCAACTTTATCAGACAGTTTGCTGGCGAAATAATAACGCAGGTATTCAGGATGTAAGTGCTCAGCATACGTCTCGGCTTTGATAAAAGTACCGCGTGACTTACTCATTTTTTCGCCATTGACCATCAAGAAACCATGGGCAAAGACGCCAGTCGGCGTACGCAGTTCACTACCTGCTAGCATCGCTGGCCAAAACAAGGCATGGAAGTAAACGATGTCTTTACCGATGAAGTGATAAACTTCAGTTTTGTGCTCGTTTTCTTGTGCCCAGTAGCGGTCAAAATCAAGCGCTTGGTCTGTTCCTGCACGCTTATCACAGAGGTTTTTAAAGCTTGCCATGTAGCCAACTGGCGCATCTAGCCACACATAAAAGTATTTGTCTGGCTCATCGCTTGGGGTATCTGGGATTTGGAAACCGAAGTAGGGTGCATCGCGTGAGATATCCCAGCTGGCAAGTCCTGCCTCAAACCATTCTTGAAGTTTGTTGGCGACTGACGTTTGCAAACGGTTGTCACTGCGCGTCCAGTCTTTTAGGAACTGTTCAAACTCTGGCAAGTCAAAGAAATAATGCTTAGAGGTTTTGAGCACAGGCGTTGCATTAGACAGTGTCGAATGTGGGTCTTTTAGATCCGTTGCATCATAAGTGGTGCCACATACTTCACAGTTATCGCCGTACTGGTCTGGTGAATCACACTCTGGACAAGTACCTTTGACAAAGCGATCAGCTAGAAATAATTGCTTTTCAGGATCAAATAGTTGCTCGACATCCTTTGTGCTGATATGACCAGCATCATTGAGACGACGATAAATCAGCTCAGAGAACTGTTTGTTTTCTTCTGAATGCGTGCTGTGGTAGTTATCAAAGTTGATAAGGAACTTTGAAAAATCCGCTTCATGTGAGGCTTTAACTGAGGCAATTTGTTCCTCTGGCGTTACGCCATTGGCCTCTGCTTTGAGCATGATTGCCGTACCGTGTGCATCATCCGCGCAGACATAGGTGACCTGATGGCCTTGCGCTTTCATCGCACGTACCCAAATGTCAGTCTGAATATATTCTACAAGATGCCCCAAATGGATATAGCCATTGGCGTAGGGCAGCGCACTGGTTACTAGAATCTCACGCACAAAATCACCTATATTTTTATATAAACGGGTTAGTTATCGAACATCTTAAGCGGCTCATCGCTCATAGATGCGACATCGTTAATGCTAAAAACTTCTAAAAATAATAAAAATTCAAAAAGTGTGCCTATGATACCGTAAATCAAATAAATTTGTGATATTCCTTGGTAATTACTTCTCATTTGGCAAGCACTTATTAACCATAAACAATAGCCTTGCATCGTATTTGATAGTTATAGAATAGTTATCAATCAGCCATGAAAAAACCCACCAAGCAGTATGCCGAGTGGGTTTTTATTTATCCATTATTCACCTAGATACCAATAGTTAGTCACAATAAATAGCTAAGTTACTAAGCTAGCTTAGAATGAACCGAACATGGTACCTAAGATAATCACAGCGACTACAGCAACCAATGGAATGACCATCGTAACCATCGCCAAATTTAAATAAGATTGCTTATGGGTCAGACCACAAATCGCTAGCAAGGTGATGACCGCGCCACTGTGCGGAAGCGTATCAAGACCACCTGCCGCCATAACGGCTACGCGGTGCATCAGCTCAGGGTCGATACCCGCATTGACGGCCATTCTTAGATAGTCTTCACCTAATGTCGACAGCGCAATACTCAAACCGCCAGACGATGAGCCTGTGATACCAGCAAGCGTGGTCATCGCGACGGCTTCTGAGATCAGAGGGTTGTCAGGGGTAAGGTTTAAAATGCTATCACGAATGATAAGGAAGCCTGCGAGCGACGCGATAACTGCACCGTAACCCACTTCTGATGCCGTGTTAAAAATAGGCAACATCGAATCATAAGTACCACGGTTGATGGTTTTTTGTAGATTATTCCAGTGTCCAATACGTAGCAGAATTAACACCACACAAGCCACGACCAACGAGATAATAATTGACCATAACCCAAGTGAGCCTGCGACATTCAAGTCTGGGAACTGAGTTTGTAGACTACTGAAATCTATCGACGGGAATACCACATAGGTCAATATAGCGTTTAAGCCAATGACCAATACCAGCGGAATCATCGCAATGGTAAAAGAAGTGTGATGAGTGTTTAATACCTCAGCTTCTTTTGCCGCCGCACCAATGCTACCTGTATCCTCTTCATCATGCTGACCATAGCCTTCGCCCGCTGCATTGGCTTTTCTGGCACGTGATTGCAGCCACATCCAACCACAAATAAACATGATCGTACCGCCGATGATACCTAGGATAGGCGCGGCAAAGACGTTGGTATTATAATAAGGAATTGGAATGGCATTCTGAATGGCTGGCGTGCCCGGCAATGCCGTCATCGTAAACGTAAATGATCCTAGAGCAATCGCTGCTGGAATCAAACGTTTTGGGATATCGGCTGCTCTAAACAAGTCTTTGGCGATTGGATAAATAGCAAAAGCCACAACGAATAACGAGACGCACCATAAGTCAAAATGGTACAGACCAAAATCACTGCAAGTATGGCTTTGCTGGCACCGAGCTTTTCGACGACGGTATTGGCAATGGCAGTTGCTGCACCAGAGTCGGCCATCAAACGCCCAAACAATGCCCCTAGCAAGAATATAGGAAAAAAAACTTGAGTAAGAATCCACTTAACGCGCCCATAAAGACATCGGTATAAGCGGGGATGGTGCTTAAGAAGTCACCTGATAGTAAGACTGCTAGCGTCGCCATAATCGGTGCTAGGATCAGCACAGAGTAACCGCGATAAGCAAAAAACATGAGTAATAATAGGGTGATGACAATCGCAAATGTACTAAACATGATAGCCCTCCTTGGCAAAAAAAATAAGGCAGCGAGTATGCCGTGCTTATCCATATAGGTCAATAAAATTAATCAAAACAGGTCTATTTCGTCTGTTTTATCAAACATAAATCTAGACTCATGCGCTATCCATCATTAATATCTTACCGATCTATATACTGCACAGCGTTGACTCACATGCGCTGATGGTTATTTTCTAGTCGCTACGAAAATAATATGTTAAGTTAGCACAAGTGTTTCATGCATGATATAGCGATATAAAATGTATTGTTATGAGTGACAATATAAAATACAATGTTTTCCATTTATTAGGTGCAGTAAACAGTAATTGCTCTCAAATATGATAATCGTTCAACATAGCTCTAACTATAATTTTTAAAACCAAACATTAAATTTACAAGGAATGTGAATATGTTTAGTGCCATCACCAATATAAGCGTGCAGTTAGTTAACCGCTATCTACCATCCCCATTCGTATTTTCGATCGTTTTAACCCTTATCGCGTTTGCGGTGGGACTGGCTATTACTGGCCAAGATATGATTGCTATGGCAGGGCACTGGGGCAATGGGCTATGGTCATTACATAGCTTTGCCATGCAAATGGCATTAGTCCTAGTGACAGGCTACGCATTTGCCAGCGCTCCATTTATCCAACGCTTATTGGACAATCTCGCTAGTAGAGTTCACTCTCCTACGACCGCCATTATCGTATCAACCTTGGTTGGACTGGTTGGTTCATGGATAAACTGGGGGTTTGGTTTAATCATCGGGGCAATCTTTGCAAAGGCACTGGCTAGAAAAGTGGCTAATGTCGATTATCCACTATTGGTCGCTGCTGCTTACTCAGGCTTTGTAATTTGGCATGGTGGTTTTTCAGGTTCGATACCTCTGACACTCAGCTCTGGTGGTGATACGTTACTGACGTTGTCAGGCAATACTATGACAGAAGCAGTGCCTTTATCTCAAACGGTATTTGCAGGCTACAACATGCTGCTAGTAGGTTTGCTTATCGTTATTTTGCCACTCGTCAATCGCTTTATGCATCCTAAAAACCCTACGGTTATTGATCCTAAACTGATCAAAGAAGAGATCTACGTCGCACCCCAAAGAGACACGCCTGCACAAAAGCTAGATGATAGCCGTATTATCGCTGTCATCTTATTGGCCTTAGCACTGATGTACTATATCAGCGAGTTTGGTAGTAACGGTTTTAACCTAGGGCTAAACATCGTCATTGGGCTATTCTTATTCATAGGTTTGCTATCGCATGGCACGTTAGAGCGTTATTATCGTGCTGTACACTCAGGTATCGGTGGCATCACAGGTATTGTGTTATTGTTCCCATTCTACGGCGGCATCATGGGCATCATGACGGGAGCAAATGCGGATGGTATCTCTATCAGTACGCAAGTGACCGAGTTTTTTTGTCAATTCCGCTTCCGCAGACAGCTTTCCGATTTTTGCATTTTTAAGTGCTGGCTTGGTCAACGTCTTTGTACCATCGGGCGGTGGACAGTTTGCGGTACAAGGCCCTGTTATGATTCCTGCTGGTATCGAACTGGGTGTTAGTCCAGCCATTACTGCAATGGCGATTGCATGGGGTGACGCATGGACCAACATGATTCAGCCGTTTTGGGCTTTGCCATTATTGGGTATCGCAGGTTTGGATGCACGCGCTATCATGGGCTACTGCCTAATAGTATTGGCAGTATCGGGTGCTATTATCATGAGCGTGTTTTGGCTATTGGTATAGTCATTTCACTATAAAAGTATTACTGCGTTCACCTCGCTTGAAGTATTTAATATACATCTACACTCGGTTGCCTTGTACTATTCTTAAATTGAATTGACTATACAAGGTTATAACGCTCAAAAGAAAAATTAGCGTGGTTCATTTTCGCTTTTAGTTTTTAATTTTCATAACAATCAAACGGATAATTGAGACACTTAATTCAGCATTAGTTTATGCACGGATTAAAAATATAAATAACAGTCATAGGAGACAAGCATGAGTCAGTCAAAAGTATATAACAGTGCCGAAGAAGCGCTAAAAGGCGTCGTCAGTGATGGGCAAACGCTCGCGATCGGTGGCTTCGGACTATGCGGTATTCCAGAAGCATTAATTGCAGCGCTGCGTGATAGCAAAGTTAAAGAGCTGACTTGTATCAGTAACAACGCTGGTGTCGATGACTTCGGTCTTGGTCTGTTGCTACAGACACGCCAAATCAAAAAAATGATTTCATCATACGTTGGTGAAAACAAAGAATTTGAGCGTCAATATTTGGCTGGCGAGCTAGAGGTTGAGCTGACCCCACAAGGCACATTGGCTGAGAAATTACGCTCAGGCGGTGCTGGTATCCCTGCATTTTATACCGCAACGGGCGTAGGCACATTAGTCGCTGAAGGCAAAGAGACTCGCGACTTTGATGGGCGTACTTATGTGTTAGAGCACTCATTACGTGCTGATGTTGCTCTAATCAAAGCGCAAAAAGCTGATAAAGCGGGCAATTTAATCTTTAACAAAACCGCTCGTAACTTTAATCCAGATTGTGCAATGGCCGGTAAAATCACAATTGTTGAAGTCGAAGAAATCGTCGAAACAGGTACGTTTGATCCAGACGAAGTGCATCTACCAGGTATCTTCGTTCAGCGTATTGTATTGAATGCTAGCCCTGAAAAACGTATCGAAAAGACCACGACTAAAGCTGTAGAAGGCGCGTAAATAGAAACGTGGTCGACGCTTGATCGTACGTGAAATCAATAGTTAACTTTAGATTGATAATAGTTTAGACAGCCAATTGATTAAATAATTGGCTGTCTAAATGAATAAAAATAGAATATCGCAAAAAATAAGGAAATCAGCATGGCATGGACAAGAGAGCAAATGGCGCAACGCGCTGCAAAAGAGCTACAAGATGGCTACTATGTGAACCTAGGCATCGGTCTCCCAACGTTGGTCGCCAACTACATTCCTGAAGGCGTGGACGTATGGCTACAATCAGAGAATGGCTTGCTAGGTATCGGTGAGTTCCCTACAGCAGAAAACGTCGATGCGGACTTGATTAATGCGGGCAAGCAAACGGTGACTGCAGAAGCTGGTGCTAGCTATTTCAGTAGCTCAGAGTCTTTCTCTATGATTCGTGGTGGTCATGTCAACTTGGCCATATTGGGTGCAATGGAAGTCTCAGAGAAAGGTGATCTTGCTAACTGGATGATTCCCAAAAAGATGGTCAAAGGCATGGGCGGCGCGATGGATTTGGTTGCAGGCGTACAGCGTGTGATTGTATTGATGGAGCAAGTTAATAAACACGGTGACCCAAAAATTTTGGCAAACTGTGAGCTACCATTGACGGGTAAAGGCGTGGTTGATCGTATCATTACTGAGCTTGCTGTATTAGACGTTACGGATGAAGGTCTCAAACTGGTTGAATTAGCAGATGGTGTAAGCTTTGATGAGCTACAAGAAAAAACACCAGTAAGTATTATTCAGTAAACTTTGTGAAATAAAGTGACTGTCGTAAGATTAATATGTTTTCTCCCGCAAATAAATACGCCACTATGACTATAGTGGCGTATTTGTTCAGTTCAATTTTATAAAAACTAATAATATTTTAGACCATGATAAGGAATATGTATGGCGACCCAATTAGAACAAGATTTGACAGGCAAAGTAGCATTGGTCACTGGCTCTGCAAGTGGTATCGGACGTGACATCGCTGAAACTTATGCAAAAGCAGGCGCAGCGGTTGGTATTGCTGATATTAATCTCGAAGCAGCACAAAAGACGGTTGATGCTATTGAAGCGGCTGGTGGACGTGCTCTGGCGATTGCTATGGATGTTACCTCAGAAGATGCGGTAAACGATGGTGTACAACAACTAGTTGATACTTTTGGCAGTATTGATATTTTGGTTTCTAATGCTGGTATTCAGATCATCGACCTATTGATAAAATGGCGTTTAGCGATTGGAAGAAAATGCTTAATATCCACTTAGATGGCGCTTTTTTTGACCACTAAAGCCGCGATTAAGCACATGTATAAAGGCGATAAGGGCGGCACAGTTATTTATATGGGCTCTGCGCACTCGCATGAGGCCTCATTATACAAAGCCCCTTACGTGACTGCTAAGCATGGACTACTAGGACTGTGCCGTGTGTTAGCCAAAGAAGGTGCAGCGCATAAGGTACGTTCGCATGTGATTTGCCCAGGATTTGTCAAAACGCCATTGGTAGAAAAACAAATCCCAGAGCAAGCAGCTGAAAAGGGCATCAGTGAAGAGTCGGTTATTAACGATATTATGCTGGTCAATACCGTAGATAAAGAGTTACGACAGTAGAAGACATTGCCCAATTGGCGCTATTTTTAGCGGCTTTCCCAACCAATGTATTCACTGGACAATCTATCGTTGCCAGTCATGGTTGGTTTATGAATTAATATATATGCCATTTGCATATACCACAGCGTCAGACCTACTGGCGTTGTGGTTTTTTATGCGTCCAATTCAGCTACACTGTCACGATAGAAGGTTTGGCTAATATACTCATTAACGTTATCGGTTGTAATATGCGCAACGAGACGACTTGAGCGATTTGTCAGATCTACCCACTTGTATAGGCCATAATAGTAGCTATGTTTAACTTTATGAAGAAAAAAAACCACAAAAACCGAAACGCCTCAGCAGCAGGCAGAGCGTGATAGTGCCGTCGACAAAGTCCTACTTGGATATGAGATAGGTGCCGTCAGTATTGCCACGATGGTCACAGGACTTGAGCGTGATGGCGAAGCACTTACGTTAGACCTGCGTTTGCCAAAAGATAGCAATCCTGAAGTTATCCAGCAGGAGCTCGGGCAGTTGCTACACCCGCATGGTATTACCACGATTCATATGAATGTGCGTCTGCCTGCGCCAGAAAAGGGTTCAGGTTCAAGCTTACCAAAGCAGATGCCAAAGACAACCAATGCGATGGAATCTCAGCCTTCATCTGGCGCTAATAACAATGCTAATAGCACTAACGCTGAGCCACCGATTACGAAAGCTGCACCTACCCAAGCATCGTTGGCAGCGCATCCTCGTATCCGTCATATTATTGTCGTGGCATCAGGTAAGGGCGGTGTTGGTAAATCGACAACGACGGTCAACATCGCACTAGCACTACAGAAGCTTGGTAATCGCGTTGGTGTGCTAGATGCAGATATCTATGGTCCTAGTATGCCAACGATGCTAGGCGTTGCTGATGTGAAACCGCAACTAGAAAACGAGCAGTTCGTGCCAGTTGATGCGCATGGTATGGCAATGCTCTCTATCGGTAGTTTGCTTGATGGAGATAATACCCCGGTCGCATGGCGTGGACCGAAGGCAACGGGTGCATTGATGCAGCTATATAATCAAACCAACTGGCCGCAGCTAGACTATCTAGTGATTGATATGCCGCCTGGTACGGGTGATATACAGTTGACATTGGCGCAGCGTATTCCAGTCACAGGTGCTGTCATTGTCACGACACCGCAGCATGTTGCCTTGCTCGATGCGCAAAAAGGCGTTGAGATGTTTAACAAGACCAATATTCCTGTGCTTGGCGTGGTTGAAAACATGGCGCTACACACGTGTAGCAACTGTAATCACACCGAAGCAATCTTTGGTACGGGTGGTGGTGAGTTTATCGCTGAGCAGTATCATGTACCACTATTGGGTCAGTTACCACTTGCCAGTGGCATTCGTGCACAAGTTGATAAAGGCATACCGAGTGTCTTGGCTGATGATGAGTTTGCACAATATTACCTAGATATTGCCAAAAATATTGAAACCAATATCAATAAATTTGCAAAGCCTGTCGATGATAAGCGGATTTTTTGATAATGGAGAAGTAGCCTAAGCTGGCGACTTTTAAAGTGAATGTATTGTCTAAAAAGAGGATATTTTGAACTTATCTATTTATCAAAGCCATTTAGACAATACTCCCAAGCAGTATAGAGTCTTACGATTATTTCGACCGCCGATATACATCATTGAACTCTCAAACAATCAGTTGATTGCCGTTTGCTACTATAAAGATGGCAGTAGCAAACGCTATCAGATTAATGCTGACTTTAGCAATCGCCGAATGGTAATTGCCGATTTTAACAAATTCACAAAGGCTCTCGCTGAGCTGTTAAAAAAAGTTTCCAAGACACTTTTTATGGGTGAGTGCGCTTGCATCAATCAATGTTACAGAAACACTAGCAGATGGATTAACCAATATTGAAGTTAAGGTGATAACTGAAGCATTTTTTGTGGGTGCTGTACAGGCAAAAAGAAGGATTTCACATAGCACCGTGAGCTATCAAGGACAGATAGTACCTTTAGAAAAATTTGGCTAGGATGCCGATATCATGAATAAAAGCCACGACAAACCGTATACTGCCGCCAACTTGAAACTGGCAAATCTCGAATATCTTATCCAAAATGGTCAGCCTGTTTTTGGTGTTTTCTCCCAAGTCAAAAGTATCAACTACTTAGACTATTATAGTCATCTCATTTCACAAAAATCCTTACCTAACTGGCGTAAAGAACTAAAAGCCAACCAATTCTGTTTCATTCAGATACTCCAGCCCCCGTATCGATGTGCCTCGCGCTCGCAACGATTAAGCTTGCGACCAGTGCTTTCGTTTACATTTATAATGAGGATACTCAGCAGCTAGAAGTCTGTGAGCGCTACAGCCTTTGACGCATCATACGCACTTAGGCGGTGATGGTTATCAAGGGCAGATGGCATTTACACATACAAAGCTCAGCGTCACCTTAGATTTTAGTCCTGCTCAGATGAATATTGCGCTTAACAGTCAGTATGTTGCAATAACGGCAGCGTTAGCACGAAGCGCACAACCGTTAGCCATATGTACGCCGACTGCTAGGCGTGGCTGGACGTTTACGCAAAAAGAGCCGTTGACCGCACTATCTGGCATTTGCTCATTAAAGCCAAGTCGAAATTTCATACTGATGCTCCTGATGCTCCTGATGCTCAACCTCAAAAAATAACCTTCACCGATGCTACTATTGCCAATCTAGATTGGACGCTCGGCTATATGCGTCATGAGACCAATTGGTTTTGGAGCTGTATCACTAGCTATTTGTCAGATGGTCGACACTTTTTGCTCAATCTGTCTATGGGTGTCAATGAGACAGGAGCCAGTGAAAATGCTTGCTGGCTTGATGGGCAAATATTTTATTTACCACCCGTTATGTTTGCTCGTGAGGATTCCAATATTCGATCAAGTCAGCCAGACAGTCTTGAGCCAAGTATAGAAAATGTAGAAACTGACGCTAGCATCTCAAAGCCATGGCGTATCTATCATCAAAATCTAGGGTGGAGCAATGTCGATATTGATTTGAGCTTCACACCGATTACCGTCTATAAAAAGACCGATAATTTTGGTGTGATAGCCAGTATCTTTGAGCAGTGGATAGTTTTTATAGTGGTGAAATTCGAATAAGAGATGAAGTTATTAGGCTTGATAATGTCATGGGGCTCGCAGAAGATCATTTTGCCAAGTGGTAGCTTCTAAGACATAACATGGGAATAAATGAGATTAATGGCTGTATTCAGTTTTAAGTAGCCGCTCCTCTATAAATTCAGCCGTCAATTCCGTATAATCGTCGCTATTAAATATTTGCTAAGGAACAACAATGTCTATTAAGTCTGACCGCTGGATTCGTAAAATGGCCGAAGAGCACGGCATGATTGAACCGTACGAGCCAGGTCAAGTGCGCTTTAATGATGCAGGCGAGCGTTTGGTTAGCTACGGCACCTCAAGCTATGGTTATGATGTGCGCTGTGCTCCTGAATTTAAAGTTTTTACCAACGTACATTCAGTGGTCGTTGATCCTAAAAACTTCGATGATAAAAGCTTTATCGATATCGTTGGTGACGAGTGTATCATTCCACCTAATTCGTTTGCTTTAGCTCGTACTATGGAGTATTTCCGTATTCCGCGTGATGTATTGACTATTTGCCTAGGTAAATCAACGTATGCGCGTTGCGGTATCATCGTCAACGTGACGCCACTTGAGCCAGAGTGGGAAGGGCACGTTACTTTAGAGTTTAGTAATACCACCAATCTGCCAGCCCGTATCTATGCTGGCGAAGGCGTTGCGCAAATGCTGTTCTTCCAAAGCGATGCTGATGATGTCTGTGAGACCAGTTATAAGGATCGTGGTGGTAAATACCAAGGTCAGCGCGGCGTGACACTGCCAAGAACCTAATCAGTAGGTGTCCGTTTAAAAGCTTATCAGTTATAGAAAGTTAATAAGCCTTTAAATAGTTAATAAAAAAGCTAGTCATATTAAATATGGCTAGCTTTTTTTATTGGGTTAAATAGAATTGGTCTAAGGTTCTATTTATTTCAAGATTTTCTACTTTAAGACCTTTAAACCTGCTTTATTATCGCGCTTTGGTTTAGGGGTTTTAATAGCGCTGTTGTTAGACATTGGCGCTGAGTCGTCTTCTGGCTGATAGTTATCATATTCTTTTGGATCAAAAAAACATTCCTTGCGAGTTTTCTTTAGCGTAGATACCCATCACCGCAGTAAGTGGTACCCATATTTCTTGTGATACACCGCCGAAGCGCGCACTAAAATGAATATAGTCATTTTCCATACTCATGTTACCAGTAGCACGGCTGGCGATATTCAATACAATACGACCGTCTTGCACATGTTCGGTTGGTATTTGCACATTGTCAGCAGTGGCATCGACCATCAAGTATGGTGTCAGAGCGTTGTCTTCTATCCATTGATATAGTGCACGTACCATATAAGGGCGGGTAGGTGTAATAGAGGTGGTTTCGCTCATCTAATGATTTCCTATACTAATAATTTTTAATAATGAAAAATATCTCGTTTAGCAATTTATCAAATGACAGATGCTAATTAACGTCTATCTTATTTATACTTTATTTTAGGACAGCTTTTGATACTTGTCTAATCAACGCACGCTTTTTTTTGGAAGCTACTACGCTCAAACACTCTCGTTTGGTATTCAAACAATGGACGGCTAATGGCACGTGGCAGCTCAATACCCATCTCATCTAATCGCCATAATAATGGTGCTAATAATATATCACACCAACCAAATTCATCAGCCATAAAATAAGGCTTGTGGGCGAACAGCGGAGATAAGGTAATTAACGAATCACTGAGCTGTTTTTTGGCCAACGCTGCCTGTGCTTTGTTAAAGCTGTCTGGATGGATAAGCAGGCGCTTACCGAGCGAAAGCCAATCACGTTGTATGCGCCAAGCTAATTGACGAAACTGTGCACGTTCCTGCGGTGTCTCAGGGAGCAATTTGTTTGTGTGATAACGCTCTTCAAGATATTCAAAAATGACGTTAACCTCATAAAGCGCAATCTCACGCTGCTGTAATACAGGCAAGGTGTGATAAGGGTTTAGCTCAGTCAAATCTTCAGGGCGCTCAGAATGTAAGCGAGACAAATAGTAAGCGAGCTTTTTTTCTTCAAGTAATAGGCGTACCACATGACTGTCGTAGCCGTCATCAGCATACAAAATTAGCTGACTACTTGGAATGTCATTCGCATCAATCATGAAAGCCTAATGTTAATAGTGAAGGTTGTCATCGTAAACAAACTCGCAACGTTTATCAAGGTAGAGTACGTAAACATTAGCGCTGAGCGACTTATTTTCCGGATTATCTAGTATTTACACTCTATATCAAGGCACAAAAAGGCACTACCGAAGTAGTGCCTTTTTTATTTCTAAAAACTAACTGCTGACTATGACTTATTTGACATCTTTCCAGAATTCTTTATTCAATAAGTAAACTGGGATGAGCAGTACTAATAAGAATAGAATTACGAAGAAACCAATGACTTGACGGTCGTGACGAGCAGGTTCACCCATCCACGCCATAAAGTTAACCAAGTCACCAACTTCAGATTCAAACTCTTCTTGGCTCAACTCTTCTTGCATGTTATGCAATACGTGAGGCATCGCTGCATTGGCCAGTACTAAGTTATTCGCGCCCCAAGGACGGCTTGGATCTTCATAGAACGATAGTAGGTAAGTATATACCCAGTCGTCGCCACGCAGACGTGTCTCAAGTGATAGATCAGGAGGCGCTGCGCCAAACCAAGACGCTTGAATCTCAGGATCTATCTCAGCAGTAATGTGGTCACCGATTTGATCGGTAGTAACCATCAAATACTTTTCAACCAACTCAGGCGGTATCTCTAAATCTTTGGCAATGCGCGAATGACGAACGTACTTGGCTGAGTGACACCCAGCACAGTAGTTCATAAAGATCTTCGCGCCGTTTTGTAGTGAGCCCTTATTGGTAAAATCAATAGGAGCTGTACTACAAGCCAGGTGTTCATCAACGCCATCTGCATTGGTGAATGTACCGCAGCCACTGCCTGAAGCCATTGCCGTACCAGCAGTCAAGGTTAATGCCGCGCCTAAGCCTAGACCAGCTAGGGATTTAATTAGCGTGTTCATTAGTGACCTCCGGTAACGCGTTCTGGTGGCTGTTTACACTTCTCAATCGCAGTGTAGAAAGGCATCAGTAAGAAGAACAAGAAATATAGAATCGTGAATACACGAGCCATGATGGTTGCCGTTGGTGTAGCAGGCGTCGCACCCAAGTAGCCCAATACAACAAAGCTAATAGCAAAGACGGTCAGCGCAATCTTAGATAATATACCTTTGTAACGTATAGAGCGCACAGGAGACCTATCAAGCCATGGAATCAAGAACAATACGGCAATCGCACCACCCATCGCAATCACGCCACCAAGCTTATCAGGAACCGCACGCAAGATAGCGTAGAAAGGCGTGTAGTACCATACTGGTGCAATATGCGCTGGTGTTTTCAGTGAGTTCGCTGTCTCAAAGTTTGGTGGCTCAAGGAAGAAACCGCCGCCTTCTGGGAAGAAGAATACCACTGCAAAGAAACAGATAAAGAACACTACGATACCAACCATGTCATGCACGGTGTAGTACGGATGGAATTCGATACCGTCTAATGGTACACCATTTTTATCTTTTAGCTTTTTGATGTCGATGCCATCAGGGTTGTTCGAACCCACATGGTGCAACGCCACAATATGCATAAATACTAGGCCCACGAGTACTAATGGAATAGCAACAACGTGTAGAGCAAAGAAACGGTTTAGGGTAATACCAGAGATGATATAGTCACCACGTACCCATTCAGCAAGGCCATCACCAATAACAGGTAGTGCTGCAGGTAAGTTCAAGATAACCTGTGCACCCCAGAATGACATGTTGCCCCAAGGTAGTAGGTAACCGAAGAAACCTTCTGCCATAAGTGCTAGGTAGATACCCATACCGATGAGCCAGATAAGCTCACGAGGTTTTTGGTATGAACCGTATAGCAAAGCTCTAAACATATGCAGGTATACAACGACGAAAAACGCAGATGCGCCGGTTGAGTGCATATAGCGAATGAGCCAACCACCTTTTACGTCACGCATGATGTATTCAACAGACGCAAATGCCCCTTCGGCACTTGGGTTGTACATCATCGTAAGCCATATACCAGTCACCAATTGGTTGACCAGTACAATCATTGATAGCACGCCAAAGAAGTACCAAAAGTTAAAGTTCTTTGGTGCGTAGTACTTTGACATATGGTATTCATAGGTTTCGGTCGCTGGAAAACGCGCGTCCACCCAATGCATTAACTTTTTACCCATACTCATATTAAGCCTCCCCAACCGTCAAGATGGTACCATCCATACCATATTCTGGAACGGGTAAATTAAGTGGTGCAGGGACGCCGCTATACACGCGACCTGCTAAGTCATATTTTGACCCGTGACACGGACAGAAAAATCCGCCGTACCAATCATTACCACCTAAATCCACCGCGCCCACATCAGGACGGTAGTTTGGTGCACAGCCCAAATGTGTGCAAACGCCTTCGACCACCAATACGGTTGGATCTAAAGAGCGAGTAGGATTTTTGCAATATTCAGGTTGTAGAGACGCATCAGACTCAGGATCAGATAATAGAGGTTTGACTGACTCTAGTCCTGCAACCATGTCTTCGGTGCGCTTAACCACATAAATAGGTTTACCACGGTATTTGACGACGATCATTTGTCCATCTTCGATAGAACCAATATCTTGGGTCACTGCAGCCCCTGCAGCCTCAGCTTTAGCGCTTGGGTACCAAGAACGGACAAAAGGTGTCGCCACGGCAGCTACCCCAGCTGCACCAATCGCGGCAGTTGAGGCAATAAGAACTCTACGGCGTTGTACATTAACGCCTTCGGCTTGGCTCATTAATACTTCCTCCAGGTGAATGAAATGGGATTATCCCACACTGGGTTTGTGGCTTAGAAAATATACAATATCAAGCCACTTTAGCTGTGCCTAATTTTGCTAATTGTTGCTATTCTAAGCTATTTCGGTGATAAAATAAATTATTGCGTTAAAAATAAAGCAACCTCAATAGGACATATTAGAAGGTTGAATATGATAATCAAACCAAAACAGTTGGATTATCAACGCTTAACGCTAACTTTGCTTTAACAAGGATTATGATGTGATGACCTTATAAATAATAAGGATTTTCAGCAATAGCGAATGATACTTGAAATTAAGGTAATGTTCACTAACTTTCACCATCTAACTACTTTGTAAGTTGCTGTAAAACAAATATCACCACTCTATATAATAAAGTGGTGATGTCTTCATAATGATTAATAATGTTTTGTCAAACTATCAGGAACTTATTTATCGAAATACGCAATGCAAAGTACATATGCGATATTCCAATAAACTCAGCTAGAGAGTTGCCAATACTAGCCTTCAAGCTCGCTCCAGCGTTCAAGCTTGTGCATCATCTCATCTTCAATGGTTAAGAGACGCTCACTAGCAGCTGTCGCCGCATCAAAGTCAGTATTAAACCAAGAGCCATCGGCCAGCTTTTCTTGCAATTGAGCTTGTTCGGCTTCGAGTGCAGCGATTTCTTTTGGCAAGTTATCCAGTTCGCGTTGATCATTATAATTTAGCTTTTTGGCTGCCTTATTTGGTTTCGCTGCTGTGCCAGACTTGTTTGTCGCTTTATTGCTTGCTGCATTGTTGGCAGGTGCTTTGGCAGCACGAGATGCTTCTTCGCGGTTCTTTTGTACGAGGTACTCTTGATAACCACCTACATACTCATTAACCACTCCTTTGCCATCTTCATCTTCGCCAAACACCCACGTAGAGGTGACGACGTTGTCCATGAATGAACGATCATGACTGATCAGCAAAATCGTACCACCAAAGCTGGCGACTGACTCTTCTAATAGCTCAAGTGTTGCCATATCCAAATCGTTGGTCGGCTCATCGAGTACCAAAATATTGGCAGGTTTCAATAACTGTTTGGCCAGTAGTACTCGGTTACGCTCACCACCAGACAGTGCTTTAACAGGTGTGCGTGCGCGCTCTGGAGCAAATAAGAAATCTTGCAAGTAGCTCATGATGTGCGTCTTACGGCCACCAACTTCGACAAAGTCAGAACCTTCCGAAACGTTTTGCGCAACGCTCGCTTCAAGATCTAACTGATCACGCAACTGATCGAAGAATGCGATTTTCAGATTAGTACCTAATTCGACACTACCAGACTTAGTCACTTCATCATCAGACATATCGAGTAGGGCTTTAATAAGCGTAGTTTTACCAGCACCGTTAGGGCCGACAATACCAATCTTATCGCCACGCATAATAGTGGTCGTAAAATCATCTACCAAGACATTGCCATCATACTCAAGATGTAAGTTTTTAACTTTACAGACAAGCTTACCGCTTTTCTCGCCTTGGCCCATGGTGATGTTTACATTGCCCACTTGCTCACGGCGATCGCTACGCTCTTCACGTAAGGCTTTTAGTTCACGTACACGGCCTCATTACGGGTGCGACGTGCTTTGATACCTTGGCGAATCCAAACTTCTTCTTGTGCCAGTTTTTTTATCAAAGTTGGCATTGTTCTTTTCTTCAGCCTGCAACTGTAGCTCTTTTAGCTCTTGATAGCGCGCGTAACCACCTTCGCCTTGTGTTACGTCATAGCTGGTCAATTGGCCACGGTCAAGCTCAATAATGCGAGTCGATAGCTTATTTACGAATGCTCTATCATGAGTCACGAACAACAACGTCAAACCTTGCCAGTCAAGCAAAAAGCGCTCTAACCATTCTATACTTTCAACATCTAAATGGTTGGTTGGCTCATCTAGTAGTAGTACATCAGGCTTGGTAACTAGCGCACGAGCAAGTAACACGCGGCGCTTACGACCACCAGATAGAGATGATAAGTCGTCTTCTGGATTAAGGCCCATGGTCGTAATTAGACGCATGGCATCGCGTTCTAAGTCCCAGCCATGTACTGCATCGATATCATGTTGTAGGGTCGCCATATGCTCACAGGCATCCATATCGCCATTCGCACACATATCGACTTGCTTATTATAGTTAATGAGCAAATCAGCCGTGCGACGACTACCGCCCATAACGATGTCTAATATGCGACCACTGGTCTCGGGAACATCTTGCTCTAGCATCGCTACACGCATGCTACTGTTGGTAATAATCTCGCCACTGTCAGGCTGCAATGAGCCATTGATCAGTTTAAACAAAGTAGATTTACCTTCGCCGTTGCGGCCAATCAAGCACACACGCTCGCCTGTATTGATAGAAAAATCAATACCATCAAGAACAGGCGCGACGCCAAAGGCTAAGTGAATGTCTTTTAAATGAATCAGTGCCATAGAGTATCTTAAGCTTATATAATAGTGAGGTAGGGGTTGTTGCAAAATTGCCTGCAGTATAACATGCCACCGCGTCACTGTAGTGCGAGTAAATAGTTTTATCAGTACTATTTATTGCTTTTACTAACGGCTGCTAGTCAATGGCTATTATTATAGATTTATCGCTAATCTACAGCACCCCTTAATAATCCGTTCTTTCAATTTAATACTTACTACAATGTAGAGAAAAATATGAACCAATCTAAAACTACAACCGATACTTCTACAGTGCAAGATGATCTGCAAGCCCAAGTAATCGATTTGCAAATGAGCCTCGCGCACCTTGAAGTTACCGTCGAACGACTGGATGACGTAATCACGCGACAAGACAAAGATATTCATACGCTGCAACGTCAACTACAGCTGATTTATAAACAGATTGAGGGTCAAGATACGGAAAGTGGCATTGCACCATTCGATGTAATGGCAGACAGACCGCCACATTATTGATAAGTAAGATTTGGAAAGAAAATCTTTTAATAACGGAAAATATATACGTATTTTTATATATAGATACTGTTTAATGACTATGTGGTCATAACATGGGAATAATGTGTTTTTGTAGTTGTTTTAGTGTTAAAAAAATCTTTACTATCTTCCACCTCGGATACTGATTACCTATTAATACTGGGTAAAACAGTAAAACAATGCGGATGTTTGGAGATATAAAATGCGCCACACCTTTCATTTAAAAACTCTTGCAGTAGCTATTGCTACTCTTTCTGTTGCTAGCGTCGCTAGTGCTGCTGGCCTTGATCGCTCAGGCCAAGATATCACCGCATTCCTACAAGACGGCACTTATGCAGAAGCTGTCTACACTTATATCGATGCTGACGTTACCGGTAAAGATACCTCAGGTAATAAGATCGATGACATCGCAGAGTCTTATGACTTTTTCCGTTATGGCGTAAAAACAGATATCAACGATACATTCAGTGTTGGTATTTTATATGATGAGCCTTTCGGTGCAGCAGCCGATTATAGTGGTGATAATAACTTTGTAGATGCAAACGGTGAAGGTACTAATGTAGAAGTACGTACTGAAAGCATTACAGGTATCCTAGGCGCTAAATTTGGCGAAAATAAGAATTTCCAAGTATATGGCGGCCCAGTCGCTCAGCGCGTTGAAGCTGATGTAAAGCTACGTGGTCCAGCTTATAGTATTGCTAATGGTTATACCGCTCACATCAGTGCTGATCAAGAGTATGGTTACCTCGCTGGTATTGCATATAGCAAGCCTGAAATCGCATTGAAAGCTGCTTTAACTTATCGCTCAGAAATTGAACATAATGCGCAATCAGCTGAAGTTTATCCAACGCTGTTCTTTTTGGACTTCCAACAAATAGCGGTGAAAGTATTGAGATTAAGACACCAAAATCAGTAAACTTCGATTTCCAGACAGGTATCAACTCAACAACCTTAGCGACTGCCAAAGTACGTTGGGTACCATGGAGTGATTTTGCGATTACTCCATCATCGTACAATAACGTTAGTCAAGTATTGGCAACAATACCTCAAGGCGCGGGTATCCTGCTGAAGGCTTAGATTTGGTTAGCTATGATGATGACCAGTGGCAAGTAGAGCTAGGTCTTGCTAAGCGCCTAGCGCCAGCACTAGCAGTAAGTGGAACTGTTGGTTGGGATAGTGGTGCTGGTAACCCTGTTACCTCACTTGGGCCTACAGAAGGTTACTACAGTGCAGGCTTAGGCGCTAAATATAACGTTACTGAAAACTGGGCAATCTCAGCTGGTGGTAAATACTTATGGCTTGGTGATGCTGAAGGACAGATTCCAAGTAAAACAGTTGTGAGTGACTTTGAAAGCAACGACGGATTTGTACTTGGCGTGAAGGTTTCTTACCAAGCTCAGTAATTCACAACTTAGCTATATAGCAATTTTTTTTAAATGTTATTGATAAAAGAGCGATCCTTTATGGGTCGCTTTTTTTATAGGCAGTATTACAGTCATAGTGAACCCGTTTTATCCTGAGGAAAAACTCTCCTATGAACAAATACTTTTTTTAGAAAATTCACATTTAAAAGTAGAAGTAAACGACATTGTTTAATTTATATCTTATTTGTACTGTTCAGTCATAATCGAGAAATAAAGCACTTTAATTGTTGTTTTAGTGTCAAAAAGGCATTAGTATTCAACTTAGGACACGACTTTGATAACTTCAATGTTAAGCGCAGCAATGCTATATATTGGTTATCAAAGTAGTAATACAACAAGGACCGTTGGAGATATACAATGCGCACTACCTTTCACTTGAAAACCCTTGCAGTAGCAATCGCTACTCTCTCTGTCGCTAGCATGACTAATGCTGCTGGTCTTGATCGTTCAGGTCAAGATGTCACCGCCTTTTTTCAAGACGGTACTTACGCTGAAGCCGTTTATACCTATATCGATGCTGATGTTAGTGGCTATGATAGTTCCAATAACAACCCATTCGATAATACCTATGTACGCGGTAACAAAACGGGCGATATTGCTGAGTCTTATGACTTTTTCCGTTATGGTGTAAAAACGGACATCAATGATACATTTAGTATTGGCTTACTATACGATGAGCCTTTCGGTGCTGCGGCGGAATATAGCGGTGATAATAATTTTGTCGCAAATACAAATCCAGTTGACTCAGTTGGTGAGTTTGCTAATGATCCAGCACCTAGCGGGCCACTAGGTAATGCGATAGTTGGAGCTGAAGCTGGAACTGCTGGTGAAAACACTAATGTAGAGGTTCGTAGCCAGAGCTTAACAGGTATTCTTGGTATGAAGTTTGGTGCTAATAAAAACTTCCAAGTATATGGTGGTCCAGTAGCACAACGCATTGAATCTACAACGAAACTACGTGGTCTTGCTTATGGTCCAGCCACTGGTTATACTTCAAACAGTAACCCTGATATGGATTATGGTTATATCGCTGGTGTGGCGTTTAGTAAACCTGAAATTGCGTTAAAAGCAGCTTTGACTTATCGTTCCGAAATTGACCACGATATGCAAATCAATGAGAATTATCCATTAGCTACAATCATTGGCGGAAGTGGTACACCGCCACGCGCAATTCCAACTAATCGAGGTGGCAACATTGGTATTACAACTCCTAAATCAGTCAACTTTGACTTCCAGACAGGCATTAACCCTACAACGCTAGCCACCGCAAAAGTACGCTGGGTACCATGGAGCGACTTTGTCATCACGCCACCACTGTATAATGAAGTAAGCACTAACGCAGCACGCCCTGATGGTTTGAACTTGGTTGAATACGATGATGACCAATGGCAAGTAGAGTTGGGTCTGGCCAAGCGTGTCGCACCAGCACTTGCGATCAGCGGTACGGTTGGTTGGGACAGTGGTGCTGGTGATCCGACAACATCTTTAGGTCCTGTTGACGGTTACTATAGTGTTGGTCTTGGGGCCAAGTACAACGTGACTGAAAACTGGGCAGTGTCTGCCGGTGGCAAATACTTATGGTTCGGTGACGCACAAGGTCAGCTACCTAGTGGAAAAATCGTTGCTGATTTTGAAGACAATGATGGCTTCATCGCTGGTGTAAAACTGTCTTATCAAGGAAAATAATCTTTCTATATAATTGTTAAATAATAAAAAAAGCGACCTGTGACGGGTTGCTTTTTTTTATGGGCTTTCTATTAAGTATTTGACTGTTAGTTCTCAAGTATAGGTAGAACAGCAAATATAATCTTTATAGTATTAATTCATATAGCACGACTACATTTTATTTGCCTAGTTTAGCTTAGTGTCCATATACAGCAAATACCCTTGCATTTAAGAACCTATACGCACTCGTACCTTACCGAATGAGTTGTTAATAACGTAGCATACTTGAGGTACACAAGGAAAAGATCTAAATAGATAATCAAATGTGATATTAAGAAAAGAAGTATTGTTGATAAAGGCTTACTTCGTAAAAGTGAGCAGCAGTTGGAATGCCAAATAGGCTAGGACAATCTGGCTTAGTATATCCATCACAGAGCTATCCATACTACTGTCTCATTGATCATAAGTTCTCTTTGTTTAATACTGTAGTAGGTTAAATATACTAAATCGTTACTCATAAAAAAACCTCGCCAATAATGACGAGGTTTTTCTATAACAATAATCTTAAGATATTACGTAAACTTATTTGTTTAAGTTTAACTCCATCTCTTTGTACTTAGCAGAAACTGAAGGTCTTGGGCCACCAGTCATAATACTAACGGCAAAGATAGCGATAGTACTTAAGATAAAGCCTGGAACGATAGCATATAACCAGCTATTTAGTGCCATACCATCTACTTGGAAAGGACCATAAATCCATAGGATAACAGTCAACGCACCAACAACCATACCAGCAACAGCACCATTACGGTTCATACCACGCCATGTAAGGCTGAAGATAACCAATGGACCAAACGCAGCACCAAATCCTGCCCATGCGTTAGAAACTAGGTTCAATACTGAGCTATCTGGGTTAGACGCTAGCATAATGGCAACAATAGCAACGATGATAACTGAGATACGACCAACCAATACTTGGCGAGCTTCTGGTGCGTCTTTATCAAAGAATAGTTTGTATACATCTTTGGTTAGAGAGCTAGATACAACCAATAGCTGTGATGAGATAGTACTCATAATTGCCGCTAAAATAGCTGCTAATAGGAAACCTGAAACCAATGGATGGAACAAGAACTGAGTGAATACTAAGAAGATAGTCTCAGGATCGTCTAGCGTCATCGCAGTTTTTTTGTACGTAGCACGACCAGCAAAACCAGTCATTAGTGAACCAACCAGACTCACAACCATCCAGCTCATACCGATATTACGTGCGGTTGGCACATCTCTCACTGAACGAATCGCCATAAAACGTACGATAATATGCGGTTGGCCAAAGTAACCTAAACCCCATGCCATGAGTGAGATAATACCGATGACACTCATACCGCTAGTAACGTCTAAAAGGGTTGGATCAATGTTTCTCACCGCTTCTGTAGTGGCTGAAATACCACCAAGATCAGTAAAGGCAACGACAGGTACGATTACCATGGCAAACAGCATGATGACGCCCTGTACGAAATCGGTCATAGATACCGCTAAGAAACCACCGAATAGCGTATAAGCCACAACCACACCAGCGGTAACCCATAGGCCAGTACTATACGATAGGTTAAGTGAGCTTTCGAAGAGTTTACCACCACCTACAAGACTTGCAGCGGTATAGACGGTAAAGAATAGAATGATGACCACTGCTGAGATGACGCGTAGCATGTGCGACTTGTCTTCAAAGCGGTTGGCGAAATAATCGGGTAGGGTGATAGCGTTGTCAGCCACTTCGGTATAAACACGAAGGCGAGGTGCTACGATGAGATAGTTTAGTAATGCACCTAATGTCAAACCAAGCGCGATCCAAATACTGACCACACCATCGGCAAACATATAACCAGGTAAGCCAAGTAGTAACCAACCTGACATATCTGATGCACCTGCAGAAAGTGCGGTTACTGCTGGGCCTAAGTTACGACCCCCTAACATATACCCTTCAGTATCATTGGCTTGCTTAAAATAAGCGTAAACACCAATCCCAATCATCACTAAGAAATAGGCGCCGAGTGATATCAGCACGCCACTAGAACTCCGTTCATATAAATTGTCCTTAACCAACATGGTTGGCTGTAATTATTTTTTTAACTATAAAAGTTCTGTCCTACAAGGCGATGTCCAAAACAATATTTAAAGACAAAAAAGCCATTAATTAAGACATAATGGCTTTTTTTCAGTATCTTCTGTAGTTATATATGATTGATGTCGTTCTATGGCTAGCACTCATATAGAGATAGAGAACAATGGGAACATCGCATTCCACTTATCTATTGTTATTGCTCGCATCTGCTATTTATATATGAGTATTAGCAACCTACATCATCAATCTAAACCATTAAACCTACTGTTAACCATCATATCTTACTAGAAGTATTCAATATATGACTATCAGTGTCCTTGTGGTAAATTTTTGTTATAAAAACAACGTCAAGCGTATTATAACGCATGAGAGTCACAAATGCGAATAGCTTAATGGTTAGACTGTTATAGCGAGCTCTTTTTATTCAATAGGCGCAAGTAAGTCTAGTAGAGCGGTCACGCTGCTAGATTGAGTTAATTTTGGATTGATGACCACACCTAGATAACGCTGTAGCTCAATATTGTCAGCCATATCGATACGTTCCAAGTCTTGACTGACCATCGTTTGTGGTAGTACTGACCAACCAAGACCAACAGATACCAGCATACGGATAGACTCAAGAGGGTTGGTGCTCATCGTGGCATAAGGCTTCAGATTGTGCTTGGCAAACTCAGCCAAGGTAATCTGACTGGTAAAGGTATTGGCAGAAGGCAAAATGGCAGGATAGCGCGCTAACTGCTCCAACGTCACATTAGATTTAGTAGCCAAAGGTGATAGCGTACCCGTCATAAAATAAAGAGGGTCTGACCAGAGCGTGTGATAGGTTAGCCGCTTATCGTAGACAGGTGGAAGCGTAACAAAGGCTAAAGACAAATCACCATCTAGTACTGCTTTATGAGCTTTTTCAGAATCTACGAAGTGTACTTCTAACTGAACAGCTGGATAAGCTTGAATAAAGTGTTTAAGGACAGGTGCTAAATGATGTAGGCCAATATGATGGCTAGTACCAATGACTAACTTGCCAGAGACGATATGCTGAGAATGCTGCAAGTTGATTTTAAAGTTCTCATAATCTTCTAGCCAACGCTTGGCATGAGGTAGCATTTCGCTAGCCGCCTGAGTAGGCACAATCCCGCGTCCTACCGTATCAAACAAGGTAATGTTAAACTCGTCTTCTAAGTTCTTGATGCGTTTACTAACAGCAGGCTGCGTGATAAATAGCTTTTCTGCGGCGCCTGAGATACTGCCAGTGTGCATAACGGTAACGAATGTCGTCAAGTTTGTGGTGTTCAAACGAATGTCCTTAGCTACTTTACGAGCTATAAATAAAAGTTGGCTGACCCAATCACAACGTATTAGAAATAAAAGTTTGCGTCTGGTTAAAAATCATCAATTATTATTATAGGATTTGCCTGCTATAATCACAAGACATCGAGGCGTATTGTGACATATTTATTCTAAAAAAATTGGCTATTTGCCATTTAAAACGTATTTCAAGCGTTAATTTTAGTCATATGTCGGGTCTCATAAAGAAATAATATTTAAATCTTAGATACGACAGTAATTATTAAACATTATAGATAGACAGAGCATTTACATAGAATCTTAGCTTGGCAATGTGCAAGTAAGTAAAAATTCAGTAATTAGTAACCTATAAAGGATAGCAACATGGCTGGTCAAACGTTATATGACAAACTTTGGAACGCTCACGAAGTCACTAAGCGCGACGATGGTTCGAGCCTGATTTATATCGACCGCCACCTGTTGCACGAAGTGACGAGTCCACAAGCATTTGAAGGGTTGGAATTGGCAAATAGAGCGCCATGGCGTTTATCGGCTAACATTGCCAGTCCAGATCATAATGTGCCGACCGTCACTAAAGAGCGCCTAGAAGGGGTGCCTGGGATTAAAGACAAGGTATCACGCTTGCAGGTTGTCACTTTGGACGATAATTGCACCAAGTTTGATATTGCTGAATTTACTATCAATGATGCCCGTCAAGGAATTTTGCACGTGGTCGGTCCTGAGCAAGGTTTGGTTTTGCCAGGTATGACGGTTGTTTGCGGTGACTCGCATACAGCGACTCATGGGGCGCTTGGCTGTTTGGCTCATGGTATCGGAACCTCCGAAGTTGAGCATGTATTGGCAACGCAGTGTTTGATTCAAAAGAAATCAAAAAAAATATGCAAATCCGTGTCACTGGTCAACTTGGTGCTGGCGTCACTTCAAAAGATGTGGTATTAGCTATTATTGCGAAGATTGGTACAGCAGGTGGAACAGGACACGCGATTGAATTTGCAGGTCAAGTGTTCGAAGACATGAGTATGGAAGGTCGTATGACCGTCTGTAATATGGCGATTGAGGCAGGCGCGCGTGTCGGTATGGTTGCAGTCGATGACACGACAATTGACTATGTCAAAGGTCGTCCATATGCGCCAAGCGAAGCACAATGGGAACAAGCGGAAGCCTACTGGCGTACACTATATTCAGACGATGACGCGGTATTTGATACTGTAGTGGAAATCGACGGTAGTCAGATTGCACCGCAAGTATCTTGGGGTACATCGCCTGAGATGGTGGTAGATATCACGCAATCTGTACCGACACCAGATCAAGCTATTGATGAAGCTCAAGAAGAAGGCTGGTTACGCGCTTATACTTATATGGGGCTAGAAGCTGGTCAGAAAATTACGGATATCCAACTTGATCGTATATTTATCGGTTCATGTACCAATTCACGTATCGAAGATTTACGTGATGCGGCAGCGGTAATCAAAGGTCGCAAAGTTGCTGATAACGTAAAAGAAGCGATCGTTGTTGCAGGCTCTGGACAAGTTAAACTGCAAGCAGAGGCTGAAGGCTTGGATACGTTATTTACTGAAGCTGGTTTTGAATGGCGTGAGCCGGGCTGCTCGATGTGTCTTGCGATGAATGCAGACAAGCTTGAGCCGCAAGAGCACTGCGCTTCAACGTCTAATCGTAATTTTGAAGGTCGTCAGGGTAATGGTGGTCGTACGCATTTGGTAAGCCCAGCAATGGCAGCTGCCGCCGCGTTGGCAGGTCATTTTGTAGACGTTCGTACGTTTTAAGTCTGATAGTAAGTAGCTGACATCATGCTTGTATGAACGATAAATATATGAGCATGCTGTCAAAGATGGTAAAAACTTATTTACTATTTAACATGCTTATCAAGATCATCAGCCAGCAAAAATATAATTGATAGGAAATTTTATGCAAGCTTATAACACCCAAACAGGTATCGTTTGCCCGTTAGATCGCGCAAACGTCGATACCGACCAAATTATCGCAAAACAGTTTTTAAAGTCTATTAAACGTACAGGTTTTGGCGTAAATCTATTTGACGATTGGCGCTATCTTGACGAAGGCTATCCTGGTCAAGACAACAGCACACGAGTCATCAATCCAGATTTTGTATTAAACAAACCACGTTATCAAGGTGCTACTATCTTACTAGCACGTAGAAACTTTGGTTGTGGCTCTAGTCGTGAGCATGCACCTTGGGCACTTTCAGAGTATGGTTTCCGTACGGTAATTGCGCCTAGTTTTGCAGATATTTTTTACAATAACTGTTTCAAAAATGGCATGTTGCCGATTGTGTTGGATGAAGCGATTGTAGATACGTTAATGAAGGCGACTTTTGAAAACGAAGGCTATGAGTTGACCGCGGATCTTGAACGTCAGGTCGTTATCACACCAACAGGTGAAGAGTATGCCTTTGAAGTAGATGCTTTTCGCAAACATTGCCTATTAAACGGACTGGATGATATTGGTCTAACCTTGCAGCAAAGTGATGCTATCAAAGATTATGAGCAACAAATGATGCAAAAAACACCGTGGATATTTAACGACGTACGAGCGTAGAAGGTCATTCTATAATCTACTGCTAATAAAATATGAGTAGTCGCAACGCAGCGTTGAGTTATGGCGGTGAACTGTCTAAAATGAAGAATAGTTTTTCACTACATTTTATTATCTCTCTTGAATAGTAGCCGCCATTATGAATACAAAACGTTATGCTCTATGGACAAGTACAATTGTTGCTGCAAGCTTATTATTGTCAGGCTGTCAGCTATTGACGGGCTATCAAAAATAAATGAAGCAGAGAGTGCCGAGGCATGGGTAGGTAAAATTAAACCTATCGCTGGTGAAGTAAATATTGCATGTGTGGGTACATATCATTGCGAAATTGTGCGAATAGATAAAACACTCGTTATCGCGCCCAACAGTCACGAGCCAATCAATCCTCAGATTATGACAACCTTACCACGTCAAGAAGGTATGGCAAAAACATCGATGAATATGGATATGACACCACTCGTCAATAAAAGTGCCATAAAAGTTGTGCCGTTAGCGCCTTCGAGTATGCCAGGATTGACCAACTACTATGCACGGGTTATGCCTGCCAAGCACGAGGTTCATGTTAATTTTTATCCAGAAAATAACATGGGCTATGTTGAGCGTTTTGCGATGATTCATGATTTCACTGAAGCAGGTACTTATCAGTTGCGCGCTTATCAAAAAAAGAACACCGAAAAATCAGGCAGTCTATTAGACACAGCATCACCTGAGCCTTTATGTATTGAGCTATTGCAAGGTACGAAAGTACAGCGCCGATTCTGTAAGCAACTAGACGCTGAGCATCAAGGCGAGTTTGTAGAGACTGGTATGGCCAAAGCAGTAATATCGGCACCCAAAGCCAAAAAAAATGGCAGCATAAAATATGAGTATAAAAAGCTCAAAAATATAATTAACCAATAAAAATATTTCCAAAAGGATCAGTATGGCAACGATTTTAACATTAGCGGGTGATGGTATTGGCCCTGAAATTATGACCCAAGCCATTGACGTACTCAAAGCTGTCAATGATAAGTTTTCACTTGATTTAACGCTTGAGTCTGGATTGATTGGCGGTGTGGCTATTGATGCAACTGGTGAGCCTTTACCAGATGAGACATTGGCCCGTGCTCGAGCTGCAGATGCCGTATTGCTAGGTGCGGTCGGTGGTCCTAAATGGGATGCAATCGAGCGTAGTAAACGCCCTGAGCGTGGTTTATTGAAAATCCGCGGTGAGCTTGGTTTATTTGCCAACTTACGCGTAGCCAAGCTCTATTCACAGTTGCTAACGCCTCTAGTATCAAACCTGAAATTATCTCAGGTTTAGATCTATTGATCGTTCGTGAACTGACAGGCGGTATCTATTTCGGTGAGCCTCGTGGTATCCGCACACTAGAAAACGGCGAGCAACAAGGCTATAATACGATGGTGTATAGCACAAGTGAGATTCAGCGTATTGGTAAAGTTGCCTTTGAGTTAGCAAAAACGCGTGCGCAAGCAGCAGGCACAGCAGCTAAGGTATGTTCAGTTGATAAAGCCAATGTGTTAGAAGTCACCGAGCTGTGGAAACAGACGATGATCGAGATGCAACAAGCTGAGTATAGCGATGTGGCGTTATCACATATGTATGCTGACAACGCTTGCATGCAGTTGATTAAAGATCCTAAGCAATTCGATGTCATGGTGACGGGAAACATGTTTGGCGATATCCTATCTGATGAAGCTGCGATGTTGACAGGCTCTATTGGTATGTTGCCATCAGCGAGCTTAGATGAGTCAGGTAAGGGTATGTATGAGCCGTGTCATGGTTCTGCGCCTGACATCGCAGGACAAGATAAAGCCAACCCATTAGCGACTATCTTATCTGTTGCTATGATGCTGCGTTATACCTTTAAACAGGAAGATGCGGCACAAGCAATTGAACAGGCAGTTAGTGATGTGCTTGATGACGGTCTACGTACGCTAGATATTTTAGATAGCAGTGAAGCTGGACTTAAGCAGGTAGGCTGTAAGGAAATGGGTCAGGCGGTCTTGGCCAAACTGATATAAGTTAACTTGCGTTTAAAGGCTATTCCTATATAGCATTTTCCACAGTCTCATTTTGCGTGTTATATACCCATAAGCTACCAAGTGGCTTATGGGTTTTTTATCGTTTATCTGTTAGCCAAGCTTATTCATAAGCGCCTTATTAACAGAGACGCTGTACAACGAAGCGCCTTTTAACACAAAGCTGTTATATGCTCACAAGGTAATATGACAATATTGATGACTCGTAAAAGACTTAAAATCTTTGGTGGTGTATCAAAAAGTATGCTGGGGTAATAAAGGAAGAGTGACAGCCGAAGCAAGATGATATATTTGAGGTTATGAAGATACAAATACAGATCAATTGCCCCGACTGTCATAGTCCCAGTTTAAAGAAAAATGGCATAAAAAGCTATGGCAAGCAGAACTACCAATGTAAGGACTGCAAACGTCAGTTTATTGGCGATCATGCGGTAACCTATAACGGCTGTCACTCTAGAATAGAAGATCTCATACGACTGATGACTGTTAGAGCTGCGGTGTTAGAGACATAGCCGTTATAGCCAAGGTTAGCATTGGTAAAGTACTTGGCACCATAGGCTCATCTGTTTATAAGATCGCGCCTAAGAAGCGATATTATGAACGCTTAGAGGTTGATGAGTTCTGGACTTACGTGTATCGCAAGAAGCGTAAAGTCTGGCTCATCTACGCTTATGACCGGGCTACTAATGAGATTGTCGCTTATGTCTGGGGCAAACGTGACTTAAAAACAGCTAAGAAGCTAAGAAGCTAAGAGTACGTCTTAAGCAACTTACAGTCAGCTATGACTCGATTAGCATGGATAACTGGGACAGTTTTATAACCGCCTTTAAAAGTGATAACAAACGAATTGGCAAACAGCATACGATAGGGATTGAAGGCAATAACTGTCGTCTTAGACACCGATTGCGTCGGGCGGTTAGAAAGACTTGTTGCTTCTCAAAAAAGCTTGATAATCACTTTAAAGTATTCGATCTGGTGTTCTTTTATGTCAATTATGGCTACGTCTGATGCCAGCATACTTTATTAGAACACCACCAAATCTTTTACTTTTGGCAAAAATATAATAGTAAAAAACTAGATGACAGAGGTAAGTTCTAAAAATACAAAAAAACTGTAGTATTTGAAAACTGAAAATAATAATAGAATTTATTAAATGAGGAGTGTTACATGTATCAACTAACAAGAATCAGTAAAGCATTAACAGTGATTAGTATCTCTAGCTTACTATTCATGGGGCAAAGCATTGCAGCAGAGACAACGGATAGTGTGAACACAAATAATAGCGTCAAGGCTCCGGCAGAAGTCAGTCCAGTGACTAATGGCGTAAGTCAAAAATTAACAGGAGATAGTAAAGCTGCGACTTCATTGAATAAGCTACTGCCTACTATTAAATACACAACTGAGAACTTATCTGACAATGCAAAAAAAGATAAACAATGTCACTTGGACGGCGGATGCAGAGATCGATCGTAATATAGGAACAAAGCTGCAGGCTCTATTAAACTGGCATCATAACGGAGTAGGGCCTGTCGATGGCTACTGGGGCAAAAATACTCGCAAAGCCATGCAGGCGTTTCAAAAAGCGAATGGTTTAGACGTAACCGATACGTTAAACGCTGAGACGTGGCAAGCGCTGACCAAAAATGAGAAGCTCACGACTCAACCAGTACTAGTCAGTTATCAGCTTACTGAAGCAGATGTGAATGTCAAAACCACAACCATACCTGCTGATTCTGTTGCCAAATCCAAGCTTGAGGGAATGTACTACGAAAGTCTTACTGAGGCGTTGGCAGAGAAGTTTCATATTAGTGAAAAATATTTAAAATCGCTTAATCCTGATGCCAGTTTTACTGCGGGTGAAATCATCACGGTATATAACCCTGGTAATCCTAATACCAAGCCTGTGCATCGCGTCGTTGCTGATAAGGCCACTGAGACACTCTACGCTTATGATGAGAACAACAATTTGATCGCTAGCTATCCGACGACAGTGGGCAGTACAGCGACCCCATCACCAACAGGTACTCATACTGTCAAAGTAAAGG
This sequence comes from Psychrobacter sp. JCM 18901, assembly GCF_000586435.1. GTDB lineage: Bacteria > Pseudomonadota > Gammaproteobacteria > Pseudomonadales > Moraxellaceae > Psychrobacter. The sequence continues at coordinate 245,325 of NZ_BAWH01000001.1, forward strand.
TGCACGAGCCCAACTATACTTATACGGCCAATGACGGTAGCAAGTCTATCATTCCACCAGGTCCTAACAATCCAGTAGGCTCAGTATGGATTGGGCTTAGTAAACCAACTTATGGCATCCATGGATCACCAGATCCTGCTCGTATCAGTCGTCAAGCATCAGCAGGTTGTGTGCGTTTGACCAATTGGGACGCGCTTAGTTTGCTCGGAGTCATAAAAAAATGGTGCAACTGTTGAATTTAGTTAAATGCGATAGTACTAAGTCATAAAAAAAATAGACGAAAAAAATACCGCTAAAATCTAGCGGTATTTTATGGTAAGTAGAAACAGTCAATTACTAAATAACTAAAATATTGATAGGCAATAATGAGCAGATTAGCATTTTCATTATTATTATCAGTTTCACTACCCAAGCGTCATATCAGCTATCAGCGATAACGTAGCTATTCGGCTATTGACTGTATCTTACCAATGCTAACACTTTCATAACCATATTGGTCAGTCAGTATTTAGTTTTTACCACGGTAGGTGATACGGCCTTTAGATAGGTCATAAGGTGTCATTTCAACTTTAACCTTATCACCTGTCAAGATACGAATATAATGCTTACGCATCTTACCAGAGATATGCGCGATGATTTCGTGCCCGTTTTCTAAACGAACTTTGAACAAAGTATTAGGAAGGGTATCAATGACTTCGCCTTCAAATTCAATAATATCGTCTTTTGCCATAATTTGTATCAATCAATTAAAAAATAAGCCCATATTATACGTAAGTTAGTGGATTAAAGCAATACGAACCTGCTTTTGACTTGACAGCATGTAAGTGATATGTATGCCAAACTATAACGCTTAATCAGGCAAATTTAACCAGACAGGCGTTAACGGTGCATTTGGCAATAAGCTTTGAAAACGTTCAGGATAATAAGCATTGATAAAATACAATCCATCACCTGAAGCGGTTGGCGGTGCAATCGTTCGATCTTTTTTTCTGCAAAATATTCAAAAAGTCTGCTGGCTCTAGCTCATGTCTACCAATGGCATACAATGTACCCATCAAATTGCGAACCATATGATGTAAAAACCCATCTGCTTGTATATCGAAAACGATAAATTGACCATGAGCAAAAAGGTTGGCATGGCTAATCGTACGCACTGGTTGATTGGATTGACAGGCTGCAGCACGGTAACTGCTAAAATCGTGTGTACCGACGATATCAGCTGCTGCTTGCTGCATGGCTTTCAAATCAAGCGGCTCATAGATATGAGTTACTTGATGATTTAGTATGGCAGGGCGCTGTGCTTGATTGAGTGTAATATAACGATAGCGACGAGCAATGGCACCAAAGCGCGCATGAAAGTCAGCTGGCATGGGTTGTATCCAGCGTAGAGCAATATCATCGGGAAGTAGGCTGTTTACACCGCGCAACCAGTTATGAGTTGGGCGATACGCATGAGTTGTAAAATGGGCAATCATATTGCTAGCATGGACGCTGGCATCAGTACGCCCAGCTGCGATGACTTCTACAGGCTCATTAGCCACTTTGCCGATAGCTGTCTCTAAAGCTTCTTGTACACCCAAAACCTCTCGTTGCCGTTGCCAGCCATGATAATGAGTTCCTAAGAACTCAATAGCAATCGCTAAAGTGTAGGTTGGTTCAGTTTCAATAATTTCAGTCTCAGACATTAGGGTTTCTAAACTTATAAAATGGGAATTAATTAAAAGTCACTTATCGCTTTTTGATGCTAGTACCAGTTTGATTGACATTATTCAACCAACGCTGTCTGCGTCTTGCAGGACTATCATAGCGAAGTAGCAACCATAGTAATCGGGCATAAATAGCAGGTATGGTCAAACGTCCACCAGCAATGACATGATGCTCGTACTGCCAACTGCCTGCTGCATAGCTATCGCTGACGCCACCAAATGGACATTGACTGGCTGATATCACCATATGTCCACGTTCATGAGCAAGGGACAGTGTCTCTGCTAATGCAGCTGAATAAGGGATGTTACCGGCGCCAAATCCTAATAGAATAATGCCACATGGTGGCTGCGACAATAAAGCTTGTAGCTGGTTGTTTATCATCGAACATCGTTAGGTAGGCAATATAGCGCATGAACACTTGCGTTTTCAGCACGTGTTTTAATACTGGACAGCAAGTCTTGTTGGTCATCGAGCCAATGTTGCCTACGCGTGTCAGGTAGATTTTTTATATAGCTATTGGCTGGATAAGCGGCGCGGGAATGACCAGTAAATGCCATCAGATCATGGCTGTGAATTTTTTGTACCGTTTGAGCAGGCCATGATTCGCCGCTAAAACTAATTTTCACGCCTGATTCACCCGCAGCGGCTAGTTTTAATGAGTCGTTGAGATTGCCCCAAGCATCGCTATGTTCATCGATGTTATAGGAATGCAATATCTCACTGTCTAATAATGGACGCATACTTGCGGTCAAAACAATACAGATATCACTACCTGCAAACGCTTCTGCTAAAAATGCGCCTAAGTAACTCAACGTATCCGTGCCAGTGATGAGTACAAAGCGTCTATCACCTTTGGCATAGGCATTCAGGAGTAGTTGATAGAAATGGGTAAAATCGACAGGGGTAAGCTGGCTGCTGTCTTTGATCAGGGCGTTTTCCAACCATGAGACGGTCGGTAAGTTATTCGTACTGTCTTGCGCGGACAAAAGTTTTTGTAGAGTAGGCAAAAACACTTCTGCTGATAATGGCGCCAATGGTCTGCCATAGCTACCAAAGGTACCGCCAGCATAAATCAGTTGAATAGGATCGGATAGTTTTTGAGCATAACAGAAGATGGCATAGTATCAACACAGTAAACAATTATGGAAGAAAAGAGGCGCTAGAGGATTGAGCAACGATGGCTGAAGGGTTCAATAATAGATAGTATTAGAGTTAAATGCAAAAAAATCAGCAAGCATCCCGTGATTAGGAAGTACTTGCTGATAAGAGACTAGACTATTGACTACGCAGTACGTTCAAGTAGTAACTGTGCTTGCTGTTTCTGTTCACTATTACCTTGAGCTATCACCTCATTGAGTAGACGCTTTGCACTGTCATATTCACCCAGTTGCAGATATTGATCTGCCAAGTCTAAAGTCACTTGATTACTGTCTAGTGACTTTACGAAATCAAAATCTGCTGCGAACCGTGATGAGAAATCTTCTGCTGACTCAGTCTCTTGAGGCGTAATAGGAGTGTCACTCTCAACTGGTGCAGCTGTAGAGACTGGGGTAGTGGTCGACGGAGTGTCAAATAGAGAATCAGCATCGTCAATATTAAAATCATCGTCTATCAGTGTATTGTCATCAAATCTCAATGGTGCAGCAGGTGCGATATTCGATTCTTCAACAACGCTAACATCATTAACCTCGATATCATCATTGAGTAATGGTTCCTCAAGATTAATATTTGCAAAGCTCTCTTCTTCAAGGGTCATACTCTCAGAAGCATTACTTCCAAAATCAGTATTTTCCAGAATGAAATTGTCAAAATCACTGTCGTTTTCAGTCGTAGATAGGTCGTCATTGGAGACAGTACTGATATCATCTGATGCATCTAGACTGCCCAAAGATAAAGCAAAGTCATCTTCACCGTTTTGGATAGTATCAATAGAGTGTGGTTCTGAATTCGTAGATATGTCATTAGTGACGACGTCGTCTTTGTCTGCATCGGCTGCTAAATCATCGAAGTCTAATATAAAGTCTTCTTCTAGTACTGCTTTCTCATTGTCATCATGTGAGAGGTTAGTGTCTATAGATGATTCATTCGAAGTATCATCAAATGAATCAAAGTCAAACTCAAAGTCACTAAGATCGTTAGCTTCGTTATTACTAACATTATCGTTAGCAGAGCTCTCTAAAACGTCGTTATTTACATTGTCCAATGGTGTGACAGGCATTTCACTTGTCGTATTAGGCGCATCGAAATCGTTCTCTAAATCGCTGAGAGTCAGATCAAAGCTATCATTCGGATTTTCGGTAATAGAACTAACATTATCGACTTTGTCTGATAACTCTAAGCTGTCGATAGGTTCATTTATTGCAGTATCGTTATTACTTTCTTCAATTGACTGGTGATCTACTGTATTAGTACTATCATTCTGACTAATAGGCAAATCGAAGTCGATAGCGTCAAAATCATCTTTGGCATTGTCCGTTGCCAGTGTTTGCGCAGCGGCAGGTTCTAATTCATCAAACGATAGATTTCTTATCTCGTCTGCTTGAGCGATAGTCTGACTGTCGTTATGATTTCTTATAGACTCATAAATATTATTAAAATCTTCTGGCTGATTTATCGTCGCGTATATGCTGAGTAGTTTAAGAGACAATACACTGTTATGAGGTTTTTCACTTAGACCACGTTTAATGGTTTCGATCGCCTTGTCATAGCGCTGCTGATCCACAAAACGCTGAGCAATAGTGATATGGTCAAATTTATGGCTATTGCTGACATTAGTGTGGGTAGGAGTATCATAGTCTACTTTTGGTGATGGAGTAGGCGTATCTTTTCTTGCATTAATAGGCGAAGGTGATGACGATTTCTGCGCCTTATTTTTGCGCAAGAATAAAGCAGCCACTAACAGAATAAGCGCCAATCCGGCGATGATATATAGCATATTGTCCATAGTTATTCCTACGCCTGTGATCACAATCTAATGTATGAATCAGTTAGGCAATTATTGATTGCGTAATTTTTCGAGACGAGCCTGCAGCTCAGCCAATTTTTGGTTTTGTAATTGAATTTTTTTAGTATAACTACTAAGAGTGCTACTGGTACTTGATAAACGTTGGGCCTGTGATGCTGCTTGTTGCCGCGATGCTTTGAGTGTCGCTAATATATCTGTACTCAAACCATTCCCTGTGTTTGATGCCGCTTTTGCTTGAGTGCCATCTGCATTGCCATCTCGCCCGGGCGCAAGCACAGAAAATTGTGCTTTTGATAAGGTTTGTGTTTTAGTTGTCGTGGCTTTTTCAGGGCGTTTGGCCGCTTGCGTACTTATAGAAGGTTTTTTTAAAAGGTCTTTGAGCTGTTTTTTGCACCGCCGCTGTATTTGCTCTGCGAATATACTGTCTTTGTGCATCGATGGCCGCTTCTAGATTTTTCTGTGATGGTATAACATCATAACTAGGCAAAATAAGCTTAGCATCTGCTTTTAATTGATCTGCGTCTTTATTGATAAAAGCATCAGGGTTTTGTGATTGAATTTGCTTCATCACGATGGAAGTATCTAGATTGTTTTCTTGCGCGATCTGCTGAGCAATAATCCATAGGCTATCGTTACGTTGTACTTGGTATTGATTAACTGTCGAACTATCTATTGCTATGTCATTTGAAGACGTATTATTAATAGCGCTGTTAGGAGTTCTCGACGTTGTATTGTCAATAGAAGCCGCCAAGACGCTAGTATCATTTTTCTCAGTATTGCTTGCGATGATGCTAGTAGTCGGAGTAGATACGGGTGATGTATCAGCATCTGTTTTTTTACGACTCGGCTGTATCTGCCGTGTGACTTGAATATTTAGAGTGTCGAGTGGTTTATCAATTAATACTTTATCTAATATTGGAGTGCTTTTTATACTTGCCTTATCGCTATCGTTGTCAATCGCTTTCGTAGGTTCAGTGCTGTTATTCGCACTCAAAGCACTGCTATCTAACGGTTCGATGAACTAAGACCGTTATCAGTATTCTTTGCATTACTGATAGTGTTTTTTATATCAGAATCACTATTTAAACGCCCATTATCAAGACGACTAGGCGCGTAAGTAAGGTTGCTAGTCTGCGAAGTAGCTGTCACTGTCGGAGCTTGTATGTTAGACACTGATCTAGAAATAGAAGAGTCAACTGTTGCTATGTTTGCTAGAGCTGGTTTATTTGCAGCAGCGTTAGATACTGACATTAGCGGCGGCGGTGCACCTTTTCTTACGGTTAACGGTTTAACTGTGCTTGCAGAAACACTAGGTAAATTAGGTTTTTTTGTACCTTTGACAATGTTTTCTGGAGTCTTATTAATCGGTAGACTATCGCTTAACGGCATTAATAATGTTTTTGGTACAACATTTTGCTGCCCATTATCATTGATCGATAACACCAAATCAGCAAAGGGCTTGGACACAGGCTGCGATGTGCTGATTAATACCTGACCACTGGTCGCTGAAGTTGCTTGAAAGCGCACTTGCATTGAATCGGTCGGCGTTAATCCCATCTGCTGATAGATAACTGGATTGGCCAAGCTCGCTGAAAAATCAGCCGCTCGTATGTCGGTGACCACGATACTTGCGCTCAACGGTTCATGCTGAGCTGAGCTAACCACTGTCTTACCGATAGTTGCCGCTTGTGCGCTTGGAATAATAGCGGCCAAACCTACAGAATAAAGTAATGCCATCGATACCGCGCGATGTACAGGAGTCAAGCGACGAGATAAATGACAAGACATGAGCAGTCCTTTACAAAATAAGTTATCTTTGCTGTTATAACAAAGTACGGTTTAGTTTACCAGTTTATTTCACAACTGTTGCGTCCAATGCATAAATGTTTATTTAATGTTCAGCTTATTTTCTTGTCAAGTAACATAGCATCACCATAACTAAAGAATCGATATTCTTTTTTAATAGCATGTTGATAGGCATGTTCAATCGATGCTTTGCCAGAAAAAGCTGATACCAACATTAGCAACGTCGATTTGGGTAAATGAAAGTTTGTTAACAGTCGATCAATGACACCGAATTTAAACCCTGGATAAATAAAGATGTCCGTGTCCCCTGACCAACTAGAGAGTGCTTGTCCATTGATAGCCGTTTTTTGATACGCCGTTTCAAGGACGCGAGTCACTGTGGTACCAATCGCGATGACCTTATTACCATTTGCATGCGTTTTATTAATCAGCTCAGCAGTTGCTTGTGGTAGATGTGCATACTCACTGTGCATAGTATGATTGAGTAGGTTGTCTGTTTTAACTGGTGCAAAGGTACCAGCGCCAACATGCAATGTCACAAAAGCAGTATTGATGCCTTTTTCTGAAAGTTTATTAAGCACCAATTCATCGAAATGCAAACTTGCTGTCGGTGCAGCGACACTTGCAAGCTTAGCAGGATCATGAAACACCGTTTGATAACGAGTATTATCAGTATCGTCAGCATGACGTTCAAAGTAAGGCGGGATAGGTAACTCACCGTAGAGTTCTAAATCAGGCAATATTGGCGCATCAAAGGCTAAAACAAATAAATTATCCTGACGGCCAATCATCGCGCCACTCATATGACGATCGGCAAGTTGAAAGCGTTGACCAAGTTTCAATGCTTTGCTGGCTTTTACATGGCAAAGGGCAATATGTTCTTGGTTGACTGACTCATTATCTGAATCTTCTAAATGCAGTGTTGTTATATCTAAGTCTGAGACAGTAACCAATCGCTCAATTAAAACCTCAAGTTTACCGCCAGTATCTTTTTGACCAAATAGACGTGCCTTCATCACCTTTGTATCATTAAATACAATAAGGTCTCCAGCGTTTAATAATTCAGGCAATTCAGAAAACAAACAGTCTTCTACAGGCGTAGCATTTGTGTCAGTGTGAGCAGGCAAGTACAAAAGTTTTGAAGCAGAACGCTGCGCTAATGGATATCGCGCAATCAAACGATCTGGTAAGTCATAGTCGTAATCTTCCACGCTTAGATAATCTAAGACGTCACTGTTGTTATTGGTAGTAAGTGGGGCATTAGAATCGGAAGATGCAGTGTGAGTGTTGGTCATAATTAGTCTTTAAATGGATAGAAATTTTGGCATAATTGTAGCAGAAATACTGCTACAAAAGGTTGCTTTACTAAGTAGTCACCGTATACAAAACTTGTTTGAATTGCTTAAATAGCCTAAGCGATAAGCTTTTAACTGTCCTAATGTTTGTTACGTTAGTCTTTGCTTATTTTACTCAAATAAATTTAATTGAGGCAATAGTTGGGCTGCAGGTGTCAATGACGAAAAAGTGACCCCGACTAGTCGGATAGGGAGCTGGCGCGGAATATCTAAGAATAACTTGTCTAACCAGTAATGAGCAGATTCAGCACTACTAAAAGCGGTGGTTAGCGTGTGTGTACGGGTAATCTGAGTAAAGTCAGCATACTTAACCTTGAGCGTTATAGTATGAGCGACGAGATTTTTTTTGTGCAGTTGCGCGAAGGCATCCGCGTTTTGTTCATAGATTTGTACACGTAACGCCGTGTCATCGTTTAGGTTTTCTCTAAAAGTAGTCTCCGAACCAACAGACTTATGCAGGCGCTCAGATTTGACAGCGCGTTCATCCCGACCATGAGCGATGTCATGATAAAACTGTCCTCGCTTACCAAACTCATTAATCAATACTTCGGCTGACATACGGCGTAGATCAGCACCATTAGTCACGCCCATCGCATGTAATCGTCTTGCCGTTGCTTTACCTATCCCATGAAATCGTTCAATAGGCAGTGTACTAATAAAAGCATCAGCGTCTTCTGGTGTGATAATAGCGGTGCCGTTAGGCTTATTGATATCAGAGGCAATCTTGGCCAACATTTTGTTGAAGGACACGCCAGCAGAAGCAGTCAATCCTGTATGTTGCAATATTTGTGCTCTTAACCAATTTGCCATTAATGTCGCTGAGCCTTTATGTACAGTAAGACCAGTGACATCGAGATAAGCCTCATCTAGCGATAATGGCTCAACATGAGGCGTTAAGCTGTACATGATATTGCGAATATCGCTGCTAACAGCTCGATATACTTCAAAACGTGGTCTGACAAATATGACTTCTGGACAACGTTTGCGAGCCTCATAACAAGACATGGCTGAGCGCACTCCAAACTGACGTACCTCATAGCTAGCCGCTGCTACAACACCGCGACCATTTGGATCTCCACCAACCACTAGTGGTTTGCCCCGTAATTCTGGGAAGTCACGTTGTTCTACACTGGCATAAAACGCATCCATGTCTATATGAATGATTTTACGTGGACTGGATGCTGTAGGAGTTTTCATGGTTGATATTTTACATCACTCAATACTTCTGTTTCAGTATCGATTATTAAACTATAAAGAGATTTTTCGAATATAGAACCATAAAAATATGGCAATATGCGAATAATTTATATATCAATAATTAAATATAGTGTAAGGTTAATAGTCAGAGATATATGGCGTTAAAATACTAATAGATTAAATATGGTTAACATATGTTCACTAATATATATTCTGTATGGCGCATACCTCAAGTTTTTCAGATTTTCCATACCGCCTGTCTGAATATTATCGCCTTCCATCATGAATATTATAGTTGTATGTTACAGTTCTAATGCTATCGTTTTACAATATATTAACCACGATAATCAATAGTTATGAAAGTAATAAATGGTCTTTTATAGGAATTGTATTTACCTGATAAGACATTGTTTATAGCTCATACCAAACTTATGAATTGAATACTGGTAAATTAAATTTCTAAAAAAATAGTAATGAGAAAGTTCAAGATAATTAAGGAGCTGATAATGAGTCATGAATTAAAAGGGAGCGATTTAACACGAGCAATGCTAGCGCGGGGTGATAAAAAAATATGGTGCGCAGTGTGTGATGAAAGCGATGAACAAGCGATGATGGATCAGTGTGGTAATGATTTTACAGCCTATATTGTGTCATTTAATGATGGATATTTTTATTGTAGTGCTGGCATGCCATGGAGTTATGCGGTACCAATTAAGATAAGCGCTGTCATGCCATTTGAAGTATCGATATAAGTAAATTAAGAGTTTGATAGGGCGAATATAATAAGCACAAAAAAACTCCGATAAAGGAGGCTAGTTTGTACTAAATATTGGTACCAGTGGTCGGACTCGAACCGACACGCTTTTAAAGGCAACGGATTTTGAATCCGTCATGTCTACCAATTCCATCACACTGGCATGTTAGGTGATAATAGCTATTGACTAAATATTATCTAATTGGGCTACAGTGTTGACTGTATAGGCTGCGTATTATAGCAGCTATTTACATGCGTCAAGTATTATTTTATACAATTTTTCATTTATTCTACTGGTGCTAAATAGCATCATTCTAGCCGACAAAGGCACGCTCAACTGCGTAATCTGCTTGCACACCCATACGTGGTGAAACAGTCAGGCCAAAGTCATCTAAAATAGCAGAAACCTCAGCATTAAACGGCATGCTGCCACAAAGCATGACACGGTCGTCATCTTTATTCATTGGTGGTAAACCAATATCTTCGAACAATTTGCCTGATTTCATCAAATCAGTGACACGTCCTTGGTTTCTGAATTCTTCACGCGTAACAGTTGGATAATAGATGAATTTTTCGCGATACCATTCACCAAAGATTTCATCATTAGGCAGCTCATTTTCAAACATTTCACGATAAGCCAAATCATGAACATGACGTACGCCATGTACTAAGATGATTTTGTCAAAACGCTCATACACTTCAGGATCACGTGCTAGTGACAAGAAGGGAGCAAGGCCAGTACCAGTAGAGAGCATGTAAAGGTTCTTACCTGGTAGCAGATCGTCCAATACTAGTGTGCCTGTTGGCTTTTTACTGACTAACAGCTCATCACCTACTTTGATATGTTGCAAGCGCGAAGTTAATGGACCATCTTGAACTTTAATAGAGAAAAATTCTAAATGATCTTCATAGTTAGGGCTGGCAATTGAATAAGCGCGTAATAGTGGCTTGCCATCAACAACAAGTCCAATCATCGCAAATTCGCCATTACGAAAGCGCAAGCCATCGTCACGAGTGGTTTTGATACTAAATAGAGAGTCATTCCAGTGATGAACCTCTGTGACCGTTTCGGTGCGAAGTTTTGACATAAAGTCCTCGTTAATAAGTTGTTATTTGTGTGTTAAGTTTGAATAAGTATTAAATCAGAATTTTCAATGTTAAATTGAACATTATAAAAACGTATCAGTCTTTTAAGCGTTGTCGAAACTGCTATTTTTATGAACGAGTAAATGATGAGTAAGCGTAATAGAACTAGTTTATCAGCTTATATATAGCCAGCTATTACGTCATTAGACATAGTAAATTTGCGTCAACGATGACAGCATTACCGGTCATATCGCCCAAATGTAAATGACTCTCATCAAATTTCTTGCTCATAATACCAAACTTTAAAATAAAAATCCGTCTAGCAGTGATTGTCTAGCATGATAAAATGGAATATCGTTAGTGAGTAATTTTGTATCATTTGGCAAAACTGCTTTATCAAGACAGTTTTGTATTACTGGAGTTGGTATATGCTTGATGAGAATCCCCTGTTACATAACTACCATCAAGCTCCTGTTATTGGCTATCACCGTGCGCCGCTTTCGCAAAAATTCGGTGCGCCGCGCCAGCCAAACCTAGTCGCTTTGACTAGTGTCATTGAGATGTTAGCGCCATATGATACGCCAGCTGCATTTGATGGCTTGGACAAGTTTAGTCATATATGGGTGAGTTGGCAGTTTCATCATAATTATCGATATAAAAACAACAATAAAACTAGTAGTGGCTTTCGCGCTCAAGTACGCCCGCCAAGATTGGGTGGTAATCAAAAAATAGGGGTGTTTGCCAGTCGCAGTATGTATCGTCCTTCAGGGTTAGGTTTGTCTGTCGTCAAGCTCGAACAAGTCAAAATAGTTCAAGGTCGTGTATTATTGATTATCAAAGGTGCTGATATGATAGATGGCACGCCAATCATCGATATAAAGCCATATGTGGCCTATAGTGATGCACTGATTCAGACAGAGAATGGATTCGCACCAACCGCTCCAGAATTATTAACTGTGACTGTGACCGATGCTGCTAACGAACAGTTTATGATGCTAGTAAGCGCAGGCGAGCCTAGTGATGCTAATAACAATGATACAAGTATTAAAGACGCAAACACTGGATCGAATAGTGCGACAGTTGCGTCTACGATTCATCGTATACAAAATCAACTAGTAGCCTCAGATATGAGCATTATCAAAGAATTAATTGCCCAAGACCCGCGTCCAGCTTATCGTCGGACAGAGATAGCCACACCATTCATGATGCGTTATAAATCCGTTGATGTGAGTTTTCAGTTGATAGAGTCAGGACAGCTACAGATAACTGCCGTAGTTGCAATCTAACGGGCTTGCATTGATATCATTTTTGACAACACATTTTAAAAAAATAGAAGAAGAGAGATATGTCTGCTCAACAATACTCGATAGTGATTGATTTGCGTTGGTGTCTAGATGAGCTATTGGCAGATAAAGTGATTGACCAACGCGGCTATAACCTAGTCATTACTAGCCGCCGCGACAAAGCTCAGCATCCTCTACTAACGATTAGTGAATTTGGCTTGCCTAATGGCCATGCGACGGACAATAGCGCTGAAAGTAAATTAACTTTGGCTTGGCTCAACCAGTGGTTGGCGGCTAAAGCAGATATGTCTCTCGTTCGTATTGACCCTCTAAAAGTTGATGTCCCTGCGGTCACACAATTGATGTCATTTGAATATGCACGCTCGCAGCATATTTTACCGATTGAGGTCGCTGTAGACGAAGTGGTTATCGGAACGGATCAGCCTTTTTATACTGACTGGCACTCAAGTATTGAAAAATTGATCAAATCAAAAAGCTATCGTACGGTCTATATCAATCCTGAGCAGATCAAACGCTACCGTCAAGAGTTCTATCAAGTCACCCAAGCGATCGCAGGCGCAAATAGTGTCCATAAGCGTGCAGCTGCCGATGTGACCAATGTCGAAGCATTATTGCAATTGGGTGACAATACCAACCCTGATGCCAATGACCAGCATATTGTCAGAGTTGTTGACTGGCTGTTGCAATATGCCTTTGAGCAACGAGCTAGTGATATCCATTTAGAGCCACGTCGTGAGACAGGTAAGGTACGCTTCCGTATTGATGGTGTGCTACATACGGTGTATGAGATGCCATTGGCAATCATCGTCGCGGTGACCGCACGTATCAAAATTTTAGGACGGCTAAATGTCGCAGAAAAGCGTAAGTCACAAGACGGTCGTTTAAAGACGCGAACGCCGAAGGGACTAGAGACAGAACTTCGTTTGTCGACTATGCCAACCGCTTTTGGTGAAAAGTTGGTCATGCGGGTGTTCGATCCTGAAGTACTGGTGCGCTCCTTTGCTCAGCTTGGTCTATCCGGCAAACAGCTTGAAACGTGGCATGAATTGACGGCTCATCCAAACGGGATTATTTTGGTCACTGGGCCTACAGGTTCAGGTAAGACCACGACCTTGTATAGTACTCTCAAGCAGTTAGCGACTGAACAAGTCAATGTCTGTACCATTGAAGATCCTATTGAAATGATTGAACCTGCATTTAACCAAATGCAAGTGAATCCAGGTGTCGATTTAAACTTTGCTGACGGCATTCGCTCATTGATGCGTCAAGATCCTGACATCATTATGGTAGGGGAGATTCGTGATGCTGAAACAGCCAATATGGCAGTACAAGCCTCATTAACAGGGCATTTGGTGCTCTCGACACTACATACTAACGATGCGCCAAGTTCAATCACTCGCTTGCATGATTTGGGTATTCAGCCATTTCTGACATCAGCAACTATCTTAGGCGTAATGGCACAGCGCTTGTTACGTACGCTATGCCCGCATTGCAAAAAAGCAGTAGACGTTGTGCCAGACAGTGAGGTTGCCATTCAATGGCAGGAGTTGGTACAACCTTGGCGCGCACCTGCCCCAGCGCAAATCTATACCGCAAATGGCTGTGAGCACTGCCGTCATACTGGTTATCAGGGACGAGTCGGCCTATACGAAATTATGCCATTGTCTAACGAATTAAAAAAACTGGTCGCAGCCGATACAAATTTAGATTTGCTCAAACAACAAGCCTATCGTGAAGGTCTACAGCCATTACGTTTATCAGGGGCAAAGCGTATTAGTGAAGGCGTGACAACCATAGAAGAGGTAATGCGAGTCGTGCCTCTTAATTAGTCTCATGTATTAGGACATGTATTAGTGAATAGGTTTTTAAAAGTAGGAAATACGATGCCACTTGAAAACAGCTTCCTTCACAGCAATCAATGTAAATAAGATTTAAATTTTAATTCCCATACTTTTAATTGAGAAAGTTTTAATAACGAGATTATTTATGTTTACAGATACTCATTGCCACCTCAACCGTTTAGATTTGACGAAATACGATGGTAAATTATCTGGCGCGATTGACGCCATGAAAACTGCTAATGTTACCCGTGCGATGGCAATCATGTGTGATTTTGCGGAGTATGACGAGATTGCCAATATTGTGAGCACCTACGGCGACGAGACACTAAATCTAGGATGAGTGTAGGGATTCATCCCTGTGAAGATATTGATATACTGAAATCAGCGACGGTTGAGCGTTTAATAGAGACTGCTGATAAAGAGCATGTATGGGCAATAGGCGAGACAGGGCTAGATTACTACTGGTCTACAGAAAATAAAAAAGAGCAGCAAGCCAGTCTTGCACGTCATATCCATGCCAGTCAGCAACTAAAAAAACCGCTTGTCATACACATGCGTGACGCAAAAGAAGATACGATCGATATCTTAAAGAGCGAAGGTGCTGAGCATGGTATTATCCATTGCTTCACTGAAGATTGGGAAACCGCAAAACGTGCTTTAGATTTAGGATTTTATATCTCCTTCTCAGGTATTGTTAGCTTTAAAAGTGCCCAAAATATCCAAGATGCTGCAAGGCATATGCCTAGAGACAGAATCTTGATTGAGACCGACAGTCCATATTTGGCGCCTGTGCCTAAGCGTGGTCGTCCCAATGAGCCTGCTACGTACCCTACGTCGCCAGCTTTATCGCAGATATGTATGGTTGTGATAGTAACGAGGTTGGAGCATTAACCGCAAAAAAACTTTGAAAATTTACTGGCACAGTATCGCTAAAATGGTTATGCTATGACCAGTCAGTCATTTATGTGATAGTCGTATAGTTCAATCCCCTTTAGTATTTGATTTACTAAATGTAACTATATGATTATCAATGACTATTTGTAAATATAAGCATATCCCTTTTATGGTATTTCAGCAGTTCTTGTATAGTTTTATACGCTCATTGCCAAATGTACGCACATAATTGATGGTCATATGCTTAATCTTGTCATGTTTTAGGAGAGATTATGAGTCGTCAGCACCAGTTCAAGGCACGAGAAGAGAACATCTTAGCGATGGCAGAACAATTGCTACTTGAGTCAGGCGATGGTGATATCACTTTAGACAGTTTGGCAGATCAGCTCGATTTGGCTAAAGGCACCCTGTACAAGCATTTCTCCAGTAAAGATGAGCTTTATCTGCGTATTATTATTCGTTACGAAGAGCAATTGTTTGAGATTAACCGTATTGATGACTGCCCGTCGGCAGGTGTCGCCCGTATGATTTTTCAGCAGTTATTCAATCCGCAAAAAGCCATGCTATTGAACCAAATCGAAGAGCGTTTGGCAGCATCAGTGACTGGTCTCAATCGTTTGTTTGGTGAGTTATATGATATCCGTCGCCAGCGCATGAAGCGTTTGATTGATATCATCAGCGCATACTTAAAAGATGAGCACAGTAATTTGAGTACTCGTGATTATCTATCGTCTATTTGGGCAATTGGTCAGGGCGGTGCAGGGCTTTTAAACTCAAGCTTTTACCAACGCTACTTAGGTCGCGTGATACGCTGCGTTATGCCTTTGTTCAGCAAGTGCTAGAGTTGCCAAGCCATTATCCTGCTGATGATGAAGAGGTCATGGATGAAGATATGCAAGAGCTGGTAGAGCAAATCGATACTGAATCAGAAGAGCACCGTAATACCAACTACTAAAGTAGTTATTAATAAAGTAGCAAGTAATTTTTGGGTTGTGAACCTTTCTTGGTTTTAATAAATCGTGTTGTAATGCTTACTATTGCAGCACGAATTCATATATCTTTTAATATTCTTCAAAAACTTTTTCTCATTCTGCGAAAATTAAAATTGGGCTTATAGGTGCAATATGCCGGTCACTGTCAAGACTCAGTCCAGTTCAGCGGCTATTTGCTCTTTTACTCTAATTAGTCAAACGTCTCAATCAAGCTGCTTAGATACAAGACCTACAGACCATTGTCACAGCTGCGCCTCCATATCAACTAATACCCATCACTTATCATCATTCTCATCAATAAACAGTCGGACACAGACTGGTTTTACATTGGTGGAAATCGTGGTGGTAGTGGTTATCTTGTCTATATTTGCTGGCATAATGAGTTTGTCTGTCGGTAGCAGTGAATCCCGCAAAAACCGCGCTTTTTATGAGCATTTGACCGATTCGTTGAGCTACGTTCGCCTATTGTCGGCTGAACGTATGCAGCCGATGGGTTTGCGTATGCAGGCAGATAAGCAAGGTCAAGTAGAGCCAGTCATTGTTACCCTATCAAATCCATATGTCGCGTACCAGACAACAGAGATGATGTCAGATAGCACCGACAGTCAGCCTAAGAATGCTATGGAGCTGTCGGCAGAGGTTGCTGGTCTATCAGGCTCTACTGATGAGCAAAAACCAACGCCAAGTTGGGAAGTCGAGTCGGATATCAATTTGCCTGAACTGCCCACTGGCGTGAGTATTAGAGTTCAAAGTTTGGATTCTAGCGGTTTACAGAGTACGGGACGAACCCAAACGTTACAGCCTTGGTTTAGCGATCAAAATGTACCACAAGTATTGTGGTTTGGTACAGGACAAGCAACGCCTGTCACCATTGAAGTGCTTTACGATTCGCGTTTAGTGGGCGAGGTGATTACGATAATGCCAGATGGTAGCATGCGAATCGGACAGGGGTTAGAGTGACTAAATTATATAAACCTCCTATGATAAATCAGCCTATGTCATCAAGATTTATATCACTCAAGCCTAGGCGCGAGAGCGGCTTTACCCTTATCGAAGTGATGGTTGCTCTGGCTATTTTGGCAGTGGTAGCAGTCGCGGCGAGCCGTGCTAGTAGTGCGTATCTGAGTTCGGTTGATATATTGCGTACTCGTACGCTTGCTCACTTCGTCGCCCAAAATGCCGCCGCTGATTTACGTATTCAAGAGACGTGGCTGACAGCCAACCGCACCCAAACCGTTAATGCACAAGGGCGTGATTGGCAAATATCAATGACAGTTGGTGACGCCATTACACCTGCTCTAAAAGAAGTAAATATCGCAGTTTCGCCTATTATAAATGGACAGACGCGCACATCGGTCACTGATATCACTGTGATGCTAAGTAATACTGAGCAAGATACGGGCAGTTTGGATTTAAGTGGTCTAAGCATAGCAGGTAATAGCGAGCAGGCCGGGGGCGGTCTGTGAGACATCAGCGTGGTTTTACACTGCTTGAGCTAATGGTTGCGATGGCAATATTTGCGATGTTAGCCGTTGCAGGTTGGCAGGTATTTGATGGGGTCAACCGTGCTCGTGAGCGCGCACAATTTCATGCTGACAATCTGGCTGTCTTGCAGTACGCCTATTTGCAATTACAGCAAGACATGGGTCAAATTATCCCTTATCAAGCGGCTACCCAAAGTGTCAGTGCAGCGAACAATGGTACAAGCGACAGTACTAGTTCAGATAATAATACTCAATCAAGCGAGCAAATAAACAAAATAGCGCCTAAGCCCTTTATGAGCTTAGATAGTGAGCATGTCAGCTTTGTACGCTTTGCCGATCCTGATCCAAGATATCAGAGTAGCAATAGCCTTCAACGTATCGAATATATTTTTGCGGATGAGCGTTTGATACGTCGCCAGTATACCAGTATGGAAGGCGGGCGTGACAGCGTCAGCTTGGACAGCGTATTGCTTGAGGGTGTCACAGCAGGACGCTGGCAAGCTTATCTACCAGAGCTAAGTACCATATTTCCGAGCGATGACGCTAACAGTGGTAGTAGTACAAATACCGCGGTGAGACAATCAGCGAATACAGCGAGTCCTAAGCCCACAGCTGTTTTATTACCGAAAGGAATCGCGGTTAGCTTTACATACCAAGATATGCCAATCACTTGGCAATGGGCACTCGCCCCTCAACCGATACCGCCTAGCAATAGTCAAAGCACAGCCAATAATACAGATGATAGTAGCAATGATAATGCTAATAGTGACAACAGTGGTAGTGGTGATAGGGATAATAATAGTAATGCGGGAACGAATAATTGAGAAGGTAGTAGTTAAAATGCATCAATTGCTCAATAACAAAGGTTATGTATGTCAATGACTGCAAACTCTCAACGCGGTGTTGCGCTGCTGACTATCTTATTATTGGTAGTAAGTATTACTGTGGTTGCAGGATCGATGCTTGCTAGCCAAAAAATTGCAATTAGGCGTAGTGGTCTGTTGTTCGATCAAAATCAGTTGCTGCAAGATATCGATGCAGGTCAACAGTTAACAGTGACGATGATTCGCGCTGATAGCAACCTCAATGATACGGATAGTGCGCAAGATATCTGGGCGCAGCCTATACCACCTTATACATTGGCTAGTCACAGTATCAGCATCGAGCTACGCGATGAGTCTGGTCGTTTTAACATTAATAACTTGTATCAAGATGGGTCAGCCAATACCACTGATTTAGCAGTATTCCAACGACTACTCACGCAACTAAATCTAGAGCCTGATATCGCTATTGCTATACTTGATTGGCAAGATGCAGACGGCGAGGTATATCAAGATGGCGGTGATGAAAGTACGGTATATACGCAGCAGTCAAACGCTGTAGCAACAGATGCTTTGTCAAATCAGCCTTTTGTCAGTATCGATCAGCTTCTAGAAGTGAAAGGGGTGAGTGCTGAAACATTAGCAGTATTACGGCCTTATCTTACCGCAGTGCCTTATTATGTGCCGATTAATATCAATACTGCCAGTCCTGTATTGTTAGCAGCACTAATTGATGGTGCTAACAGCCAACAGATGCAAGCACTGGTAGATATGCGTGCGCAGCAGGCGCTAGAGTCTATTGATACAGTATGGCAGTTACCGATATTTGGCAGTGTAAATGATGAGCAACGAAAAGCCTTAACGCCAATGCTCGCCGTTGATAGCCAAGCATTTATGGCGCTTATCACAGCGACTGATAATGCAACTGTCGGTCAAGCTAGAGAGCGTTTTGCCACTGTTTTGATTAGTAAAACTGTCTTTGATAATAATCAAGCAGTTAATAGTAGTCAGGCTACTAATAATAATCAGGCGAGTAATAGTAGTGGGGTAAACGGTAAAATGCCCAAGGAAGTCAAAGTAGTAACACAGCGACTATGGGCATTTCGTCCGAGCTTTTAGCAGAGGGTATTGGAATCGACGTTTAGTCCTTGAGGCGTGTTTCTTCGCTAGACTTCCAATTATATGCCCCGTAAAAAAGCATCTGTGCTTGACGAGTACAGTTATGTAGCATCAGCTGTTTGTTCTCTTCGATTTCGTTTAGATCAATTTCATCATCATGATCTTCCGTGTAAGTCAGCTCTAGCCAATCAATAATCCAAGAGAAGAACATATTTACGCCAGCCTCAGCCAATAGGCGACGGTCATAAGCATTGATATGAGTAAACGCTGGCTGCAATGCTAAGTCGTCGGCCAAACCTTGAGCGTGTATCTTAATCAACTCATTGATGGCTTTTCGTACTGCTTCTGACCCACCATAACGCTCACTGACCAAGAACTGCCAGTAATAAGGCTGATCGCTGACCATGTACAAGAATAGCTGAATACTTTTTGCGATTTGACGATCAAAGCTACGTTTGCGTCCAATCTGCAGGCTATCACTTAACGTAGCTAACGTACCGCCTAGCTCCTCAATGACCAAAGCGCGCCCGAGTGACTCCATATCATCAAAGTGGCGGTAAAACGCAGTCGGCACAACACCAACCTCGCGTGTTACTTGTCTGAGACTGATAGAGCTAAAAGATTGCCCTGTCATACATAAATCGAGCACAGCATTAAAAAAATGCGTGCCGAGTTTGAAGTTTCTTTTGTTCGCGACTGCTCATAATATTTCAAAATTGTCCGGTAGGTGTTTATCATACTCATTTCAACGCATAAATACGACTGAAATACGCCATTCATGTTAATTTACTAAACCTGCACTGGTCTTTTAAACCACTGTGCCCCAATGACCCTGCAGTTCTTGCGCCAGTCGATAAGCTTCATGGTCATTCATACCTGTAATAAAATCCAAAATATTTAAGACATTATGATAGATATCGTCAGACAAGATGCGGCGATGTTCGTCAAGATGGGGCTGTAGTAATTTTAACAGACGTTGCTGCTCAAAAGACATCGGCGGCTGCATAGTAGCAGATTGAGACCCTATCCAAGCGAGCGGCATAAAGGCATTCAATAGGCTATGCAGGCATTGATTGGCCATCAGCTCCATTCTTACTTTGCTCGGATGATTGAATATTTTTTCGCGTGCTAGTTGCTTAGCTTGATTGATACCATTTTGTACACTGGTATCGCAATGGGCAAATAGGCTACCTTGCAGCGTGCCAGCTAGCAATGCATCACTGTTGGCTACAAAAGCATCGGTGACGGTATTGACCAAACGCATCATGGATCGTGCCCGTAGGGAAGCTAGGCTTTGTCTGACAGACATATGCGCTGGCAGGTTTACGCTGCTTAGACGTTCACCAATCAGCTCATAAAATATCGTGGCAACTTCGCTATAGGTTAGCATATTCAGATTGATGCCATCTTCTAAATCGATTAGCGCATAACAGATGTCATCTGCCGCTTCCAATAAGTAAGCCAATGGATGGCGCGCAAAGCCATCGTGTTGCTCTGAGCGCGGTAAGTGCAAACACGCAGCTAACTCTTCTAGTTGAGATGCCTCGCTATAAAAGCAGCCAAATTTTTGCACGTTATAATGGTTGTCATTGACATCATTGCTGTGAGTCGCCAACCATGGATATTTCATAAACGCGCCTAGCGTGGCACAGGTGAGCCGCATACCGCCCTTATCAGGGTGATGTTCATTACGTGCCAATAGGCGAAACCCTTGAGCATTACCCTCGTATGCCAGTAAGTCTAATCGCTCGTTGCTGCTTAAATTTTGCAAAATCGCTTGCGGTTCAGGCTGCCTAAACCAATCACGAATCGCATACTCTCCAGCATGGCCAAAAGGCGGATTGCCAATGTCATGAGCGAGACAAGCTGCTTGTACGATCACACCGATGTCTGCAGGTGAAACTCCTGCTGGTAGGCCGCTACCTAGTGCATCATGAATTTTTTTCGGCAGCCATCATTCCCAAAGAGCGACCAATAGAAGAAACTTCTAACGAGTGAGTCAGACGCGTATGAATACCGAGCTGATTGGTCAATGGATGGACTTGGGTTTTCTGATTTAACTGGCGAAAAGAGTGAGAAAATACCAGTCTGTCATAGTCTTTGTGAAACTGAGAACGAGTACTGGTATTGGCGTTAAATTTTTTTGGAAGCACCAAGACGCTGTGAGTTGAGAAGATGTGACCATTGTGTGGTAGGGGACGACAAGGAAGTTGGTTTATTTAGCATATTGAAACATCCGGAACCAAGGGAACCTCTAGCATAGCAAAATAGCGCCCTTGGTACAGCTATATAGTCAGAGAACTACTAAATGGCTACGGCGTTCCCCTCCTTAGAGGTACTACTTGTACAATCTGCAGTCGGCTGCCTTGTACCCATTTTAGACTTCTTTGACTAGAGTTAATGTCCTATAAATTGGATACAGTGTGAGTATCGCTTAGCCTACTATTGGTAGTGCTTTGACTCGCCTTGCTTGTATCCAAATTATATTGAATCAACTATATTAAGACTTTTGACAGTTAAAAATTACGTCTTCCTTGTCGATAGCTACATCGCTGTCTAGTGTCTTATTGAGCAATGTTGCTTTGTCTCCATTTACTTGCCATATGATGCCGTGTGTATCGTCTAATCCAATATCGCTAGTATAGATGCCTTTATCAGTATCAGCTTTACTATTAGCAGTAGCTGTTAAATCGTATTCGATACCATCGATGAGCAAATGCGCTGTCTGTGGTGTACTGTCGCTATGATAAGAAACACCGATAGTAGCAGTAGGCTCACAAGAGAAAGGAATGCTGTTGCTGGCATGAGCTGCATGATCGTGACCTGCGTGCGCATGTTCTTCGTGGCTATGACTCTCATGACTTTGATCTTCAGGACCATGTTCCATATCACTATGCTCTTCGTGGCCGTGATCTTCATGCTCTTCATGCTTGTTTTCTTCGTGGCCATGCATTTCATGACCTTGTTCATGTTCGGCGTGATTATCTACTGGCGCTTCTCCAGATACCACTGCATCGGTATCGTTGTTTGGCTGACAGCCCAATAGAGAGCCTGCCATCACACTACCTAATATAGTAATACCTGCAAGTTTAGAGAAAGAGAAGTAATTAGTCACAGTATAAGTCCTCAAATAAGCAATATAAAGATACGTTATAATATAACAATATATAGGTAAAATAAAGCCGATGATGGAGAATATCCAACACCGGCTAATTAACTTTAAGCAAGTTGTATTGTCTAAAGTTACACGTTAAATCTAAAGTGCATAACATCGCCATCTTGCACGATGTAAGTTTTACCTTCTAGACGCGATTTACCAGCAGCAGCAGCACCTTTCTCACCTTTATATTCGATAAAGTCGTCATACGCAATGACCTCAGCACGAATAAAGCCGCGCTCAAAATCAGTATGAATCACGCCAGCTGCTTGCGGCGCTGTCGCACCAATAGCGACAGTCCAGGCACGTACTTCTTTTACACCAGCGGTAAAGTAAGTCTGCATATCAAGTAAGTCATAGCCACCGCGGATTACTTGATCAAGACCAGCTTCTTCCATATCCATCTCAGCTAGGAAGTCTTTTTTTATCGTCTTCATCAAGCTGAGCAATTTCAGATTCGATCTGATTACATAGCGCGATGACGATAGAGTCTTCACCAGTGGCATAGTCACGAACAGCGTCGAGATATGGGTTATTTTCAAAACCATCTTCAGAGACGTTAGCGATATACATGGTTGGCTTTAGCGTGATTAGACCATAGCTTCTGATCAGTTTTTTTCTCATCAGCGTCTAGATTAGCAGCGCGAGCCGCTTTACCTTCTGCTAATAATGGCTCAACTTTTTTTGAACACATCAAGCAATGCTTGCGCGTCCTTATCACCACCTTTAGCCTTTTTGGTTTGGTTGTGGATTGCGCGCTCAACAGCTTCTAAATCAGCAAGTGCCAACTCAGTGTTGATGGTTTCGATATCATCAATCGGGCTAACGCGGCCATCAACGTGGACGACATTGTCATCATCAAAACAGCGTACAACGTGAGCAATCGCATCGGTCTCACGGATGTTGGCTAGGAATTGGTTACCCATACCTTCGCCTTTTGACGCGCCTGCGACCAAACCTGCGATATCAACAAACTCCATGGTCGTTGGTAGAACGCGTTCAGGATTGACGATATCAGCCAGTTGCTTTAGGCGTGGGTCTGGTACTGGTACGATACCCGTGTTGGGATCTTTGGTACAAAATGGAAAGTTTTCAGCGGCGATACCCGCTTTGGTCAACGCATTAAACAAGGTGGATTTACCCACATTTGGTAGGCCGACGATGCCGCAATTAAAACCCATAACATTCTCTCAATGTATTAATAAAATCAGTTGGTATAAAGTTTGGTTAAATGATAAATCAAAATTGGGCACATTGTAGCAAATTTACCTGAATAGGGGTGAGGTTGTTACGGTATATGCTCAGGTTTTTACCTGATAATGATAAGCAACTTTATGATAAAAGCAGGTCATATTAGAGGCTTAAAAATGAATAAGGCGAATCAATAAGAGTGACGCATAGCTTATGTGGGCTAATAAATCCTATTTTTTTAATATGCTAAACTGTCACGCATAGATAAGGCTTGAACTTCACGTAAATTCAGCACATATATTCTGTCAATTTTAGCAAATCATACTTATTCTAAAGCTATAAACAGTCAGACATACGCTGATAATATCGCCAAAATAAAATGTAAGGCAATTTTAGACAATGACAACCTCGATTTTTGACACACGCCACTATAAATACCCGCAGAACTTCCTTGAGATGAAGCCTAAACTGACTCGGCTTGAACAGGCTATTAAAAAACTAGAGGCAAATTTAATTGATACTGATGAGACGAAGAACCTCAAGTTATTAAAGCAGAGGCTAGATAGTGGATTGGGATTAAAAGTCGATTATGCTAGAGAGTTAAATCCCGATCAGTTAATGGCCGCGACTACGATCGAAGGCAAAGTATTAGTCATTGCTGGTGCAGGTTCGGGCAAGACCAAAACTTTGACCTATCGCACCAGTTATCTATTGGAAAACGGGGTGTCGCCTAAAGAGATTTTTGCTACTGACCTTTACGCGTAAAGCGGCAAATGAAATAAAAGATCGAGCTAAATCCTTGCTAGCTAGCAGTCTTTCAAATCAAGAACTATCAGATGAAGAGTTGGCTGAGGATAAGCTGCCAACTGATAAAGCATTAAATAGCATCACTAGTGGTACTTTTCACTCGTTTTGTAATATGTTACTACGTCAATATTCAGGGCTACTCGGTATCAATCCAAGGTTTACCATTTTGGATACTGGCGATAGTGAGGACGCTATCGACTTGGTGCATAAAGAAAAAAAGTATCCTGCTCAAACCAAGGCACAAGCCTTTCCGCGTAAAAAAAACGCTGCAAAATATCATCTCGACGTCTAGAAATAGACGTATACAAATTCGTGACTTAATCGAAAGTAACTACCCAGATATTGCCGTGCATATTCCTATCATCGAGCAGCTGGCAGTTGACTTTCATGAGTATAAGCGCGCCAATCACTTATATGATTTTGACGATATCATCAGCCAAGTAGTGCGTCATTTGAAGACCAATGACACCTTTCGACAGCTACTGCAAAGCCAGTATCGTTATATTATGGTTGATGAATATCAAGACACTAATATTCCGCAAAAGCAGCTAATTGACTTAATATGTGAGCCTGAGTCGGTATCGCTGATGGTGGTCGGTGACGACAATCAAAGTATTTACGCGTTTCGCGGTGCCAATTATGAAAACATTCTGCTGTTCGGTGAGACTTATCCTCATGCCAAACTTATTAAGCTTGAGCAAAACTATCGCAGCTCGCCCTCCGTTTTAAACTATATCAATGCGTTGTCCGCGCAAATCACGCTAGGCTATCAAAAGCAGCTGTATTCTGATGCGCCGATAGAAGGACACAAGCCAGTATTTCGACGACTCAGTGATGAGCCAAAAGAAGCGGGCTATATCACTGATAAGATCATCACGCTCAAGCCAGAGTATGACTACAACGACTTTGCTGTATTATGCCGTACGTCTTTTCAGTCCAATTATGTACAGCTAGAGTTTATGGCGCGCAATATTCCTTTTATCGTCGTGGGCGGTATCAAGTTCATTGAAAGACGTCATATCAAAGATGTGTTGGCCTTTGTCAAAATACTCTATAACCCAAATGACACAATTGCTTGGCATCGTATTTTAACTTTGTTTAAAGGGGTGGGTGCAGTGACGGCGACGCGCTTAACCCAAGCCATTACTGCTGACAATAATGCATTTGAATCCTTACTAGCAGCGCTTTTTGCAAAAAAAGAGCAATCAGCTAGAACCTCTATATCATGCGCTTACCAAGGCACAGCAAGCTGAATCGGTCGAGACAGCCATTGAACATATTCTTGAGTTTTATATTCCAGTATTAAAGCTGATTGAAGAAAATTGGCGTGAGCGTACCGAAGATTTTCGGGTGCTAAAGAACTTAGCGACAGAGCACACAAGCCTTGATAGCTTTTTAGAAAATCTCGCTTTAGACCCACCTAATGATTCGGTTGCTGTCATGGGTAATCTGGATAATGGACAAGACAGTAGCAATGACAAAGTTACTATCTCGACTATTCATAGTGCTAAGGGACTTGAGTGCCAGTAGTGTTTGTTAACTCATTGGTAGATGGCATCACGCCGCATCATCGTTCTTTAGATGACTTTGAAGCGTTAGAAGAAGAACGTAAGCTGTTTTATGTTGCCTGCAGTCGTGCCAAAACCCAGTTATATCTGACGGCACCGAACTACTTTTCTAGTTATTCTGGATACTTTGACAAACCGTCACGTTTTATCGCTGAGCTATCTGCGGACGAGGTAACGGTTGAGACGACAAGGCGAACCATGATAGAAGACGATGATCCCATTTGGTGGTAATACTCTATGT
The DNA here is from genome assembly GCF_000586435.1 of Psychrobacter sp. JCM 18901. Taxonomy (GTDB): domain Bacteria; phylum Pseudomonadota; class Gammaproteobacteria; order Pseudomonadales; family Moraxellaceae; genus Psychrobacter. The sequence goes on from NZ_BAWH01000001.1 coordinate 271,614, forward strand.
TTAGTTGATTATCCAATCAATTAAACATAAGCTAATAAAACCGTTCAGTAATATAGATAAGTGAGCTGTCGAATACTTGAGTATTTTATAACTAAAAACATTGGATAATTTGACGCTGTTTTCCCTAAAATTGTTGCTAGATTATTGCTCAGAGCTAGTATTATTCCTATCAAAAATACCTTCTCAAAAACCCCATAACCAAAAGTATGTGACGCGAAAATATTTCTCAGATAAGGGTTTCAAATTTATCCTAATGCGTTACTATTACCACCTAATTCTGTTAGACCCTTATATTTGATACTCTGTATTAACACCCTAAGAAAAGGATAGGTTATGCGCTACGAAGTTATCGTTATCGGTGCAGGTATGGTTGGCACGTCAGTCGCGTGGCATCTACAAAAAAATAACTCAAATGTATTATTGTTAGACAAAAAAATTGCCAGGGTCAGAGACCTCATACGGCAATGCAGGATTGATTCAGCGCGAAGCCATTCATACACATCCTTTTCCTCGTCAGCTGACAGACATGATCAGAGTGTTACCAAACCAAGGTACCGATATTCGCTATCGTATTCCGGCCATTTTGCGTTATCACCAAGCGCTGCTTCAGTACTGGAAATACTCTACACCTGCTTCAGTCAAAAAGATTGAATCAGAATGGCAGACGTTGATTGAACATTGTACTAGTGAGCACCAAACCATGATTAGCGCTTCTGGTGCTGACGAGCTCATTACTCGTGATGGTTGGTTGCAATTGCATCGCTCGGAAGAGACGTTTAAAGAAGCGCAAGTATCAGCTATCGACGCGCGCAACCAAGGTGTTGAGCATAACGTACTAAACCTTGAAGAGCTCAAAGCAATGGAGCCTAGTGCCAATTTTGAAGGTTTCGTTGGCGCAATTCATTGGAAAAATTCTTGGCAAGTATCGAACCCAAGCTCACTCGTGAAAGTTTATGCAAAAAACTTCCAAGATATGCAAGGTACGATCAAAGAAAGCGATGTGAAAGAAATCATAAAAGACGGCGAAGGCTGGAAAGTTATCACTGATAACGATACCTACTATAGTGATAAATTGGTTATCGCAGCGGCCCATGGTCTAATGATTTGATCAGACCACTTGGTTATAACTTGCCATTGTTCCCAATGCGCGGCTATCATCAGCATTTCAAAGTGACAGAAAAGAACACCATCAATCACAGTATGTTTGATATGGACAAAGGCTTTGTGATGGGGCCAATGCAGCAGGGTATCCGTATCACTACTGGTGCTGAGATGACCACGATGAATGCGCCAAAGAACTTTGGTCAGTTAAAAACTGTATTGAAGCTGGCTAAAAAAAATCTTGCCACTAGAAGATGCAGTTGAGAGTGAAGCATGGGCAGGCTCTCGTCCTTGTATGCCTGATATGAAGCCAGTAATCGGTCCTGCTGACAAGCATGACAAACTATGGTTCGCATTTGGTCACAGTCATCAAGCTTTACCTTAGGCCAATGACAGGCGTCTGGTTGAAGAGATGATCCACGATAAGCCTACATTAGTCGATCTTGCACCATTTAGTGCCCAGCGTTTTTCTAACTAAGCGCGTATCTGATATATAGTTGATCCAATTTAAGAGCGGTACAAGGCAACCGAGTGCAGATGTATATGTCATACTTCAAGCGAGGTTAACGCTGTAACGCTTTTATAGTGGATTGACTATAGTTAGCACAGACTTAAATTAATAAATAAAAGGTATAGACATGATTAAGAAGCTACACAGCAATCAACGTATGAGCAAAACCGTAATCCATAACCAGACGATCTATTTGTGTGGTCAGGTAGGTAATGCAGAAGACGATATCAAAGCGCAAACATTGACTTGTCTAGAAAAAAATCCAAACGTTGCTAGAAGAAGTTGGTAGTGATAAATCAAAGCTACTATCAGTAACGGTTTGGATTAAAGACATGGCTGACTTTGCTGCTATGAATGAAGTTTATGACCAGTGGTTTGAAGGTATTCAGCCACCGGCTCGCGCTTGTGGTGAGTCAGCATTGGCACGTCCTGAGCTATTGGTTGAGATGATCGCTATCGCTGCTGAGTAAAGACTGCTCATAGTACCTATAGCACCTGTATTAAATAGAAATAAAAAAGGCCATAATAGCGATATCGTGGCCTTTTTTTTATGCTTGGTAATAATCAAATTTAAATATTGAAAAAGGGCGTACTAGCTTTCTAGATAAAGCCTACGCTATATGACGTCAGCTAAGCAATAAAGTGATTATTATTATAGGAATTAGCACACTTTCCATACTGCTTGGCGTTTCTCAATAAATGCATCAATCCCTTCACCACATCGTCTGCCATCATATTGTCCGTCATTACTTCACTAGCATAGTCATACGCATCTTCAACGCTCATACCCAGCTGCTTATAAAACATATCTTTGCCAGTTTTTACTGCCATCGGAGACTTGGTAGTAATCGCTGTTATCAATGATTGTAGTGTTTGATTTAGTTGCTCTGCTGGTGTGACTCGATTGATCAATCCATATTGCAAGGCAGTATGCGCATCGATGAACTCACCTGTGATTAGCATCTCAAACGCTTGCTTACGAGGTAGGTTACGGCTGACAGCAACGGCAGGCGTGGAGCAGAACAGTCCAACATTTATCCCAGAGGTGGCAAATTTTGCATTATCAGCGGCAACGGCTAAGTCACAAGCGGCGACCAGTTGACATCCTGCGGCTGTGGCAATGCCTTGTACTTTTGCAATGACGACTTGTGGCATATGGTTGATGGTAAGCATCATTTTGCTACATTGTTGGAATAGGGCACGGTGAAATGCTGCATCTGAGTGTGCGCGCATTTGTTTTAGATTATGACCAGCACAGAATGCCTTGCCTGTCGCTTGAATAACCACGACTCTGATCGTATCGTCTTGAGCGATATTATCCAGTTCTGCTTGCATGGCAGATAGTACTTCAACGGACAGGGCATTGAATTGTTTGGGTTGGTTTAAGGTGAGCGTGACGACGCCACTTTCTTTATTGTCTTCTCTAATAACCAGAAGGTCGTCTAGGTCTAGAGTGGTGCCTAATTGAGTCATTTATCATCCTTGATAATGGGTGGTTTGATTTGGCAAATGCTACTATTTATAAAGCTATATAAAGCGATTTAAATAGTAGCATGACTCATATTCTATACAATAAGTGACTGACATAGAAAGCTCATAAAAAATAGCGCACTCAGATGATGAGTACGCTATTGGTTTCTCAGCTAGATATAAGCTAAATCTATACTAACTTAAATTTATACTAAGCTTTATTTACAATGAACTTAGTATGCGCCTTCGCTATAGATAAGCTCGTAGCTGTGGCTATAGATTTCAACGATGTTACCGAACGGGTCTTCCATATAGATCATGCGGTAAGGTTTTTCGCCAGGGTAGTAGTAGCGTGGTTTTTCCATACGCTTTTTACCGCCTGCTGCAACCATACGCTCAGCCAACTCTTCAACATTTGGATCTTGGACGCAGAAGTGAAAGATACCTGTTTTCCAGTATTCAAAGTTGTTTTCAGGGTTTTCTTGGTTTGTAAATTCAAAAATCTCAACACCGATACGGTCACCAGTAGATAGATGAGCGATACGGAAGCTGCACCAACCTGCACCGAATACTTCAGTACACATCTCACCGATCGGGCTATCATCTTCGACAATCTCAGTTGGTTCCATAATGGTGTACCAACCCATCACTTCAGTATAAAATTTTACAGCAGCATCTAAGTCAGGGACTGAAAGACCGATGTGCGAAAAGCTTCTTGGATAAACGTTGTTCATAGTTTGTGCTCCTGTTTGCTGTATTCTTGTTTAACGTGAGGCAGTATACAAACGCATATTCATTATGTAAAATTATTAAATATTATATAAATAATTATGAAAAGTAATGATAAATATCACATGGTTACGCACCTTTTGCACGCTTGCTGAAGTTGGGCACTTTACTCGCACGGCTGAACGTCTATATATGACACAGTCCGGTGTGAGCCAACACATACGTAAGCTAGAAGAGCAGCTGGACACAGATTTGTTAATTCGACAAGGAAAGCAGTTCTCATTGACCAATGCAGGTGAGCAGCTCTATAAAGAAGCAGGCGAGATATTGCAGCGATTATCAAATTTAGAGCAGCGCATCGGTGAAGATCCGCCTTATGAAGGATTGGTGCGGTTGATGTCACCGGGGAGTGTGGGACTTAAGCTGTATCCGCAGCTTTTGACACTACAGCAGCAGCATCCAAAGCTAGTGATTGATTACCGTTTTGCACCCAATTCTGATATTGAGCGGGCGCTGGCTAATCACGAGATTGATATCGGATTTATGACGGATATCTCAGATGATGAAACGGTTAGTTGTAAGCCTATGGCGCAAGAAACATTGATACTAGTAACCCCTGCGGCTACAGTAGAGCCTAGTTGGGAGCAGCTTATCGAGCTTGGATTTATCGATCATCCAGATGGTGCCCATCATGCAGGCATGCTACTAACCGCCAATTACGAGCAATTCCAGCATATTAATGATTTTGAGAAAAAGGGCTTTTCTAATCAGATTGGTCTGATTTTAGAGCCAGTCAGCAGGGGAATAGGCTTTACTGTTTTGCCAGCACATGCCGTGGCTGCTTATCCAAAGCCTGAGCTGATTAACAGTCATCATTTACCAGTTGCCGTTAGTGAGACGCTATATCTGGCAGTCAGACGACAGCAGGCACTTTCTAATAGAATGCATACGGTCATTGATGAAGTAAAAAAATGGCTATAGATATGTTGAGAGTGAATGATACATGCACAGCTAACAAAGGATTAATAAAGGGTTTAATAACTGTGCATTTAGTGAAGAAGGTTTATTGATAGATTGCGACTATTTTAAAGTCTGCCCAAGTTTGATACTTGCAGCGATATTAGCAGCAGTCGTTTCAATGTTGTTATAAGCAGAACCCAACACATTATCGATCGTATCTACTTTTTGGATACTTGGCATCACAACATTGAACTGACTGGTCTGAGCAGGTTTTAGTCCATCGACACTGCCGCAGATAGCGATAACAGGTGTGCGGCTAGCCTTAGCGATTTGGCTGATACCACCAGCTACTTTACCCATGGCGGTTTGTGCATCGAGCTTGCCTTCACCTGTGATGACAAGATCAGCCTCTGCGATATGCTGTGACAGGTGAGCCACTTCGGCAACCGTATCAAAGCCTGACTTTAGCTGAGCGTCAAAGAACGTCATCATCGCATAGCCAAGACCGCCTGCCGCGCCAGCGCCTGCAACGTGTTGACAGTCTTCATAGCCATGCTGTCCACATATGGTCGCGAAGTGACTGAGTGCCTTGTCCAAGATATTGACTTGCTCCGGACAAGCACCTTTTTGCGGGCCAAACACGGCGCTGGCCCCAAGCAGACCACAGAGCGGATTGGTCACATCACAAGCAACTTCAAATACCGTGTCTGATATCTTTGCGTGAAGGTTAGTATTATCGAGTTTGTGCAGGCTGGCGAGGGCACCGCCGCCATGAGTGAGCAGACTGTCATTGATATCATGAAAGGTGATCCCGAGGGCCATTAGCATACCAAGACCTGCATCATTGGTTGCGCTACCGCCCAGACCGATAACGATACGCTTAGCCCCTTCCTCCAAAGCATCAGCGATCAGCTCCCCAACGCCATAAGTGCTAGCAACGATAGGATTACGCTCATCGGCTGTCAATAAATGCAACCCGCAGGCTTGAGCCACTTCGATAACAGCGGTCGCGTCAGGCAATAACAGATACTTTGCCGTAATCGGTCTCATCAATGGGTCATGTACTCTGACTTCTTTCCAGCGCCCGCCCAATACATAAGACAATACCGCAGAGGTACCTTCACCGCCATCGGCCATTGGCAACAGCTTATAGTCAGCATCTGGAAACACTTGACTAAAGCCAGATTGAATAGCATGGCACACGTCCAGTGCTTCTAAACTTTCTTTAAACGAGTCAGGGGCGATCAAAATTTTCATACGGCTCTCTTTGAATATCTTAATGACACGATCATTGCGATAGTGTCATGTTTTAAAACATTTATTTAGTAATAATCAAATAAACGTATGTAAAAACAGCTAATCTTAGGATTAGATAAACACTAGTGTCAACAACCAGATAAATACGATGCTAGTCACACCTTGGATACCAGTGGCCATTGAATGAGCTTTGTACGCTTGTGCCACGCTCATGCGACTAAACTGGCTAACGATCCAAAAGAAGCTGTCATTGGCATGCGAGATGGTCATGGCACCGGCACCAATTGCCATCACGCAGAACACGCGTCCAAGTTCGCTGTCTAGGCCAATCTGGCTCAATAGTGGGGCAACCATAGCAGAAGTCGTAACCAATGCGACCGTGGTTGAGCCTTGTGCTGTTTTTAGCGCAGCAGAGACGATAAATGGCATAAAAATACCCAATCCTAAGGCAGATAGCGTCGAACCTAGATAATCGCCAATCGGCGTCACTTTTAGCATGGCACCAAATGCGCCACCAGCACCAGTGATCAATAGGATAGGGGCTGCTACTACCAAACCTTGCGAGATACTATTGCTGATTTCTTGCGTTTTTTGGCTTGATTTAATCAAGAAAAAGGATAAGAACAAACCGATAAGTAGTGCAGTAAGCGGATTACCAATGAATATCAAAATCTCCGCTACCATGCTACTACCAAACGGTGCGCTTGGGAAATTAGCAACCGAAGACAGGCAGATTAATATGATAGGCACGATAATCGGTAAAAACGCCATTGTTGTTGAAGGCAAGTGACTGTAATCATCACGAGTCTTCATTCCTTCAGGCATTGCTGCTAGAGCATCTGCCGCATTGATATTGTCAGGAGTGGCGTTAAGGAAGCGATTAGACCACCACCAACCAGCTAATACCGCAACTGCTGTCACGACCACACCGACCATAATGACCAAACCTAGATTTGACTCTAGACCTAAGTTACCTGCCGCTGCGATTGGGCCTGGCGTAGGTGGGACAAAGGTATGGGTAGCATATAGACCAGTGGCCAAAGCAATACTCATCGCGACACTTGATACATCTAAGCGCTCAGCCAAAGACTCTTTTAGAGAGTTCAAGATAATATAGCCAGAGTCACAAAATACAGGTATAGAAACGACTGCACCGACGATAGACATGGTCAAAGTAGGGAAGCGTGGCCCCAATACTTTGATGACGGACTCTGCCATTACGATAGCCGCACCTGTTTTTTCAAGGATTAAGCCAATAATTGTACCAAATACAATCACAAGACCGATATAGCCTAAGATACCACCGAAACCATCAGAAATCGTTTTGGCGACAGTATTAAGCGGTACTTGATAAAATAGCGCGACCAAAAAAAGCGGACAAGATCAATACTAAAAAGGGATGCCACTTTAGTTTTGCGGTAGCGAAAATAATAAAAAGAATGGTCAGCACAAGCCAAAATACAATCATCACTGTCTCAATATGGTTTATATCTTAATTGATTACCAATGCAATATAGCCAATTATATCGAGATTAAACAGTATATAGCTTGCTAAGTCTACTCTGTGTAGTACTTTCACAGGCTTTTACCATGTCTACATTTAAACGATATCGAACCAACTATCTGCATCACTAACGATACGAAATTTTAAAGGGGCATACTTTATAGCAAATAGACGCCGCTAGGAAATAGATTCGTTAAATAGTTGGCGCTGTTGACAAAAAAATCGAGAGATACTTAATTTTGAAATGAGAGAAGTTAGTAATAAAACGTCGAAGAGGTGTGTGGAAATACTTTTATAACTAGCAATTGCTAATACTTCAAACAAAAAAACTGGCCATTTATAATGACCAGTTTTTGTCTAAACAATATTTACCTACCTGAGTAATAATTATTTTTAGGATAGGTATTCTAAGAAGTACCGTTATTTATAGTTAGGCAATCTTATCAAAAAAAGCTTTGTTATTGGTAGCAGTTGCAGTATCAAAGCTGACGTAAATGCCTGATCATCTAGCGTAGCATACCAATGATCGTCGTTACCACTGGTTAGTAGCTGAAAGTATTTGTCATTGACTATTCTGCCAACTGTATACACCTCTCCTTCGGAGTAGTATGCATTACCTTGAGTACAGATAAGCTTGTCATTGGTATGGATGTTATTATTTTCTTTCATGTTCTTGCGCCCTATTAGTACATTAGATAGCAGTAGATTATCAATTCTGCTAATAGTAATAAAGATGATTATATAGGCAGTATCTTGTTGTTTGGTATAGCGTTTTTAAGGTAGTTGTTGCATTTAGTTACTACAACATTGCATAGATAACACCGCTATCATAGCAATAGATTTTTTGAGAACCCTAAGCTGTTTAGGAATATATAAAATCCACATTTATTGAGATAAAGGGGTGCAAGTTAGTGATATAAATAATCTAAATACATAAACTCTAATGTCAAAAATGACGCACGTAAAAAAAAGCCAGCAACCTAAGTTGCTGGCTTTTTACAGACTGAGTCTAACTATATAGAAGATTACTCTTCAGAATAGTCTTCTTCAGCAGCTTCTTCGTCAGCTGAATCTTCATTGTTACCATCTTCAGAAAGAATAGTAACTAAGATGCTAGCAGTAACGTCATGATGTAGCTGAATATCAACATTGTATTCGCCAACTTGACGTAGAGTGCCTTCAGGTAGCTTGATTTCAGCACGGTCTACTTCTAGACCTGAGTTAGTCAATGCTTCAGCGATATCGCGAGTACCGATAGAGCCGAATAGCTTGCCTTCGTCACCAGATTTCGCACGCATGATAACATTAACGTCAGTCAATGCATCAGCACGCTCTTGAGCAACAGCGATCTCTTTTGCTTCTTCAGCTTCAAGTTCAGCACGACGTGCTTCGAACTTTTCAATGTTAGCTTTAGTAGCAGGTAGTGCTTTGCCCTGAGGGATAAGAAAGTTACGTCCGTAACCTGGTTTTACATCGACAGTTTCACCGAGTTTACCAAGGTTGACGATACGCTGTAACAAAATAATTTGCATGAGTCATTCCTAGTTAGCGGTTAACCTTGATGGTTATCAGTGTATGGAAGTAGCGATAAGTAACGAGCTTGCTTGATAGCAGTCGCTAATTGACGCTGATATTTAGTAGATGTACCAGTAATACGGCTTGGTACGATTTTACCATTATCACTAATGTACTGTTTTAGCAATTCAACATCTTTATAGTCGATGTGAGTGATGCCTTCAGCAGTGAAACGGCAGAATTTGCGACGGCGATAGAAACGTGCCATGAGTATTCTCCTTTAATTAGTCTTCACTGTTGTCGTTGTCGTCATTATCGTTTTCACGATTGTCTGGACGACGAGTAGTTGCTTTGCGTGCGCGTTTTTCATCGGCATTCTTGGCTAACTGCGACTCTTCAGTGACAGCTTCGTCACGGCGCATAACTAGACTACGAATGATCGCGTCGTTATAACGGAATAATTCTTCAAGTTCAGCTAAAGTTTCACCGTCAGTTTCAATGTTGAAAAGAACGTAATGAGCTTTGTGAATCTTGTTGATTGGATAAGCCAGTTGACGACGGCCCCAATCCTCTAGACGATGGATAACACCGTTGTTGTCTTGAACTAACTTGATGTAGCGCTCAACCATGCCGACCACTTGGTCGCTTTGGTCTGGGTGTACAAGTAACACCAGTTCGTAATGTCGCATTATGACTCCTTACGGATTAGTAGCTATTAACCCTATGTTAATAGCAAGGAGATTTATAAGGTAAGCCCAATTCTAGTCATATTTTATAAAAAAACAATCAAGAATAAGCTTAGTTTATAAAGCGCCGTATTATAACAGTACTCGGCAACTAACACAAAGGTTAATCATCAAGCTACTGCCAATAAAATATAAAAAGAGGCTAAATAAGCTTTGCTAAATAAAAAAAGCCGCGATAGTACGCAGCTTTTTTAATTATAACGAGCTATAAAACCAATAACCAAACCAAAATACTGTTATTCAGATTTTGATTTTTTTTACCAGTTGGCTACTGTCTGCTTTAACCACTAAGGTTTTGGCAAGTTTGTCATGCCAACCAATGTTTTCAGGGCTTTTAGATGCCATGTAATAATGGATAGCAATAATCACAAAGCCTAAAAAGCTGGTAAACGAAAACAGTAAGTTATAGATAATAAACAACAATAACGTACGTGTACCGATAAGCTTAATAAATGAAGGTAGGCGATGCGTGGTTTGGTCCACAACACGAATACCAGTGATCAGCTTGCCTAGCGATTGACCACGCATGGTAATAAATACCAATTGTAAGGCAAATAGCCCAAAGACCATCACTTGTGACATCATCAATGTGCTACTAGGAAGACTTTCCATCAGGCTCATTGAGTATTGATAGGCGGCGTCCATATCTTGAATGTTTTGGAACTTGGTATAGTCCACATCCATCTTAGTCAATGCCATTACTAGCGGCAGTATAGCCAATATATAAAGTAGGCCATTTAATGCAGTCGCCAATACGCGTGACATAATTGGCGCAAGTACCACGTTGCCGACGACTTTGTCATTGTCTGCAACAGCCTTTTTAAGAGTAGACTTGTTTAATGAGACATTGTTGTGCGGCGTTTGATGACGATTGGTCGTCATGTCGGCTTTCACGTTTTTAGGACGTTCAGGCTTGCCATATAATCTATCTAACGATACTGACTTATCATCTTTCGCTTTATTGGTATCTTCAGGGAAGACGGTCACGTTATTGATGATAGAGTCGTTTACTTCAGGCGTGTTAGCACTGGTCGGGCGATAAACCGTTTGGTTATTGGTAAGATCACCTACGCGCTGCCACTGAGCTAAGCCTTCATGCCACATCAGATCATCAAGCAATACTTCACCAGATGCCAGCATGATATTCAGCTGCTCCAACTGATATGGGCCAGCTTGTACGTTATTTCGAGCAAGGAAAATCTGCATAATTGCCTGCATAGTTAGTCATGTCTTAGGACATTATATTAGGGTCTATTTGAAAAAAATCAAATAGACCTAATAGTGGTATCTTTAATGACTGTGTGAATGACCGCTGTGACTAAACGTAGCGGTTTACTTCGCTTCTTCACCAGCTAAGAAGAACCAAGTATCTAGTACTGAGTCAGGGTTTAATGACACTGAGCTGATACCTTGCTCCATTAGCCAGAATGCTAGATCTGGATGGTCTGATGGACCTTGACCACAGATACCGACATACTTACCAGCTTTGCGGCAAGCTTCGATAGCCATAGATAATAGTTTCTTAACAGCAGGATCACGCTCATCAAATAGATGTGAGACGATACCTGAGTCACGGTCAAGACCAAGCGTCAACTGAGTCAAATCGTTAGAACCGATTGAGAAACCATCGAAATGCTCTAGGAATTCTTCTGCTAATAGGGCGTTGGTTGGTAGCTCACACATCATGATGACGCGTAGACCATTTTCGCCACGTTTTAGACCATTTTTCTCAAGTAACTCGATGACTTCTTTGGCTTCGCCAACAGTACGTACGAATGGAATCATGATCTCAACGTTGGTCAAGCCCATGTCATCACGTACACGTTTTAGTGCTTTACACTCAAGCTCAAAACAGTCACGGAAGTTATCAGACACATAACGGCTAGCACCGCGGAAACCAAGCATTGGGTTCTCTTCTGATGGCTCGTATAATTTACCACCAAGCAGGTTAGCGTATTCGTTTGATTTGAAATCTGACATACGAACGATCACTGGCTGATCCATGAAGGCAACAGCTAGCGTTGAGATACCTTCGACCAATTTATCAACATAGAAGTCAACAGGTGACGCATAGCCTGCGATGCGCTCTTGGATTGCTTGCGCAATTTCACGTGGCAAGCTGTTCATGTTTAGCAAGGCTTTTGGATGCACACCAATCATACGGTTGATGATGAACTCTAGACGTGCAAGACCGATACCTTCGTTTGGCATTTGGGTAAATGAGAATGCGCGATCTGGGTTACCAACGTTCATCATCACTTTGAATGCTAGCTCTGGCATAGATTCAACAGAGTTAGTCTGTACTTCAAAATCAATCTGGCTTTCATAAATGAAACCAGTGTCACCTTCAGCACAAGAAGCAGTTACGTCTTGACCATCAACCAATAGCTCAGTTGCGTTACCACAACCAACGATAGCTGGCACCCCTAGCTCACGCGCGATAATAGCAGCGTGACAGGTACGACCACCACGGTTGGTGATGATAGCAGAAGCGCGCTTCATAACTGGTTCCCAATCCGGATCAGTCATGTCTGATACGAGTACGTCGCCTTCTTCTACTTTGTCCATCTCGTTTAGGTTGCTAACGATACGCACTTTACCTGAACCGATACGCTGACCGATTGAACGACCTTCACACAATACTTTTGCGCCAGTCGTGTCGATGACATAACGTTCCATTACGTTGCTGTCTTGACGGCTCTTAACAGTCTCAGGACGTGCTTGAACGATAAAGATTTCGTTAGTATCGCCATCTTTTGCCCACTCGATATCCATCGCTTGGCCATAATGCTGTTCAATCGTTACCGCTTGCTTGGCAAGTGAGGTTAGCTCTTCAGTAGATAAAGAGAACTGCATGCGATCTTGTTTTTCAACATCAACGGTTTTAACTGATTTAGCAGTGCTGCCTTCATCACCATAAACCATTTTCTTATGTTTGCTACCTAGGTTGCGGCGGATAACTGATGGCTTACCATTGGCTAGCAATTTCTTAGAGATGTAGAACTCATCTGGGTTAACCGCACCCTGTACAACCATTTCACCTAGGCCATAGCTTGACGTGATGAATACCACTTGATCAAAGCCACTTTCGGTATCTAGCGTGAACATAACACCAGCAGCACCAGTCTCTGAACGTACCATACGCTGTACAGCAGCAGATAGTGCAACGCCTTCGTGCTCAAAACCTTTGTGTACACGGTAAGAGATTGCACGGTCGTTATATAGAGAAGCAAATACTTCTTTAATAGCAATTAGAACGTTATCAATACCGCGAATGTTCAAGAAGGTTTCTTGTTGACCTGCAAATGACGCATCTGGCAAATCTTCAGCAGTAGCAGAAGAACGTACAGCAACAGCGATGTCTTCGCCGCCACTCATGGTTTCAAATGATTGACGTACTTCTTGCTCAAGATCTTTTGGCAGTTCTTGCTCAATAATCCAAGTACGAATCTTTTTACCAGTTTCTGCAAGTTTTTTTACATCATCAACATCTAATGTTTTTAGTTCATTGTTGATTTTGTCAAGCAAGCCGGTTTCAGTCAAAAATCGGTTGAATGCATTTGAAGTGGTGGCAAAGCCGCCTGGAACACTAACGCCTAAATCAGAAAGATGGCTGATCATTTCGCCAAGCGAAGCGTTCTTACCACCAACCATTTCGATGTCGTCTTTTCCTAGCTGATCAAGATTGATTACAAGTGCTGTAGATTGCGCTGCCATGATAACTCCAGAAAATAAGGTTATTTAGTAAAGATTATAACGGTGAATTATACCGCCATATTAGGACAATTTCGAGGGTTTTCACCAAAAAAACTTGTTAAAAATATACAAATTGTGGGGTTTGCTACATAAATTAGGGCCAGTCTAATCAAGTTTCGTATTTACTCAGATAAAAAAATCTCATTGCTAGTGACGATGTTATGCACTTTCAAAAGCCAATTACTGCATAAAATAGATGTATTCAAATAAGCCACATTTAGAGTATTTCTACAATTTATGTTTCAATCTTATGTATCTGTATAAACAAAGCATAATAGAAGAAGCATAAAAAAATACCTCAATGAAAGGTGAATTAACTATGGTGACAAGATTAAAAACAATGTTGGTGCTAAGTGTACGCCTGTAACATTGATTTCTATTAAGAGGCTAATATGCGTATAATGTAGCGCATAGATAGTTGATGCGCATTGCATATTAAATGTGCGGTATAGGTGCTGAAAAAGGTTCGTTTTAAGAAGGCAGTTATAAAACTTAGTTATACGAGTTATAAAGGCAGCTATAAGAAGCCGAGTAAAATTCACGCCATTAATAGTCAATAACTGCTAAACGTTTACCAAGTCTGAATTATTACTAAGATCTATACCAAATACCCAGAGCTATACCAAAAACTAAATGAAGGTCACTATTGAGTTTTCAACCGAGGTGTCAACGATATGTACTCAAGCAATCCATCTGAACAAGTTAAGTCCACTATCCAAAATCGCCATGCGCTAAACTTGGACAGCTCACAAGCCATTAGAACGGCGTTTTTTTATCTCAGATGGCACAGCGATTACGGCTGAGACACTTGGACGCGCTATTTTGAGTCAGTTTGCCTCAGTTCCCTTTGAGACAAGAGTATTGCCATACGTCGATAGCTTAGAGCGTGCGGAAGATGCGGTTGAACAAATCAATCTGGCCTATCAGCGCGATGGATCGTTGCCATTGGTTTTCGATACGATCGTTAATCCTGAGATTCGTGAAAAGATCAACTCAGCACACAGCTGTAACTTAGATATGTATGAAGGTCTGATCGGCCGTGTTGCAGAAGAGACTGGCGTAGAGCCAGATGGTCATTCAGGCATGCACATGATGATGTCGATTCTGAAACCTATAAAGAGCGTATCGATGCAGTGCATTTTGCCTTAGATAATGACGATGGAGCGCGTACTCGTCACTATAATGCAGCCGATATTATTTTGGTGGGTGTGTCGCGCTCTGGTAAGACGCCGACTTCTTTATATTTAGCATTACAATTCGGTATTCGAGCGGCTAACTATCCTTTGACCGAAGATGATTTGTACGACAATCAGTTGCCGAAAGCATTACGTGAGCACAAAGACAAACTATTTGGTTTGCTTATTGATACTGATCGCTTGGTAAAAATCCGTCAAGAGCGCCGTGCAGGCAGTCGTTATTCTAGCTATCAGCAATGCCAGCAAGAGCAGCGCGCGATTCAGGGTATCTATATCACGCATGGTATCCCGAGCTTAGATGTATCAGAGATGTCTGTTGAAGAGATTGCCACGCGTATTTTGCAGATGACAGGTCTCAAACGCCGTATCGGGTAGTGAATGTCAGCTTAAACAGTATCTGTTCAATCGGTATTAATAAGTGTTCAGGCAGCTTTAATAAATGCGCAAAAAAACACTAATAAACATACATCATTTCATCCTAGATAATTATCATATAGAGAATATTATGATTTCAGCCTATCAATCTATAAAGCCATCGTTGTTGCTGGCAGGTTTAATCAGTGCTGCGACTTACTGAGTGCTTGTCAAACATCACCATTTGCAAAGGATCCAGTACCTGAGCCGCGCTATATTCCAAGTATCGTATTGGGAGAAGCGCAGACACTGACCGTCATGCCAAACCGTGTGGCCTGTGCCTCAGAACTGCCAATGCAGTGCCTACTTGCTAAGTCTAAAGACGGTAGCGTATTCCAGATTCCTTATGACTGGATCGACGATTTCAAACCAGCCCTTGGTACAGAGTACATCATTAGCGCCCGCCCGCAGATTGATGAAGGGCAAAAGAGCGCCACTGGTCATTGGACATTGCAAAACATACTGTCACAACGTATGGTGGGCATGCCTTAGTAGGGCGGTATTCATTTATCTACATGATACTAACTCATCTACATATTGATTCATTTATATCTCAAACATTTACTCGATAAATAAATATAAAGAGGACATCATGGTAAGTAAAAGTGCAAGCGACGAGACCAATGATACTGGTAAAGATATTCATACCGAAGTATCAAATAAATCTAGCGGACACGTGCCAAGCCCTGAACATACCGAAGGTAAGAACAAAAAAAGAAAAGATAGAGCAGACTCACGAGCAAGTGACTGATGATGTCATGCATCATCCTGACTTAGTGAATCCGCTCGATGACACACGAATCGATATTAAGTCTGGCTTTACCAAAGACTCTCGTCGTCTAAAAAGTGACGACCATGAGTATGAGTATGATGCCGTTGTTTTAGGGGCGGGGCCTGCTGGTGAAGCCGCTGCTATGAAGCTGACTAAGTCTGGTAAAAAAAGTTGTCGTCGTCGATCCACGTGATCAAGTAGGGGGTAACTCTACTCACGTCGGTACGATTCCAAGTAAAGCACTACGCCAATCTGTATTTAACTTGATTAACTTCCGCCGTGATCCAATGTTTACCAAGGCGATGGAATATAAGCAAGTACCGCTAAATGAAGTACTGGCCAAGCGCGTCAAGTTATTCGTCGTCAAGTTAGTACCCATACACGTTTTTATGAGCGCAACCGTATCGAAGTCATTCAAGGCTGGGCAAGTTTCATTGACGCTCATACGCTACGTATTGAAGTCGATGAAAATGTTTATGAAACCATCACTTTTAATAAAGCCATCATTACTGTCGGTAGTCGTCCCTACCGTCCTGAGATTTTAGACTTTAACCATCCACGCGTTTTTGACTCTGACAAAATCTTGCAAATGGATTATGTGGTTAAAAAAATCATCATTTATGGTGCAGGGGTGATTGGTTGTGAGTACGCGTCTATCTTTACTGGTCTTGGCTACAAAGTTGATTTGATCAATAACCAAGATCAGTTGCTCAACTACTTAGACAGCGAAATCAGTGATGCCATCGCGCATGACTTTAGACAGTTCGGTGTGCTTATCCGTAGTAACGAAGAGATTGATCATCTTGAGACTCATGATGATTATGTGGTTTTACACTTAAAGAGCGGCAAGCGCATCAAATCTGATGCCATTCTTTGGTCAAATGGTCGCTCAGGTAATACTGAAGGCTTGAACTTAGAAGCCATTGGGCTAAAAGCAAACGGCCGTGGTCAGCTAAAAGTAGATGATACTTACTGTACGGACGTCGACAATATCTATGCTGCTGGTGACGTCATCGGTTGGCCATCGTTAGCTTCTGCCGCCTACGACCAAGGGCGCTGTGCTGCTGCCTTTATGGTCGGTGATAGCGATGCTGAGCCAGTATCTAGTGTGCCTACGGGTATTTATACGATTCCTGAGATCTCTTGTATCGGTAAGACAGAGCAAGAGCTCACGGATGAAAAAGTTCCGTATGAAGTGGGTCAGGCGTTCTTTAA
This sequence comes from Psychrobacter sp. JCM 18901, assembly GCF_000586435.1. Lineage (GTDB taxonomy): Bacteria > Pseudomonadota > Gammaproteobacteria > Pseudomonadales > Moraxellaceae > Psychrobacter. Next base: position 288,760 of record NZ_BAWH01000001.1, read on the forward strand.
ACATCTGGCACGTGCCAAATTATCGGTGAACGTTCGGGCGTATTAAAGATATTATTCCATCGTGATACGTTAGAAATTCTAGGTATCCATTGCTATGGTAACCACGCTTCAGAAATTATTCATATCGGTCAAGCAGTGATGAAGTGCAAGAGCAACAATACGCTTGAGTACTTTGTAAATACGACTTTCAACTATCCAACGATGGCAGAAGCGTATCGTGTGGCAGCATTGAATGGTTTGAACCGAGTGTTTTAAACCATTGTCTATTGATATCGTATAAATAAAAAGCGCCTACTACTATATTATTAATAGTGCAGGCGCTTTTTTTTATGCTCATAGATTTCATTAATTTGAAGATTTATAAGTAGGCTTTTCGCTGCGGAATACGCTTGCGTAAGAATAGCAATAAAACAAAATAGAGCAACCACAAGCCAGCCAACGCATAAAATCCTATAGAGACTTGAGAGACACTGGCACCCATTTGATTAAGCTGTACAGAGGTATTGATTGCAGGCGTGGTCGGTACCAGCAACGTATTGCTTGTAATACTTGAGGCAATTGGTCAGCTGGCCAAGGGTAGCCGCTTAAGAAAAATATCGGTAAGGAGATAAAAATTAAGATCTGCATACTGCGCTCACGCTGCCGGAACCATAATCCGAGCACGCAGCCGAGCGTTGCGACTGTCGGACAAAATAGTGCCAAAAACAGCAGCGTACCAAGCATGTTTTGTCCACGTGGATAATGATGTAGCTCAAACGCCCAACCATAATAAAAGCAGCCAACGATAAAACTAAGTGAGCTCAAAGCCCCAATACGTCCTAGCCAGCCACGTATACTGGTACTGTGACGGCGCTGCTCATACCATGTGCCAATCAGCATCGCAGTCGCCATTAAAAGTGTCTGCTGTAAAATAATAACAGAGACAGCAGGTACGACATAAGCACCATAGCCCTCGGTTTGGTTATATAGTGGCATAATCCGTAGCGGTACAGCTTGCGTGTTCTGCGCTGCGGTAGATGCATAAGCGCCTTTCGCAATGCTTTTCTTTACCTTAATGCCTGCCGATACCGTACCTACTGCTTGAGAGAATCCCAATTGGACGTTCTTATTTAAAATAAAATAACCGCCATTACCCAGTACACTGACGTGTGCTTGCTCTCCGGACTTAACTTGTTCTTCAAGACCAGTTGGAATCACCATATAGCCTGCAATTTGATCTGACCATATGGCTTCTTTGGCAGCCTGCTCATTGATAAATCGTTCAGTATCTAGGTATGGGCTAGCACTCGCATAGCGAACGAGAGTACGCGATAAGTTGCTGTTGTCATGATCAATGATACCTACTGGCACATGATTGACTACTTCAGATGAGTAAGGCCAAGGATAGAAAAACCCATAGATAATAGGGGCAATAATTAACATCAAAAGTACGCCTTTATCGCCAAAGACGTCTTTGAAAGTTTGAATAAAGCTAGTCCAAAAACTTTGTGATGCTGGCGTGATCGTTGATGTAGCTTTTGAGTGTGTATTATTTGATTGTGCAGACATTAGCGTGCTCCCCAACGTTCAGGATGCGCCAATGCGCGTTTGGTTAATAGTGCTGTAAGTACTAGCGCTATTACGGTCGCAAGCATGAGGCCATAGACGATAGGTAGAGATATGGCAATCGGCGCTTGCATTTGTAACTGTGCAATATGGAGCTTTAAATAATGCGTTAGCGGCAGGGCATTTGACCAATATTGTGCGCTGTCACTAATCGCAATATAAGGAAAAGTAACACCAGCAAAGGCGTAAGAAGGCGCTGAAATAAATCCGGTGGTCGATAGACCCATACGTAATGAAAAAGAATTCAAAGTAAAAATAGCACCTAGCCAAAACGACAATATCATTAGGCACAAAAACCCAGCATAAACTGCCACGAGAGACATGATGTTGATATTCTGATTGGACGTTGCCAGCCACAATATCAACGCTGACCACAAGCTATAGGCCAGTATTGGCCAAAAGTATTTACCTAATAAGCCAAATACTAAAACTGATAGGCTGACCGAATTGGGCATTTTTGCATTCGATGATGCTTTGTTATCGCTGCTATTTTGTTTGGTTGATAGCGAAGATGTCGTTTTTGAAGGTTTAGATAAGGTTAGATTAGGCTTTTCTGTATCAATAAAACGGTACCAGCGACCGATATTTTTATCACGTAACTCGCGGCCAATTGTGGTTGCGCCAATGACCATTGCCAATATATGTAATAAGGCAGGTATGACGGTCGATGCCAAAAACTGCTGATAATTGGTCGCAGCATTGAATAAGCTAATACGCTGCACACTGATAGGCGCATAAGCCGTCGTCGCTTGTGATGGCGCTACGCCTTGTTTGACCAATCGTTTGATCTCTACGCCTGCGGATAATGTACTAGCGACCGCTTGGACACCTGCCTGAATAATACCAGAGTGCGTACCGTACTGTGCATTAACTTGCAGAGTCAACGGAGCAGGCTGGCTCGATAATATATTACGAGAAAAGTCTTCTGGAATAATGACAACAGCGTAAATGTCACGCTGTAAAATGGCAGCCTCTGCATCCGCTTGGGAGTAATACAGCTGTCTGACTGTCAAAGTAGGACTGGCCTCTAGGTAACGGACGGCAGTATTGGCAACAGCGCTATTGTCTTGATCGATGACTCCGATAGGCAAATCGGTAATTTGAGTCTGTGAAAATATCCACCATATTAGCAGCACCGTTGCCAGTGGTATCCATACCACCATGCTAAAGTCCCAATGATTTTTTGCCAAAAAACGGCGCTCGTAGGCTGCACTGCGTAAAAAAGCCTCACTTAACTTAGTCAAGTGCATGGCTTACTCTTGGTTCTGATTGACAGGAGTAGGGTTGATACGTACAACCACACTCATACCTGAGCGGATACGGGCATCGGGCTTAGAGGGCCGTGCCTTTACCTCAAAAGTGCGCACATCAAAACCATCATCGTTATTGGTCGGACGCCAAGTGGCAAAGTCTGATAAGGTCGATGTCGCATAGACGGTAAATTGTTTTGTATAAGGTTTATCCGCTGATGACAGCGCTGGAATAGTACCGGTAAATGTTTGACCAATAGCAAATTGATTTAAATAAGACTCAGTGACGTTAAGTACCACCCATTGGTCATTGGTATCTACCAACGTCAGGAGCGGAACCCCTTGACCGATGACTTCTCCAGCACTCACGATGACATTATCGACGATACCAGCGATAGGACTTCTTAGGTTCGCTTCCTCTTTTGCTACTAGCGCTTCATCGAGTTTTGCATCGACTGTGCGACTTGTGCAGTGGCCGCTGACTTATCTTCAGTACGTGCGCCTTCTAGTGCCAAATCATACTGCAAGCGGGCTGCTTCGGTTTGGTCTTGAGTAGCAAGATATTGCGCATATGCTTCATCGCGCTTTTGTCGCGCCATCAAACCTTCTTCGTAAAGGCGATTGACACGCTGATAGGTGTTTTCTGCTAAGTCAGACGCCGCTTTATTAGCTTGCCAAGCGGCTTTTGCTTGGGCGATTTCTTGCGGGCGCGCACCATTTTCTGCTTTATCTAATTGACTTTGTGCGATTTGCTTACCAGCACGTGCTTGATTAATCTTGGCATTAATCTCAGGCGAATCCATCTCAACCAGTTGCTGACCTGCCGTTACCGTATCACCCTCTGTTACCATAATCTGGGCAATACGCCTGGTACTTTTGCAGCGATAGACGTTTGCTGCATCTGCATTTGTCCTTGCAGCGTAATAACTTCTGGCTCGCTATGCGCGTTACTTTTGTATAAGCCGTACGCAATCGTACCAAGGACAATCAGTATGAATAGTGCAAGTAATCCTTTTTTTCATACGTGCAGATTTGTCAGTTTTAGAGGCGTCACGATTATAAGTAGGTGTCGGTTGCTCTGGTTTAATATCAGACACGTCTTCTACAGGATCGACTGAATTTTGTGTATCTTGAGAGGTCACTGACTCGGTTGCATCAGTTGATTTATTTGAGTCGTCTGATTCACGTGGTAATTCTGTCATGACAATGAGATTCCTAAAGCAACAAAGTTGAAAATAAAGGGTTTATTACTAGTACACTCGAAACGCATAAGGTTTGGCGTTGTCTATGGTTTCAGAATTAAAAATAGCACCAAGAGCGACGATAAATGCTGAATAATAGAGCCATAGCATAATGACCACAGCAGCTGAAAGCGCGCCAAACTCAGCACTATAGTTATTAAAATTTTGCACATAAATTGAAAATAAGATGGACAATATAATCCATAAAACCGTTGCCAGCGCAGCGCCCGGCATCAACTTTTTGAGAGCGACGGCATCACGATTTGGGGCTAGGCGATAAAGACCCAAAAAGCTTAAGAATATGATACCTGTCAATATTGGCCACCTGCTCCAAAGCGCAATTGTCTTTGCTATCTGAGGGAAAGGGAAGTAGGCCGCCCCCAAAGGAATAATCGCGATAGAGGAGACCGCGATAATCAATACGACTACTGCTGCAAAGGTCAAACCAACTGCGCGAATCGTGCTTTGTACAAAACTACGCTCTTGCGTAATATGGAACGCAAGGTTAATAAGAATAATTAAAGACTTGATACCTTTAGAGCCAGCGTAAAGTGCGAGCAAGGACGATATAAGCAGGCTGAAAGTCAGGGCAGACGTAGTTGTAGAAACCAACTCGCTCAGACGGGAGTTGAGCACTTCATATACTGTATCAGGTATAAATTGACTCAAAAGCGAGATTTGCTCTTGCATCTCGGCGGGAGAAAACGCAAGACCATAAAGTAGGACAAACACAGCCATCACGGGAAAAATTGATAAGAATCCAAAGAAACCTACGCTTGCGCAATGCGCCCAAACATTAGAATTATTGGCAATACGCCACGTTTCTAGTAACGTCTGTAGCCAGTTTTTTATCGATTTAGAGGTCAATTCTTTCATAAAAGCAGCTGTTCGTAATAGGGTTGGTAATAGTATTTTTGATGTCGACTTCATGGTAATACAAAGCATTTATCAGCACGACTTATGGTTTATCACATCACATCATTGCTCAGTATATAAAGTAGGCAACCGAATGTCAGCGGCGTTGAGATAAGCATTAAAAGCAAGTGGCGTACCGCAGCTCTGCATAAGGGCAGCCAGTGACTGTACATAGTCATTAGCAGCTTGTGCTTGCTCGGTACGTGCCTTAAGTGATTGCGTCTGTGCCTGCACCACGTCAACGGTAGTATTTACACCTTCTTGTAATCCTAAGCGTCGTAGTCGTAATACTTCTGCTGCCAAATCAACATTGCTTTGCAATGCCTGATAGCGTGATTGAGCATTATTGACATCGTGCCAGTTTTTTTTCTACCAGTAGCAATAAATTGTCACTGACTTCAATCTCAGAGAGATCGGCCTGACGAATTTTGGCATTACTGGATGCTAATGATGCGGCTTTATCGAGTCCGCCCCATAGCTTCCAACTGGCAGATATACCAGCGACCCAGCTTGGATCTTTCTCTACCTGACCATAACCGTATAGTAATACCGTAGCTTGTAGCCTGTATCTGATAGCGCATGTAACTGCTGAGCCTGTGCTCGCTTGGCGGCAACTTTTTGTAGTCCGGGATGGTTATTTAGTGCCAAGTCCTGAAAGTAGCTCACATCTGGTAGGGGGCGACTAGAGACAAACAAAGGCGTGGTCGGCTTGATGCGATAGTCGGTACGTAGTAGACGCTGTAGCGCAATCATAGCTAGGCGCGCGTCATTATTCGCATTGACGGATTCACTCTTGGCATCCGCAAGCGCCGACTGTGCTTCTAGTCTATCGACACGTGAGATAAAACCTTCTTCAAACAGACGCTCGGCCATATGGTCGGTCTGTTGCAATGTATCGTAAGCGTCTTCTCGTAAGTAAGCAGCGATAATCGCTAGCTGTGCCTTAAAATAACGCTCAATTAACGTATTATAAAGCTCATTTTTATCCAGTACGCTATCAGCCATCGCTTCTTGTGTACGTGCATCCGAGGCGCCAGTCAATGCGTCTGTACGCCCAGCAGTATAAATAGGCCAAACGACACCAAGACCTGCACCCGACGTAGAGCCTGAGCGCTTGAAGTTATAAGAGTCGGGAATACGCTCACCGACCAGCTCACCAAAGTCTGGTAGGTCTGCTGTAGGAGGACTATGTTATCTACGCCATTGTTTACTTCGTTGACGATACCGCTTCTGAGAGAAGATAAATCTATATCCTCATCTAAATGATAGCACTGGCAGATACTCGAGCAAATACGAGCGGATTGTCGATAGTTCTGAGCGCGTCAGTTTGGTATTCGCTAGCGGCAATCGCTGCTTGATTGGCAGCAATTTTAGGTGATACTTGTACCAGAAGCTTTTGCGCTTGCTCTAAGCTCAAAAAGCTTGAGACGTCTAATGCGTAGCTGTTATCGACTGTTTTATGTGTAATAGGGTCCACAAGCGTAGACAGTGCCTGCGATTTAGCCTTATTAGGGTTTGGTACTGTAAGAAAAGGCGCGACAGCTGGTTTATCATTATCAGTTGGACTATCAGCATTTATGATTTGTGTCACAGCCACTGGTGTAACATCATCTGACACTTCTATACTGTCAGTGTCAGTGCTTGCGTAAGTCATGACAGGCACGCTCATGACTGCAGCTGTCATCATAGCAGTCGGTAGCGCTGATAAAATGAATTTCATAAGTCACATAAGCCATTAATTAGAATGTAAGGTATTATAAAATAAGGAACAGCACCGATAGGTTTCATTGCTCAGGATATAAAGTTGCTGAACTATTATAGACTATTTGCTAGCTAGCGAAAGAATGATGCTTAAATAAATCATTCATATTCTAATATAAAAATACGTCTATATTAAAAGTGCTAACAAGCGGTCATTCGTCATAAGAGGTACACTGTAGAGCCACAATGGTGACGGGTCAATGCTCAGTATTTTGCCGTTTTCTATTGTGCGACCAGTAGCGGTATGATAGAGGATTGATTTAATTTTTAAATATCTGTTTATAAGTAACAACATAGCCAACAAGACGTTTTCAATTCAAGCAATTTATTTTTAGTTAGATTTTGTTTTTAATCTCATTATGAAAGCATTTAGGCAGTAATTAACAAATAGAAAATGCTCAATCAGTCAATCAGTCAATCAGTCAATCAGTCAATGAATAGTCACTAAATGGCTATCAAACAGAATAAACAATATTAGCAGAGGATGTGTCATGGCAGGGTATATTTTAGCGTTGGATCAAGGGACCACATCGAGTCGAGCGATATTGTACGATGATCATGCGCGTCCTATCAAAATGGTACAACAGCCAACGACGCTGCAAACACCAAGAGCTGGATTCGTTGAACAAGATGCACAGCAAATTTGGCAAACTCAGATTAGTTGTGCACATGATGTTATTAATCGGGCAGGACTGCTTGCCACTGACGTTACCAGTATCGCGATTACCAATCAGCGTGAGTCGATTGTGATGTGGGATAAGCAAACTGGTAAGCCACTGGCTCCCGCCATCATTTGGCAAGACAGGCGTACCGCAAATTATTGTAAGACGCTTGCTGCTGAAAGCGCTAGCAATAGCATGAATGACCCTGTGCATCAGAGCATTGATAGTGTCAATATGGCACATGAAGTACAGCGTATTACAGGTCTGCGTTTAGATCCGTATTTTAGTGCCAGTAAGATTGCTTGGTTACTCGAAAACAACCCGAAGCTGAGTGTACGAGCCAGCAGAGGTGAGATAGCGGTCGGCACGATTGATAGTTGGCTGATTTATAAGCTCACAGGCGGTGAACATGTCATTGATGTGACCAATGCTTCTCGTACATTGCTATTTGATATCCATAAGCTGGCATGGTCAGAGACACTTTGTGACCGTTTTGCTATACCTATGCATATATTGCCTAAAGTACTACCGTCCGACGGCGATTTTGGCAAAACCAAAAAAAGGCCTGTTTGCAAAGCAAATACCCATTCAAGCGGTATTGGGTGATCAGCAAGCAGCACTTTTTGGGCAAGGTTGCCTTGATGCAGGCATGGCCAAAAACACTTATGGTACAGGCTGTTTTATGCTGATGAATATTGGCCAGCAGCCAAAACTGAGTGAGCATAAGCTGCTAACCACCATCGCGTGGCAACGTAAAACGTCACCAATTCGTCCAGACAATTTATCATTTGACCAAATCGTACAATCAGGCAAGCGCATGCTACAACCGCCCAAAAAGGAAGTCACTTATGCCCTAGAGGGCAGTGTCTTTATGGCGGGGGCTATCGTTCAATGGCTGCGTGATAATTTGGGTATGATTCAGCAGAGTAGTGATGTCGAAGACTTAGCCCGTCAAGTAGACAGTAGCGAAGATGTCGTTCTATTACCGGCATTTACTGGATTGGGCGCGCCTTACTGGCGCTCTGATATCAGTGCTAGCATCACTGGTATGAGCCGCGGCACTACTAAGGCACATATTGCACGCGCTGCATTGGAGGCCGTTGCTTATCAAACCTATGATGTGCTTATCGCTATGCAAAAGGACAGCCCTCATCCTTTGACTGAGCTGAGAGTAGATGGTGGCGCTGCAAATAATGATTTACTCATGCAGTTCCAAGCAGATTTGTTGGGTGTTCCGGTATTACGTCCTAGAGATACAGAGATTACGGCAAAGGGCGCGGCACTACTCGCAGGTCTGAAAACTGGGCTATATGATGAATCGACAATGAAAGCTTCATGGCAGGTAGATCGCGTGTTTGAACCAAGTATGTCGGCTGATACTCGTGAGCGACATCTTGCTAAATGGCAACAAGCTATCAAAAGGTCTCTAATGCCGTTATAAGATTGATTTAATTAGTAAATTTATTGTGATAGTACATTTATAATTACTCAAAGTATGAGGCTGCCGTACACAAATGTGATAAAGATACAGGCTGTAACGCAAGATAATCGCAATACGGACACAGTTTACAAAATCGGCCTATCTGTCCTTACCTATAAATTTCTATACTTCAATTGGATTTAGTAAGACCGCTAGTTTTTAGTAAATAAATAATTCAATAAATAATAAATAATTTAAGGACAATACTATGAGTAACCATGATGCTATCGATCGCAGTGAAGTAAAACATATGTCAAAAGAGACAAAAGAAGATTTAAACGCAGACATTATTACCGGTGAGCCAGGCTCGCATCCAGTAGGTACAGGTATCGGCGGTGTAGGCGGTGCAGCAGCAGGTGCAGCTATCGGCACAATGGCAGGTCCACTAGGTACGCTAATTGGTGGTGCTATCGGTGCTATCGTTGGTGGCGGCGCAGGTCATGCAGCAGCTGAAGCCATTGATCCAACTCACGAAGAAGCGTACTGGCGTGCAGAGTACGCAAATGCAGATTATCATAGAGAAGAATACGATTTCGACCGTGACTTGCATCCAGCATATGCAGTTGGTTATGCGAACCGTGCTCGTTATCCAGTAGATGCTCGTTTTGAAGATCATGAAGCAGATTTAGAGCGTTCATGGCACGAAGTAAAAGGTGAGTCTCGCATGGAATGGAACGAAGCGCGTCAAGCATCACGTGATGCATGGAACCGTGTATCATAAGAGAGTTTAGGTAACTATTAGAACGGTTAGTCAAACATTTTGGTAAAAAAATGCACTTAGTAATTAGCTAATATTAGAGATTGCTATATCATTACCTAAAATAGATTAATTGTACGTCCAGTTCTATTAGTAAATCTACTTATCAACATTTATGCTATTTTGAAACTTCCAAAGTTTAACTTTGGGAGTTTTTTTAGGCATAAAATTTGCAGCGTATACACATACGTGAATATTATGTACTATAATAATGAGAACGATGGGGAATATATGAGTAATAACACTGAAAGTCATAAACAGTTTTATATCGCAACGGCCAACCTGCTGAACTTTGCGAACCCTAATCGAACTTATTATGAAAATGCGCCAGCTTATAATGATAAAGCCTATGAACATAAGCTGCGAGGTCTTACAGATTTATTGGCTAAAGCGCATGCTGACATTATCGCAGTACAAGAGGTTTGGGATAGTAATGCATTAGAGACGCTGGCTGTTTCACTAGGTTTCAAGCCTGAGCATGCGGTCATTCCACTTGCAAGTAATGATAGCGCGAGTATATACACCAAAGGCATGGGTGCACAGAATACACCTGCTGTCGGTATTATCAGCAGATTTGAGCAGTTAGAAACCAGTTTGCTAGAAGATATAGCACCAAAAGCCATTATTGATGTACCTGATATCGGTCCTTATCAACGCTTCAACCGTCCTCCATTAGTGTTACGTGTTGACGCGTACGGGCAGCCCATTACAGTTATTACAGCGCATCTAAAAAGCAAACGTGCTTTTTCTTACGTGACGAAAATGGTGACCTATTAGAAGATATGGACGATCCAAATATTCGAGTTCGCGCCAAGCTTCGTAGTTTATGTATGCGCGCGGCAGAAGCGGCTCTATCCGTATGTCTATTATAGAGCGATTGCAACATACCCGTGAACCATTGATTCTATTGGGTGATATGAATGATGTCACAGGAAGCGTGACTACTCAGTTGATGACGGAAACTGGTGAAGTTAACTACGACAAAAGTATGCGTGATGTCGCACTTTTTGATGCTGCTCGTATTCAAGCACGGTATGGTTGGATGAAAGATGTCGCATACACCCATATATATCAAGGTATGCCAGAAGTTATCGATCAGCTATTTGTCTCTGAAGAGTTTTTGCCTGATAGTAAGTTTTCGCTCGGTTATGTTGAACGAGTCGATTATTTTAATGATCATTTGAAATGGGACTATGACGATAGAGTGACCGATCATGGTATTATAAGGGCGAAAATAAAACTCAAAGATTAACTTTATAAAATTAGACGGTTAGCTCTATTAAATTGCTGAGCGTATTATTGTTTTTAACCTATTCATGTCCCTTGCTTGATGCTATACAAGCGTTTATGATGCCTCTGCATTGAATATAGTAGTGACCATATAGCTTTATATTTTAGCCAACAGGCAACTATCCTTGATTTGAGGATAATTACTATTCGATGAAAGTTATATTTATAAAATAGGGCGTAACATTAAGAGATTTACAATGAGTGATAACAAAGACGAAAAGATCGAAGATGTGTTGGTAGATTCGGAATTGGCAAAGAAGCTTGTACCTAATAAGTTTAAGTTTACTAGCCAGCAAGGTCGTGCACGTCGTCAAAAACTATTGGCTGGTGCCAAAAAGTTGAGCGAAACACATGCTATTAACGATATTACGTTAGCAGCTGTGTGTGAAGAAGCGGGCATACCAAGAGCTTCTGCTTATCATTTCTTCCCTAATATTGAAGCAATATTTTTAGCATTGCGTTTTTTTGAATGCGATTGAAATATTAGAGATGGTAGAGACGGTCGATATTGGCAACTATGACAGATGGCAAGGGTATCTAACGGCGCTTATCGATCGTTGTATTACGATATTCCATAACGATGAGACAAAAGCCAAGCTTATATATGACACCAATACACCTGATTTTGAAGGTGACAGCTTTGGTGAAGATATGGATCATCAAATTGTTGATCTGGTCTATAAGCGTTTGTCAGAGCGTTATGAGATGCCAAACTTTCATGATATCCAAGATACCTTGTTGATTGCTTATAGCATCGTAAATGCTATCTTTACGTTGTCTTATCGCCGTCATCAGGGTATCACTGAAGAGTATATCCAAGAAGCAAATACAGCATTTATTGCTTATTTACGTTGTTACCTACCAGAAAAGTTGCCACGTAAAAACCGATAATTGAGCTTACTTTAAACATAAAAAAAAGCCGACAAATATGTCGGCTTTTTTATGTTTAATTTTTAGTATAGGATTGGAAGTAATAAAGATTAATATCTCTAATAAAACAGCTATTTTTTAACGATTAGATGTCAAATCTTGTCCACGGCAAATATCATCGCTCGCGTCTAAAGGCGAGTACTGCTTATGATAACTGACTATTGACTTCTCTAGCGCTATATTGGTCTGTGAGTCATTAGCATTGACATAAGCTTCGCGGGCTTGTTCAAGCCAACGGTCTGCCATGCGAAAATGCATGCCAGATTCGCGCCAGCCTCGCGCGCATTGATTGGTTGCAGCCCAAATCAAAGCCACTTCACTAAATGCCATCTCACGTGGTGCTGACGCTATGCCATCACCATCTTTAAGCGCGCTTAAAGTTGCCCATAGATCAGGGCGCATCAAGCAGAGGTAGATGGAATATCTTGATGCAAGCCCAAGTCTTGTACCGTGTCATTATCTAGCGCTTGCAATATAGGCTCTGCCATTTCTAACGCAACTTGACCTGCGGATGAGCGGCTATTCATACTGTCTTGATGAGTAGCATAGTTCAACCACGCTTGCACTTTATAGGCGAAATACTGTTGATCTGCTGTCTTGTCTTTTTGCTGATAGGGTTTTAACTGCGCGACCATACAATTTAATAGGCGCTGTTGTTCGCTTTGATATCTATAAGAGTGTGCTTGGGTCTGACTATCATCGCGGCAATATTCAGCCATGCTAGTTGAGTTAGCCACTTGGACAGTCTCACTCTTAGCTAAAGCTGGCTGTATAAAGGTTAACGAAAATAAAGCTGATAGTGTAACGCATATTGAGCGCTTGAAAGGTGCTGCATTGATGGATGAATCAAACATGGTGTAAACCTTATGTTAAGGTAATAAACGTTGGTATTATTTACCATTACTAGGGCTGACTTAGTTGTTTATTGAATGACAAAATAATTTGCCATAAGACAATCATGATACTGTCTTAAAGATGTACTTACGACAGTATCATTAGTATCAAACAATTAAAATGCAGAATTGCTGCTTAGACGTTGGTTCTTACGTGGGTCTTCACGTTTGAATAAATCTTCATCAAATTTAAAGCGCAATCTAAAGTAAGCACCTTGCTGAGTACTGTCATCATAAGCAATATCTTCATCTTCAAAGCCCATGAAATTATAACCAAGTGATAACCAAAGGTTGGTCATTGGGCTATAACCCACTTCTGCACCAAGCATATAAGCTAAGTCATTTGCCTGATCATTCCAGTAAGTACCTGCTTGTAAACCAATATCCCAACGCTCACTGATATCATAAAGACCGCGGCCATAAACAGCATGAGCCGTGTTATCGCTAGTTAAGCTATCTGCTTCGTATTCTGTATACTTACCAGCATAACGTCCAGACAACGTCAACGGACGCGTAGGATGGTAATTACCATTCCACGACCAAACCATAGTGTCTTTTTGATAAGCGTCATCGCCAGTATTATTATCATCCAAACGATATTCGAATTTTGCAAGCATATCTAACTGATTGCTATCGTAGTCACGATACGCAGCACCTAGCTGAAAACGATTGACAGTGCGATCGCCATCACTATAGTCAGTGCGTGAGTAGATGTCTTTAGCTAAGAAGGTAATCTCATCAGTATAGCGATAGGCGATACCAGCACTACCAAGTAGCGTATCACTTGTTTCACCCCAACGTTTTTCAAAACGTCCTGATGCTTTATAATTCTCTTTAGCAAGATATTCAACACCGATACCTGCCGCTGTTGCAGTGTTACTTTCTTCACCTTCCAGAGATTCGACACGCTCAAATAACGTATTTAAAGTTAGACCTTCTTGAACATACCACTTGTTTTTTTAGACCGATGGCTGCTTCTGCCTCACGTGCACTAATGGCATCGCGCATACGGTATTCGCTATAAACCTTACCATCTTTCATGTAAGTTGCGTCAAAACCAAAAACAGTACGTTGACGCTCATCTGTATCATCAAGACCATAAGTGCCAGATAGGCTATTAATCAAATCATGACGTGCGTATAGTCGACCTAGATTTCCGAGCGGTGTCTCACCACCGATAGAAGTTGCATTACGTGAGCTGTTTTCGATATCTTGCTCATACTCTGCAAATACCAAGCTATCATTCAACTTAGGTAGACGAGAGGTAATACGAGCACGAACAGTCGTGCCTTCAATATCTTCTTCAGCGTTACTAACACTACTTAACGCTGACTGATTGATGATGTCAGCATTGAAGTCATCATCATTAAACAGAGTGTCGTCTGTAATATCTACAACGTCTGTCGCGGCTTGAGTATTGCGTGAGGCAGCAGTCGCGTCTTGTTTGTAATAACGAACCCCAATTTCACCAACGATGTTTTCACTTAAACGATGCTCAACGCTTGCTTGCACGCCTTCGCGGCTAGCGTCAGTAGTATGCTCTTCTGTGCGTATGCCTTCTAACTTAAGAGCAGTTTTCTTATCATTTAGAGTATGAGTAACCTCTACACCAGATTCAGTACGTCCAGCAGTAAGCGGTGATGCACCAGTGACAAAACCTTCATCAGCATCATTATAATAAGCTTTGGCAAGCGTATTTTTCTTATTATCAAAATCAAGCTCAATACGTAGTGCGCTACCTTCAGTATCATTATCGTTCAAAAGCTTCGTATTAACTTGATTGCTTGACTGATAGTTAGGGTTTTTAAAATCTGGGTCAGTGACAGCTAATTCTTCATCAATAAATTCAGCTTTACTTCTAGCGTATTCAGCGACCAGCTTTAGCTTGTTGTTGAATTTAATGACACTGTTAACACTAGCCAATTCTTCTTTGTTCAGTGGGTCATCGCTATTCACATAGCTACCACCGATGGCGACTTTGTTCGTTAGTTGCTGCTTCGCGGCAATACCACCGACCAAATAATCTTCACCACCTTCATCAACTTCGACAGTGACACGGATATAGATAGGATTGCCTTCGATATCTTGACTAGCAATCGGTGCCGTCAAGAATAAGCTACGGCTGATAGGGTCAATCTCATAATCAGCAAAGCGAGTAAGCGTCTCACGATTGATAATAAGCCCAGGGTTGTTGGCATCACGAGTAATAACCTCAACCGTTTCAGAGTTTTCTAATACCGCATCGAAGTTCTCAGCCAATGGATATGGGCCTGAAATGCCTAAACCGCGAGTCTCATTTACCCGTTGGCTAGTACTGGTCTCGGCTAAAAAGGCAGTAACACGAGTATTGCTATCTTCAAATTGAGCTTTTAGACCAGTTAATGTACGGTTGTATTGACCAAGCTTGATACCTTCGTCATCATCAATCTGAGTTTTTAAATCACCATACATAGCGAACGAGCGACCTTTATCAAGGCGCACATAAAGCTTGCTAGTAGACTGCGCATCGAAGCCTTTAGCTGATGAATCGCCATAGACAGGATAATATTCGCCAGGCTCGATATCACGGAACAAACGCTCGCCTTTTTTATCACTATCATATGCAAGCGTAAGCAGATAGTCGCCGCGTACTTTTCCTTTGAGGAACATCGCGGCACGACCAGAAGATGTGTAATCATCATTACCAGCAAAGTCATTTAGCTCTTGTTCAAATGCACCTTGAGCATCGGTAATGCTGCTACCATCAAAGTCTTTTAGTGAAATAGCACCTTCTACAATACCAACAGCAAGTAGTGGACGTAGTTGAGCGGTAAACTGTAACGGAATGATTTGTTTGCTGCTACCCGTGTCAATTACTAGCTCGCCCTTACCTGGTACGCTAGGTGCAGTTACGGGTATTAACAGCTCACCACCTGATACAGTCACTTGGGTGCCAGCTTGATCTTTGCTGCTGTCTTCCAAATTGATACGACCGATATTAGTATCAAGCGTAAGAGAAGTAGTACCAATATAAGGACGATTATCGCGATCTTTTAGGCTGATGACGACTTGGTATTCATTAATACCGTCAGCTGGAACTAACTGTGCTTGAGTACGGTAGTCGATAGCTTGTAGGCTGTCAGGAGTTAGTACCTTAATCGTCTGCTCAGAGATGATCTGACCATTTATATCAGTCGCAACACCGCGTAAGGTGTTCTTGCCGCGCTGTAAATCAACAGCATAGTAATCGAAAGCCGTTACATTCTGTTTTTCTTGCTCAGCAGTTTTACCTATTTTTTGTTCTGATACAGCTTTGCCGTTGGCATATAGTGTGAACACAGACCCAAGCGGTGCCTGAACCTGTACCATTTGTTTATAAGTGCTAAGCTGCTGACCTTCGTTCAGGTTAATGAAGACAACATCGTTACTCACCACTTCTTTTAAGTATTCCTCGAGCTCTTTTTCTACTGGCGGAGCAACAGTGGTTACCGTCATATCAACACGCTGTCTACTGGATTGACCATCTCATTGACGATCGCCGAGTCACAGTTATTACCAAGATCTAGGTCGCCATTGAGGGTACAGCCACTAGCATTTACATTGTCGGTCGTGTCGGTATCATAATCAGGCTCTAATGTCAGCTCAGACTTCACCGCTTGCTCTAACGTGTCATTTTTAGCTTCTACTAATTTGCTACGAGCAATTAGCTCAGCGTTTAAGCGTTCAGTGCTATCTGCCATGCCACCAACGATTGCAAAGTCCGCACGATGTAATTCGCCGTATTTCAAATCAACAAAACGACTACCGGCATCACCAGCATTACGATTGCTTTGGGTAACCAGTTCAGTCTCTCTAGGAACAGTAGTACGATCGACCTTTAGTACGTGTGTTTTTGCACTGATACCATAGAAGTTATATTTACCTTCAGGATCAGTCACGATGAAGTTGCCGTTCTCCATATAGATACGTACACCAGCGACACCAAGCTCGCCGTCTTCTTTTTGCTGAATACCGTCGCGGTTGATATCGTGATAGACCTTACCGATGATAATACCATCAGTACTCATGACGCCGCGGCTTACTTCGACAGGCCACTGCGCTTCTCTTGATGTCAATCTATTGTTGCTGTCATCACGACCGTATGCAGTCGCGCGGTTGATACCATCGCCCCCTAACGCTGTTGATCCGATCAGGACACGGTAAGTAATATTTTTGGTTTCGCCTGCAGTGAGCGTGCCCAAGTTGAGTACTTGGTATTTACCGTCCGCTTTGAACTCAGTCGTTTGCGTTTGGTTGATAGTGATATCAGAAGTTGGGCTAACGCGCACACTATTATCGACATAATCAAAGCCACGTGGCAGCGCATCTTTCAACTCAACATTGTAGGCTGGGAATTTACCATCATTGGTGACCTTGATAGTGTAATTGACATAATCGCCAAACTCTGCGGTCTTTACATCGCCTTCCTTTTCTACTTTTAAAGCAGATGAATTGTCTATGATGGCAATATTACTGCTGAGGTTGCTGCTAATACTATCAGCTGTCGGATCAACGCAAGCATCCAATGTGGCGATTAAAGCATCACCTTTTAAGGTTTGAATAATATCATCATTGATGGCGTTGGCATTGTTTTGTGTCGGAGCAGACAGGCGGTATTTACCAGTATTGTTACCAGTCTCTATCGCTTTTAGAGTGTAACTATCACCACTACCAGTAGGTCGATTAGAGGATTTAATGGTAATCCAAACTTCATCAGGCTCATTAAGATTGACGTTACACTGTGCGTAACTGGCATCAATATAAACGTTGTCACCGATTTGCGAGGTGGTTTTAGTACTGTCAAGTTGAGAGGTGGTAAAGTTGATTTTAGGTTCAACAATAACCAGTCTGTCGATTGCTTCGACAGCTGCTATTGATGGATCTTCTAGTATGATAGCGCCAATCTTTACATCAGCGGTATCGCCATCTTCACCCTCGGCATCTGATAGAGCCTGTACGATAAGCTGAATACTCTCACTCTGACCAAGTTTGATCTGAGCGCTCAGGTTATCGAGCATGATTTGTCGATCTTCTGAATCGACTTCTCCGTTGTTATTTAGGTCTTGATAAACTTTCAAATTAGATAGAGTTGGCGATACATCAAGCGTCAGCTCAACAGTCTGACTACTATAGCCAGTATTACTAAGAACATTGACCCAATTCACTAATGTGTTGGGTGCGACAGTACGCAGAGGTTGCTGAGTTAAATTAATACCATATTCAGGTAGGGCAGAGGTTTTGACTTGAACTTGGTTTGAAATGCCGCTTTGTTCAATAGAATCGACATCATAAGTCGCATTAGCAATGTTATTGATAGTCTGTACGAGCGTGCTAGGCGCAGCAAGCGCCATATTTGATTGCATAAGCAACATTGCAGCTGTCAGCGCAGAGATCTTCGCTGTATGCAACGTAATACGATTAGACGTTGAGTATGTAGTCATATGTCGCTTATCCAATAAAACATAGAAGGGTAGGGTAGTAACCCTCCAGCTTGGCTAACCAAAAACGATCAGGTCAAACTGGAGCGTTAGTCTATAAACGTCTTGTGACGCTTATAGACTTTGAAATATTAAATATAAATTAACGATCGTTTTTGATTTTGATTTTGAAAGTCAAGGTGCCAACGCCCTGAGGAACTATAGTAAAGTTAGTACCAAGAACTGCAGTACTAGTCGCACTAGGCGTGCCTGCAGTAGATGAAGCAGTCGCCGAAGTAGCAGGTGAACCAGCTACTAAATCCGCACCAGCTGAAAAGTTAGACAACAAATCCGAGATAGTTAATGCGTTAAGATTAAAACCTAATGCTGTTGAAGAAGTGTTAGTTGCCTGAATACGATAGATAACACATTGATCAGGTTTCGCCTCGAGCGCAGTCTGAACAAAGGTACTTGCAGCAACCGTACCTGAACAAGTCTCATCTAATGCTTGAGACTTCACTAAAGTTAAGCCTCTAACGTTAGTCGTATCAGTCACTGAAGTAACAGCAGGTGGATTAATACCAGCAGGCGTTAGCGTTACAACAGAAGTTTCAGTGCTACCAACAGCTGCAGCATCATCAACAGTCGCAGGAGCAGCTACATTGCCAGACGACACATTGTAGTTGATCGCTAATTTGCCACCAGGTGCAATACCATTTGGAAATTGAGCAGTTGGTAGTGTAGTGCTATTAAGGGTGTACGTATTACCACCAGCAACGGTAGGTTGCAGCGATATAGTAACCGGAACGCCATTACCAGGCGGCGTGTAAGTAACACTAACAGGACCAGTAACAGGTCTAACAGCCCCATTATTGCCACCATCAGCAATAGTAAAGGTCAATGGGTTAGTATTAGTACCTTCAGCATCTTGACCACTGTTAGTAATGAGAGTTGAATGAGTCGCTTGACTAGCAGTACCTGAGGCAGGGGGAACTTCTCTAGTTGTTGGATTGCTCACTACAACCGCTCGTCTGGTAAAGTTAGTCACACCAGCAGTATCTATACCAGCGCCGTTAGCTTGATCCGCAGCAGCAGGTACTCTAGTCATATCTAAATTGTTATTTGTACTATCCAAAATGTCATAGTCAGTACCAAGTACAGGAGCAGCAATTAACGGACTAACCGCACCGACGAACTTATCGTAGACTTCTGCATTGTTAGTTACTGAACTATTAGCAGCTGTATACTGATCTCTATCGACATTAACTGTGAAAGTAATTGTGCGACTTGCGCCAACGGCTAAGTTCGCTACAGCAACATTAATAGCTTGTCGAGTACCAACAGTAGAAATCGTAGCAGTGCCAGCACCAGTTACGGTCACGTCTGAGGCTGTGCCATTAGGCAAACTCAAACCTGCAGGAAGGACATCTCGGATGACAATATCAGTCGCAGCAGTACTATAGTCAGTATCCACGTTAGTGACTACGATACTATAAGCGATCTGTGGATTAGCGACTGTCAAATCGACAGTACTGGTTGCTGTTTTTGCTATTTTGAAGGTAGGCAGTCTCACGATAGTTTGGTTTTCGTTCACCAATGTCGCATTTGCTGGAAGATTAGCAGTAAAGAAACTACTGGTTGCTGTTAATGTGCCTACACCTTTGTCATTACCGTTACGAGCGGCTGGTGTAGCTGCTTCGTAGCTTAAGTTAGCTCTGGTACCTGGTTGTAGTCTAATAGTACCACCGTTGGCTAGGGTACCTGTCTCCGCTTGAGTTCCTAAAGCGGTGCGCTGAGCAGAAGTCAAAGCAGTGCCATCTGCTTGTACAATCGTAAACGTGACAGGCGCAGTACCTAAAGCATAGTCTGGCGTAGCTGTTACTAGTGCTGAGTCATTACCTGTGGTATTAACGGTATAAGTATCCGTCACGTTACCCGTATTGGTTAAGGCATGAGTAAAGGTAGTCGTACCACCTGGCGTAGCAGTCTGATTGATAGCAATATCGTCACCAATGCTACCATCATCAACAGTCGATACGAGTGCAAAGTTAGCTGTTTCGCTAACGCTTACAGTCACTGTGTTAGAAGTAACGTTTGGCTGAGCAATGCCAGCAACGCTATAGTTTGCGGTTGCGACGTTGGTAATCGGTGCTGCTCCTGCACTAATACCACCAGTAGTATTAGGAGTAGCTGCATTAGCGGCAGTAGAGATACCCATTGCAGCCACAACACCTACGGCTAATACTGAATATTTAAAAGAATTTGGTTTCATGCAGTAAATCTCCGAAAGATTAAATCAGTAAGGGTGAAGGGTTATTTGTTAACGACAGTATTAAGGGCAACAGCTGCTGCCTTTTTTTGCGGGTAGTAATTTGATGTTCCAGCGTAGCGTACGGTATTCAGAGTAGGGTACTTTAACCATTTTGCCATCGACTTTGCGCATTAGCGGCATATCAGCATAGTTTTTGCCATCAGTGCTGGCTTGCGCGCTTGCTGGCATCGCATCACCAGTAAAGGTCATGTTGGCAGGAATGGGTAGAGTTACCATCAGATCATTAATATCTTTATTAATGGTATTGGTATAAGTTGCCTTGTATTGAATGACAGTACCTGCTGGTGCGGTACGTACTGCCGTATATACTGTCTTACCATCAGCATTTTTGATGACTTGATTGGCAGTCAGTTCCATCTTTAGAGCATCTTCAGCATGCGCGAGGCCTAACATGCAAGTAGAAGCAACCGTTGCTAATAGAACATTGCGTAGAATCTTGAAACGTTTCATATAAAATCCTTTCTTATACCGTTGCTATCATTGGGATATTGATGCTTTGGGCTCCAGTGAGGCTGTCTATAACTCGATATCAGGCTCGTCTGTAAAAAGCACACATCTCCCTTTAAGCTATTGTCACGTAACCAATACAAACTTTCATTATAAAGACGACAAATGGTATTTCGAGATGACCAAACGGTAAAAGCCCTATCTAGGAAGATAGGGCTTGATTGAGTATTCAGTAATTTGATACACAGGTGTTTAGTTACTAATGGTAGTACCATATTTAGTATTAAAACGAATGGCATGACGGCGAGTGGCTGTAGTGGCACCTAAAGAAAAAGTATTGGTAGTCACTGTACCGTTGTTACCAATAGATACCGAGTTTGTTGCAAATGATGGAGTGCCGCTATTTTCACCAATAGGTGTTGGATTAACTAAGGTAGAGGTAATCAGCGAATTATTAGAGTCATTTTTACTCTGTAGCGTATCCTTGATAACAATATCTGTCAGAGAAACGTTGCCCCGGTTGATGGCTTCAATTCTATAAGCGATACATTGTCCTGGCACAATGCCAGATATTGGTTTTATACTATACGCGCTGTTAGCACTACCTTCATAATTGACACCAATTGTAGCAAGGTTATTTAGACTACAGTCATGAACATACTGACTTTTGATTAATACTAATGCAGCATTTTCTTGGATAACATCACCGAAATCATTGCTAGGATAGTTGTACTGACTATTAATAATGTTTATTTGTCGCACATCGCTTGTCGTGTCTACAGAATATGCATAATTGCTAGGTTCATTCTGAGTGACACAGAGTCTTGTGTAACTGCCAACTTGTGCAGATGTCAAATTGAAGCTGTAGGTACCGTCACTATTGATATTCACTGTTTGAGGCGAAAACGTCCCACTATCACCAGCACATTTATTCAAAGTAATGGTGTGACCAGTGGTAAAAGGGATTCCAGATTCAGTTGGTGAGTCATATCTACCATTAAAATAAAGACTATTATTTAGATATTTAGTAGAGACATCATCTTTGGCTGGAGATGTAATTTGACCGTTATCGTTAAATACAATACCTGAAAAGACATAATTGGATCTGTCATTTGTGATTGTACATGCCCAATTATCTCCGTACGTAAGCTTTAGATTTTTTTGGATCTAAAGTAGTAACGGTTGTACCATCCGATCTTCTACATGCATATAACGCAGTATAATCTACTAGGTTGGTCGTTCCTGAGACGGCTTCTGTCAGTGTATAGGTCTTGGCAGGGTTCACCTTAAAGGTTCCTGTAGTGCCTGTACCCGTAGTAACTGTATTGCCTGAACCCGACGTAGTGACCGAGCTGATGCCGTTGGTAACAACCGAGTTATCTGCATTGTCCTTGATTTGAACAGTAAATTGATCGGTATTTGTTTTACGAGAAGAAGAGAGAGCTTTAGTATATGTTAGGCGCGGCTGTGGTAGGTAGCAGTAACCATCAAATACAATGTTGATCAGCTGATCACCAGGGTTACCTACAGTGCCAGTAGTATTATCGTAGTATTCTAGGTTAGGGTTATTGCCATAAGACACATCTACTCTAACGATAGGTTGATTAAAAGCAACGGATACTTTACATCTTTCATCTACAGAATCTGTACTACATAAAACGCTACCAGTAGTAGTTGTTTGACGATAGGGTGCAGTAGTCGTTATTCCGGTGCCTCTATATGTCAAAGTTGGCGTCACACTAGCACCCGCACTAGTAAAACCAGTGATTGTTACTTGGTCGGAAAACTCGAAATACCTAGTACCTGCTGTTGTTCCTCCGTTTCCTGTCCCTGTACCTAAATAGTTCACATCTATATCATAAATACTTAAGCTGACATTGGTAAGGGCTTGAGATTCGTTGGTGAAACTGTTTTTAAAAGTGTATGAGACCGCACGAGACGATCCCTTATTAGTAAAATCCTGAAAAAATTCAAACGATTGAAGGTTGCCTGCTAGCGTCTTAGGTCTATAAAAATTTGAGCCGCCAGCATCTAAACTGCCAGTAGTCACTAAACTGTTAGAAGCAATAGTGTAACTTTCACTTCTGAGACCGTTTAAAAGTTGGTTTACACCAAGGATAGGTGGCGATGCTGTCGATCCTAAGTTACTGTAATCAGTGCTTGCAAACTCATCAGACACAAAGTTAGCAGGGCAAGTCGTAATTGCCGCCAAAGCCAGATAGTTGGGCAATAGTATCAACAAAGATGGCAAAGCTATCCAACGCGTTACTCTCGACTTAAGAGCTGATAGTTCAACAGACGAATTCATAATAGCTCCGAGAGCAAGGATGGAATGTAGATATAATTTTGTTATAAGAATAATATTTAAGTGACAATTAATATACAAAAATGAGACGAAAGTCTATTTATAGGGTATGAATAGCAGAAAGCTTTTCCAGATAATATATTTAGAGAGCTGAACCCCTACTGCAAAGGCTATACTTGTTTTTGCACATTCAACAAAATTATATCTCTCTCAGTGAGTCATCAGTAATCATTTTTAAAAAAACTAATCATTATTTATTTAAAAAATACTTGTTATTTCATCATTTCTCTACAGCCATAAACAACTTAACCGTAAACGCTTATAATGGAATGTCATAGCAATTAATGATTGAATAGATAGTCATAGCATTATAACGATTTGGCAGGTGTGTTGATTTGATGCATTTGTCGATATGAGTAATACTATTTTTATAATCAAGCTGTATATCATCGCACAAAACAATGGAATGCTTGGACGTAGCAAGGATGTCATAAGTAAGCCAATTTCTCATCATGCATTTTTCAATGAAGCCCTGCCATTAGGTAGGTATGACTGATATAAAAGGATTAACAAGAATGAATTATTATAAGGATGCTGATAGCACCGAAACTCAGGAATGGCTGGCAGCCTTTGAGTCTGTGGTTAAACACGCAGACAAGGACCGTGCTCAGTTTCTCCTAAAAGCCTTATACAATATGGCGGTTCAAGAAGGTCTTCCGTTCAACAGACTAGACACCGCTTATGTCAATAGTATCGCTGTTGAAGACGAGCCAATGTACCCAGGCGATCTAGGCATGGAGCGTAAGATACGTGCGCTAATTCGTTATAATGCACTTGCTATGGTTATGCGTGCCAATAAAAACGACGATGATTTGGGTGGTCACTTAGCGACATTCGCCTCTAGTGCGACACTTTATGAAACAGGTTTTAACCATTTCTTCCGCGCGGCTAGCGATCATTTCGGTGGTGACATGATCTATTATCAAGGTCACTCAGCTCCAGGTATCTATGCACGCTCTTATCTAGAAGGTCGTTTGACCGAAGATCAGCTTGATAACTTCCGCCGTGAAGTAGGCGGCAAAGGCCTATCAAGCTATCCGCATCCATATCTAATGCCTGATTATTGGCAGTTCCCAACGGTATCAATGGGACTTGGCCCAATCATGTCTATCTATCACGCCCATGTACATCGCTATATGGAAAACCGCGGCTTGCTAGAAAAAGAAGGTCGTAAGATTTGGACATTCTTAGGTGATGGTGAAACGGATGAGCCAGAAAGCTTGGGTGCTATTTCTCTGGCAGGTCGTGAGAAGCTGGACAACCTAATATGGGTAGTCAACTGTAACTTGCAGCGTCTTGATGGTCCAGTCCGTGGTAACGGTAAAATCATTCAAGAGCTAGAGTCAGTATTCCGCGGTGCAGGATGGCGAGTTATCAAAGTCATTTGGGGTGGTAACTGGGATTCATTACTTGGTAAAGATCATACGGGTGTCCTTAAACAACGTATGGAAGAAGTGGTGGATGGCGAGTATCAGCTATATGAAGCACGTACGCCTGAATTTACCCGCAAAGAGTTCTTTGGTAAATATCCAGAGCTAGAAGAAATGGCAGATGCGTTGACTGACGAAGAAATATCTCGTCTGAACCGTGGTGGCCATGATCCAGTTAAAGTTTATGCTGCATTTAGCGAAGCTATGAAAACCAAAGGCCAACCGACAGTTATTTTGGTTAAAACCGTTAAAGGTTACGGTCTATCTGCACAAACGCAAGCAGTCAACAAGTCGCATCAGGTGAAGAAGCTTGATCAAGAAGCGTTGATGTATTTCCGTGATCGTTTTGATTTGCCATTTACTGATGAGCAGTTAGAGACTCTACCGTTCTACCGCCCTGAAGAAGGTTCGGCGGAGATGAAGTATCTCAAAGGTCGTCGTGAGTCATTAGGTGGTCATCTACCAAACCGCCGTAGTGGTCATATCCCACTGAATATCCCTGAACTATCAATGTTTGATCGGGTGTTAAAAGGTAGTAATGGTAAAGAGCAATCTACAACGATGGTATTTGTGCGATTGCTATCTGCAATGCTAAAAAACAAAGACATTCAAGATCGTGTCGTACCAATTGTACCTGACGAAGCGCGTACTTTTGGTCTAGAAGGTATGTTCCGTCAATTGGGTATTTACTCGGCTGTTGGCCAAAAATATACGCCAGAAGACAGTGAAGCATTGATGGGCTACAAAGAAGCCATCGATGGTCACATGTTAGAAGAAGGTATCAACGAAGCAGGCGCAATGAGTACTTGGATTGCATTGGCAACCAGTTATTCTGTGAACGCGCTACCTATGATTCCGATGTATATCTATTATTCAATGTTTGGTTTCCAACGTGTGGGTGATTTGGCTTGGGCGGCAGGTGATTGTCAAGCACAAGGCTTCTTGTTGGGCGCAACTGCTGGTCGTACGACACTTAATGGCGAAGGCTTGCAGCATCAAGATGGTCATTCACAGATTCTGTTCAATGTCGTGCCAAACTGCGTCAGCTATGATCCTTGCTTTGGTTATGAGCTAGCCGTTGTCATGCATGACGGTCTACGCCGTATGTATGGTGAAGGCGAGCGCGTTTACTATTACTTGACGTTGATGAATGAAAACTACGAGCAACCTGCTATGCCAGAAGGTGCCGAAGAAGGTATCAAACGTGGTATGTACTTGCTTGAAGACAATGGTTCAACACAAGTACAGCTATTAGGTTCTGGTGTTATCTTACGCGAAGTACAAAAAGCATCACAGATCCTAAAAGATGAGTTCAATATTACGTCTAACGTCTGGAGTGTAACTAGCTTTAACGAGCTGACTCGTGATGGTATGGTTTGTGATGATTACAACCGTCTACATCCAATGGACGAAGAGAAAGTGCCTTGGGTTACTGAGCAATTAGCACCGCACGAAGGTATCGTGGTTGCAGCGACAGATTATATGCGTAACTACTCAGAGCAGATCCGTGCTTGGTTGCCAGACAATCGTCCTTACACGACTCTGGGTACCGATGGTTATGGCCGTTCTGATACGCGCGAAAACCTACGTAGTTTCTTCAACGTTGATGCGGCGCATATCGTTGTGGCAACGCTTAAACGCCTAGCCGATGAAGGCGAAGTGAGATGCGTTTGGTTAAAGACGCGATTTCAAGCTTAGGTATTGATGTGGATCATCCACCTGCATGGCAGCAGCAGTCTTACTATGACCAGTCTCCAGATGCACCAGCACCAGGTAACGTAAATCCAAATCCTGTACCTGAGTTTATCGCTGAAGACGATGATGAAATCAGTAATGAAGGCCGTGCTGAAGATCAAGCAGATGCAAATGTACTTGATGATAAAGATGTCAAATAATAATAACCATAAGACGAGGAAATAAATCATGGACATTAAAGCCCCCGATTTAGGTGTGGATAGCGCCGAAGTCAGCGAGATTATGGTAGAAGTTGGCGATGTCATCGCAAAAGATGACAACATCGTATTATTAGAATCTGACAAAGCATCGGTTGAAGTACCAAGCTCTGCTGCTGGTAAAGTGACTAAGATTAGTGTTGCTATCGGTGATCAAGTCAGCGAAGGTATGGTGCTAATTGAGCTTGAAAGTGCAGACGATAGCGCAGAAAGCAATGATGATAATGCTGCTGCTGAAGAGCAAGAAGCGAACAGCACAAATGATGTCGAACCAGAATCAAAACCTGAACCTGCTACAACTGATTCAAAGCAATCAGAGTCTGCTGCCAAGCCAGCCGCTAATGCTGGTAAAGCAACTACTCATGCGCTACCTGACTTAGGTGTTGATGAGGCACAAGTTTCTGAAATTATGGTGAGCGTTGGTGATACTGTTAGCGCTGAGCAGTCGATTTTGCTAATCGAATCAGACAAAGCTTCGGTTGAAGTACCAGCGCCAGTTGCCGGTAAGATTGAGAAAATCTTGGTCGCAGCAGGTGATATGGTTGCTAATGGTCAGGACTTTATCGTCATCATGGAAAGTAGTACAGATGATGCTAGTGATAGTAAATCTGAAGATCCTAAGACACAAGAGTCAGCACCAGCCGAAACAGAAGATAAACCAGCTGCTAAAACTACTGGTGAGCCAAAACAAGCTGCTAAACCGACCAATACTGATACAGCTGCTAGCAAAACAGAGGGTAAATTAACTGAAGCACAGGTCAATGAAAAATTGGTTGATGTGTATGCAGGTCCTGCCGTTCGCAAACTAGCCCGTCAGTTAGGTGTGGATATCACACAAGTGAATGGTTCAGCTCTAAACGATCGCATTCTAAAAGAAGACTTGTTTGCACA
Source organism: Psychrobacter sp. JCM 18901 (assembly GCF_000586435.1). GTDB lineage: Bacteria > Pseudomonadota > Gammaproteobacteria > Pseudomonadales > Moraxellaceae > Psychrobacter. Next base: position 316,396 of record NZ_BAWH01000001.1, read on the forward strand.
TGTTAAGAACAGTCTAACCAAGCAGAAAGCGGCACCTGTGAGCGGTAATCCTGTTAGCTCAGGTCTACCGAAACTGCCTGACATGAGTAATGCTGAGATCTGGGGTGAGACAGAAACACAAGACCTCAGCCGCTTGCAGAAAGTCTCGATACCACAGCTCAACTACAATACTTTGCTACCGCAAGTAACGCAGTTCGATCTCTCTGATATCACCGAGACTGAAAAACTACGTGGTGAGCTAAAAGGTGGCATGAAAGCTGAAGGTGTTGGCTTTACTATCTTGGCATTTGTGGTTAAAGCAACTGCTTACGCGTTGACCCAGCATCCACGATTCAACAGTCATTTGAGCGATGACAATACTCAGGTTATATTGCGTAAAAGTGTCAATATGGGTATTGCTGTGGCAACAGATGATGGTCTTATCGTACCGGTTATCAAAAACGTACAAGATAAAGGTCTAAAGCAAATCGCAATTGAGATTGGCGAGCTTGCTGTAAAAGCTCGTGATAAGAAGCTCAGCACTAAAGATTTGCAAGGGGCTAGCTTTACCATATCGAGCCAAGGTAACTTGGGTGGTACGGCATTTACGCCATTAGTTAACTGGCCACAAGTTGGTATTTTAGGTGTCTCTGAAGCAAGTATGCAGCCACGTTGGGATGCTAAAAAACAAAGCTTTGAGCCACGTTTGATGCTGCCACTGTCTTTGTCTTATGACCACCGTGTGATTAATGGCGCAGACGCTGCTGTATTTACTCGTTATATCGCAACGCTATTGGCAGATCCACGTCGTATCTTGATCTAAAGCTAGCTAGCAATTAGAAAAGACTGCCTACGGGTGGTCTTTTTTTATGGAGGTTATTTGTTCTTACAGGTTATTAGCTATTTTTATAAGTAATTGCCTAGTAGTTAGAGTAGAAAAACGGTAGTAGCCGTAATTAATAAGCACAAAAAAAGCCAGCTATTAAGCTGGCTCTTATTACGCATGGTATCTTTACTAATTTAGAACTGTTTAACGAATGCTACGCCATATACCCAAGGGCTGATATCAACTTCGCCGATATCAGTACCGTTTAGGCTTGCATCTGTTTTGATGTCCATATAACGGGCATCAATACGGAAAGCTTCGGTAGGAGCAAAAGGAATATCAATACCAACATGGCCAGCTACACCAACGCTATCATCAAGCTCTAAATCATTACCATTACCAAGGTAGATTCTTTCTTTGAAGAAAGTCGTGTAGTTCACACCAACACCAACAAAAGGCTTCACATTCATAGGCAGATCATAGCCATCGAAGTGATACTGTACAGATAGAGTAGGTGGTAGGTGCTGAGTTTCTGCATCAATAGTAGTATCACCAGTTTTCAGAGTGATGTCATGATGGAATGGAGCGCCGCTAGTAGTTCGACACCAACGTTGTTAGCGATAAAATACTCACCACTGATAGTAGGACGTACACCACCATCAACATCAACAGATAAACCGTTATCTAGAGTACCGTTGTTGCTTTTAGGATCAACATAATGTGCGCCAGCAGCAACAGACCAAGTACCAGCAGGGACTGCAAAAGCAGTTGTCATTGTAAGTGCAGCAGCAGTTGCTAAAACTAGGGATTGTAGTTTCATCATTTCATTCCTTAACGTAATAAAAAAATTATCAGCAGTTTGCTAATGAGGGATGGCATTAGCTACTGATACATAATGTCATGATTAAAGTTTAATCTGTAACATTTAATCTCTATTATAATACGAAAATCATTATTGTTGGTAAGGTTTTAAATATAAATTAGCAATGTTTCTGCAATAAATTACATTTACGTGTAATTCAATTGTCTACAGTCTATAATTAAACACAACAAAAGCTGCTTTTTAAGTAAGTGTCATTGACGTAAGTCGGTATCTCTTATTTACGATTCAACAAGAGGTGCAATATATTATGCTTGGCTATTGCAGTAACTCCCCTCTACGCTGTACGAATGCGCGTACGATGAAAATACTGAATCAGGTAGACTCTTGTTGTCCTGAATGTCACTTGTTTTTGATACCTGCGCAGGATATTAGTCAGCAGCTTCGCGCTGACGAACAGTTCTTGAGGTTCTCTATCCTACTAATTGTGTTTATACTGCTTGTATCAGTCTATATTTATTATCTGTATTTTGTATAGCCGATAGTCATGGCTGATAATGGACAGGTCAGTACCAAATGAAGCGTTTCTGATAAAAATCACGGATGATTGCTGCAAATATCTCCTATGTTCTGTGATGAAAGTTTGGTTCTTATTGTTTGACCGTTGTTTTATTCTATTAATATCAAATCGGTATTTCACCGCATAGGGCTGGCATGTTATTCCAATCTATACGGCGCTTGCGTCATTTTGTTTATGATATTTTACAAAATGAAGAACATGACACGTTATTTAGCCGTTACGTTGATTATTTTCTCATATTTTTGATCATGACTAACGTAGCTGCTGTGATAGCCGAGTCTGTCGATCAGTGGTATTACCCTTATCAAGATTACTTCACCTTATTCGAAAACTTCTCTATCGTTGTCTTTTCCATTGAATACTTACTGCGTCTGTGGAGTGTGGCTGAAGCCAAGCCTGATAACACAACATGGAAACAGCGATGGGATTGGCTTAGAAGTCCATCCGCATTGATTGACTTAGTAGCCATCGTGCCCGCCTTTTTGAATTTCTTTGTCAATATTGATTTGCGTTTCTTACGTATTTTACGTTTATTTCGAATCCTAAAATTGACTCGTTATTTTGCCTCAATGCGTATCTTATTAGTCGTAATCAGCAAGGAGCGAGGCTCATTTCAGGCTGTTATCTTCATTCTTATTATTATGATTGTGACTGCCTCTAGCGGTATTTATCTAGTGGAGAATCACGCACAGCCAGACGAGTTTGAGTCCATACCTAAAGCAATGTGGTGGGCTGTGGTGACACTGACAACAGTAGGCTATGGAGATGTCACGCCAATTACTAATGCGGGCAAAATATTGGGTGCGGTCATTACGATATTGGGTGTGGGTCTCGCTGCACTGCCAGCTGGTATTCTAGCGACAGGATTAGCAAATGAGTTGGCTCAGCGCCGTGAAGAGCTTGAACAGCATTTTCGTGAGCAGCTCATTGATAGTGACTTTGATCTGGTACAGAATCAGATGATGATTGATAAAATTCGTCGAGAGCTGGGTTTAGATAAAGAACAGGCACAAAATATCGTTCTACAAGTACTTCGAGAGCAAGAACTTGAACGGCGTGAAAAAGAAGTTGAAACGCGCCAAAAAAACTTCTGTCCGCATTGCGGTGAAGTTTTATAGGCAAGTGTGAGATGTTTTAGAACGGATAGGTTCTTAGCAATTAATTACAGCTAATGCTTTGCTTATAAAAAGAGGTCTCGTGTTTTCATAGCACAAGACCTCTTTTATATTCGATGACCAGTTGCTCTTATATACCCTGAGGAATGGGCAGTGCACGTGCTAACTCATGAGCCACTTCTTGTGCTGCATCTGCTAGACCTTCTGCAGTGAGTGGTAAGTTTTGCAATGTTAAATGCCAGTCATCAACAGATCGGCGCAAATGCGCCACCCATAGCGTGGTGCAATCGCGTGGGAGCTGCTTAAGGTTGACTTCAAAACAACGGTTTCCTTCATCGTCACTCAGATGAATCTCGCCTTTCTTGACTCTAGAAAACGAATGACCGTGGTATGAGTTGGCGATTAAACCAATATGAGTGATATGAGCAGGAATTTTTTTCGAGTTCCAATCTGATTTGCTCTTGATCAAGCGGGGCAAGATACATGGCTTGTTCACCGCGATCCTTACCATTTAAGCTGTCACCTTGATGCTTGACCGATTCAGCTTTATCTCGTAATTGTTTAAACCAAACGATGTCACTGATGACGCAGTTATCATCATATAACACACAAGCCAAATCAATATCCATCGCGCTTTGATTTTTTTTGAAGCGCTTAAACATGCCTTTTGGCTCAATTTTGGTAAATTCATAATTGAGCGCAAAGAACAAAGTCCCTGCGTCTAGTCCAAGTCCTCGTAAACTATCTGATAACAGTGGTGATGGGGCAGTGGTCGACATAACTTTCCTTTTTTATTCTTAGTTTTTAACCGTTATCTAGATTTATTGACTGCTTACTTGAGTAGTGGTGATTTAGGCAAGTTTAATACCAGTGATGTCATTCATTGATTGCTGTCGTAGGTTTATCTAATACTGCTTGATAGAGTAGCTCAGGCTTAGCATCTAATAAGCCACTACCAAATCCACGTAGCCACCAAACCAGCTGTGAGGTCAAATTAACAGTGGCTCTTACAGTAAGGGTGTTATCCTCATTTAGCATCACGGTTTGATCGTCATTAAGCTTACTTTCGGTCAGACTCTTACCAGCTTGCCTAGTAAACCTAAGCTCAACAGCGGTATTCTTGCCCCGCTCGTCCAATTCGCCAAACAGTGGGTGACTAAAGCCCATACTGCCTTCATCCAAATACGTATCGAGTTGAAAGTTCTCCGGCGTTTTTGCAGCGGTTTCGAGAATCTCAACACTATCAAACCGATGTAAGGCAAAGGTGCGAATGGTGGCTTCTGGATCGTCGGTACGAGTTGCCAGTAGATAGATAATCACGCCACGCTGGATAATCGCGATTGGATTTAGGATGTATTCGCTGGCTTGTAATTTGTTGCTACGAGTATAGCAAGCATGAATTTGCAGCTGATAAAATAGCGCGTGGTAAATATTGTCTTTACTGTCCAAATCTATATCTGGTGCGATGAGTGGCTGTGTGGCAGGCTCAATACGCACTCTGTCTATCCAAGAGTGGGTCACTTTGCTGTTCTTGAGCTGTCGCCGTGCTAAGTCAAACCAAGGAAATAATTCATCTAAGATAACAGGTGGCAGTAACTGGGTCAGATTGGCCTCGACCATATTAAAAGCAACCGCTTGTGATAAGTTCATATGCGGCAAACTTTGTAATGGGGCGTCTTCTTTCCAGCGCCAACCCTGAGGATTGGCATTGTTTTTTTCGATAGGGAAGCGTTTGGCAAGGGCGTTCAAATCGCGTTGGACAGTACGTAGGCTGATATCGAAGCCTGCCATCATCAGCTGCTCATAAATATGCGTGGTGCCTACCCAGCGATTGCGCTGCAGTTGTGATAGTACTTGCCATTGCCGAGCAGTCGTTGCCGCACCATGTCGATTGTCACTAATATTGGCGGCATTGGCCTCTTTTGAGGTACCAGTGTCTACAGTTGCAAGCGCACTTGCCTGCTTACTAGGATTGGACTGAGCTTGGATGTTATCAGCATCAGTAGGATGTACAGTCATTAAGAGATACCCTTTATGAAGTTACAAGTCGGTTTCTGGCACGATATTGCTCGATCAGGAAGCGTTAATCATCGCAGAAAAGCAGCGTAGCGTCTAGCGACGTTCATGCATGCGTATGTTTATTTGAAGGTTGCTATTCGATGGTTACTGTTCGATCTAGCCATAGATATAACAATGAATCTAGTCGAACAGCAATGTGCGTACGTATCGGTAGTACCGTTTAAATTTTAATTGCCATCCTCATCGACAGCTGTTGTCTCAGTATCGTTTAGGGTGTTATCAATAGGCTTAGCATCGCTTTGCTTGTTACTTTCCTCGCTGCATTTCTCATCTTTACGCTTTTCTTTTATTCTCTGCCTTTCTTTTATTCTCTTACCTTCTTTCTTTTGACGTTTTTCTTTACGCTTTTTCTTCGCTTTCTTTTTGGACTTTTCATCATCGATGTCATCAGTGTTTTCCTGGTTTTCATCCCACAGCATCAGACGGCTTAATACTTTGCCAAATAAAGTATCTTTACGATAACGGCCTTTCTTATTCATGGTGTCGATGGGCAAGCCAGTCATCAGCGTCAGGGCCTCACTGAGAGTATAGACGCCATAGATATGAAATTTGCCTCTATTTACTGCATCGATAATGTCGTCACGTAACATCAGTTGTTTGACATTGGCCATCGGAATGACGACGCCTTGATCGCCTGTTAGCTCTTGCTCGCGGCAGGCGTCGAAGAAACCTGCGATTTTGGCATTGATGCCACCGACTGCTTGTACTTCGCCTAACTGGTTCATAGATCCAGTAATCGCGAGAGACTGATTGATAGGCACGTTTGCTAACGCGGATAGCAATGCACAGCCTTCGCTCACAGTGCACTATCGCCATCGATTTGTGCGTAGCTTTGCTCGAACGCCAGTGAGGCACTAAAGTTCAGTGCATGATGTTGACTAAACAGCGCGCGCAAATAGCTGGTCATAATCAGCATGCCTTTGGCGTGTAAACTACCACCCAAGTCTACATCACGCTCAATATCAAGAATTTCACCTGTGCCAATATTGGGCTGAATGACCGCAGTAAGCCGTGCTGGCATGCCAAACTCACTATCAGCATAACTGACCACAGTAAGCGCATTAACTTGTCCGATAGCATCGCCTTGCGTCTGGATCAGCTGTTGGCCGTTTTTAAGCTCATCCCAGTACAGATCGCGCAAATATCCTGAACGCTCATCCATATCATCGATTGCTTGAGTGACATGATCTGCCGTTACCATATCATCGCTATTTAAACGCGCGTGACGGTTTGATTCATGCAATAGTTTAATCAATAAGTCACTGTGTAGGCTCAAACGGTCTTGCTCTTCAGCTTGCAAGCTTAAATGCTCAAGTAGCGTGGCCTGCGCACTACTATCAAACGGGTAAAGGTTGGCGTAGTCAATGATATCGGCCATTTTTGCGACCAGTGCCAATTCATGCTCAATGGTACGAGGCACATCGTCATGAAAATCAGCTCGGACTTTGAATACTGCATCAAATTCAGGCTCAAGCTCTAGCAGCTCGTAATATAAATCTGCTTCCCCTAACAAGATAACCTTGATATCTAAATCAATAGGCGCTGGTGAGAGAGACAAGCTACCGGTTAGCGTCAGCATTTGCTCTAGACTTGATAGTTTAATTTTCCGTGATTGCAGGGCGCGCTTTAAGCCTTGCCATGCATAAGGATGCTCAAGGACGTGGCTGGCTTCTAACAGTAAATAGCCGCCATTAGCGCGATGTAGAGCACCTGCACGAATCATACTCACGTCAGTGGTTACTGTGCCTAATTGGGTGATTTGTTCGACATGCCCCAATAAATTGAGATGGGTTGGCAAATCCTCAAAGACACGGGTGCGCCACTGTCAGGTGTGTGACTGACAATAACATTTACTGCATAACGACTGGGCGTCGTAGCCAACACTGCCGTCACAAACTCCTCATCATCGCCATTGACGATACGCTCTACGTGAGTGACCATGTCATCAAATACAGTCTTGAGATATTCTACGACAAGTGGATGAGTCGCAAACTGCTCATAAATAGGAGTAAATAATGGTTGTAAAGCACGTTGAGCAATACTACGATGTAATGCCTCTATCTCATCGTTGGCTTCGTCTTCTAATTGCTCTAAAGCAATGGTCAATTGACTCAGTCGCTTTTGCATATGGTTCTTTTGTACAAAGTTATTCAGCTCAGCTTCATACTCATTATTGCCATATGTAGAACCTTTGTTTTCCTTACTTTCAGTGTTTTCATCGCTCAAAATGTTAACTTTTTCGCTATCATCGAGCTTTTCTGAATCTTGACGATTGCTAGGTATTTTTATTTGCTTGTCATCATCGCTATTACTTTCTGTAGGCAGTTGACTAGGATGAACAAATACTGCTTTATTATCGAACGAGCGAAACGTTAATGCTAGGTCATATTGTTTGCCTTCAGCATTAAGCGCGTCATAGGCATGACTTTCTTTTTGATGAGTACTGTTTTTGATGGCTTCGATTTTGCTTTGGTATTGATCGCTACGAAAGCGTTGGCTTAAACGCTTTTTTTGCTTGCTGCCATAAGTTATTAACTTGCTTCTGTAATAGCGAGGCTTGACCAGCTGGTAGACGCAGCGCCAATGGTGTGCGTGGATCGGTAAAGTTATGCACATATACCCAATCATCAGGCGTCGGTGCGTCGGCGGCAATACGCGTCAAAAGACGACTAATCACAGTACGTTTGCCCAAACCGTTTTCACCAGCGGCAAACACATGATAACCACTGGCTTTAATATCCAGCGCTGTATGTAATGCTTTAAGCGCGCGTTGTTGACCGAAGCCCACATCTAAGTCGGGCGCCGTGCGTGTGTCTGTAGGCAATTCATCAGGGTCGCTATAGCGTTTTAATTGCTCAGCGGAAATGCGACAATTTTGCTGAACTTCTGTGAAGATAGGGTTTGGGGTATCAGGTGCTGTTTGCTTAGTGTTTTTTTGTATCGGTAGCAGGTACTATCATATTGTTAGCGTCTTTTGATACTTGCGATATAGGGGTGTAGGGTTGTTCTGTCATAGGCGTTTGAAAAATCATCTTAAAAAGTATTAAAGGAATATGAAAAGTGATTGGTTTTATCTGTTCATGCGTATTCTGAGTTTTTTTTATAATCAATCATGACATCTTACAAGATATAGTCACCTATTAGCGAAGTCATTAAGCGCAGTTTTGTATCATATTTAGACAAATGCTTGAGTAAAACTGGTAAAAAACGAATGAATTAATCAACGAATTGGAGGCAATCAAAGCAGAATAACGCCTCATGATCAGCGTAGATAGTATAAGATGTCCCACATTGGCGCAATCTGCAACTATTCAATGGGCAGACTGCATGATAAAATAAACGGTTCACAAGTCAAAACTGGATAACTCGTTGTATGTCAGCTTCCGCTAAAAACTCTTCATCGTCTGCTAGTGCGGGTAATATCAATATTGATCCGACTGGTTTCGTAAAGCTTGGTGCGCAACTGCCAAAGCTGGCTAATATCTTGGCGCAAGCGATAAATGAGCTGGGTCTGCCGTTAAGTGAAACGCAGCAGCGCACGTTATTATTGTACTTAGACCAGCTTTTATTATGGAATAAAGCGTATAATCTGACCGCGATCACTGATCCAGAAGAAGCGCTGATCAAGCATGTGATAGATTGTTTGTCTATTATAACGCATTTACCCGCCGGATCGTTGCTAGATATCGGCACGGGAGCAGGGTTGCCAGCAGTTATTATTGCCATTTGTCAGCCTGAGCGCCAGTGTACTGCGCTTGATAGCAATCAGAAGAAAATTCGCTTTATTAAGCAAATCAGCAGCGAGCTTGGCCTGAGTAATATGCAGCCGATCGCGTCGCGTATTGAAGCGCATGAAGCCAGTTATGCTGTGGTGACATCACGAGCGTTTGCCAGTTTGATAGATTTTGTAGAAGTAGCGCAGCCAAGATTAGCAGGTGCCGGCTTCTTATGTGCTATGAAAGGCAAAGTCCCGAGTGAGGAAGAGCTGCAAGCACTTGATAGTGATTGGCGTATCAAAACCATTAAACTGACGGTGCCACGTTTGCACGACAGTCGTCATTTAATCGAAATGTCTGCCAAAGATAGTTAAATCATAAATACTTCGCAGTCATGAAACAGGCACTGTTTTTTTGTGAAACACAGTTTACGTCTGTATCTAAATGACATAGTATTTAAAAGCATTTAAAATGCTCGACTGCAAACTGAGCATTTTAGACCATAAATTGCTTATTTTTAAATACTGAGCGAGTGTCGCTGTACAAGATTGAACAAAAATAATCGTACCAACCGAGTCAAAAGTAATAGACCCTAATAAAGTTGAGTGAGTGTATGGAAATCATAGCAATTGCGAATCAAAAAGGCGGTGTGGGTAAAACCACAACGGCAATAAATTTGACCGCCAGCTTGGCCGCTAAACGCAAGCATGTACTGCTGATTGACTTAGACCCACAAGGTAATGCGACCAGTGGTACAGGTGTTGACAAAAACGAGTTAGATCTTACCATAGCGGACGTTTTGCTAGATGGTGTCGCGCTGTCTGAAGCAATCGTTGCTAGTCCTGCTGGATTCGATGTCATCGGTGCTAATCGCGATTTGGCTGGCATGGACATTACGCTAATGAGTAAGACGGATAGTCATGAACTGTTTAAAACCGCCATGGCCGAATTGGTTAACGATCAGGTATCCACACAAAAACAGCCATACGATTATGTGATAATCGATTGTGCGCCTAGTTTGAATCTACTGACGATTAATGCGTTGGTTGCTACGGATAGTGTGATTATCCCTATGCAGTGTGAGTATTATGCACTAGAAGGGTTGGCTGACTTATCACAAACGATTGAACGCCTTACAGAGTTGAATCCTAAGCTGTATATTCGCGGTGTGGTCAGAACGCTATTTGATGCGCGTAATACGCTTGCTCGTGATGTCTCTACTGAGCTAGAAGCGCATTTTGGCGATATCATGTACAAGACTCATATTCCAAGGAATATTCGCTTAGCAGAAGCACCTGCGCACGGCTTACCAGTTATTGCGTATGAGAGATGGTCAAAAGGTGCACGCGCGTATCAAAAGCTGGCTGCTGAAGTGATGAAACAAAGCAGCTAGTTTTTATCTAAAGTTCTTACAAAGGATTTTTAGATAAAAAGTGTCACTGATCAAGACAGTAAATGAATAGCATAAGCATAGAGCACTTAACATTGTATTTAGTAAGCCGCATCAGTAATCAATTGGCTTTTATTTTAGCGTTAGAGGATAGGTAATCATGGCGAAGAAAAGAGGATTGGCTGCTAATCGGGCTTAGATGCCTTATTAGGGTCAATCAAAAAAGAAAAGCAAATTACCGCCTCTGCCTTGCAAGACGACATGGTGGCGCGTGAAAATGCTACGCCAGATGCTAATGTTCCTGTAGAGACTAATGCGCCTGTAGATACTGTGTCCACAGATATAGCGCCTGATATCACTTCGACAAAAGCCAGTAAAAAATCATCTGCGAAGACTACTGATAACGATACTGCTAGTGAGAATAGCACTCGCGCGCCACGTTCATCTCGTGCTACCAGCAAGGCGTCGCTCAACAAATCACGTGGCAATAGTGCAGATACGAGTGCAACCGAAGATCAGATTAGCCTTGTGCAGATTGATGTCACACGCTTGCAAGCAGGTAAGTACCAGCCTCGTCGTGATATGAGTGAGACAGCACTTGCAGAGTTGGCGTCTTCTATTGAGCAGCATGGCGTGATGCAGCCTATCGTTATCCGCCCGCTATTGGCAAATGAAGATAAGAGTGAAGCATTTGTCACTCATGAAATTATCGCTGGTGAACGCCGCTGGCGCGCTGCAAAAATGGCAGGAAAAGCGGTTATCCCTGCGATTGAGCGTGCTTTATCTGATGAGTTGGCGATTGCCCTAGCATTGATTGAAAACATCCAGCGCGAAGACTTATCAGTGATTGAGCAGGCAGCAGCATTGCAGCGCTTTCATACGGAATTTGGCATGAGTCATGCCATGATTGCTGAAGTCGTTGGCAAGGCGCGTACGACAGTATCGAATCTACTTCGTTTAAATCAGCTGCATGATACAGTAAAAGACCATTTAGCCAACAGTGCGCTAGATATGGGTCATGCTCGTACACTTTTAGCATTGTCCTCTGAACAACAACCTATCATCGCGCAAAAGATTATCGATGGCGGTATGACCGTGCGAGAAGCTGAAAAATTGGTCAAGTCAATCTTGCAGCCAGCGCCCAAGATCAGCCGTGCTGAACAAGCGCAATCTCGTGATGTAGAGCGTTTGACCCAAAGACTGACTGATATGCTGGGCGCCGAAGTCAAACTCAAACATAAAAAAGATGGTCAAGGTAGTGTTGAGATATTTTTCCACAATCAAGATCAATTGGCTGCGTTGATTAAACATATAGAAGCTCAGGCTTAATAACGTTTGCGAGTTAGCCGTATCTATCCAAATGCTAAGTCGCCTCTGAACATTTATTTTTGCAAAAATATGGAAGAGAGTGGGTATGTGGGAGTTGGTAAAAGCAGGTGGCTGGCTAATGACACCTATCGTGGTCTGTTCTATATTGGCTTTGGTTATCATCATTGAACGTAGCCATACGCTACAGTTTAACAAAGTCGCTCCTAGCAGGTTGCGCGAACAACTAATAACTCGTTTACGTGAAAATGGCGATATTGGTCGCACACAGTTGATGAATGTAAAAGAGAAGACGGCACTTGGCGATATCTTGGCAACGGGGTTGCTATATCGTCAGTACGGGCTAGAGTCGATGACGATGCACATGCAAAACCGTGCCAGCGTCCAAGTTCATCAGTTAGAAAAAAACATCAATATGTTAGGAACTATCGGTGCGATAGCTCCGTTGCTTGGCCTGTTAGGTACGGTACTAGGGATCATCTCGTCATTCTTAGCGATTACCGATGGTGCCATGCAAGATCCGACGATGCTAGCCGCTGGTGTATCACAGGCACTAATCACTACTGCTGCTGGTATGATCGTTGCTATCCCTGCGCTGGTTGCTTATCGTTATTTTCAGCGCCGTATCATTGATATAAATGCTCAGTTTGAGACTCAAGCAGGGCTTATGATTCAAGAGCTGTATGATTATCATTTGCTTGCTAGTGCGCAGTCATCTACAGCTTCTAGCCGTCTGTCAATAGAAGATAGTATTGTGCAAGAACGTTCATTCGGTGGGTTGGATTCGGATAAGACTAGCATAGCGGCAGTGTAGTCAATGCGGTTTTAAAGAATAGAAATCTTGAGCCTATACATGGTAGCTGAATTAAAGAGATTGATATGCGTTTTAGAAAACCAACGGTTGAACCACTTGAAATTAATCTAACACCGATGATTGATTGTTTACTGTTTTTGATTGTGTTTTTATTACTTGCTACCTCATTTAATCACTTTAGTCGTTTAAATATTATCCTTCCTGAAGCGGAAGGTGTCGCACTGACAAAACAAAACAACAGTATCGAAGTAGCTGTGCAAGAAGATGGTAGCTATTTGGTCAACGGCATTACACTTGCTAGTAGCAATGAGGCTGAACTGACCAGTATGTTGCAGCAAGAGGCGGGCAGCAATCGCGATATGTTATTTGTCATTGCAGCGGATGCCAATGCGACGCATCAGTCTGTGGTACGAGTAATGGATATCGCTGGAAAGCTCGGATTTTTGAATTTAAACATTAGTACAGTGGTGCCACTTGGCCAAACGCTGCCGCAATAAAATATATAGCCTTATCATCATAAAACTGTGTGACACACAGCCCATTCATACCACGATACCCAAATTGAGGCTTTTATGAGCCAAGCTTATTTACCTGACTCTAAAAAATCTTCTGATAAAAATGCATCGGCAGTATCGCCCATTACGCCTAAGAGTAAGACACTATTACGCTTATTAAGGTATTTAAAGCCTTACTGGTGGGCATTGCTATTGACAGCGTTAGGTTTTGCAATTAATGCAGGGACAGAGATTTGGACTGCCAAGCTTCTGCAATATATTACTGATGCTATCAATCAAAATGATCGAAGCAAACAAACCTTATTTCCGCTATTGATTATATTGCTATTCTTTGTGCGCGGGGTTGGTAGTTTTTTTGGGTAACTATTACTCTGCATTGGTCTCACGCAACTTAGTCTATGAGCTACGTGTAGAAGTTTTCAATAAATTACTGCGCTTGCCTAGTTCATTTTATTTGGCCAATCCAGCCGGTACGATTTCATCGAAATTGATATTTGATGTTGAGCAAGTCACGGCCGCCAGTACAGACTCAATGAAGACTTTGCTGCGTGATGGTTTGACCGTTGTCGCATTGATCGGTTTTTTGTTCTATAGCAATTGGCGTCTAACGCTTATTTTGTTTATTGTCCTACCACCAATACTATGGCTGGTGCGCATTGCGTCAAAGCGCTATCTTAAGCTCTCAAAAGGTATCCAAGAGACGATGGGTAATGTCAGTCACATTACCAATGAAGTCATCGGCGGCTATCAAGTGGTCAAAAATTACGGCGGTCAATCATACGAGTCAGCACGTTTTGACAAGACATCGAAGAAAAATCTACGCCAAGGTATGAAGGTAGTTGTTACCAATAGTATTAATACGCCAGCCGTACAGCTGTTGATGGCGATTGCGATGGCCGTTGTCGTCTGGCTTGCGCTGCGACCTGCAGTAATAGATGATATTTCAGCAGGTGAGTTCATCTCTTACATTGCAGCTGCAGGGTTATTGAGTAAGCCAGTACGTTCGCTGACTGATATTAATCAGAAGCTGCAAAAAGGTCTGGCTGCTGGTGAGTCGATTTTTGCGCTACTTGATGAGCCAGAAGAGGAAGATACAGGCACAATCAGTAAAGCGCTATCAGGGCAAATGTCGTTAGACAATATCAGCTTGGTTTATCCAGATTCGACGGTGGCTCTACGTGACTTTACCTTGAACATCAAAGCAGGCGAGACAGTTGCATTAGTAGGGCGAAGTGGCGCGGGCAAGTCGTCATTGGTTAATTTATTAACACGAACTCTAGAGACTTCCTCAGGGCAAATCACACTAGATGGCATGCCAATCGAAGACATTAAGTTAGAGAGTCTGCGTGCCCAGATTGCAATGGTGAACCAGCAGGTAGTATTGTTTAATACCACCGTATTTAATAATATTGCTTATGGCAGCCTAGCTGACAAGACTCAAGCTGAGGTTGAACAAGCCGCAAAAGATGCCTTCGCTCATGACTTTATTATGAAAATGCCAAATGGCTATCAGAGTGAAATTGGTGCTGAAGGGTTGCAACTATCTGGTGGTCAGCGTCAGCGTTTATCTATTGCTCGCGCATTACTAAAGGATGCACCGATTCTAATTTTAGACGAAGCCACCAGCGCGCTGGATAATGAGTCTGAGTATTATATCCAGCAAGCGCTCGATAATGTGATGAAAGACCGCACCACACTGGTCATTGCCCATCGCCTGACGACTATCGAATCAGCGGATCGTATTGCTGTGATGGATGGTGGCCAGATTGTTGAGTTAGGAACGCATAATGAGCTAATGCAGCTACAAGGCCACTATGCGCAAATGTATGCTCGAGATTTTGAGTAGTCAGTTTAGAAGTTTTTAGCCAATTTTCACGCAGCCATGAACCAATAAGATAAGCGACATTGATTAATGAGTATTGAAACAACAATCACCCGCGCATGGCAACGTCAAGCTGTTTGGTTATGGTTGTTGCTGCCTGTCAGTTGGTTGTACGGTTTCATCACCTTGCTGCGTCGTCAAGCTTATAAGGCTGGGCTATTATCAAGCCATCGAGCACCTATTCCCGTGATGGTCATTGGTAATATCAGTGTGGGGGGTAGTGGTAAGACGCCGCTGATCATTGCTCTGGTCAGCTACTTACAGAAAAAAAGGCGTAAAAGTAGGGGTAATCAGTCGCGGGTATGGCGGTGATACGAGTCAAATGCCCGCATTGGTTAGTGCTACCAGCTTACCTCATATAGTCGGGGATGAGCCGTGTTTGATTGCTCATATGACAGGCACTGCTATGGCAGTGTGCCCCAATCGCCAACAAGCGATTGCTGCTCTGTTAAAGGCAGAGCCTGATTTGCAATTGATTATTGCAGATGATGGTTTGCAGCATTATGCACTACAGCGTGATATCGAATGGATTGTGGTAGATGCCGCCCGTGGGTTTGGCAACAAGCAGCTATTACCAACAGGTTTTTTGCGTGAGCCGATGTCACGATTAGAAGGTGCAAATGTTATCTATCATGAAAAGCCAAGTACAGATTCAACTCAGACTTCTAGAGGTGGTAATAAGATACAGTCTACTGATCGTTTGACCATGCATTTGCAAGCTGGTGAGTTTCAACGTCTATGGAATCCTATATTGAGTGCAGCTCAACTCAATAGTGTAAAGCCTACTAATAACAGCCGCGTCCATGCTGTTAGTGGTATCGGCTATCCGCAGCGGTTTTTTTGATACCTTAGAATCTATTGGCTTTGAGGTCATAGGGCACCCTTACCCTGACCATTATGATTTTAGTTTGGCTGAGCTTTTACAATATGTTGATTATCCTATCATCGTAACCAGTAAAGATGCGGTAAAAATCAGCGCATTATTGGCAGACTATACAGCGACACAAGCACTCAGTGGTGAGTATGTAGAACTTGTCAGTAGACTATGGGTGTTGCCAGTGACGGCTGTATTATCAGAGAATAGTTATCATAATCTAGATGCGCAGCTAAAGGCGCTAGGGATTCGCATCGACCATGATATGAACACGTCAGCCTCATTATAAATATCAACTAATATCTTAAATTTCCGTACCACTTTTATAGGAATACGCCATGTCGTTCGCCACCACGCCCGCCAAAACCCATATCGTGATTCCTGCACGTTTCAAGAGTACGCGTTTACCTGGTAAGCCATTGCTAAATATTCATGGTAAGCCGATGATACTTTGGGTAGCAGAAAAAGCGCAGACAGCAAGTTTTGCTGATGACATGTGTATAGCGACTGATGATGAGCAAATTGCAAAAGTTTGCATCGATGCAGGTTTTGATGTGGTTATGACCAGTAGTGAGCATGCTTCAGGGACGGATCGCTTGGCAGAGGTAGCAGCTATCAAAGGTTGGGCTGACCACGATATCGTGGTGAACATGCAAGGCGATGAGCCCCTTGTACCGCCATTGCTTTTGGAACAAGTACAGGCGCTCTTGGTAGCGGATGATGATAGCGTGATGGCCACACTCTGTGAGCCTATCGATGACTATGGTACGTTCCAGCGGCCATCGGTAGTAAAAGTAGTCAGCCAATCTGCTAATAACTTACAGCGTGCGCTCTATTTTAGCCGCGCACCGATTCCTTGTGATCGTGATGTTGTATTGGCTGATAATAACCAGATGCAACCACCAAAGAACGCCTATCGTCATTTGGGTTTATACGCTTATCGTGTCAGTCTATTACAGCAGTTCGTAAACTGGCCACAAACGCCACTTGAGATACTCGAAAGCTTAGAGCAATTACGTGTTTTAGAAAATGGTCAGCATATCGCAATCGCAGAAGCCGCCTATCAGTTACCAGCGGGTGTCGATACACAAGAGGATCTAGACCGTCTAAACGCGATGAGCTTAGATAGCTTTCATAACTCTCATAAGTAACAGTCTGAGCAAAGTTGCGTGCGATTCTAAGCTTCATACAACGCTAAAGTATCGTTGTCGTAGCTATACCTAAAGTACCTAATCAATGTGATAGAGCCATAACCATGAATAATTTGACAGGAAATATGGACGCACTAGATAACACAGACCGTATATATTTTGCGCCACTATTGCCATGGCAAAAAGTATTGTGGTTACAGTTGACCGAGCGCGTACTTAAGCAGCAGTCTTTGCCGCATGCATTGCTCGCTGCTGGTATGCAAGGTATGGGCAAACGCGCCTTTGTATGGCGATTGGTCGCTTGGCTATTATGCCGTGAGCGTGGTACACACCCATTAGGTGCTTGCGAAGTATGTGAGAGCTGTCAGTGGCTCAAGTCGGGAACTCATCCGAGCTTGCAAGTATTACCACTCGTTAGTATGCCTATCAGTGCCGAGAGCGATGCGCTTCAAGAAAAATCAAGCAGTACAAAAGATAAAAAAAGGCGCTAAAGCTACTAGCAATAGTGCAATTAAGATCAAAGTAAATGATATTCGTGCTTTGCAGCCTTTTATTTATCAAGGCGGGCAAGGGATGCGCATCTGTGTGTTAGATCACGCTGAAAAAATGACAGTAGCCGCTGCCAATGCGCTGCTTAAAACATTGGAAGAACCACAAGCGCAGGTGCATCTATTTTTGATTAGTGATACGCCTGCTCAGCTATTGCCAACGATTAAGAGTCGTGTGCAACAGTTGGCACTACAGACAATTGAGCCAACTGTTGCTGTCGATTACGTGACGCAGGCGCTAGGTCACACGATTAACCGCGAAGCCGTCGGTACCGCTGCGATTGAGCAGTTGATACAACTGGCCAATGGTGCGCCGTTAGCTGCTATAGCTTTGGCGCAAGCACCATGGTATAGCAAGCGCAGCCTATGGCTGACCACATGGCAGGCGCTACGTAGCGGTAAACGTAGTGGTGTGGCGGCAAGTGATTATTGGCAAGGTCAGCTCAATATTAAAGAATTTATACAGCTATCTGAGCTGATGCTTCTTGATATACGCCGTGTCTGTTTGGGCCTTGTTGAACTACAAAAGGATGTCAATCTATCAACGATATTGGCGACTTATCATCCTACTGATAGCGGGTTAGAGGCATTTGCCAGCAGCGTGCAGCAGACCAAAATCGCACTACAACAAAATGTGCAAGAAAAATTTGCCTATGATAAGCTAATGCAAGAGTTGGCAAGCTTATAGAGCCATGTTTTAGCATTTAATTTGTGTTCGAAAATTTGCAATTGTTCTTAACTTTATACTATCGATTATTTATATAAACATATTAAACCCAGTTGATGAAGGAAGCTGACTATGGCAATGCCAGGACGTGGCGGGATTTTAACCTGTCATTACGAAAGTATCGAAATGTTATATGCCAGCTATTTATCATTTGTCAGTAATGGCGCCTTGTTTGTACCCTCTGACAAAGCTCAGCAATTGGGTGACGAAGTGTTTATCGCTATCACGCTACCCAACTCTAGTGAACGTCTACCAATGAATGGTAAGGTTGTTTGGATTAACTCTAAGAGTCAAGGCAGTCGCCCAGCAGGGTTTGCTGTGCAAATTGGTAGTGATGTCTCTGGCCAAAGAATTAAGAATGAAGTTGAACGCCTACTAGCAGGAAAAATCGATAGCTTGCAATCGACTTATACTATGTAGTATCTAGGTAATAACTAGGTAGTATCTAGAAATCACACCTGTATCTTTGATGAGTTTGGCTGTGATTTTTAACTTATAAATATAAAAAAGCAGCCTTATTATTTAGTAAGGCTGCTTTTTTTAGATCAATTTTCTTTAATTTTTTTATAGTAGTAGGTGGTGCTAGTCGCTTAATAACGAGGCGGTACATACATATCATCGGGAATAGGTTCGCGGTAATATTCATCATCGCGTTTGCGATTGGGTAACTCAATTTCGTCACGAGGCACTTCTTTGTAAGGGATTTGGTCGAGCAAATGGGCAATACAGTTCAGCCTAGCACGTTTTTTTATTATTGCCTTCGACAACCCACCAAGGTGCTTCAGGAATATGAGTGCGCTCAAACATGGTTTCTTTTGCTTTGGTGTAATCTTCCCAGCGTCGGCGCGACTGTAGGTCCATTGGTGAGAGTTTCCACTGCTTAAGCGGATCATATATTCGGCTCATAAATCGTGCATGTTGCTCATCATCAGTGATAGAAAACCAGTATTTCACCAAACGAATGCCTGAGCGTACGAGCATACGCTCAAACTCTGGTACTGATTGAAAAAAATTCCTCATATTGCGCGTCAGTACAAAACCCCATGACACGCTCAACGCCTCCGCGGTTGTACCAACTACGGTCAAACAATACGATTTCGCCTGCTGCAGGCAAGTGGGCCACGTAACGTTGGAAGTACCACTGCGTTTGCTCGCGTTCAGTGGGAGCCGGCAGGGCAGCTACCCTGCACACGCGTGGGTTTAATCGTTGGGTAATGCGTTTAATGGCGCCACCTTTACCAGCAGAATCCCGCCCTTCAAAAATAACGACGATACGCTCACCGCGATCAACGACCCAATCTTGTAGTTTTATCAGTTCTCGCTGTAGTCGTACCAACTCTTGGAAGTAGGTGCGTCGATCCAGTTTTTCTTGCTCGCTCATCTCACGTCCGTTAAAACGAAAGTCACGTGCATAGTCATCTATTTCATTTTCTAGTTCTTCATCATACGTATCGATTAAGTCTTGGTGCATTTTTCGACGTAAATCATCATCAAGAATGTCTTTTTCGATGCGTTCAGTAAGAATAGCTTGTTCCTGATGGTACCGATCTACATCCTCCTCAGTCGTTAGAGATTGAAAATCAGCGGTTGCAAGCGGTTCTGTCATCACCAGTTTTTCAGAGCCAAAAATGACTTGCCTCATTTTTCTTAATAAAATTTTTGTCTTACCCATAAATATTACCTTTGTTTTGCGTATCGGCTTTTTTAAGAGGCTACTATCTAGGTCGTTTCTATCATAGCAAAGTACAGACAATAAAAAAATGCCCTTTAAATAAATTAAAGGGCATTTTTATTGATAGATATGTACTGATTAAAATAATAAGTCAGCGTATCTTTTTCACTTAAAAGTGACCAAGCTTATTTTTCTAGGATACAAGTCACACCTTGACCACCTGCTGCGCAGATAGAGATAAGTGCACGGCCCGAACCTTTTTGATCCAATAATTTAGCAGCAGTAGCTAGAATACGACCACCAGTTGCCGCAAATGGATGACCTGCCGCTAGTGATGAACCGTTTACGTTTAATTTGCTACGATCGATAGAACCTAGCGGGGCATCTAAGCCTAAGCGCTCTTCACAGAATTTCTCATCTTCCCAAGCAGCTAAGGTTGATAGTACTTGTGAAGCAAAGGCTTCATGAATCTCATAAAAGTCAAAGTCTTGTAGAGTCAGACCAGCGCGTTCAAGCATACGTGGTACCGCATAAGCTGGTGCCATTAGTAAGCCTTCTGTCGTGCCAGATTTACCGATGAAGTCTACCGCTGCGGTTTCTTGATGGACAATATAAGCAAGTGGTTTTAGCCCGTGCTCTTTTGCCCACTCATCAGTACCCAATAGCACACAAGAAGCACCGTCAGTAAGCGGCGTAGAGTTGGCAGCTGTCATCGTTGGATTGGCATTTTTTTCTACCAAATACTGGCTTTAATTTACCCAGTTTTTCTAATGTAGTATCTGGACGCAAATTGTTATCACGAGTCAGGCCTTTGTACGGCGTGATCAAGTCGTCAAAGAAACCTTCGTCATAAGCGCGTGCTAGGTTTTGATGGCTGTTAAATGCAAGCTCATCCTGCGCTTCACGCTGATATTCCATTCAAGCGTGGTAATCGCTTGATGATCGCCCATTGATAGACCAGTGCGTGGCTCACCGTTTTGTGGTGAATCGATTAAGTCTTTTGGATTGAGACCCATTAGTGCTTTTAGACGTTGTTTGTTGTCTTTTGCTGCACCAAGTTTGATAAGTACTTTACGCAAGCCATCGCCGACAGCGATAGGAGCGTCAGAAGTAGTATCTACACCGCCAGTGATTGCCGAATCGATCAGACCAAGTGCAATCTTGTTAGCAGAAGCAAAGGTCGCTTGTAAGCCAGTACCGCAAGCTTGTGAGATATCATAAGTTGGCGTATGTGGGTTTAGTGCGGTATTCAATGTCGCTTCACGAGTAAGATTGATATCACGGCTAAGTTTCATAACTGCGCCAGATACCACTTCGCCTACGGTTTCGCCTTGTAGATTATAACGTTCGACCAAACCGTCCAATGCAGCGGTTAGCATGTCTGTGTTGCTAACATCAGCGTATGATCCATTTGAGCGCGCAAATGGAATACGGTTACCACCTAAGATAGCAACACGGTTTAGGTTTGAAGCTGGTTTGGTTGAGCTGGCTTTTTTTGGCTGGAGCAGGTTTTTTGGCAGCAGTGGTTTCCACTTTTTCATCGACCGCTTTTTTTGCTAGTAGTTTCTTTAGCGCTGGTGTCTTTAGTCGTGGTGTTTTTTTGCAGCGGTTTCTTTTTTTTGCTGTATCTGATTTTGTATCCGTTGCTTTAACAACTGTACTTTCAACAACAGGGCTATCTGGATGATTGTTTTTATTACTCATAATATTATCCTTAAAAAGTATGGGTAGAAGTAAAAAGTGATAGGTAATAATAAAAAATAGTTAAGTTGTTTTATACAAGCAAATATTATCATTTATTACGCAGTACAGCTGTTTATCATAAGGCGTTTTTATTCACTTAATGTATCTCTTTAGCAAACTATGTGACGCTTGTATGAGGTCGGTAGTAGATTCATGACCATGACGCATCGCTCTAATAGACTGGCTAGTAAGAAATATTAGCATTGCATAACAGTACGTTTGATAATATATTGTTATCAATAATTAAGTATGCCATAACCTATAGGTCAGATTTTAACATGTTATAGTGGCGCTTAACGCTGCTAAAAACGACTGGCTTGTATACTGACTTGTTTACAGATTGTTGTAGACATTATCTGTTTTTGGACTTGTTTATAAGGGAAGTGTATAGTTAGGCTAGTTTTGAGGCGATTTACTAAATTTAAATAATTACGATGTCAATGTCTCTATATAATAGATTCATTGCATTTTTTTATTATTATACGAATCATTAATTATAAGGATTATATTATGTCAGACCGTTACGGTGATTTTGTTCAATCTTCTATTGGCAAAAAAGTAGCAAAAAACTTAGGTTTGCCGATGCCAACGACGCTTGATCGTTTCGAAAGCGGCGAGCGTTTGGTGCGTGGTAGTGTATTGGTTGGCCGTGCTACTGGTGATGACAAGAGTGTCAGTGAATCGGTTGCCCGTATCCTGTCAGACGTCCATGCCGAAGTATATGTAAATAGCAGCGATGATATCAAAGACGCACTTGCTGATGCAGGCGTTGAGGCAAAAGCCAACACGGGCGGCGATGATCAATTCAAAGTACTGCTTTTTGATGCCAGTAATATCAGCAATGCTGAACAGCTAAAAGAGCTTTATGAGTTTTTCCATACAGTTGCACGCCGCGTAGAAAAATCAGGCCGTGTGGTTGTGGTTGGTCGTACGCCAGAGAACATCACTGATATTGAAACAGCAATGGTTCAACGCTCGCTTGAAGGTTTTGTGAAGTCAGTGGGCAAAGAGTTCAAGCGCGGTATTACAGCGCAGCTGATTTATGTTGAAGAAGGCGCAGAGCAAAACCTAGATTCAACCTTACGCTTTTTTACCTCAGCTCGTTCAGCTTATGTATCAGGACAAGTAGTACGTGTCAGTAAAGGCAGCTCAGTTGATGTTGACTGGAACCAGCCTTTGGGCGGCAAGACGATGCTAGTGACTGGCGCAAGTCGCGGTATTGGCGAAGCTATCGCTCGTGTATTGGCTCGTGAAGGGGCTCATGTTATCTGTCTAGATGTACCACAGCAGCAAGCTGACCTACAAAAAGTTGCTAGCGAAATCAGTGGCTCTGCTTTGACAGTAGATATCACTAGTGAAGATGCTGGGGCAGAAATCGCTGACGCTGCCCAAAAACGTGGTGGCCTAGATTCAATCATCCATAATGCTGGCGTGACTCGTGATAAGACGTTGGCTAAGATGGATGAGAAAAAGTGGAACATGGTCATCGATATCAACTTGGGCAGTATCGCTAGATTGAACCGCTACTTGTTGGACAATGACGTACTGAAAGAAAACGCACGTATCGTATGTGTGTCGTCAATTTCAGGTATCGCTGGCAACATGGGTCAGACCAACTATGCCACTTCTAAAGCTGGTGTGATTGGTTTGGTTAACGCAACTGCCAAGCAATTAGAAGACAATGCTAAAGGCATGACGATCAATGCAGTCGCTCCTGGTTTCATCGAAACCCAAATGACAGAAGCCATTCCATTTGCTATTCGTGAAGCTGGTCGCCGCATGAACTCAATGAGCCAAGGCGGCCTGCCAGTAGATGTGGCTGAGACTATTGCATGGTTCGCGTCACCTGCGTCTGGCGGTCTAAATGGCAACACGGTTCGCGTCTGTGGTCAAAGCTTACTTGGTGCATAATGTTGATTAATTGATAAGTATATGTGAGAAATAAGGTACAGGTAGAGACAGTAGTTGTATCATAAGACCTATTATTTCTTGTTTGTATCACATATGCTTACGAAATAATCTCTGATAAAGTGTAATAAAGCTGCCCAAGGGTGGCTTTTTTTTATGATAAAAACACAAGAACCAATAGCCAAACTATTTTTTTGCTACTAAAGATACTCATGAGGTTGATTAAATTTAATGCTTATTAGATGATTTAATAGTAGGCTTTAGTCAATGACTGCAGATTGTCTTTATATATGTTAAAGAACTTGTTCAAGCCACACTTAGGATGTACTTATGTCAGACAAACATTATGATGCGTTGCCAAAAGCGCACACCACTTACGCCAATATTGTCAAAAGCTTATTGCCTATCGGTAATGGTGGCAAGGTCAGTAGAGACCAGTTGCCACAATCTACTTACTATGTAGATGACTTGCATATCGATCAAGAAAACCTAGATGACTATCGCAAAATTTGCGGTTTTGCTGATGATGGCAAAGTGCCAGCGACTTACTTCTCGGTATTGTCACAGACGCTACAAATGAACATGATGGTCAAAGAGCCATTCCCATTTGCCATGTTAGGTCTTGTTCACGTTGATAATAGCGTTACCCAGTATCGCCCGATTGGAGAACGTGAAACGGTAGCAATGTCGGTCACTTTTGATAACCTGCGCGATCATGCCCAAGGTCAGCAGTTTGACTTTGTCACTATCGTAAAATCAGAAGAGGAAGTCATCTGGGAAGGCACGTCAACTTATTTATCACGTAGCAAAAAAACCTAGCAGTAAAGATAAAAAGAGCACACCGCGTCCAGTCATGGTCAAGCCTGAAGTAAACGAAGAAGGTGTTCATAGCATTTTTGAAGTACCAGAAGATATCGGTCGTCGTTATGCTTTTGTCTCAGGTGACTTTAACTTGATTCATTTGCATCCACTATCAGCACGCGCGTTTGGTTTTCCTAAAGCGATTGCACATGGTATGTGGTCAAAGGCTAAGTGTCTTGCTCTAATGGGTGACTTGCCTGATGCTTACACAATTGACGTTTCATTTAAGCTGCCTATCTTTCTGCCAGCTGAAGTAGAGCTGATTGCTGAGCCAGTAGCCCAGCTCAAAAACGTAGATGATACTTGTGAGTTTGGATTGTATAGCTCTAAAAACAATAAACCGCATTTGGCGGGTGTTGTAACCCTAAAGAGCGACAGCAAGTAGAGTAAGTATCATAAAGCTTCTATTTTAACAGCCATATTTAACGTACATATTTATTATTATGACTTCACAAAACATGCCTTCAGAAGAAAACGCGATAGACGTAGATCAAACAGATAGCTCGATAGCGACTAATACGGTTGCCGCTAATGATAGCGGCGCTAACATTCATGTTAGTGCCGATAATGGCGTTGATTTGGCCGATATCTTTGAGCCTTATTTTCGTCCAGATGCAAACACTATCGTGTGCGGTGCATTAGATGACGAAAAAGTTGCGGCTTTAGCGAAAGCGGGCGTCGAGCTGGTCATCAACTTGCAGCCTGATGACGAGTTAAGCTTTGATGAGGCATCAGCAGTTGAGCAAGCAGGTATGCACTACGAACAGCTGCCTATCAGCGGTGCTAAAGAGCTGAAGCAGCTCAAGATATTGGCGTTTGATAATGTATTACGCCAATATCATGGCAAAAAAAAGTCGCTATGCACTGTGGGTCAGGTAATAGAGTAGGAGCAGCAATAGCGCTGCGGGCAGGATGGTTGCGCGGACGTAAGATGGATACAGCGATGGAACGTGGTCGCAGTCATGGTTTGACCAAGCTTGAACAAGAAGTTCATAACCGTTTGCTAGTACCGCGCTAACCAGATTTACAACACTGCATTTTAATGCTGTCTGAGACGTGAGTAAACTCTAAAAATAACATCAAAATAAATAATAAAAAAGGCGACCAATAGGTGGCCTTTTTTTTATTGGCTCATAATTCATTTATACTGGTTCGAATACTTTTTATAGTCAAAGAACTACTTGTGCAACTTGTAATCGGCTAGCTTGTATCCGTTTTAGACTTCTTTGACTATAGCTTACGTATTACTATCATCTTAAAAATAGAATAATTTATATCACTGGAGCAAGGTAATAACAATGGATCATAATATAGAAAATTCTAATACATCTATAAACGCTGACTTTCAAAAAAAATACAGCAATTACTGACAGACTTACAGCTTGATGATGCACCTGCTGGCGGGGCTGTGGCCGTGTATCAAGCAGGCCAGTGTATAGCACAAGCCAGTACAGGTATGGCACGCCCTGATATGTCGTGGCAGCCTGATACGTTGGCCATTAATTTTTCTACTGGTAAAGGGATATTGGCAACGTTGGTTCATGTGCTGGTTTCGCAGCAGCTGCTTGAATATGACAAACCTATTGCCCATTACTGGCCAGAATTTGCTGCAAACGGCAAAGACCAAATTACGTTGCGACAAGTCATGTCACATCAAGCCGATTTGTTTTCGATTCAAAGTATCGATGTCGATAGTGAGACGGTACTCGATTGGAATACGATGCTGCGCCATATTGCAGTGATGCCCATTACCTCTCCCGAAGATGCTACCAAGTATGACAGCGCTTATAGTGCATTGGTCTACGGTTGGGTATTGGGCGGCGTAGTAGAGGCGGTCACGAATCTATCGTTCGCTGAAGTACTGCGCCAGTATCTAACGGAGCCTCTGGGTATTGCCGACAGCTGCTATTTTGGTGTGCCAGATAGTAAAGTAGATCAGGTAGCAAAATTGGCCAAAGATTTCGAAGAATCAGAAGATATAAGCTCTCAATTAAAATCGAGACGCCAAAAACCAACCTTAAAAGTAGACTCTCAGGAAACTTTACGTACTTATGCAAGCTTACCTAGTTATCGTTGCTGGCAACAGAAAACGTTAAGTGACAAGCGTGCAGCTGAGACGCAAAGTAGCTTGATGACAGCCTTGATGAAAATCTAGATAGACCTGATACTGATAACGCACAACCTGTATTAAATACGGCGCGTATCAATAGCTATATTTCAATACCAGTCAGCTTAATCTAAAAAAACTATAAGTCAGCGCTGATACCTGCTGGCAAACATGCCCTTGATTATCATAACCGCCAGACGCTACAAGCTGTCATTCCAGCGGCAAATGGTGTCGCTTCCGCTAAAGCACTGGCAACGATTTATGCAATGCTTGCTAATGGCGGTATATGGCAAGGGAAAACGCTGATTGATAGTGCTACTTTTGAGCAGCTATCTACGCCGCAGGTCGAGGGTTTAGATGCGGTTATGCCAGCGGCTATGAAATGGCGATTGGGCTACCATAGATTATTCAGCTTGTATGCTAACAACGAAGATACGGATAAGAGAATAAGTCCTGCTTTATCAGGATTTGGGCATATGGGATATAACGGATCGGTTGCTTGGTGCGACCCTGAGCGCCAATTGTCATTTGCTTTTATTCATAATTTTGATACCACTATGCTCAATGACGTTCGTCAGTTTGCGCTGACAGAAGCCGTCTTGAGCTGGTAGAAGAGATACTTTAATAATGCCAACTTCAATCGCGAATTTATTCTATTTCAAATATAAGCAGCATTAATTTTAATGCTGCTTTTTGGTGTCATTTTAAGCAATCTTGATGCGCTAAGACCATGGATAAAGATAGAAGTCAAAATGACAATCGAACAGACAATCCACAATTTGAGCGCATCTTCATCCGCGAAGAAACCTTGATTGAGCGCATAGGACAGATAATACAAAGTACCGATACCGCGAATACCCAAAGCCGATATTGCGTATTTCTCGGTATGTGGTAAGTTCAATCCTGATAAAGCAATAAATCCACCAATTGGACGTATAAGTAGTAAGAAGGTAAAGCTGACAATATAGACGCGC
This sequence comes from Psychrobacter sp. JCM 18901, assembly GCF_000586435.1. Lineage (GTDB taxonomy): Bacteria > Pseudomonadota > Gammaproteobacteria > Pseudomonadales > Moraxellaceae > Psychrobacter. Next base: position 344,003 of record NZ_BAWH01000001.1, read on the forward strand.
CATGTCAACTCGACGCCTGCCTGTAACCCTTGACCGAGGAACATGCCAAAGATAACTAGCACTAATGACATCAATAAGCCTTCTGATTGCTCAGCGAAATCATGCAGTTTTTGGTGATAAGTATGCTCACACTCCGAGCGACGAAACGCAAATGCGGCCACGAATACAGCGATGAAGCCATAACTGTGTACATACTCTGCAAGACCATAGGCTAGTAGCGTCAATGCAATAACCACATAACCTTGCGAGATGGTAGTCTCACGGGTATGTTTAGAAAATACGACTTTGGCCAATAATTTACCAACCAATACACCCACCACTACGCCTGCGCCAATCTTCCATAAGACATCATGAGTAAACCACGACCATAGCATCTCGTAAGTAAAGGTTTTGCCTTCACTGAACGCTTCTGCGATCTTAATCGCTAGATACACAAACGGAAAAGCCAGACCATCGTTCAACCCTGCCTCTGACGTTAAGGTAAAGCGCGGTGTGTCTTCTCCTCCTGTATTGGGAGGTCCCACCTGAATGCTCGAAGCTAACACTGGATCAGTAGGTGCTAACACTGCACCTAACAGAATAGCTGCACCAAGCTTAAACCAAACGCGTAATATCCCAAGACTGCCATCGCAAAAATACCAATAGGCATGGTAATGAGTAGCAGTCTTACTGTTGGTCGCCACAATCGCCAAGACAACTCTGTGTCGATTTTAATACCGGCACCAACCAATGAGACCAATACAACAATCTCAGTCAGTTTCTCGATGAGTAAACCGTTATCAAGTGGGTCTAAAAAGGATAAAGACGTCCACCAGTAGCCCATCATCAGACCGAAGCTGACTTGGAGCATCGGTAATGAGATAGAGGTGCGCTTAAAAATAACAGGAAACAAGGCCCCGAGTAAAAAGGCAATCCCACAGATTAATAAGAATAAGTTATATTTTTCAATCATAAGGTTTACGCACGTTGTTATATTTTAAGGGTCGATTTTATGAGGATAATTTTAGATATTGATGACAATTCACAGCAATAGTTGATAGTCAGTCACTGATACCCTTTATCATGACGTCAAAATAAAATAATTACCGCAAAAAAATAGTTATCAAAACGACAGCTACGTTGTTTTTTGGTGAAAAAAAAGCCTGCATTGCGCAGGCTTAATACATTTTTATCAGTATGTCTAGAGCGTTGATAGCTTACAGACTAGCGCTCGACTTGGCTCACGTCACGTACGGCGCCAGTATCAGCACTGGTGGTCATAGCCGCATAAGCACGTAATGCTGGCGAGACATGACGATCACGGTTGACAGGTTTCCATGCATCACGTCCACGTGCTTCCATGGCTTCTCGGCGAGCAGCTAGGTCTGCATCACTGACTTGCATGTTGATAGTACGATTTGGGATATCGATATGAATACTATCGCCTTCTTCGACCAAACCAATCGCCCCGCCTTCAGCAGCTTCTGGGCTAGCATGACCAATTGATAGGCCTGATGTACCACCAGAGAAACGACCATCGGTGAGTAGGGCGCATTCTTTACCCAATCCTTTTGACTTCAGATAAGTCGTTGGGTACAGCATCTCTTGCATACCAGGGCCGCCTTTAGGGCCTTCGTAGCGAATGATAACGACATCGCCTGCAACGATTTGATCAGCCAATACCGCAGCAACCGCATCATCTTGTGATTCAAATAGACGCGCGCGACCAGTAAAGGTCAAGATACTTTCGTCGACGCCTGCGGTTTTGACCACACAGCCCCGCTCGGCGATATTGCCATATAGTACGGCTAAGCCGCCATCTGTAGAGTAGGCGTGTTTGGCACTACGGATACAACCTGACTCACGGTTGACGTCGAGGTTTGACCACTCTTTTGATTGTGAGAATGCTTCCGTAGTACGTACGCCACCAGGTGCTGCAAGGAAGCGTGCTCGAGCTTCATGGTTGTCAGGGTTCATGATGTCCCACTTATCGATCGCTTCTTTCATCGTGGCGCTATGGATAGTTGGCACGTCAGTTTTTAGTAACTCAGCGCGATCAAGCTCAGCGAGTAATGCAAATACACCGCCAGCACGATGCACATCTTCCATATGGTATTTCTGTGAAGCAGGCGCTACTTTTGCCAGACAAGGCACACCGCGACTTAGACGGTCAATATCAGCCATCTTAAAGTCGATTTCTGCTTCATTGGCCGCAGCAAGTAGATGCAAGATGGTATTGGTTGAGCCGCCCATAGCGATATCTAAGCTCATGGCATTTTCAAAAGCGGCTTTGGTAGCGATAGAGCGTGGTAGCACAGAGTCATCATCTTGCTCATAACGACGCTTAGCAAGCGACACAATGGTACGACCCGCTTCTAAAAATAGCTCGCGGCGCAATGAATGAGTAGCTAGCAGTGAGCCATTACCTGGTAGTGCTAGGCCTAAAGCTTCGGTCAAGCAGTTCATCGAGTTGGCGGTAAACATACCAGAGCATGAGCACAAGTAGGGCAGGCTGAGGCTTCAATAGCAGCGACGTCTTCATCACTGATGCTATCATCAGCAGCGTCCATCATCGCATCGACAAGGTCAAGTTTGCGAACAGCACTGCTGTCACTACTATCAGTATTATGGCTCTTACCAACGGTACTAGCTAATATTTTGCCCGCTTCCATTGGGCCACCTGAGATAAACACCACTGGAATGTTAAGGCGCATGGCGGCCATCAACATACCCGGGGTGATTTTGTCACAGTTAGAAATACAAACTAGTGCATCTGCACAGTGAGCATTGACCATATACTCGACAGAATCAGCGATCAAATCACGACTTGGTAGCGAGTACAACATACCGCTATGGCCCATCGCAATACCATCGTCAACCGCAATGGTATTGAACTCTTTTGCAACGCCGCCTGCTTGCTCAATCTCACGGGCGACCAGCTGTCCAAGGTCTTTTAGATGCACATGGCCGGGTACAAACTGGGTAAAAGAGTTAGCAATCGCAATGATTGGCTTGCCAAAGTCGCCGTCAGTCATGCCGGTTGCACGCCATAATGCGCGCGCGCCTGCCATATTACGACCGCCGGTAGAGGTTTTTGAGCGATAATCCATGTGATATTCCTTACAAATAGGCGGGGTTATAAAAATGTGCACCCTCAGTTTTAATAGGGATAGTGTGCTTTTTATAGAGAGTGAGTACTAGTGAATAATACTAATTCGTTACCATACCATTAGATATGAATAACTAAAAACAATATGCTAATAATAATGAATTAATAATCACAAGCGATGAGCAAAAAAAACAGTTATTCAAAACATCTATTCAATACGTTCTAATATGGCTTTGTCAAACCAAGGAAGATCAGCTTTGTCTGCTTCTAATTTCACAATGGCTGCAAGCGCATGAGTAGCTAGTAGCTGCTGATAATCACTACTAGCTTCAATCGTCAACAGCGACTCGGCAGAGAGTGCTGGCGTATTAGGGTTTTGCTCGTCAATACTAATTAATATTTGCTTATTATTTTTATAGAGGACGTCTACACGACCAAAAAAAACTGCCAGTCTTTAAAAGCGGCAATAATAGCGTCGGCAGCATCTTTAGTATATACCTGCTGCGTCTCTTTACCCGTATTGGTCCAATGTAGTCGTACAGCCAACTGCAATGCCTCACTAAATACCACTAACGAGCCGATAATTTTTACATGCCAAGGACTGGTCAGCACCTCCTCGTCAATGCCGATTAATTTGGCAGCTTGATGAGCTGACATGGGTTTATTGAATTGAAGCAGTAGCTCAGGAGTAAGCGGGTGCGTCTGTTTGATCGCATCATCTAAACTGTCATAGTGATACAAAAAAGGCAGTGGCAAATCTTGCGTGACAGTCTTCTTTATAATTTTACAATTGTGTATCTGCCAGCTGATGGCTTTATCAGTCAATGCTTCTGCTAATATGATAGCGTTTGGATCGATAGTTTGAGTACCACTTTCCCTCTCAATATCAGAGTGTTCTTCCTGATTATCAAGGGTTACAGCAGTATTATCCATATCTGGTTGAGTTGGCAAAGTAGGCAAATCCATAAACATAGCGTTATTAAAATAGAGGGTTAATATAACATTTTAAGGCATGACTCGCCAATAAATTAGTGAGATGAGATGGTAGTTTATACGTATAAAATAATATCTTTAGTTGAATGACTTATTATAAATTAATCGTATTTTGTCTATTAAAATAATCTAAAATATAGTCGATAATTTAGATGGAAATATAAGCAAAGGAATTAATGAAAAAGTTCTCCGATAATGAATCTATCCAAGAATGGATAACATTAAATCGTCTCTATGAAGAGTACCTCTTCTACTACTTACTCATATGCCTATTTTGGTTTTTCGTTGGTTTGTTTTCTATTGGTATACGCATACCTGTATTCAACGATATGCAGAATTTAGCATTTAATACGGTATGGTTTTTAATCCTATGTGTCGCATTAAGCATCCCCAAATTTTGGTATTTTTTGATAAAAGGGCGTCATGGCCAATTGTTTCAAGCCACTGTTAAAGTGTATGAAACATTAGGCAGCATAGAAGATGTTGAACAAAGAGAGCAGGTACATAAGCAGATTACTAGCAATGGCAAGTTGCCCCCTAACCGATTAGAAACGCTATCACTGGCATTTTTATTTGCATTCATACTCTTCGATATATTGTATACCCGCTGCTGGATAAGAGATCTGAGCCTAGTATGGCAGCCTGACTGGGTCAATATGTGCATTGGCTGGGTACATAATAATCTATCGATGCCTCCAATTAGTGAAGACAGACAGATTTTTAATTTATGGTTCAATGGCGGTCATAGTGACACGGTATTACAGGAGCTTTTTGGTGATGAGTGGGCGTTTTTGGCTTCTCCATTTGGTGATGCGGCAATGTTTTACCACTTTATTCGAGTGGTCATGTTTGTTCCTATCTTAGCGGCATTGTCGATTGTATTGTGGAAGCCATTAAGATGGCTGGGTATGCAGCAAATCGATCCTAGAAATATTCATAGTGCTATGTCTTTTTTTTACGTAGTTGTGCATGGTCGCTTATTTTTGGATTTTTTTATGGCGATTGGTACATTGGGTTTTGTAACTAAACTACTTGGTTTACGTTAGGTTTGATAGATCAAGAAGCATGGTTTGGTAATTTATATATCAACGGTTTATATATATTTATCGCTTTTAGTATCCGATTTTTTTATGGCTGGTTTGTTTTTTTGGAAAAATATTTTTTGAAGTGTGTAAAAAAATTCAGTTATTAGAGGTTCGTTCGCTTTGAACTCACATTGCTGACTTGTACTAAAACTATATTTCGTCCACTATATGACAGACACTTTTATCTATTTTTGATAGCTATTAAGCTATTAATTAACTAATAATAAAACTCTTGAAGGAAGAAATAATGACTGAAATAAATCCACAAACTGCTTATGATGACAATAACATTTTTGCCAAAATGTTAGATGGTGATATTCCATATCACAAAGTATATGAAGATGATAAAACGCTCGCCTTTATGGATATCATGCCGCAAGCAGAAGGCCATGTATTGGTGATACCTAAGCAAAAAGCTGTAGATTTGGCCGATCTTGAGCCAGAGTATGCTGCTGCGGTATTAATGACGTCTAAAAAAAAGTTATGCAAGCCCAGCGTCAAGTGTTTGAACGTGAAGGCGTTATCCAAATGCAGTTGAATGGCTCACAAGCAGGTCAAACAGTCTTTCATTATCATGTGCATCTCATTCCATCAAGTATCCATGAGTTGGGTCGTCATGCGGTGACCCAAGCCGATAACAATGATTTGGCAGCTATTGCGCAGAAACTGGCGGCAGCTATCAGCGCTTAATTAATAAGTAGATTGATTTAACATAGGTAAAAAAATATTGGTATCTGCAAATTATTGAGCATTTATAAATTATAAATCGCTAAAAAAATACGTATACAATCAAAAGGCAGCTAGCAAGCTGCCTTTTTTTATTTTCTTGGTAATAGTCATGTAACATTCGTTAAAGTCATGTTACGAGTTGAACGCTTGTCTAGGGTTTTGGAAAAGAGTGTGATAATTATTATAACCATTCACACACACTTTCTAATCTTTGCCTTAATTAAAAATTTTCATAAAAAGGCGTCGTCAACTTTTGAGGATATTATCTTTCATGAGTAAATTACCTCGTTCGACTATTTTATTACCAGTCTTTGTACCTGCAGCCATTATTATGCTGCTATTGGTCATTGGTACGGCTATTAATCCTGAAGCAGCAGGTGCTCTGTTTAGTGATGTGCTTAGTTTTACGACTGAGACATTTGGCTGGTTTTATATGCTGGCAGTGGCACTGTTTTTGATGTTTATTATTGTACTGGCGTTTTCGTCTTATGGCAGTATCAAGCTGGGCCCTGATCATGCTGAGGCGGAGTACGGATTCCTTGAATGGTTTGCCATGCTGTTTTCGGCAGGTTACGGGATTGCGCTACTGTTTTATGGGGTAGCGGAACCAGTGATGCACTTTTCCAGTCCGCCAATGTCGGATCCGCAAACTATCGCCGCGGCAAAAGAGGCGATGCAAATTGCGTATTTTCATTGGGGTTTTCATATTTGGGCGATTTATGGTGTCGTTGGTTTATCACTAGCTTATTTTGCGTTTCGTCATGGTCTACCACTATCAATACGCTCGACGCTGTACCCGATCATCGGTGACAGGATTCATGGCCCTATCGGTCATACGGTTGATGTGTTTGCGATATTAGGTACGATGTTTGGTATTGCGACCAGTCTTGGCTTGTCGGTGTCGCAAATCAACGCGGGACTCAATTATCTATTGCCAGATATCATTCCAGTGAATACGACCGTACAGGTGATTGCCATTGCCTTGGTAACAGCCGCGGCATTGGTATCGGTATTGGCAGGGATGGATAAGGGTGTAAAACGCTTATCTATTTTAAATATGCTATTGGCAACTGCGTTGATGCTGTTCGTATTTGTCGTCGGTCCGACCATTTTTATCTTAAATGCCTTTATGGAAAATACGGGTAGCTATTTGGGTAATATTGTCGAGCGTACCTTTAGCTTGCAGGCATACGAAAATAGCAATTGGATCGGCAGCTGGACTTTATTTATTTTTGCATGGACGATTGCATGGGCACCTTTTGTAGGTCTGTTTATCGCTAAGATTAGCCGTGGTCGTACTATTCGTGAGTTCGTATTGGGTGTGATGCTAGTACCGACCTTCTTTACGTTCTTTTGGTTTTCGGTGTTTGGCGATACCGCACTACATATGATTATGGTCGATGGTTATACCTCATTAATCAGTGAAGTACAAAACAACCAAGCGATTGCTTTATTTAAACTGTTAGAGAATCTACCGTTTACTGAATTTGTGTCGTCGTTGACCATTTTATTGATTATTACCTTTTTTGTGACGTCATCGGATTCTGGCTCATTGGTAATCGACTCGCTAGCGGCAGGTGGTCGCAGTGATACACCATGGTGGCAGCGTAGCTTTTGGGTAGTGACTGAAGGTGCTGTCGCAGCAGTATTGCTACTTGCAGGGGGTTTAGAAGCCCTACAAACAGCAGCTATCGTTAGTGCGTTACCATTTGCGGTTATTATTCTTATTTCAATGTTTGGTATGTGGCGTGCGCTGCGTATCGAAGGACATCGTAATCAAAGCCTTGGTAATGACAACAGACTGCCGCCGCATTTACTCAAACCGTCTGCATGGCGCGAGCGTATTGATTATATGACCGACAAGCCAACGCGTGAAAAGGTTCTTAGCTATATCAAAGAAGTGGTTATGCCTTCGATGATGGAGGTGTCGTCTAAATTTGCAGAAACCGGCTGGACGACTGAGGTCAACTATGACGCGGTCAATAACCGAGCCGTATTAGAGCTACAGCGCGGTGACGATGTCGAGTTTTGGTACGAAGTTCGCTTATCTGAGCATGATGCGCCTGATTATTATACTGAAGACAGCGCAGATACTTTGCCACAAGAGCACCATCATCGCGCTGAGGTGTATCTACGCCGTGGTGGTCAGACCTATGACTTATACGGCTACAAATCTGAATCAGTGATTAATGACATCATTGACCAGTTTGAGAAGTATTTACATTTCCTCAATGTATCACCTGATAGTCTGCCGTGGCGCATGCAAGAGCATGATGATGACATCACGCTAGAGCAGGGCAGTGTGCTTGATAAATAATGCATGGGATTTATTAAAAACGAGTAATGCTTATGCAAGCTATTCACGTTAAGCGCTTGCAATAAACGCAGGAATCCTTAGAATAACGCTTGTTTTCCTTACAAATCAAGCCGTTTTCTTATGTCTATTGATTCTCCCATTTTACCTTCGTCCTCGACTTTGTCTGATCATCCGCTATTACAGCCATTAAATATCGGTGGCCTGACGATTGAAAATCGTTTGATGGTTGCACCGATGGCTGGCGTGACCGACAATCCCTTTCGACGCTTGTGTAAGTCATTTGGGGCAGGGCATGCAGTCAGCGAAATGATTATCGCTGATACGGCGCTTTATGCACGCAAAAAATCGCTCTATCGTGCCAATTTTGATAACGAAATAGCGCCTATTTCTGCGCAAATAGCAGGCGCAGAACCTGATAAATTGGCAGAAGCCGCACGTTATCAGATAGATAATGGCGCACAGATTATTGATATCAATATGGGCTGTCCGGCTAAAAAAAGTGTGCCGTAGGTTAGCGGGTTCTGCACTGCTGCAAGATGAAGATTTGGTCGCGCGCTTGCTAGATGCAGCAGTAGGTGCAGTCGATGCGCCTGTCACCTTAAAGACGCGCTTGGGTTTTGAGAATGGGCGTGAGAATATTTTGCGCGTTGCCAAGCGTGCAGAGCAAGCGGGTATTGCCGCGATTGCCATTCATGGGCGTACACGTGAGGACATGTATAGCGGCGAGGCGCGTTACGAGCTGATACGTGAGGTCAAAGAAAGCATCAGTATTCCTGTGATTGCCAATGGCGATATCGATAGCGCGCAAAAAGCGCAGCGTGTCTATGAGCTGACCGGTTGTGATGCGGTGATGATAGGGCGTGCTGCACAAGGGCAGCCGTGGATATTTCGTGATATTGAGCATTTTTTGCGTACTGGCGAGCGCTAGAGGCACCGAGCGTTAGTGAGATAAAAGAGATCGTACTGGCCCATTTGCAAGAGCTTTATGATTTCTACGGGGAGTACTCAGGCTGCCGCATCGCTCGCAAACATATTGCATGGTATACGACAGGTATTCCAAATTCTAACGCCTTTAGACAGGCGATGTATGGTGAAGAAAGCACCGCTGGGCAATTTAAAGTGGTCGAGACTTTTTTTGCAGGCGCACGAATAGTAATCGCTTAAATATTGTTTTATAAACTCGTGCTAATTACTTTTAATAGTGCTTTTTACGTGTTGCCTTTTGATAGCTCTTTTATCTAACAGCTATGCTTTATCAATTGGCACAGTATCAGTATCAGGCTGTTTGTCAGGCGCAGGTTTTCTATTTTGCCAAGGGAATCGTCCTTCTAATTCAACCTGTAACGATAAGCTTAAAAAGGTTCGAATCAGTACGATAAAACCTAGCACCAGTACGCTGCGTAGCGATGGCTCGGTGACGACAGTAGCCACGATATCAGCGGCGATTAGCACCTCTAATCCTAACAATATAGACTTGCCTACGGTCTGCCTGATTTCAACATAAGTATCATTATTGAAATGCCCCGACGCTCGAAAAGCTTTATACAAGGCAAGAAATAGCCCAAAAAAACATAATGAGGACGCCAATGACTTCGATCATTTTGGCAATTAAGTCGATATAGTGAGTTAGTGTGTCTATCAAAGCAGATACTCCTCATAATTGATCAAAAAAAAGCTTAGCACTTAACACTTAGTAATTAACAATAAGCTAAAAATATGTTTATAAATATTTATGTCGACGACGAAATTTGTAAAGGTCCCGTTAGCTAACGCCCACTATGGTTTTGTTCACTCCATACGACATTTTTTTTGCTATGCTATAACCGAATACCAATAACTATAGAATAAACGAAAAGGACTTTTTATGGCCAATCTCTCGAAAAAAAGCAATTACCAAAGCCGTCAAAGGCAAGAATATTATCATCACAGGCGCTTCAAGTGGTATCGGCGAGCGTACGGCTTTTTGCTCAGTGAATGTGGTGCGCATGTTATTTTGCTAGCCCGTACTGAAGATAAGCTAAAAATGGTCAAGGAAAACATTGAAACGCTTGGCGGCGCGGCTAGCTACTATCCATGCGACCTGACCAATATGGATGAGATTGAAAAAAAACCAGTGAAAAGATTTTGGCTGACTTTAAGCATGTTGATGTACTAGTCAACAATGCAGGACGTTCGATTCGCCGTTCAGTGCATGAGTCGGTCAACCGTTTTCATGACTTTGAACGTACCATGGAGATTAATTATTTTGGCGCGGTCAAAATCATTCTTGGTTTCTTGCCAACGATGATTGGTCGCCAAACTGGTCAAATCGTGAATATCTCATCAATTGGAGTATTGGCAAACAGCCCTCGTTTTTCAGCGTATGTCGCGTCAAAGGCAGCTTTAGATGCATTTAGTCGCTGTTTGGCTGCTGAAGTCAAAGGCGATAACATCAAAGTGACCAATATCTTTATGCCACTTGTACGTACCCCAATGATTGCGCCAACCAAGCTATACCGTTATATGCCAGCATTGATGCCTGACGAAGCAGCAATGATGGTCGCAAAAGCCATCGTTCATAAGCCAAATAGCATTGCGAGTAATATGGGCAAATTTGCCTCGGCGACTTATTCACTGGTACCAGCATTTAACGTTGGTGTCCAGTCCATTGGTTATCGTATTTTCCCAAGTTCAACTGCTGCACAAACGACTGATAGCAAGCCTAACCTTGCTCAGCGTGCCTTTGCCAAGATTCTTCCTGGTGAGCATCACTAGAATCGATTTATTATTAGCTTTGAATACGATGAAAAAAGGATACTACGGTATCCTTTTTTATGCCTCAAATACTCTTAAGCAGTATAAAAGCCTTCTTCACCGCCAGTATGTGAAAGGCTTAGTTATATGTTAAATGAACTCTTAAAACTTCCGCTGTTAAATTTCCTTTATATCTAAGTTTCAGGAAGATGAATAAAATTCATCTTATGTTTAAATTGTATCGTTTTTATTCATGTTTAGATTTCGGTATGATTCACCTCATACACAGATTTGGTTTTATCTCAGATAAATAAGGTAGCGAATCACCATGAGTAAAGAATTCAATTGTTCAATTAAGCACATTCGTTTTGACGAAAACTATCAGCCTGCAGATAGCACGCGTTTGACGACTAACTTTGCAAATTTGGCACGCGGCGAGCACCGCCAAGAGAACTTACGCAAAACGTTAACCATGATTAATAACCGCTTCAATGCATTGGCGCATTGGGATAATCTGACAGCAGATCGTTATTCTGTTGAAGTTGATATCATTTCTGTCGATCTGGATGTTAAAGGCAATGGTCAGACCTTTCCTATTATCGAAACGCTAAAAACAACGATTGTGGATCACAAAGAAAACAAGCGTATCGACGGCATGGTTGGCAACAGTTTCTCATCTTACGTGCGTGATTATGACTTTAGTATTGTGTTACCAGAGCATCGTGACAAAAACCTAGCATCCATAACGCCAGATAATTTTGGTGAGTTGCATGGCAAATTGTTTCAGTATTTATTAAATTCAGAGGCTTACAACGCTCATTTTCACAAAAAACCAGTGATTTGCCTGAGCGTGTCAACCAGCAAGACTTACTATCGTACTGTCAATCAGCATCCTGTATTGGGCATTGAATACAAGCAGGATGAATACTCGTTGACCGACGACTACTTTCATAAAATGGGCTTAACGGTACGTTATTTTAAGCCTGAAGGTAGCGCCGCGCCATTAGCATTTTATTTTGCAGGGGACTTGCTCAGTGATTACACCGATCTTGAGCTGATTAGTGCAATCAGTACCATGGAGACCTTTCAGAAGATTTACCGTCCTGAGATTTACAATGCCAACTCAAGCGCTGGACAAGTATATCAACCTAGCCTGAATTACCAAGACTATTCATTGACTCAAGTAGTCTATGACCGTGCCGAACGCAGTCAGATGGCAGTGACCCAAGGTAGATTTACTGAGACACACTTTATCAAGCCGTATCAAACAATCCTTGAGGAATGGGCTGCAAGCTATGATGTAACAGGCGAGACTGCTGAAAAATCTGCTGCTGATAAAGAAAAGGCTAGGAAGCAAGCCGCTTAACTGAGCATCCCTCATCAACATAATAAAAAATAAATTAACTAGAAGATAAATCGTATGAAACTACTATTACCGACGTCTACCGCTGGCAGCTTACCAAAACCGTCTTGGCTAGCAGAACCAGAGAAAATTTGGTCACCTTGGGCGTTAGAGGGCGAGCAGTTGCTTGAAGCCAAGCAAGATGCGCTACGTGTATCATTGCAAGAACAGCAGCATGCAGGGATTGATATTGTCAGTGATGGTGAGCAGACGCGTCAGCACTTTGTGACTACGTTCATCGAGCACCTTGATGGTGTTGACTTTGAGAAGCGTGAAACGGTCAAAATCCGCAATCGCTATGATGCGAGTGTGCCGTCAGTTGTCGGTGCCGTGAGCCGCCCGAAGTCCGTGTTCGTTGATGATGCCAAGTTTTTACGTCAGCAAACCGACCAGCCAATCAAATGGCGTTGCCAGGGCCGATGACGATGATTGATACGTTATATGACGGTCATTATAAAAGCCGTGAAAAATTAGCTTGGGAATTTGCTAAAATCCTGAATCAAGAAGCAAAAGAATTAGAAGCGGCTGGCGTCGATATTATCCAGTTTGATGAGCCTGCATTTAATGTGTTCTTTGATGATGTGAACGACTGGGGTATTGCGACTTTAGAGCGCGCCATTGAAGGCCTAAAATGTGAGACAGCTGTCCATATTTGCTACGGCTATGGCATCAAAGCCAATACCGATTGGAAAAAGACACTGGGCTCAGAGTGGCGCGAATACGAAAAAGCGTTCCCTAAACTGCAACAGTCGAAAATTGATATTATCTCACTGGAGTGTCAAAACTCACGTGTACCTATGGATCTGATTGAATTGATTCGTGGTAAAAAAGTGATGGTCGGTGCCATTGATGTGGCAACCAATACTATCGAGACACCGGAAGAGGTGGCAGATACGCTACGCAAAGCGCTACAATTTGTCGATGCTGACAAGCTGTATCCTGCGACCAACTGCGGCATGGCACCTTTGTCTCGCCAAGTCGCACGTGGTAAGCTCGCGGCATTAAGCGCTGGTGCTCAAATCGTTCGTCAAGAACTGACTGCTTAGAGTTTAGCCGTTTAGGAAGTTCTATTTAAAGAATTTCCCTTGCAAAACTAAAATTGAAGCACAATTTTTTTAACGTTATTTTTTTAACGTTTCTCGGGATTGAAGCAATGATTAAAGATAGGATTGACGCGACCGACTTTAGAGATGCCATGTCTTTGCTAACGACTGCGGTCAATGTGGTGACTACAGAAGGCGCGACGGGCGTACATGGGTTTACAGCATCGGCAGTATGTAGTGTCACAGACACACCGCCGACCTTGCTTGTCTGTATGAATCAAACGTCTCGGTCACATGGCTATTTTCTGGAAAATAAGATTTTAAGTGTCAATGTATTAGGCGCGCAACATGAGCAGCTGTCCAATGCTTTTGCCTCTAAGCTGTGTTCAGAAGAACGGTTTGAATATGGTTCTTGGACACAATTACAAACAGGCGCTCCTGTGTTGGAGGATGCCTTGGTCAGTTTTGATTGTGAGATTGAACAAATTCAAGAAGTCGGCACGCATAGCGTCTTTATGTGCCGCGTTGTCGCCATCAATCAGGCTGAGTCACAAGGCGGCACTGATGAAGGGTTGGTTTACTTCAATCGTGCCTACTCTAGAGTGGGGCAAGTGGAGCTTATTTAATCCAATACCTACAATCCAACACCTAAGCCTATGGGCTATTGCTCGTTCAACATTAAGCAGTCATTTAACTATAATTATCATCTCATTAAATCTAAATAAGAAGTAACTATCCTGTGGAATTAATAACTTTTTTTAATAATAGGGGCGCTAGCAGGATTTGCTGCGGGGCTATTTGGAGTGGGCGGTGGCACTATCATCGTACCACTGCTATTTATTGTCTTTACGCAAATGGGTTACAGTCCTGACAGTATTATGCACTTGGCCTTGGGTACTTCACTGGCGACTATTATCGTTACGTCCATAAGCTCGCTCATGGCGCATAATAAGAAGGGCGCAGTCATGTGGCCTGTCTTTAAAAATCTGACGCCAGGTTTGGCGATAGGGTGCTTTTTAGGGGCGGGGATCGCAGGACAGATATCTGGGTTGTACCTCCAGTTAATTGTTGGTGTGTTTTTGCTTTGGGTCGCTTATAAAATGTTTATGGGCGGCAAAAAGAAAGCAAGTAACGAAGCTGGTAATGTCCATATAGCTTTACCTTCAAAGCCTAAGCAATTAGCAGCAGGGGCGGGTATCGGTATTGCTTCTGCTATTTTTGGGATTGGCGGTGGTAGCTTAACCGTACCTTATCTCACGCGTTACGGTGTGGTGATGCAAAAAGCCGTTGGAACCTCAGCCGCTTGTGGTTTACCTATCGCCATTGCAGGTGCGCTAGGATTTATGTTCTTTGGCATGCAAGCTCAAGTCGACGTGCCCAATACGATTGGCTTTGTTCACATCTATGCTTTTTTGGGCATTAGCATTATGAGCTTTTTTACCGCCAAGCTAGGCGCAAAAGTCGCTCACGCATTATCGCCGCAGTTGTTAAAAAAAATGCTTTGCGGTACTGTTGACCGTCGTAGGCTGTTACTTTTTATATAAAGGATTGTTCTAAGTGATTTGAGATTAATGGACGCTTGAAAAGATTCAAGGGCAGGTTTTCAATTAGCATACCGACTAGCTACATTCTTAAATTATAGCTAATCGGTATGTAGCTGTATGGGGAATATGTCGAGCCAGTTTCTTATTTAGCTAAATCACTTAACCAAATACTCGCCATAATATCCAAAATATTCCTATCATCAAGACGGCGATCACGAGCAATCGTTTTAGCAATAAGGCAGTAGAGGTTTCTTATAGCCTAAGTCATTCAACTGACTATCGACACCGTCTTGCAGCCCCTTAAACCCTTGGCTCTGTTTGGTCGTTTTAACACGATTTTTTACCAATGGTCCAGGCTCGTCTTCCTCTTGCTCTCTATCAAAACTGATGGCTTGATTTGGAATGCCTTGTTTACTAGCGATGGTATTGAGCTTCTGTTGTTGCTTTACTTTCAGCTGGGTCTCATAAGCATCAATTCTACTTTTGGCTTCATCCATACTGATGTTTTCGTCTGTCGCCAAAGTTTTAATGGCCATTACTAGGTTGTTTTTTTCGACCATCATAATGACGTCTCTTGGCAACTTGGTATTGACCGGTTTTGCGCTAGGGTCGGGGTTAAACATGACTGTCCTTATTACGGCGTATAAGTGTGAATGAGTAATATGCTCATTATAACCATGTTAGATAAGCAATGTTCAAGCAAAAAAATACCGCAGCCACTATGGTGACTGCGGTATTTTATGATTTATCGTTATTGGCATTTTTGCAATATTTGATAATTATAGATCTTTCCAGCGTTGGATAGACTCTTTGATAACTTCTTTCGCTTCTGCAACATCACCCCAAGATTCAACAACCGTCGTACCAGCTTTTTTCAGGTCTTTGTAATGACTGAAATGGAACTCTAATTGGTTGATCAACTGCTTTGGTAGGTCTTCTAAGCTGTTATAAGCATTACCTGTGTCACGGTCATCGGCAGGTACGACAACGATTTTGTCATCTACTTCGCCATCATCAACAAACTTCATCACGCCGATAACTTTTGCTTTTAAGAAAATACCAGTCGGTAGTGGCTGCTCAGTCAATAGCAATACGTCAAGCTCATCGCCGTCTTCGTCAAGTGTTTGTGGGATGAAGCCATAGTTACAAGGTTTAGCAAAAATCTGTGGGTCAATACGGTCAAGCTCAAATACTGCTAATTCGCGATTCCACTCAATTTTATGGCTGCTACCAGCTGGGATCTCTACTACTACGTTGATGATGCCGCCGTCTACGTCGCCTGCGTCCAAAATTTTGTTAAAATCTGCCATAAAATGCTCCAATTTGCTTTTGTTCTAAATGTTTGAATAAGGGGTTGAGCTAGGGATCCAGCAAGGATAGTTGCTGCGTCCGATTTGTACTGCATGCGATTATAGCAAGTTTGTACTGAATTTTCTCTTAATGCTTAAGTCTAAGCGTGCAAGATATTATGCAAAAAAAGATTATGCAAAAACGGACTCAACATTTACTTGGGCGCGATAGCTCGCAACTCAATCAGACCAGCATGACGCTTGGCGATGTTATCAATAAGTTTTTGAGTGACTGTCTCATAGCTGAATGAATCGCTCATTTGCTGCCCGGTTTGCGACTCTGGCTCTGTTTGCTCTGAATCTGTCTGCATGGCTACAAAGTCAGACAATCGCAACATTTGCATGCCGGCATAACCACAAGGATTAATGGCGTTAAATGAAGACAGGTCACAATTTAAATTAATCGCAATACCATGGTAGCTAAAGCCATGCTTAATTTTAAAGCCTAGCGAGGCCATTTTGCCAAGCATAATCTTATTATCAAGAGAACTGTCTTCTGTAGAGGTACTGTCATCTGTTGCAGCAGTATCTGCATATAAGTAGACACCTGGGGCATCGCGGCGTGCATGAGCACTGATATTATCACTATTAGATGGTGAGCTACGCAAACAGTCATTGATGACGTCTTCTATCGCTTGCTCAGCATGGGAGACGAGATTGCGCACACTCCATTTGAGACTGTCCAAGTCAAACAACCAATAGATAACCAGCTGCCCATGACCATGCCATGTCACCTGACCACCGCGATCGGTCTTGATGATAGGCGTGTCAGTACGCTGTAATATATGCTCTTCTTTACCTGCCTGTCCAAGCGTGTAGACATCGTTATGATCGACAATCCACAGTTCATCAGGCGTACGTAGCCTTGTTGTTTTTTTAGATCGATACGTTCGAGGGTGCGTGCCAGCATCGCATCGAGAGTAGGGACATAATCGGCCGCTGATAGAGACTTGCTGACAAGCGTATCATTGAGGGGTTGTGTGTCATTTTGCATGAGAGTATCTGTCTTATTATTATCAAGTTTAAAATAAATAATGATCATCGGTAGTGTAGCAGTTTTGGCGACTATCGCCCAAAGATATATACTGTCGCAATGTCTGCAAGTGGCGTAAATGTTAATAATAAACAGCTAGCAATTGATGACGAAATAATAGGTATAGAACCGTGGTAAGTCGCTTATAAAGGTACTGCTAGTACAGACGCAGTAGTCAACCAAAGGTGCTGTTCATTGCTCAGTCGATGCGCTACATTAAAGTGTGATGAATGGAATCTGATGAAATTTATAGTCAGAGTAGGTTATCAAAGAGTGCACCTGACTAGAAAGATAGCGCCTCTAACCCAATATAGTATAGTGACTACAAACCTTATGACTATTACTATGATTATGACAAGGAAGACAAATGACAGATAGCAACCAAAGCGCTCATGAGCAGCCAGTGACCGAGACAGGTTTTGCGCTGCAGCGTGTGCCTGAAGCCCTAAGTACGGCGAAGACTATCGATGAGATGAAAGCGCAATTTTCACGCTTGCAAATGTTAAGCCGTACCCAGCCAATCAATGATTGGGCCACTCGTACGACGCAGCTAGACAATCTAGAAGTGATGCTTAGCGACAACCAAGAGAGTTTTGCAAAGGCGATTAGTGCAGATTTTGGCTATCGTAGCCAGTCAGAGACGCAGTTTGCTGAGTTGTTTCCTAGCTTTACCGGTATCAGTCACGCCAAAAAACACGGCAAAAAATGGATGCAAGCACATCGTGCGCCTATTTCAGCGCTATATATGCCAGCTCATAATGAAATTCAGCCGCAGCCATTGGGTGTGGTCGGTATCATGGTGCCTTGGAACTATCCGTTATTTTTAGCAATTGGCCCGATGATTGATGCACTCACCGCAGGCAATCGCATTATGGTCAAGATGAGTGAAGCCGCACCGCAATTTGCTCAGACGTTTGCTGATGCCATTGCTCGTTATTTTTCGCCAGATATGATCTGTGTGGTGCTCGGTGAAGTTGAGATTGCCGCCGCCTTTAGTGAGCTACCATTTGACCATCTGCTATATACCGGATCGACTGCGGTGGGCAAAAAAGTCATGGCTGCGGCTGCGCCTAATTTAACGCCAGTGACGCTTGAGCTTGGTGGTAAATCACCAGTGATCGTACTAGATGATGCCAATCTAGAGTCTGTCGTCAATCGAGTGATGATGGGTAAGACACTAAATGCTGGGCAGACGTGTATTGCGCCAGATTATGTCTTGATTCAGCGCCAATACCATGACCAGTTTATCCAACTCGCAAAAGAGTGGATGACCAAGCATTATCCTAATATTGAAGAAAACCCAGATTACTCTCGCATTATTAATGGTGAGCAGTTCAAACGGGTAAATGGCTATCTAGATGCGCTAACAGGTGGCGAGGTACATGCGTTAACTGGCGCCGAACCCAATATAGAAACCCGTCTGATGCCGCCAGTCATCGTCAGCGAGCCTGCGCCTGATAGCGACCTTATGCAAAACGAGATTTTTGCTCCGATATTGCCGCTGATGCATTATGAGACGCTTGATGATGCCATTTACTTTGTGAACTCGCGTCCACGGCCATTGGCGCTATATGTGTTTAGTGACAACTACAGCAGTATCGAAAACGTGCGTAATAATACGGTCTCGGGTGGTTTGTGTATCAACGAAGTTTTGATACATGTGGCTCAGCATGATTTGCCGTTTGGTGGCGTGGGTGACTCTGGTACTGGCGCGTACCACGGTAAGGCTGGCTTTGAACGCCTCAGCCATATGAAGCCAATTTTTGTACAAACCAAGCTCAATGGTCTGAATTTATTATTGCCGCCTTATGGTGGACTTTTTAAAAAGGCGATGGCGCTGTTTTTGAAATAACAATTCTTGAGTTAGACATTTTATAGTAGCTATAGAAATTAATAGTGACCTTTTTAATCGATACCATAACCAATAGCACCTATCCAGATAGGTGCTATTTTTTTTATCTAAAATACCAATTTACAAATATAGATTTCTAAAATTAAGAGCGACTTTTCATAAGAGCTTTATCAAAATTATCGTAAATTTATCTAATGCGTTAATCGACAAATAAGCATTTGTCATCACTTCTATAAATCGCTACACTTTGTAGTAAGTCTAAACAACAGTAGATAGTAGCTGAATGGTCTATGGCTAGCTTGGTAAACTTGTTATAGCGACGTTCAGCTTTTTTAGCTCTATTGTTTTAATAGTGATTTCATGCCGATACAACATAATAATAGGAAAGAGTATGCGCCAATGGATTGCATTAAGCTACTGTGGATGAGCGCGATACTACTGCCTGTATCGGCGTCTGCTGCCTGCAATTCAACGATTAAATTTGGGGCGCTAACCTGGGAGAGTGGGCAATTTACCTCCGGCGTACTCAAATATATCGTAGAAGACGGATACGGCTGCACAGTAGAAGAAGTACCAGGAGCAGGGCCTGCACTTGATACAGCGCTATCACAGAATGACATTCAGGTCATCGGAGAGCAGTGGGTTGGCCGTTCGCCAATCATGGAAAAAGCCATTAAACAAAATAAAGTGGCTATCATCGGCGATACGCTAAAAGGCGGTGCAACTCAAGGCTGGTATGTCCCGCGATACGTCTTGGAAGAGAACCCAGGACTACGCAGCTATCAAGATTTGCCTAAATATACTGAGCTATTTAAAGACCCTGAAGACCCTGGTAGATCTCGCTTTATGAACTGCCCCTCTGGTTGGACATGTGAGATTTTTAACACACGTTTGCTAAAAACCACCGGCCTAGACAGCCTTTTTAACAACGCACACCCTGGTACGGGTGCTGCTCTCGATGCCGAAATTGCCTCCGCTTTTGAACAGCATAAGCCACTATTGTTTTACTACTGGCAGCCTACTGGCTAATGGCCAAATATGACCTTGCGCCACTAGAGTTCCCAGCTTATGAGGATGCTTGTTGGCAAAATCTGCTGCTCGCTGATGGTAAGATGGATTGCGTGTCAGGATTCCCAGTATCACCGTTAGGTATTGCCGTTTCTACCCCGTTTGTCGAATCCAATCCTGAACTAGCCGCTGTCTTTGAAAAGGTGCAATTTACCTCTGATGAGCTCAACGGTGCTATCTTGGAGATGAGCGAAAGTAAACGTACTGGCGATGAGCAAGCCATGGTGTTTTTGCGTGACAACCCAGAGGTTTGGCAAGCATGGTTATCCGATGAAGCCGCTACCAATCTTGCTACCAAGTTAGGCCTTAGCTCAACGGGTGCTATTTCTACAGAAGCAACTGCATCTAGTATCAATGCGTCAGCGCTCGCCTCAAGCTTTCCTTCATGGTCGCTTGAGACCCCACTCAATAATGCCTTAGCAAATGTGGTCCAAAACTATGGTGATGTATTTCGTACTATTAGCACAATGGCGCTTACTTACCTGCTATTACCTATTGAACGATTATTAACGGTTATCCCACCTTGGTTGATTATTGCATTTGTGACTGTGCTTGGCTGGTTTGGTGTCCGCAAGATTTGGTTCGCGCTGGCATGTGGTACAGGGCTATTTTTGATAGGTGCTTTTGGTTTATGGGGCGCACTGATTGATACTTTAGCGCTGCTTATCGTATCGGTACTGGTCACGGTGGTGATTGGTATTCCTATTGGTATCGCTATGTCAGGTAGCAAACTGCTACGCAAGATTGTGACGCCAGTGCTAGATATCATGCAGACCATGCCGAGTTTTGTATATCTCATACCAGTGCTGATGTTGTTTGGTATTGGTAAAGTGCCTGCGTTATTTGCGACTGTGATTTATGCACTGCCGCCCTTGATTCGTCTGACGACGTTAGGGATTACACAAGTCAATCATGAAATGGTCGAGGCAGGGCGCTCTTTTGGTAGTACGCATTTACAGCTACTTCTCTGGATTAAATTGCCACAAGCATTGCCCAGTATTATGGCAGGTATCAATCAGGCTGTGATGATGTCACTTGCCATGGTGGTATTGGCTTCAATGATTGGTGCTCCGGGGCTTGGTGAAGATGTATTGCAGTCTATCCAAACGCTCAATATCGGTCAGGGTTTACAAGCAGGTACGGCCATCGTTATCGTTGCTATTATCATTGACCGTATCACGCAAGCATTTGGACAAGGTAAGCGTACCCGTCAAAAAACCATCGAAGCAGGCAGGCGTCCGATTGGATAGAAGGTTGTGTAATGGTGGTATAAGACTGAATCCATGGTAATCGACCGAAGCCCTAATGATAAAAACTACATGAATAGTGAGAGCACCGATGACTCATATCCAATTAAAAAAATATCAGTAAGATTTATAATGCCAGTATTACGCAAGCACAGTCTGCATTGGCATTGCTGGCTGAGGGTATGGATAGCATCAAGGTAAAAGAGCAAACGGGCTACTCAGTTGGTCTGTATGATATCAATCTAGATATCAAGGCAGGCGAGTTGCATTGCATCATGGGTCTATCAGGATCGGGCAAGTCAACGCTGATACGCCATATTAACCGTTTGATCGATCCAACCAGTGGCGAGATATGGGTAGATACTGCTTTGAATAGAGATCATACAACTCATACAACAGCTGATAGGCAATCAGTGATAGATAATATGAGTACGGTAGTAGAAGAAAGCTCTGCTGCGGCTATTAATATTTTAGCGCTCAACGATAAAGAGTTGCAGCATTATCGTCAGCAGACCGTCAGTATGGTTTTTCAGCATTTCGGCTTAGTGCCGCATATGACGGTCATACAAAATGTCGCTTATGGTCTGCGTGTCCGAAAAATGAGCGTAAACGAGCGACACGAAACGGCTCGACATTGGCTGAATGAAGTAGGGCTATCAAATCTGGAAAACAGCTACCCTGATGAGCTCTCAGGCGGTATGCAGCAGCGCGTTGGTCTGGCTCGTGCCTTAGCGACGGATAATCCAATTTTACTAATGGATGAAGCGTTCTCTGCACTTGATCCGCTCATTCGCGCTCAGTTGCAAGACCAACTACTCGAATTACAAGATCGATTGAACAAGACCATTGTATTTATTACCCATGATATTGATGAAGCTGTCAAAGTAGGTCAGCGTATCAGTATGCTAAATGGCGGTCGACTCATACAAACGGGGAGGCCAAGCGAGTTGCGGCATAATCCTGCTGATGACTATGTCGAGCAGTTTATGAGTGCAAAAGCGTAAGCTATGATAATTATCTACGAATAGGTTGTCTGGATAGACTTATACGATGTTTTTATAAATGGTTTAAATAATCGCAATCATTTTACTGGCATTTCACTGTCATTTTACGGCAATCAAAAGTGAACTCTGAAATAAATACCAAAATTCGTTATACTGAACGGTTTATCGATGGCTCATAATGAATGAGCGTGTATTGTTTATCGTCCACATATGATGTCGCTTTGTCTATCAAATGACGTTTGTTTCTTATTTTGCACTTTTAAGGCCATAGCATGACCGTTTCTTATGCACCTATTATTACTTCATTGCTTGATAATGATTTGTACAAATTTACGATGTTACAAGCCATGCTGCATCAGTTCCCGCAAACTCATGGTGTTTATCGCTTTCGCTGCCGTAATAACAAAGATGCCGCCTATCCATTGGCTGATATCCAAAAAGATCTAGAGCAGCAACTAGACAGCTTATGCGAATTGCGCTTTTTGCCAGATGAGCTAGAGTACTTACGTAGCCTGCGCTTTATTCGCTCAGATTTCGTTGATTATCTAGAGCTATTTAAGCTAAAACGTCGTTTTATTACGGTAAGTACAGACGATAAAGGTCGCCTGTTTATCGACATCGAAGGGCCAATGATTCAAGCGATGTTCTTTGAAGTATTTGTACTAGCCATTGTCAATGAGCTGTATTTTAATGCGCTATCTAATGACAGCGTGATTGAAGAAGGACAACGTCGCCTCGATGCAAAAGTAGCGCTATTACATCAGTATGCCGAAGAGCAAACCCAGTACGATCAGGATACACCGCCATTTATCGTCGCTGATTTTGGCACGCGTAGACGCTTTAGTCGACGCTGGCAAGCACACGTAGTGAAAACGTTACATAAAGCCGAGCCAAAGATAGTCGGTGGTACATCAAATGTGTATTTGGCCAAGCAATTAGGAATGACGCCGATAGGCACGATGGCGCACGAGTTTATGCAGGCGTTTCAGGCATTAGATGTGCGTCTGCGCGACTCACAAAAGGCCGCGCTTGAAGCATGGGTGCATGAGTACCGTGGCGACTTGGGTATTGCATTGACAGATGTGGTTGGAATGGATGCGTTCTTACGTGATTTCGATTTGTATTTTGCCAAGCTATTCGACGGTCTGCGTCATGATAGCGGCGACCCATATATTTGGGGTGATAAGGCAATTGCCCATTATGAGAAGCTAAAGATAGACCCAAAAACCAAGATTCTAACTTTTAGCGATGGGTTAGATTTAGAGAAGGCGTGGGAGCTGCATCAATACTTTAAAGGTCGCATTAGAACCAGTTTCGGCATCGGCACCAATCTGACCAATGATATGGGCATTACGCCGATTAATATCGTGCTCAAGTTGGTAGAGTGCAATGGTCAGCCAGTCGCTAAGCTGTCTGATAGCCCAGGCAAGACCATGATCAATAACGACACGTATCTTGCCTATCTGCGTCAAGTGTTTGAGGTTGACGAACCAGAGTAAACAGAATATCAAACTGTTGCGTTGCCAAATGAGCTTGATGCGCTTGGTTTGACTAATCAGCTGCTATTTAGTGGCTGTTTTTTTAACTATCAACACTACTGGTAGATTTTTCTTCGGCAAAGGCCGCATCTAGTGCTTGCTGTACAGCATTGATACGAGTCTCGCAAACGCGATAAGCGGCAATAGATTCTTCGACCGTTGTCATCAGATTATCAATATCAGGCTCATCCTGTTGCTGTAGTTCAGCCGCATTGGTTTTTAAGATATCGTAAGCCGCCTTAAAGGTTTTTGGGGCGGCTTTTTTTGCGTCTGCGAGTAGGGGTAGTCATAAAATTTCCTAATTTTTAAAGGTAAGTCGGTGAATAATCGTTAGATATTATTATTTGGTTAATTTAGAGTGTCTGAGTTTTTCGTCGCTTCTTTATCCATATTGACATCGATAATCTGTGCTTTTGCATTGCCATCTTTTAAAATAATATTGACGGTTTGCTCAAGATACAGTTGGGTACTACTAGTGAGGGTTTGCTTGTTTTGAGCATCCATTAGCATGGTATAGCCTTGCTTGAGTACGCGAGACGGGCGATGTAATAGCACAATATCACGTAGATGTTCGCTATCGCGCTGTGCTTGCACAATTTGCTGCTGCGCGTTCTGCATGATTGACTCTTGATAACTTCTGCTATTAATAGCGGCTTTTGCGAGCTGTTGATGGGCCAAGGTTTGCGTTTGTGTATATCGCTCAACCGTCAGTCTGACTGCTTGCTTTACTTGGCGCTGGGCACTTTGTTGAATACTGCGCCATGCATAGTCACTGTCTTTTCGTAGAGCGGTGAGCTGCCCAATCGTTTGCGACTGTATTTGACTTAACTGGCGTGCGGTTTGTTGCTCAGCAGTATTCAATTGACGCTGAGCCGCTTGCTTGATTTGCGCTTGATATTGTAGCGTCTGAGTGACGAGCTGGGCCAAGTGGTTATGGATAGCAGCAATCACCTTTGAGGGTGTGTCAAAGCTAGTATGCGCCACTTCATCTAAGATGACCTTGTCACGCTCATGACCGATGCCACCCAGACAGGAATAGCTGCTCAGCAACCAGAGCGGCCAACTCATAATCATTGAGATAAGCCAAATCACCAACCGCACCGCCGCCGCGAATGATGACTAGTAAGTCTGGTAGACGCTGATAAGTATCGTAAAACTGCTGCTGGGCGCTAACGATGGCTTGGCGGATTTCAGCGGGCGCATGATTGCCCTGAAAAGTCGAATTATGGTAGTGGAACTGACACGCACCTGTACTGGCTAAGCGATCGGCATCTGCTTGAAAATCGCCTAAACCAGCCGCCTTTTCAGGAGCGATGACCAGTACATGCTCAATATCAAAAGGAGCGGGTAGCTGCTGATTAAGATGTAATAACCCTTCACCTGTTAGGCGGTCAACCATTTCTGCATATTGCCGTGCCAAGTCGCCTAGCGTATAGCTGGGGTCGATATCTTCAATCGTGATTGAAAAGCCGTACTGGGCATGGAAGCCTGCCGATACTTTAAGGAGTACGGTCAAGTCGCGCTCAAGCGGCATACCAGTCGCACGTTCAAATTTAGCTAATACACGAGCCGCTTTAAAGCGCCAGAGATTGCCACGGCAGCTGGCGACCACTTTGCCATCACCATCTTTTTCTGCCAATTCAAAGTAGTAATGACCACCTTTACTCGACAGATTACGAATTTCAGCTTTTACCCAGACACGGTGGTCAAAAGTTTGTTTGATAACCATTTCAACCGCTGATAAATAATCACTTAGGCGTAGGACCGTATCCTCTAGATGGTCCTCCTGCTCAGCGAGTTCTGCCTCTAGAGTGGCCAAATCTTTGGCAGGTACTAATACTTTGGCCTGTTTAATATTTGAAAGATTGGGTTTGCGCATAATATTAGACCAAAGATAATGAAAATATGAAGAACGAGGACGTGCTGAATACGATAGCGGATAGTTTAACTTAAAAAGGAGAGCACAAAAAGCGAAGCCAACAAGCTTTGATTGATATATTATCTATATTGCAGTTTGTTGGCTGTTTAATCAGAGAAAGATTGTATGTCACTTAATGTTGGCGGTTAGATCGTAAACCTGTTTGCGTCTAAAAGAAGTTGTCGTGTAGAGAAAAATAGATAGATATTTTTAGCTAGATATAGTCGGTTCAAGATAATTTAGATACAAGGAGGGCAAGTGAAAGTGCTACAAAGAGTAGGCTGAGTGATCCTGACACTGTATCTGATTTATATGATATGGACGATATTTATTGGCAACGGAAGTTAATGGTGTATTCATAATCATCGCTACGTGACAAATCTGGTGTACCTGTGCCAAATATCGAGCCAACGACAGCACCTACTTGGCCAACCATACGACCAGTACGCTCGTTTAAGATACCATTATATTTTACGTTGTCATCAACGATAATCACTTGCTTGCTTCGACAAGTTTTTTTGAGCACTATCAATTGCGTTTTGTTGTGCTTTGACCTTGGTATCAGCGATACCTGTTGTCTCATAGATAGAGTTGGCACGCTGAATCACGGGTGAAGAAGGCGTACTCTGACAGGCGCTCAAAGCAAGTGCAGCCACTAACGTTGCCGTCAAACTGGCAGTTTTATTAAAAGTATTCATAAATAATTCCTGATTTATATAAGCAGAACGTCTTAGCTATAGGCAAAGCTTTATGAATGTAGCTTATCTAGATATTACCTGTCTAGACAGTTATTGTGTGCTGTATTACCGGTATATTGCCGATGAACCTTGCCCTAGATATAAATCAATTTAATATCTTAAGAACAGCAATATTCCAAAACGGCAGACAACCGTTATTGACCAAAAATAAAACAAGTCGCATCCGTACACAGCAAATCACTTGAAATATAAATTGTATCTAGGATAATTGAGCCATTCATTTTTTTATTAATAAGTAATACTATGCAATTGATTCCTGCTCCTGCTGGCGTGCTCGAGGTTGACGCACTGTGGCAAAATGACAATCCCAATGACCCAAGTACAGACACGGTGGCGCTGCTGTGCCATCCCAATCCTTTGTTTGATGGTACGATGAATAACAAAGTGGTCACCACCATGTATCGCTTTGCCCGTGATAATGGTATGCACGTGGTGCGCTTTAACTTTCGCGGCGTTGGCCAATCGACAGGCGAGCATGATTATGCGGAAGGTGAAGTGGTCGATGCAATGACCGTGCTACAATGGATTGCTGAACAAACCAATGCTCGAAAGCTATGGCTGGGTGGCTTTTCTTTTGGTGGCTATGTTACTGCACGCGTGGCTGAGCAAGTGCTTGAAGCCGCACATATATGGGGACTGGATGACTTTGAAGTAACGAAAATTGCCCTTATCGCACCATCAGTCGAAAAAAACGACAGTACTGATATTAATTTGCCTGCGGATAGAACTTTTGAGATTTATGGTAATGCGGATGAGGTGATTGAACCTGACAATATGCAGGCATTTGCAGACCGATTAGGCATTGAAGTCAGTGTGGTTGATGGCGCAGGTCATTTCTTCCATGGTCGCTTATCAGAGCTCAAGGGTTTATTAGACAAGCATAGCTTTGGGCAGGACAGCTAAGTTTATTCATAGCTAGCTCAGCTTGATGGTTTCCGTTTTGATATGGTTTAGCATGGCTTGCTTGGTAGCACCAGCACTGTGCTAAATTATCCTACTATTTTGATATTTATTTAATCCAACGATGAGTCGTATTATGAGTTTATCTCCATTGCAACGTTACGAGAAAGCCGTCAGTACAGATGAGTTTACTCGGGATGAGCAGCAATTTCAGGCCATGAGCTATCTTGATGAGATATACCATCAGCTCATCAATAGCGCACCGCAAAAGAAAGGTTTTTTTGGCTTTTTAAAATCTAAGCCTGTCGCGCCGACGGGTCTTTATATGTGGGGCGGTGTCGGCCGCGGTAAAACGTGGATGATGGACATGTTTTATGACTCATTGACCATCGAGCGCAAGATGCGTCTGCATTTTCATCATTTTATGCAGCGTGTCCATAGAGAGCTTAATAAACTACAAGGTGAGAGTGATCCGTTAGAGAAAGTCGCTGATATTATTTATAAAGAAGCGGTTATCATCTGTTTTGATGAGTTTTTTTGTTTCTAACGTCTCTGATGCCATGATATTGGGCGATTTGTTCACTATGCTGTTCAATCGCGGTATTACTTTGGTGGCTACTTCAAACATTGAGCCAGCTGGACTGTATAAAGATGGCTTACATCGTGACCGTTTTATGCCTGCCATTGCGGAAGTTGAGCGTCATACGACGGTAATGAATATTGACTCGGGAATTGATTATCGTCTGCGCGTATTGCAACAAGCTGAGTTATACGAAGCGCCGCTTACTAAGGCGAACTACCATTGGTTAGCCAACCGTTTTGCGAGCTTGTCGAATAATCAGAAAATTAGTAAAGAGCCCATTACTATCAATGGACGAGAAGTAAAAATCAACGCTTGTACCGAAGATATCTTATTCTGTGACTTCCGTCATCTCTGTATGGCACCGCGATCAGCCGCCGATTTTATTGAGCTTGCCAAACGCTTTAGCACCGTTTTAGTTGACTCTGTACCAGCGCTAGATGACGACTTGCGTGATCCAACGCGTCGCTTTATTTATCTTGTCGATGAGTTTTATGATCGCCGTGTAAAACTATTGGTACGGGCAGAGCAGCCGATTCTAGACTTGTATCAAGGAGAGAAGCTGGCGTTTGAGATTGAGCGTACTCGCTCACGTCTGCTTGAGATGCAGTCAGAGGACTATCTACGCATGGACCACCGAGTCGAAGATGTTGCGTAGTTTATTGCTGAGTTGAGACTGCCTATGTGTAGCTCTCAACTGCTTTATAATTGTTAGAAAATAAGAAAAAGATATTATAAATGACAAGTAGTGATAGATAATAATAAATAAGGATAAAACAATGACTACAACTGACAATGCTGATAATGAAAGCCAAGAAATAGAAGGCAAAAAAACTGTCTGTTAAGAACGTAGCAGCGAATGATATCTCCTCTACCAGTGATGAGCTGATAGGTTGGATCAACTCAAGACGCAGCATGGGCAGTCTAGATGAGCCAGCACCGACGCGTGCGCAGATTGAATCTGCCATCGAATGTGCGGCAACTGCGCCAGATCATAAAAAAATTGCGTCCGTGGCGGTTCATCGTGACGCAAGGTGAGGCGCGCCATGAATTAGGCCGTGCCTTGCTCGAAGCTGCCCAAGCAAAAGCGCTACAAGATGGCGAAGAATTGTCTGAAAAAACCATCATTAAAACTCAAAATATGCCGCTGCGAGCGCCGCTGATCATAACGGCTGTGACTCAAATGCAAGAACACAAAAAAAGTGCCACCTTTTGAGCAAATACTAAGTGCAGGTGCTGCTGTACAAAATCTAATCTTGGCATTAAAAGCTCAAGGGTTTAGTACCGTTTGGCGCACTGGGCTGCTGTGTAATGAGCCTGCAGTAAAAGCGTATTTCGGAGTGGGTGCAGATGATTATGTGACCGCTTTTGTTTATACTGGCACAAGTCCCAAGGATGAGTCCAAACGCAAACCTATCGATATCGAACCGCTAGTTCGCTTCGAGTCGTAATGTAGCTCAGTGCTGTCTATTAATAAGATTATAATTGCACAAAGTTGTAATTCAAAGATAATAAGGCCAGTAGTTGAGCACGATAGACTCTATTGATAATACGTCAGTCAACACGGATAAAAGAACATGACAAGCCCTAACAATAGTAATAAAAACAACACCAGTGCTAATAATGAAACGGACAATGAGTCGTCTGAAAAGCAGAACGGTATGCTTGCAGGTATTTTTGAGCGGGCAACCAAGTCAGGTCTCGGCCGTAAAAAGTCAAATCCTAGTCCTGTTGAATCAGCTGTGGCCAAGGATATGGCCGACATTCATAGCAATCCAACCAAGCTGCGCTTGGCGTTTTTAGGTGGTGGTAGCTTCGGTACGGCAATGGCAAATTTAGCCGCACGTAATGGCTGTGATACCACGCTGTGGGTACGTAATAAGCGCACGGTAAAAGCGATGGCAAAAACACAGACCAATAAAAAGTATCTACCAGGCTATAAGCTTGATGATCGACTGAAATACAGCCATGATTTGGCGGCAAGCGTCAAAGATAAAGACATTATTTTTATCGCTGTGCCAGGTTTAGCTTTTCGCGAAACGCTAAAAAACATCGCACCTTTTATCAGCGGTCAGTCTATTGTATCGTTGACCAAAGGTATGGAAAAAGACACCTTTGCCATGATGAGTGATATCATCAAAGAAGTGTTGCCAGAAGTGAACTTTGGCGTTATGTCAGGGCCGAACCTCGCTATAGAAATCATGAAAAATATGCCGTCTGCTACGGTTATCGCAAGTGAGTCGGAACCGTTGCGTCATGCCGTGCAAGCAGCATTGCACAGTGCTTTTTTTAGAGTATTTGCTAGTGATGATATACGCGGCGTCGAGCTTGGCGGTGCACTTAAAAACATCTACGCAATTGCCATGGGTATGGCGGCAGCTTATGAAGTAGGTGAGAATACTAAAGCGATGATTCTTACTCGTGCTTTGGCGGAAATGAGTCGTTTTGGTGTTAAAGAAGGCGCCAATCCGCTCACTTTCTTGGGCTTATCAGGGGTAGGCGACTTATACGCCACCTGTAGCTCAGAGCTAAGTCGTAACTATCGTATCGGTAATATGCTTGGACGCGGTATGAGTATTGATGCCGCGGTCAAAAAGCTTGGACAGACTGCTGAAGGGGTAAATACTATTCAGCAAGTACATGAAAAGGCGACCAAAGCGGGTATCTATATGCCAATTACCCATGCGCTCTATGCGGTCATTTATGAAGACAAGGCCGCTCTAGGCGTTGCGCTACATCTGATGGAAGCTGGGTTCCGTAGCGATGTTGAGTTTGTCATGGCGCATGATCATAGCAATGCAGCACTTACCGCTCATATGAAAACCTCTGGTAGCAATACCAAAAGCAAAGACAGCGATGCTGATAAGTAAGACACACCGTTAAAAATCAGTATCAAGAGAGTCGAACTTAGCGCTCCAAGGAAGGTTATGAAAATTATATTAGTACGTCATGGTCAAGCAGAAGACGAAACACGTCCAGATAACGCGCGTCAGCTGACGGACTTTGGTCAGCAGCAGGCAGCACAAACGGCAGAATATGTGACCACTCACTATAGCCCAGATCGTTTTGTGGTCAGTCCTTATACGAGAGCACAGCAAACTTTATCTGCGTTCCAGTCGCGAGCGCCGCAAGTAGCCTTATCTGTGCAGGACAATATCACGCCATCAGATGATGCTCGCCAAGCTCTGATAGATATTGCCAATGTTGAAGCTGAGTGTTTGGTCGTTGTTTGTCATATGTCTATCGTCGCTTATATCGCGGGATTGCTGACAGGAGATTATCCAGAATCTTTCTCTTTAGCAGAAGCCAGAGTGTTTGACATGGAGTTTGTGATGACTGGCATGGCAACGGAAGTTGATCGTTTTGTTCCTGATCAGCCTTATTAGACTAGATTTCTAATATTTTGCTTAGAAACGATTTGCTAGAGCAGAATTGATTGGATATGACGGATTTAAAATGGTATTGGTACAAAGTTCAGCCCTTTATCAATCATATAAAATCGTCCAGCTCTTTCAAAAACCCCATCAATCATTAACAATATTTTGATAACCGCAGCAATAATTGAGGACACGTTTAGTGTTACATGTTTGGTTACGAGCGCAGCATAGCCCGCTAGCTGTCTGGCACGAAGATGTACAGCAATGGCAAATGGTTGATGGTTGGCAACAGCTGCAAACAATCTATGGTAACTATAAGTCCAATAGCCAAAAGACGCTTTGTCTATATTTTCCCTCAAGTCATGCATTGCACGTGGACACAGCGCTTAATGCTGCTCAGCTTAAACAGCTTGGTAATAGTGGCAAGCAGTACTTATTTGAAGAAACGTCATTAACGCCTATTGAGCAATTGAACATCCGTCAATTGAGCCATGTTGATACGACGCAACTGTACGCACTGGTACAAAACGACATTGAGTCCTGGCAACAAAGCGCGCAGCTAGCCGGTATGAATATAGTAGCGTTACTGCCAGATTTTTTTATTATTGCCACCGCCAGAAGAGGGCGCAGGTCAACAAGTAATCCTTTATCAAGATTCGCAGACTATGCTGCTGCGCCAATCATTGCGTCAGGGTATGGCCGTCAGCTATTTGCCGTTAATGTTTGAGCGTTTCCCGCATTTGAGTGAGGTAATGGTACAGCCGTCTATTGAGGCAGCTATTGACGCATCGGTCGACTCACTAGATTCATCATCGTCCATGGATTTAGTAGCGCAAACTAAAGCGCTGATCGCTGAGCATCAGCTGCTACTGACGATCCTACCTACAGTACCTAAGCCAATTGACAGTCCCGAACGTCACGCGCTTAATTTCTTTATGAAATCTACTGACTCACAATTATCACCATATTTGCGAGTGGCGATGATGGTTGCGCTATCAGCGTTAGTACTGCAAATGGCAACCGATGGTGTGCAGTGGTACAAGTATAATGAAGCGACCGCAGCAACCAAGACTGCAATTGCGGCACAGTATCAGTCTTGGTTCGCCGATGAGCCACTGAGTACGCGCACCAAACTGCAAGTACAGCTGCAACCAAAACTGCGTAGCGATAGCCAAGCGCCTGCATCACATATGGCCGCACTGTCACGCATATCACCATTGATTAAACAGTCATCATTGCATGCACAATCATTAGTAATGCAACCATCGGCGCTCAGTTTTACCTTGATTGCTCCAGATCGCGGTAGCCTTGATAAATTTACGAGCACACTGGTAGCACAAGGCTTAAATGCCAAACTTGCGCAAGTGAATAGTAATGAGCAAGGTCAGTTTAGTGGTCAAGTCACTGTCAACGTAGTAGAAAATAATATTGTAGAAAGCAGCGACATGGCAAATAATGCGGCAGCGTCGTAACTCATCAAGGTATTGGTAATAAAGGTCAAAACATGAAACGATTACAACGCCGTACCAAACGTAATGCAGCTATTTCTGCAACCAGTACTAAGGCTCAAGTATTCTCAGAGCGTATGAACAATTATCAAAATGTACTAATGACGCGCTGGCAAACATTGCCTCCCCGTGATCAGCTAGCATTAGCTATATTGTCTGTATTTCTGCTGTTGTTTATTGGCGGCTATGGTGGCTATAGCGTTCATCAAGCAGCGAGCGATAGTAAAAACGACTATCAGGAGCAGGTGGCGGATTATTTTTGGTTGCGTGCTCAAGCAGGTAATATTGATAGTAGTGCATTGAATACTGGGAATAACGCTACTGGAGAGTCTGATATGCCACCCGCTAGTCGTATCAATGCTCTGCTCAATAACTCAGGTATAGCAGATGCTCAGGTGGTTGCGACTGGTGATGCAGTGCAACTGAGCTTTACGCATCCTAGTCAAGCGGTTGTCAGCACTGCACTGGGTAAGCTTGAACAGCAAGGCTGGCAATTTACACAGCTATCTATGCAGCAAGACCTGACCAATAAATCTATTCAGGTACAAGCAACGGTCACTTCTTAAAACGCATCATTTTGTGATAAATATTTTAGATACTTATATCACTGTGTGCTTTTTACTCGACACTCGATATTAGACAGCAGAATACTGCTTTATCGTTGGTATCATTGAAAAGCCATTTATCTGGCTCCATTAAATAGTTAATCATATGACTATTGAATAAAAATATTACCAGTAAGGAAAACCTCACATAATGCGGGACAGTATGAGCAACGATAAGCGCCGTTCGTTAATTACTTATAATCACATCACTTATTTCTTATATGTGATCAGCTACTTTACTGCAGGTCTGTTGTGGATTGTGCCGATTGTCATGAACTATGCTAAGCGCCATGATGCTAGTGGGTCATGGTTGGCCACGCATTTTGACTGGCAAATTAAGACCTTCTGGTACAGTATCGTTTGGTTCGTCATTGGCATTATTTTGATTACCTTTGCATTAGGCGGCTTTGGCGTTAGCGTACTAGCGGATAGTGGCAATATTGCTATTGGCTCAATATTATTGGCCGGGCTTGGTTTGCTGATTATGACCTTTACCTTTATTTGGCATTTATATCGTATTATACGTGGTTGGATTGCGTTGACTGATGGGCGTCCAGTACCGTAGATGTTTAAGAGTACCTTCGTGCTATGTCTTTAACTTAGAAAACGACAATTCATCGTTATGTAGCAGAGAATCATCAGTATTGGTTACTGCTTAAATGTAGAAATTTAGCGACTGAAACTTTGCTCTTATTTCTGTTAAGCTGATATAATCGCTGCGCCCGATTTCATTCGCATTTTTTTATTCACTATTTCTTCCAAGCAGGGTCTGCCATCACTATGTCTTATGCCTTACTTCGTCCTTTTTTTGTTTAATATGGATCCCGAACACGCCCATGAGATGACACTATCTTTATTGGATAAAGCGCATAAAGCGCGTGTTTTAGGCTTGGCGTATGGTCAGTCAATGCAACCAACAGACTGTATGGGTTTACAGTTCTCTAACCCAGTTGGTCTGGCCGCAGGCTTGGACAAAAACGGCGATTATATTGACGCGCTGGCTGAGTTAGGATTTGGTTTTATAGAGGTAGGAACCGTCACGCCAAGACCGCAAGTAGGCAACGACAAGCCAAGGCTGTTTAGAATCAAGCAAGCAGACGCGATTATCAATCGTATGGGCTTTAACAATGAAGGCGTTGATTATCTAATCGACAATGTCAAACGCTGTAAATACAAAGGCAATATCGGTATCAATATTGGTAAAAATGCCGTTACGCCGGTAGAGCAAGCCGCCGATGATTATGTGTATTGCTTAGAGCGTGTGTATCCGCACGCCTCATACATCACGGTCAACATCTCATCGCCAAATACCAAAAACTTACGTGATTTGCAAAGTGGTGAAGCACTGACTCAGTTGATGGATACGATTAAAAACCGTCACAGTCAGTTGGCTACTGAATATGGTTTTTATGTCCCATTAGTGCTTAAGGTTGCTCCAGATTTAGAGCCATTACAAGTTGATTATATCTCGCAGCAATTAATAGACTTTGAGATTGATGGTCTGATTGCTACTAACACTACATTAAGCCGCGTAGGTGTCGAAGACTTGCGTGATGGTGACCAAATGGGTGGCCTATCAGGTCGTCCTGTGAGTCATATTAGTACCCAGATTTTGCAACAGTTCTCTGATCAGTTAGATGGTAAAGTCGCTTTGATAGGCGTGGGTGGTATCGATAGTGGTGCCAAAGCCGTCAAAAAAAATCGAAGCAGGCGCAGACATGGTACAGCTCTATACGGGGCTTATTTATCGTGGTCCTGGGCTGGTGCAGTCTTGCATTCAGGCAATCGGTGGCTATTACGATGCATGGAAAGTTAATCCAATAAATAAGGTAATAAGGCGTAGAGCATGAGTGGTTTAGATATTGTGATTGCTATTGTTGTCTTGATTGGCTTATGGCGCGGCTTTCAAGTAGGACTGATTAAAACAGCAATAGGCTTGGTAGGTTGGTTTATCGCCTTATCGCTGCTACTAGGCTGGCAGGAGTAGTGTCGCCCCAATTGACGGGTATCGTACAAAATCCTGTACTACAGATGCAATGGCCTTTTTATTGGTAGTGATTGCCATATTAGCAATCATGCATCTGATGGCTTTCGTGTTCTCAGGCGTGCTCAAAACCTTACGTTTGGGCGTCTTGGACAAAATGGCGGGCGGCGTATTGGGTGCTGCCAAAAACGTATTGATGGTCTTGGTTGTACTGAGCGTCAGTGCGCCATTGCTAGTACAGATGCCGCAGTGGCAAACCTCAGTACTAGCGCCAGAGCTAATGCCATATGCACCGATGGGCAAGGCGTTGGTATCAGATGTGTTAGGCATGGCTTGGGATCAGGTCAATCAGTCGTAATTGTTTAATTGCCTATTATTTTATCTAATTGTCTATTATTTTACTTCTTTTTATACTTCTAAATGTTTGCACGTGTCATTGATAATCAAACATAGATTATCGAAAAATCTCGTTAAGTTTCTTACAATATCATCAGGTTAGCGGCGTGCGACAGTGAATGATTTTAGCAATATACTGTCGTTAAGTTTGCCGTTATTGTCGTACTAATGTATGAGTCAAAATAGGATATAGCTATTATGTGTGGAGTCATTGGAGTTGCAGCTCACGAACCAGTCAATCAGATTCTTTATGACGGTTTGACGATGCTACAGCATCGCGGGCAAGATGCAGCAGGTATTGTCACTTTGCAAGATGGGCGACTCTATCTACGTAAAGAAAATGGCATGGTACGTGACGTATTTATGAATCGTCATATGATGAAACTGGTTGGTAAGTTCGGTATTGGTCACGTTCGTTACCCGACAGCTGGTACTTCTAGCAGCGCTGAAGCGCAGCCATTTTATGTCAACTCACCATATGGTATTACCCTTGCGCACAATGGTAACTTGACCAATGCTGAGAGTTTGGCCAAATCTTTGTACATCGAAGATCGTCGCCACCTTAATACTGACTCAGATTCTGAAGTACTGTTAAACGTATTGGCACATGAGATGCAGAATCTAGGCAAAACCCATCCAACGGCTGATGATATTTTTGAAGCAGTAAAAGCCGTCTATAAACGTTGTGAAGGTGCTTATGGCGTTGTCGCTTTGATCACTGGTCATGGTTTACTTGCATTCCGCGATCCAAACGGTATCCGTCCACTTATCTTTGGTAAGCGTATGGCACCGAATGGCGGCACTGAGTATATGGTTGCCTCTGAATCAGTTGCATTGACAGGTTCTGGCTTTACTATCGTTCGTGATGTAAAACCAGGCGAAGCAATCTTTATCGATTTAAACCATAAGCTGCATACGCATCAGTGCGTAGAGCAAAAAGAATACACGCCTTGTATCTTTGAATATGTGTACTTTGCTCGTCCAGATTCGATTATGGACAATATCTCAGTTTATAAATCACGCCTACGTATGGGTGAAAAACTGGCAGATAAAATCCTTGCTGAATGGGGTGAGGATCATGATATCGACGTGGTCATTCCAATTCCAGACACGTCGCGTACTTCAGCGATGGAGCTGGCGCTAAAAATGAACGTCAAGTACCGTGAAGGGTTTATGAAAAACCGTTACATCGGTCGTACGTTTATTATGCCAGGTCAGCAGCAGCGTAAAAAATCAGTTCGCCAAAAGCTGAGCGCTGTGCCACTAGAGTTCAAAGGCAAAAACGTACTGTTGGTTGATGATTCTATCGTTCGTGGTACGACTTGTCATGAAATTATTCAAATGGCACGAGATGCTGGTGCTAACAAGGTGTTTTTTGCCAGTGCTGCGCCACCAGTAAAATTTCCAAACGTATACGGCATTGATATGCCAGTACGTAGCGAGCTTATTGCTTCGGGTAATAGCGTTGAAGAAGTACGTGATATCATCGGCGCAGATCGTTTGATCTTCCAAGATTTGGATGATTTGATCGACGCAGTAAAAGATACCAAGCATAGCCGAGTTGAAGGTTTTGATTGTGCGGTATTTAACGGCTGCTACATCACTGGCCAAATCAATGAAGCGTATCTTGATCACTTGCAAGAGCAGCGTAACGATACTGCCAAAACTGGTAAAAAAAGGCGTACAAATAGTAGCTGATACCCCAGTTGATATGATGGGTGTAGAAGAGCTTTAAGCTAAGTTAAAGCCATTGTTTTCAGATAACAAAAAGCTAGATTCTAAATAGAATCTAGCTTTTTTATGTTTAAAATATAGCTAAGAGTACTGGCGTTTTATAAATGGTCGAAACAGTTTTAGCCTAGAAAACTGCTAAATAACCAAAATAAACCATTGATTGCTGCGATACCGACAACCATACTGACCAAAAGCTGACGGCTGATATGATAGATAAACAATACCAAAATAAGTGCACCGACTTGTGCCATTAATAGATGCAACTCGGTGTCATATAAAGTAACAGTCGTCGATAGGTCTTGATAGGAAAGGCTAGTCAAAATTAGCAGCACCATCACGGACAACGGTAAGCTCTCATTTAATCGATGTAGCCAAGGTGTATCGAGTAGCTTTCTAGGTATCAGTGCTGGCAATGCACGAGTGATAAAGGTCACTGCTGCCATGGCAAGCGTAGCAAAAATAAGATAACTACTGGTCATAAGAGTCTCCCGTCTTTTGACGCTCTATCCAAAACCCACGTACCAAAATCATCAACATACAGATAGTGATGGCTACTAGTAGCAACCAGTCACTGGTAAATAGCGAAGCAATGATTAAGCCAAGCACGGCAATACCAATAGGGAAGTAGCGTTTGATACTTTGAAATTGCTCATAAGCAAGAATCGCAAACAGACAAACCAAAGCAAAATCTAAATTTGGCACTAAGTCACTGAGCGTACTACCAATCATTACGCCAACCGTACTCGCCAGTACCCACCAACTTTGATTAAATAAGCTAATAGGAAGTATCAGGGCTCGTCGCGACTCATTTGGTAAGCTTGTCATGATCGAAAAAGTCTCATCAGTCAAAGCAAACAGACAATACGTCTTGGTCAGCTTATTTTTTTGGTAGATACTGTAATAACGGCATGCCATAGAATACATGGCGTAGATTAATCGCGGCAATATTGGTGGCGATATTGCCAATCGGTAGGCCAGCGCTCAGCATTGGCAGACAAGCGTATTGAGCTGCACCAGCATAGAGAACGATACTGAGCATAATCGTTGCCCATATCGGGATACCTGCTACCTGTGCGAGTACACCAAAGGCAATACCGGCAGGCAGATATCCCATAGCAACTGGCAAGCTTTTTTTAAAGCCCTCAGCCAGTGGTAGCGGTTTTCATGTTGATGGCTTAATTCATTTGAATGAGTATTCACATGACATCCTAAATTTTTCTTATGATATTTTTATAAATCTATCGATATAAAAATTATTGATTCAAACGGTATTGCTGCAAAATTAAAAAGTAAAAAAACGAGCTTAATAAAAACGTTCTATCGAAAATTGATAGAGCAAACATAATATAAAATTAACTAAGCTTCAGGTTGTAGTTTTTCATAACTGCCAGTCTGATTGGCACGGTACAAAAACCCACCTAGAATGACTAGTCTCAATAATAATAGACACCACACGCTAAGCCAAATACCAGTCATATCCCATTGTTGATAGAGCAACCAGCTCAATGGGAAGAAAATAGTAGCCAGTATCAGCGCCGCATTACGGATCACGCTACCAGCCGTCAAGCCGAAAAATATCCCATCCAACCAATAGGCTCCAACGCCGACAAGAGGCAATAATACGGCATATAAATGGTAGTCATAGGCGAGGGCAAATACCGAATCAATATTAGTCATCAATCCTAAATACGTAGCATCGAAAGCCACCAAATGGCGCTCAACATGATAGCAAGGCCATAACTAACTACGCCTGTACGCTTCACAATAATACGAAAACGTGGCCAGTCACGTCGCCCTGCGGCTTGCCCACTCAGCGTTTCAGCAGAGACAGCGACGCCATCAAGAGCGAAGGCAGATATACTTAATACTTGCAATAAGATAGCGTTAGCAGCCAGTATGACATCACCGCTTTGAGCAGATAGGCGAGTAATCCAAGCAAAGCTTAGCGTTAAGATAAGAGTACGTACAAAGATATCTTTGTTTAAAGAAAATAGCCTAAGCATTTTTTTCTGTCGTAAAATACTGTCGATCCGCTTTGAATAATACAGGCCACGATATTTTTAAATGTTTGCGGCTCAACCATAATGCCATCAGTATTCCAAACCAAAATGCAATAGTCGTTCCTAGTGCGACACCAGCTAATCCCATCTGCATTGCAAATACAAAAAACAGAGTCAGTACGATATTAAGTACGGCAATAAAACCCTGCTGATAAAGCATATAACGGGTCTTACCTTGTCCTGCAAACCAACCAATAAATGCAAAGTTCATCAGCTCTGCGATCACGCCCCAAAAACGTACGTCTAAATAGGTTTTCGCTGCGCGTCCACTCTCAGGATTGGCTGATAGAGCTTGTAAGCCAAAATCAATCAGCCATGGCTTTGCGAGTAGTAATATTGCTCCAATAACAAACGCCAATAGTAACGCGCGCTGTAGGATAGACAGCAAAGGCGTAGGCGCTGATACGGCTGATGTATTGCTATTATTAGCTAATTGTCCCAATGCCTGCGCAGCAAGCCCAGATGATGCATACTGCAAAAAGTTAAAGCTAACAAGCAATAGCGACAGCAGTTGTATGGCTAGACCCATACCAGCAAGTTTCGCCGTGTCATTCATATTGCCTACAATGGCCGTATCAATCACGCTTTGCAATGGCATGGCCAAATTGGCTAGCAGTACAGGCAGCGCAATCGCGACAATACGTTTATAGCTTGTGTCAATAGGTGGCATCGCGTGAGAAGGTTCGGATTTAGCTGACATGGGTGACTCGTTTATACGTGAACGATAAAGAGATGTATTCGTTAAATGATAATAAGTTCGTAAGGCAGTACATTTAATATAAGAGACAAAATAGCTATAAAGACAAAAGCACCTAGACTCATTATTCATGAGTCAGGTGCTCTTATTTAAACATTGTAGCTGTGCACTTAGTAATTATATAGAATGTGATGACACGCTAGTTCAACGTATCAATCCATCTAATATACCTTACTAAACGTTGTCTTGCTCAAACATTTTTGGATCATTGAAAGTAACGATTTCTTCTTCAAACTCTGGTTTTACTTTTACGATAAAGTCATCACGCGACAGACCCATGCGCAGCGGAATCGAGCTGGCAATATAAGTCGATGAGTAAGTACCCGCAAGCAAACCAATAAACAGAGCTACTGAGAACCAGTATAATCCATCACCGCCCAAGAAGAGCATGGCTAGTACGACCAATAGAACAGTTGAAATGGTCATAATCGTACGGCGTAGCGTTTCGGTCAATGACAAATCAATCGTCTGTTCTGGCGTAATTCCGCGAACACGGCGGAAGTTTTCACGAATACGGTCATAGACAACGATGGTATCGTTCAATGAATAACCAATCAATGCCAATACCGCAGCCAAGACTGTTAAGTCAAATGGGAAACCGAATAGTGCAAATACACCGATGGTTACGACGGCATCATGGAACAGTGACAGTACAGCACCTAGAGACAATTTGAACTGGAAGCGTAGGGCAACATAGCCAAGCATACAAACCAGTGCCAACACCAATGCCATGACTGAGTTTAGATAAACCTCATTACCAACTTGGCTACCGATGATATTCACGTTGCTAATCGTAGCGGTATTGCTAGGTAGTGCCAATGCTTGCGTCAGATTTGCGCTTAGTCCATCGACGTTATCAGACTGAGGCGGTAGACGTACCAATAGCTCTTCACGCGTACCTAGATACTGTACAACCGCATCATCAAAGCCATTGTCTGCTAGTGCTTGTACAACAGCAACTTGCTCAACAGGCTGCTCATAACGCACGTCTGCTGAGACACCACCAGTAAAGTCGAGTCCTAAGTTCAGACCGTTTACTGCGATAGCAATGATACTACCGATCACCATAAATAAAGATAGTAGTGCCATCGGCTTTTCTATCTTCATAAATGGAATGATACGTTGGTTGCCAACTGCCTTGATGCCACCTTCAGCGACAGCTGCTGCATCATCAGCGGCGTCACCTGATATTACGTCAGAATCAACAGCGGTAGACAGTGCTTGACTGTCTTCGGCATTTTGACCTTTACCACCGCGACGACTAGAGCTTTTACCTGACTTTGCGGTAGTAGGGTTATTGGTTTTAGTATTGCTACCTTTACCATCACGACGCGGTTTGTTACGGCGACGCGTACTTGCATTGGTCGTGTCACCGTTTGAGCCATTTCGATCAGGATTATTCTGCTGTTCTAAAGGGTTGTTATTATCGATCGCCATAATATTCTCCTAACCGATGCTCAGACTTTTGATGGATTTACGCTTACCATAAGCAATTTGTACCAGTGCACGTGTCACCAAAATAGCGGTGAATAGCGAGCTGACAATACCAATAGCTAGCGTAATCGCAAAGCCTTTAATCGGACCAGTACCAATCGCAAATAGGATAAACGCGACCAATAAGGTTGTGATGTTGGCATCAAAAATACTGCTAAATGCGCGATCGAAACCTGCCACAATGGCTGATTTTGGCCGCACACCATTGGCAATCTCTTCTCGTATCCGCTCAAAGATCAGTACGTTGCATCAACTGCCATACCAATGGTCAAAACGATACCTGCGATACCCGGTAGGGTAAGTGATGAACCCAAAATTGACATAATCGCAATGATAATAATAACGTTAACGGCTAGCGCAACGTTGGCAATCACACCGAACAGACGATAGAAGATAATCATAAACGCGAAGACTAATAGATAGCCGACTTGCGTAGAGAACAATCCTTTATCAATGTTTTCTTGACCGAGTGATGGACCAATAGTGCGCTCTTCTACGAAATACATCGGTGCAGCAAGTGCGCCCGAGCGTAGCAATAGCGCAAGCTCAGCTGCTTCAGCACTACTATCTAAACCAGTAATACGGAATGATGAACCCAATACCGCTTGAATGTTGGCGCGGTTGATGACTTTGGTTTCAGCATAAGGTGTGCGTACTTCAGTCGTCTCACCAGTCGCTGGATCTTCTTCGTAAGTGATTCTTTGTTTGTTTTCTATGAACAATACAGCCATCTGTTGACCAACCGCTGTACGAGTGGCGTTCTGCATAAGCTTACCGCCAGCACTGTCCAAGGTAATACTTACTTCAGGTAGACCGCTTTCATCCAAGCCAGTTTGCGCGTTGGTTACTTTGTCCCCGGTGACAATCGCTTGACGATCTAACAATACAGGAGGACCATCAAGTGTTTCGAATGGGAATGCCTCTGTACCTGCTGGAGGTATGCCGCCAGTATAGGTATCGGCGTCTTCTGCCACCATACGGAACTCAAGGTTTGCAGTACGACCAAGCACACGTTTTGCTTCAGCAGTATCTTGTACACCAGGTAGCTCAACGACGATACGGCTAGCACCTTGCGACTGTACCAAAGCTTCGGTAACACCCAACTCAGCAATACGGTTACGTAAAGTCGTTAAGTTCTGGTTGACCGCGTAGCTATTGATTTCGTCAAGTGTCGCATCGTTATACGATAAAACCAATGCAGGACCTTGATCATCAATAGAAGACTGCAAGTTAAACGTATTGCTCATTGAGCCTTGTAATACGTTTTGGGCACGGTTACGAGTATCAGTATCAGCAAAATGCAATACCACGCCGCGATCTTCGGTTTTGATACCTTTGATTGCTACTCGCTCAGCACGTAGCTCACGTCGCATATCACGACTGGCGCTGGTCAAACGCTGTTCAAGCGCTTTGTCCATATCGACTTCGAGTACAAAGCGTACACCACCACGCAAATCGAGACCAAGCTTCATCGGTCTTGCACCGATATCGCGTAGCCACTGCGGGGTAGTTTGTGCTAGGTTAAGGGCAACGACATAGTCTTCGCCCAAGTTTTGACGTAGCACTTCTTGCGCTTTTAGCTGATCGACTGGGTTATTGAGCGTACCAGCGCGCTGTTGCCCTCAAACGTACCATCGTGGTTATCTAGACCTGCCTCTTCGAGTAAGCTTTGAGACTCGGTTAAGATGCCTTCAGATAGCTGAGTTCCTGCTGCTGCGCTCGTAATCTGCACAGCAGGCTCGTCAGGGTAAAGGTTGGGGGCAGCATATAGACCGGCAACGAGTAGCACGACGGCAATTAGTAAGTATTTCCAAGCGGGATATTGCATAATCACTTCTTTAAGTTGATAAACGACTGGCGACGTAGGCCACAAGTTAGCAGATGGGAAGTTAGCGATAGCAACGGTCGAGTGCTATGTTCAGCAGCCGTCATCATGCACCATTGCGATCATCCGCGATGATAGTAACGCATAAAACAGTAAAGCAAATAATACAGATGTCTGTTTATCTGGTCACCAAAAATCATATGGCTAGATTGGATAAAGATAGGACATCTAAACAGTAAGCCTAATTTATATAGCAATTTTACCTTACTGCGCTAATAGCGAAAAATGACCGTAAATCATATACGGTCATTTTTTAGTCATTACATTC
Organism: Psychrobacter sp. JCM 18901; assembly: GCF_000586435.1. Classification (GTDB taxonomy): domain Bacteria; phylum Pseudomonadota; class Gammaproteobacteria; order Pseudomonadales; family Moraxellaceae; genus Psychrobacter. The sequence goes on from NZ_BAWH01000001.1 coordinate 388,252, forward strand.
GTTAATGCGACGACTATTGAATGTTCACTAATAAATTTTCACTAATAAAAAATAGTGAACATTCTCATTAGACGCTTTCGATCGTGCCAGCAGGCAATACTGAAATAACAGAAGCACGTTGTACTTTCACGTCAGTATTGTTGTTTAGGCTCACAACGGCATAATCGCCTTCGATTGCTTTGATACGACCCATTAAACCACCAGCGAAAATAATTTCACTACCCACGGTTAATGCGTTAACCATGGCACGGTGCTCTTTGGTGCGCTTAGACTGCGGGCGAATGACCAAGAAGTAAAAAATCGCAAAAAACGCAACAGGCAGTAAAATCTGACCGAATAGACCTGCAGCACCTGCAGTCTCTGGTGCAGCATGGGCAGCTTGAATAAATAAGCTCATAATATCTCTCAGTAAGTCATAGACAATAATAAAATTAGACGCATAGTAACAAAAAAAATCCCAGACTTGGTAACTGTTAATCATAGGCTGAGTGTGTTTTTCTTAGCGCAAGGCATACTATCAGCCAACGAATAGGACAACAATGATTTTACTATATTCAGATAATCCATATAAAGCCTCAGGCTAAATAGCTGTCATGAATTGGCTAGTAAAGATGTCGTCATACAACCGTTAATAGTAGGGTAATAAAAGTCATCAAAAAACAAAAACTTAAAAATGGTGACTTATTGTGAAATGGTATCATCAATGCTACTATCAAATGGCAATGATTGCCTGTATTTAGTATGCTATATCTTGAACCATATTACGGATTTTTAAAGCGTAGTATGGCTTTGAAATAGCGATTAAATCAGCTAAATCAGCTTTGAGTAACTATTTATACAATAGACAGATTCATTCTATTGCTTTATTAATAGTAATCTGAAAATCGATATAAATTACTCATGACATTATCTTCCTTTTACTCTTTTTAGGTTACCTAACTTGTTCACCACTTTTATGTTTGTACCTCGTTTATGTCGTCCGCGCGCTCATCGTAAAGACGCATCTGCAGAACCTCCCCCGAGAATGACTACTAGTTCTCGATTTGGTTATACTTCTTTTTCAGCACTATCTGCATTAGCAATTCTTATGCTACCGCAGGCAGTGTGGGCAGCTGGTGCTGTATCAACATCTAGCGAGGCGGCAGCACCAACTGCGCTTAGCGTTTCTCTGTTGATATTTTTTTGTCTTACTCGCTATTGGTGTTTCTTTTGTCTGTTCATTAGCAGAGTCTGTTTTGCTGAGCATGACGCCATCGTTTATTGCGGATGTACAAGAAACCAGTCCCAAAAAAAGCAGAAATGCTTAAAAGCCTGAAAGTGGACAATATCGACCAGTCACTAGCCGCTATTTTAACGTTAAATACCGTTGCCCATACACTTGGCTCTATCGGTGCGGGTGCACAGGCTACGATCGTCTTTGGTAGTGCGTGGTTTGGTCTGTTTTCTGCCCTCATGACGCTTGCTATCTTATTCTTGTCTGAGATTATCCCAAAAACTTTGGGTACAGTTTACTGGCGTCAACTAAGTGGTCTGGTTGCTTACTTCGTTCGCGGCATCATCATGCTCTTGTATCCATTAATCTGGTTCTCAGAGCGTCTGACGAAACTATTAGTACGCGGTAAAGAGCCGCAAACATTTAGCCGCCGTGAGTTTGCTGCTCTTGCTAGTATCGGTGAAGAGTCGGGACAAATTGATCCACTTGAATCGCGTATCATTCGTAACTTGCTCGCGTTTGGCGCGATTAAAGTCGAAGACATCATGACCCCGCGGTCAGTGATGCTTGCATTCGAAGAGAATAAAACCGTCGCTGAGCTATTGGTTGATCGTCCGAAGCTGACATTTTCTCGCTTGCCAATCTATGATGGTGATTTGGATAACATTACAGGCTTTGTCCTAAAAACGGACATGCTGTTGGCTAAAGTTAACCATGCTATGCATAAGCCGTTGACGCAATTTCAACGAGACATCACTTTTGTCTTCTCTAAAATGAAGCTGTTTGATTTGTTAGAGTTGATGCTAAAAAATCGTATTCATATTGCGATTACAGTCGGCGAATATGGTGAAGTTAAAGGGCTTGTCACGTTAGAAGATGTGTTTGAGACATTGTTAGGTCTTGAAATTGTCGATGAGATAGACCGCGTCGAAGACATGCAGGCCTTGGCACGTCAGATGATGGACAGACGGGTAGAGCGTTTGGGTATGAAGCTCAGCGATGATGAGCAATATGAAGACAGTAACAACGAACCTAAGTCCTAACGAAGTCAATGATGCCTTCATGAAGCCACACTCTAGCGTTGATAGCTTAAACATAAGTATTGTCGGTTCTAAAGATTGTGGTTTAACAATGGTCAGCTCATTATGGGCTGACTATCAAGCTAGAGCTACAAAGCATCTGACCGTTTGAGCTAGAATCTGCAGCATAAAATGTTAAGAGTATTTGATTTGATAGCCTGTGTTTTTATTCGCAATAATTACACAGGGTGTCACATGGCTGTGAGAATTCGATGATAGGCTCGGCATATGATATGAGTATACTTATATAGATATATCTATACAGACACACTGCCAAAATAAATGATAAAAGAGCGTTAATCGTCACTATATGACACTAACGAAAAAAATATCGCTAAGGATTATCATGAAAAAAATTATTGGGAAATAGGCTATTAGCTCTATTGGTGAAAAGCGCCAGCATCACTGCAATCGTAGCAGTAGCCAGCACCATCAGTATCAATGCACAAGCGGCAACTATGACCGAAGATTTGGTACAGAACTATGCCGCCGCAATGAAAGCATCAGCGAATAGCCAAAGTATCAATCAGGTATCGCGCCTAGTATCGGACGACGCGCTTATTTCTTTATCTAGAAAGGGAAAGTCTACCAGTTTAGATAAAGATGCGTACTTAAAGTTGCTTCAAAACAGCTGGAATGATACGTCTAATTATCGCTATGATATTTCGGTAGACAATGTGGTAATTACTGGTTCACAAGCCAAAGCCAACGTGACGACCAATGAGAGCTGGGTAAAAAAATGGTCAGCAAGTATCATTTGTTACCACATCTCGTGTGACCTTGACTTTATCTACTGGTAATGCAGTGCTCTTACGTGCCGTGTCTCAGGTGGCTATTAATTAAGTCGCTATTGACCAAGCAAGATTCAAAATACAATAGGCCATATGAGCAATAGCTGATTGAGCTAGCTGCGATTTCAATCTATAAAAAGTCTTAGTTGGCTAATAATAGTCATTACTTAGTTTTATAGGCTACTTGAGCGTCTATTATTATCTTTTATATTAGGCTAGTCTTTGCTTTACATTGCATACTATACTATCTATCAACTTTATCTTATTAATTTCTGTCGTTAGGAAACCTCCAATATCATGTCTACTGTGCTATCACACTCTCGCTCATTTATTGCGTTGCCATTGACGCTTGCGGTATCCACTTTACTGATTAGTGCGTGTAGCAATACATCAGCGGTAAAAAAACAAAGGTGCGACCAATAGCTCATCTGTCATTACCAAAAGTCCTGCCAGTCAAGGGGCTAATACAGGTAGTGCAGACTACTCAACTGCGTTTTTGGATGCAGAGAGTTTGGATGAGTTGGCTGACTTGTTAGAAGCTACTGACATGACCATGGTAGAAGGTAACCAGCTTGCTATTCAGCAATATGGTGATTTGTGGAATCGTCTACGCGCAGGCTACCGCATGAATGGTGGTAAGCCAATCTATAATCAGCGCATTGAAGGTCAAAAAAAGCTGGTTTACTAGTAGACAGGATTATCTCAATCGCCTAACTGCACGTGCCAGTCGTTATATCTATCATACGGTACGAGAGGCAGAGCGTCGCAATATTCCAACAGAGCTTGCCTTGTTACCAGTTATCGAAAGCTCTTACGATCCAAGTGGTACGAGTAGTGCGGCAGCTGCGGCTTATGGCAGTTTATTCCAAGTACAGGCCGTATCTATGGCTTGAACCAAAGCAGCACTTATGATGGTCGTCGCGATGTGATCGAATCGACACGTGCTGCCTATGACTTCTTGACAGCACTGCACAACCAGTTTGGTAGTTGGGAGCTAGCATTGGCTGCTTATAACGCTGGACCTGGCCGTGTACAAAAAGCAATTGATGCCAACGCAGCGCGCGGACTGCCAACAGATTACTGGTCACTTCAATTACCGACTGAAACGATGAACTATGTGCCGCGTTTCTTAGCTGTAGCCGAAATCGTCGCTAAGCCTGAGCAGTATGGTGTGTATCTACCAGCTATCGCTAACCGTCAGCATTTCCGTAGTGTACCAGTTAACTATGGTGTGAGCTTGGCAGAAGTATCGCAGTTAACTGGAGTCAGCTATGATGAGCTAGAGCGTCTAAACACTGCACTGACATCAGGCCGCGTTGATTCTTCAGGTCCACAGCGTGTCATCATTCCTAACGACGTCAGCCTCAATGCTGATGCCAAATTAAGTGGCTCAGAGGTAACGGTACAGGCAATGTACTCGCCTCAAACAACGCAGGTAGCTCAAGCACGACAGCGACTACGCCAAGCTATAATAACAAACCCTATACTGCCTCATCACTACCGTCTACTGGTAGTGCATTGGCTGATTATGCCGCTAGCGCAAGTGTACCTCAGCAGACTACCAGCTATATCTCACCATCTGCGACGCCAACTAGCAGCTCGGTATACAGTGGCAATTCTTCAGCTCGTACTGAGCCACCACTGACCACAGCAGAGACTAACAAAATCAATGCTGAGCTTAAGAGCAGTAACAGTCTACCGACTACCTCAGCTCAGATTACTCAGAACAATACGATTGTCCAAGAGCCACCGCTTAGCAAAGAAGAGCGTGATTTCATCGCCAATCAAATCCGGAGAAATACCTCTGAGACCAATGTTATCAATGCTGATGGCAACATTAATCTATCAGCCGTACAAACACAGCAGTCTATCTTAGAAGCGAGTGGTGCAGAGAAGAAACTTAGCTTTGCTAAAACCTCGGTAAGTAAGCCAAAACCTCAAGGCACTCGTACCACTTATACGGTCAAACGTGGCGATACGCTCTCGAACATTGCGAGTCGAGCAGGGGTTAGCTGGCGTGATATCGCAGAATGGAACCAGATAGATGCCAGTGCCAATTTGCTCTCTGGCAGTACGTTATATCTATATAATGCCAAGACTATCGAGCCATTGAGTACTGCTAATAACGCCGCCGCTAGTCAGCCTGACAGTTACGTCGTACAAGGCGGTGATACGCTTATCGGTACGGCTAATCGTTTTGGCTTATCGGTCACTCAGCTAGCCAGCTATAACAACCTGAGCAGCCGTGCTGATCTGCTCAGAGGTCAGAAACTATGGCTCATACCGGGTAAAGTGACTACACCTGCGACGACACCTGCAGCGCCTTCTACCAAGCCGAGTAAATCAAGCACTGCGACCAAAAACTATAAAGTAAAAGCAGGGGACGGATTAATTGCATTGGCACGTCAATTCAATGTGTCGACAGATACTTTAGCCAGTCTCAACGGTATCAACAGCACAAGTTCGCTATATGTTGGTCAGACACTTAAAGTGCCAGCCAGTGTTGATTTCGATGCTGCAAGCACGACAAGTGCTAGCAGTAGTAACAGCTCAAGCTCGGTCGCGACCACCAATTACAAAGTAAAATCAGGTGATACGCTGATTGGTATTGCGAACAGCATCGGAGTGAGTGCAACGGAACTGGCGGCGGTAAACAGCAATTTCGATGCAAAGGCTCGCTTGCAACGTGGTCAAACGATTAAAGTTCCTGCTACTAAAGAGTTGGTCGACCGTCAGTTGAATGACAAAGCGGTCAGCTACAAAGTAAAATCAGGTGATACATTAACGGGTGTCGCTAAACGTTACAATATTGGCTTAAGTGATTTGGCATCAGCGAATAACTTGAATACCAATTCGAATCTGATACTGGGCCGTACTATTACCATCCCTGCTAGCGGCAGTGTGGCAAGTGCATCTAGTAGCAGCCAAAGCAGCAGCTCTGCTAGCAGCAGTAGTAGCTCAGTAAGCAGTGGTACGAAATTAGGTAACACTGAAAGCTACAAAGTTAAATCTGGCGATGGCCTAATTGCTCTAGCACGTCAGTTTGGCATCTCAGTAGAGGACTTGGCAGCGACCAATGATCTAGCGACCAATGCTCAGCTACAGCGCGGCCAAACGCTTAAAGTACCAAAAGCAACGGTAAGCTATACGGTTGGCTCGGGTGATAGCTTGATTGGTCTAGCACGTAAATATGGTGTCTCAACACAAGAGCTGGCTGATATGAATAATATCGCCGCTGATACGATGTTGCAGCGTGGTCAGCGTCTAACTGTTCCAAATCGTTAATGAATAAAATATTAATGAATGCCGTGTAAACGAGGCGTCATCAATATTAACTATGAATCGTATCGCACAAAAAAGCTGCTCTTTATAAGAGCAGCTTTTTTATTCAATAAAAATGACTTACTGTTAGAAGTTAGCTTACAAACCGTCTAGTAATAGCTACAAATTAGACCGTCTGAGTTTTAATAGTCTCAAGATAGCTTCGGATATTACTGACATAATGCATGGCTTGACCATAGCGGCTATTCGACGCTCTATTATCTGCTAAATAAGCATAGACGTTCGCCCAGCTCTTATCATCGATACCTTGAGCTCGCAGTTCGCGCTGGATTCTTTTTACCGCATTGGGACCCATGTTATAACCTGCAAGGGCAAACCAGATACGGTCAGTTTTTGGCACATCAGAGAAATCTGCTTTCACTTGCTCTAGATAGCGTGCACCGCCACCAATGCTTTGGTAAGGATCGACACGGTCTGAGACGCCATCGCTTTGCAGTGTTATTGGTCAGCATCATTAACCCGCGTACGCCAGTCGGCGACACAGCATTGGCATCAAGGTGTGACTCTTGATAACCCATCGCGACCAGCAGTTCCCAATCGTGATTGTAATTACGTGCTTGCTCTTCAAACGAAGACTGATAGTCCGGTAACTTTTCTGTCAACGTTCTCTGGAAGTGATCCTGACTATAGGCATCTTTAAGCAAGTTTTGATTGTAGAACGCAGCAAGTTTTTGTGTGTTTTGTAGCTTAATACTATCGCACAAAAAGTAACTAGCCTTTCTTGATAGTGGATCATTGGATGAGCTAAATGTCCAACTTACCTTAGGGTGTAGTCCGTTCTTAGTCAGACTAGAATCATAACCACAGCTGACATTGATAGACGATAAATTTAGCTGGCTTTTCAGCTTGGTGCTAGCCGTAGTCAATGCCATGTCAGCGTTGCCGGTTCTTAGTGCTTTTAGCGCGGCTTCTTCACTGGCGTAGGCTTTTAGATTGATATCGACCCCGAGCTCGTCAGCGTAAGTGCGCACCAGATCAAAACCAAAACCATGTTGGAAGCCATCGGTAGCAAAATAAGTGCTATCGCCTGGTACTGCAGCAATGGTCAAGGTGTTCTCCAGCATGACATTGTCATAGGCTGGTACCGATGTGTTCATGGTCGTCAGGCTCTCAGCAGGCAACGAGAGTAGAGCGATACTAGAGATTTGTGCCAGCTTCTTGGTTCTGGCAAAATGATTAGACGCAATAGGGGTAACGGATGAAACGATGTTACTTTTGGTGTTCAGTAGGCGTTTAGATGGACGCAGTAAATAAGAAATACGGCGTCTGGCCCCTTGCGCAGATACTTTTACACGATAAGTAATACGCTGCATGGATGTCTCCTGATTTTAGCCATCCTTCTTACCGCAAAAACACGTATAAATATATGTGCATAATATTGACATATATCGATATCGTATCTTAAATAGAGTGGCATTTTTAATAGGATAAATGCCGCTCTATCTTGTTTGACTATAGCGCCACTAGCGTACTCTCTCTAAGAGTTAGTGGGATAGTTTGTCGTCAGCCAGCTATCGATATGTCATAAAAGCGTTCTAAACAGTGTTTATAAGTACTGGTTTAAAATACTGAACGCACAACGACGCGAAGGATATAAATCAGATGATTCCTTCATCGATAACTAAATATGGCTAGTGGCCAAACAACTATATATCAAACATAGGTAAGGTCATGATTAAGTTATTGAGACAAAGACATAGCTTGAAACATTGATGTAAGGTTTTGCCAATGAGGCAAATACATTCATCTGTTTTAACTATGCTAACTTTGATGGCTGGCTATACTTTGAATCACTAATATTAAGTTACTAGTAATAGGATAGCTGGCTACTAAAGTTGTTTGTCCAGCAATGAGGGTAAGCAAAATAACCAAAATTGATAGTTTATAGCTGTCTATCAAACTGGCTAGGTCATAACGTCATCGCGACACCAAAAATAAAAAAATACCATGCCGCTAACATATATAGTGCAAACATAGTATTTCAATGGGTAGCGGTTTAAAACCTCATCACTGATATAGCATGATAAAGTCTTAAACAACTACCAGCATTATTTTAGTGCCATAACCGGAAGCTGTAATAATGGGAAGTTTCATGACAAAACGTTCTTTCTTACGAGTAGTAATATGCGGTTACTAATTGCATTATTCAAGTGGAGTTAAGAAAAAAAGCGATAAAACTTAACAATTAAGATATAAACGGTTAATTTTCCAGATATTTGGTACATAATAATCAAAAATAGAATAACAAAGTTTAAATAGTAGTCAAACTAGACTTTATGCTTATGGTGTGACTATAGCATTAGCAAGTCTAGTTTGGCTTTTAAATTATCATTTCCTTTATAAGTTTTTCTCTATCAATGACAACCGTTTAAAATGGCTTTTTAAGTGGTTAGTTTATGCTGGATTTTCGATATCGATTAAAGTAACTGGCAGACCAAATTTTTGAGCGACTATCTCTCCTAACGCCTGAATACCGCCACGCTCCGTTGCATGATGACCACAAGCAAAATAGTCAATCCCAAGCTCGCGCGCGCTATGTGTGGTACGCTCAGATATCTCACCAGAGATAAACGCATCACAGCCCATGCTAGCCGCTTGCTCAATCATGTCTTGCGCACCGCCTGTACATATACCCACACGTTCGATCAGCCTGCCATTTGTCTGAGCAGAAGCGTCTGTATGATACTCAGCTGAGATATGTAATGGCGCGCGACCTAAGGCTTGAGTAATGGTTGAAATGAGATCGTCAGCACTTTGCGGTGTGCAAGTAGCGATATTGCCCACAGGATGGGATTCGGTAGGATAGAGCGCACCAGTAATCGTCATGCCGAGCATGTCAGCAAGTTTTGCGTTGTTGCCAGAGATTGGGTGTGCATCAAGCGGTAGATGATAGCCAATCATAGAAATACCGTGTTGCATCAGCTTGCGCACGCGTCGACCTTTCATCAGTGAGCGTAGCAGGTTCGCCTTTCCAGAAGTATCCATGATGTACCATAATCGCATCGGCATTGTCAGCGATGGCAGCATCTATCAAGGCTTCACAAGCCGTGACACCAGTGACGATACGTTGAATCGGGCGTCCACCATCGATTTGTAGACCATTTGGCGCATAGTCTTTAAACGCGCTGGTAGATAAGTAGTCGTCACAGAACTGTGTCAATGCCTGAGCGCTAATGCTTTGAGTATTGGATTCAGCTGTCGTATGATTTGCAGTCATTATGTTTTCCTGTCATCAATAAAATGTATGTCGTAAGGTGCTGTAGATTAACTAAGCAAAAATTATGTATTACCTGTCATGTTTGAGAGTGTTTGGTTTTGGATTTCTCGCTTTATGTTCAATTCTCGAAATGTTGAAGTGTCGAGCATCGTAAAAGCTATTTTAACATGCCGTTGTAAGCAAGCAGGCAAGCTGGATAACTGAAATGGTACACGATACGTTACTATTTACTGGTATTGCGGTTATAATTTATATACGTGAGTCTGCCTAGCTGTATAGCATTTGACCATCTGATGAATGGGTAAACACTAGCTAAGCGGTCGCCATTATCTCACATCGTTTTTCACTGTCTGTTTGCAATAAATTTATAGAGGTTTTATATGTCGTCATCCCGGAACACCAATAACAAGGCGTCTTTATTAAAATGGTTACCTTGGGTCTTATTGCTGCTAGTGTTGGCAGCGTTTATCTGGTTGTTCACGAGTATGAAGTCGACGTCAGAGGCCACATGGGAGCCGCCGAGAACCCCGCCTGCGGAGCAGCAAGCAGCAGAGCCAGTGTCGGACACGCCAGCGCCTATCTCTTCTTATCATAATGCAGTGGCGCGTGCGTCGCAGTCTGTAGTCAATATCTATACGACGCAAACGATGACCGAACATCCTTATATGGATGATCCCGTACTGCGCCGATTTTTTTGAATATCATGGTGGCCCATCACAAGAGCAGGGTAATACCAATTTAGGCTCAGGTGTAATCGTATCAGAAGATGGCTATATCGTGACCAATGCCCACGTGATCGAAAAAGCTGATGAAATCACAGTCGCGTTTAATGATGGTCGTAAGAGTCGTGCCAGAATTATCGGTACAGATCCTGACAGTGACTTAGCTGTGATCAAGGTTGATATGACAGGGCTGACACCACTCGGCTTCCGCGAAGACCCGATTCGTGTGGGTGATTTGGCGCTAGCGATTGGTAATCCATTTGGTGTGGGTCAGACAGTGACGCAGGGGATTATCTCAGCGACTGGTCGTACTGGACTGGGCGTCAATAAGTTTGAAGACTTTATCCAGACCGATGCGGCGATCAATCCCGGTAACTCAGGCGGCGCACTGGTCGATGCTCATGGCGAGCTAGTCGGTATCAACACCGTCATATTCTCGCGCTCTGGTGGCTCGATGGGTATTGGCTTTGCGATTCCAACGGCACTGGTTGAGCAAGTGATGAATGCCTTGATCAAAGACGGCCGTGTCAGTCGTGGCTGGTTGGGTATCGAGATTCAGTCACAGTTACGTGACCCAACACAGTTAGAGACATCAACAGGCGTAGAAGTACTAAACGTCATTGATAACAGTCCAGCGGCAAAAAGTGGTCTACGTGTCGGTGATATCGTCCTAACCATCGACGATGTCGAGATGACAGATGCCAATACCTTGATTCAGTATGTTGCCCGTAAGCCACCAAATACTGAACTGGATGCGCAGATATTGCGTCAAGGTAAAAACGCCCAAGTAAAAATCACGCTAGAAGAACGTCCAGCACAAGAGCCACTTGAGCGTCCTGTCTTACTGCAAAATGAGAGCATGGGTGGAATGGAGCAGCCAAACATTCAAGCGATGAAGAAACGCCAATGATGTCAAAGGCAGAGCGTGATCGTATGCGCGAAGAGCTGATGAAACTGTTTGAACAAGATGCCGCGTCGCAGTAAGTTGTAGTTATTCTTACCACTATGTGCTGACTCATAATGTATATATGAGTCAGCACTTTTATTTAGCTAATAACATAAAAAAGCGCGCTCCTTATTTAAAGGAGCGCGCTTTTTGTTGGGGCTAGTTTTTCTGAATTTTAAAGGCTATCTTTATCTATATATAACGTTGCTATAACTTCTCAATAGGGTCATGATTGATATAGATAACGCCTTGCACACGGCAACAGCAGGGCAGGATTTCATCTTCTTCAATCATCGCCAGTGGGTCAAATGGATAGTCGACCGTATGCGAGCTAGCAATACGTTTGACTCGGCAACTACCACAGTAGCCTTCGCGGCATTGATAGTTTACCTCGTGTCCGGTGCGTAGCAGTCCATCTAGCAGACTCTCGTCATCGTGTAGATAGAACTGCTTTTTACTGGTCATTACCCAAGTCATCGTTAATCCTATTGGGATATGTCTGTGCTATTGCTATCCCTACTATTAACCCATAAGACGATTATAGCGGCAGAAATTTTATAGCTTCAAATCTTTACCGCTCAAGCCTTTATCATTCAAAGTCTTTCTAGCTCAAAGCTCTTATAGTTCAGATTTTTATATCTCAAAGCTTTTACAACTCAGCTCTTATAATTCAAAGTCGTCAAAATCACTGTCTGACAAGTCAGAGTCAATCTGACCAACCAAGTACGAGCTAATCTCAGTCTCTTGCGGTGCTACCTGCACATTGTCAGAGGACAACCACGTGTTGATCCACGGGATTGGGTTTGACTTTGAGTTCGGGAACGCCGCTGGCAAGCCGACGGTTTCCATACGCAAGTTAGTGATGTATTCGATATATTGGCACAGAATGTCTTTGTTTAGACCAATCATCGAGCCATCTTTGAACAGATAACCTGCCCATTCTTTTTCTTGCTCAGCAGCCTTGCGGAAAATCTCAATGCTTTCTTCATAGCACTCTGCGGCAATCTCGACCATCTCAGGATCGTCACGACCGTTGCGCATGAGGTTTAGCATGTGCTGTGTACCCGTCAGATGCAGCGCTTCATCACGTGCGATGAGCTTGATGATTTTGGCATTACCTTCCATCAATTACGCTCAGCAAACGCAAACGAGCAAGCAAACGATACATAGAAACGAATGGCTTCTAGGACGTTGACCGCCATGATGCATAGGTACATCTGCTTTTTCAGTGATCTCAAATCAACGGTCACTTGCTCACCATTGATATTGTGCGTACCTGGACCGTACAAGCTATATAGCTGTGAGTTGCGGTACAGCTCATCATAGTACTGAGCGATATCAGAGGCACGGCCTAAGATATGCTCGTTTTGCATAATGTCATCAAAGATAATATTTGGGTCATTGACGATATTACGAATGATATGCGTATAGCTGCGTGAGTGAATAGTCTCAGAGAACGACCATGTCTCGATCCACGTCTCAAGCTCAGGGATAGACACCAGCGGCAGTAGCACCACGTTTGGACTACGACCTTGGATAGAGTCGAGTAGGGTCTGGTATTTGAGGTTGCTCAAAAATATGTGCTGCTCATGCGAGGACAGATTGCTAAAGTCGATACGATCGCGTGATACATCGACTTCTTCTGGACGCCAAAAGAACGATAGCTGCTTTTCAATCAATTGCTCAAAGATAGGATGTTTTTGTTGGTCATAGCGCGCCACGTTGACGGGCTGACCAAAGAACATCGGCTCTTTTAGCGCATTGTTTGGCGTTTGAGAAAAAATCGAGTAAGTCATGGGACTGCCTTTATAATTGATACGGTTATTAATTTATAGGGGTTTGACTGGTTTTGATCTGATACTATGACACGTTTTTGGATTATAGCGTTTTAGCTTAGAGGTTCTCTAGTGATATCTGTGACGACTCTTGCCCATCGTTCATATAGGCTTTGAATATCTCGCTCAGCTCACTATCATCGAGCGCTTCTAATTCATCAAGCGCGCTTTTGCGCAGGGTACTTACATCCGACTCTTCTACTACTTTTGAGTCTTTTTTTAGCCGCTCTTGATGCTGGCTTTTTGGCTGCTTTTGCCGCGCTTTTTTTGGTGACCGTTGTCTTTGGTGCTTCATTCACAACTAACTGCTGACGCACCGCTGCAATATCAACCTCGACTTGTACGATATGCGAGTCACCATCGTTTAGGTCTGAAAATATGTTTGGGATAAACAAACCACCGTCTTTGATGATTGCCGTATATTGCACATGACCTCCGTCGTTTTATTCTGTCTGTATGTTTTCATTATAACAGTAGCCAATCCCGCCTACCGCTTGTATTTGCTTTGCCGCTGGCGTGCAGTCTATCGTGTCTGACCGCATTCCTGTTGTCTCGATACTACGCTCAGTCACAGACCGCATCGCCATCGTCGTCAGCAGGATACCGCTACAGTCGGGGCTAAACGACCGTGTTAGGGCATCGTTCTTTTTCCTTAGTAACTTTTCTGTTTGGGCGTAATCTACAACACTAAGCCAATTTTCGCATTACCAAATTTTTTTTAGCCACTTCAATATCTTCAGGCTTAGGTACAATTTTTTTGGAACATATCTGTATTTACACCAACGTAAATTCTACTACTTATAGTATTTTTTTTACACTTTCAGGTAATTTTGTTTGATTTAGAAAATGATTTCTAATATTTCTTCTAAGCCGGTTATTCTTATAAGATAGTGTATTGTCTATATGTTTATTTCTATCAAAAATAATCATATGACTATTACTGCTTTCTAACCTTTCACCAATTTTTTTCCCACCAAATTTTATCAGAATCTCCAAAAGATAATCCAAAAGCGCAGATTAAATCTGCCTTCTCAATTTTATTTTTAAAATTGAGAATAGAGTCATCACCATTTGCTTCATTACATTTTGATTTCACAATTGATTCTTGAATATCTAAATTTTCATGCAGTTCACTATTAGCGACTTGAGTTAGATCATTCACTCCTAAAATCATTTTGTTATCTACGTACCCGTGGATATGTTGTATACGTTTATTTAAAATATGTCTTAGTTTTTGGTTTGAAAGTTGATGACTTCCTATATCGGAGCCTTTAGTATCTTCTAAAATTTGTTCAACAATATTTGTATAGTTAAATGAGACAATACTTGTAGTCCAAGAGCTATTTTGAAATTTACCTTTAAATTCGATTATTTGTTTCTTGTGTTCAAGAGTCAAATAGTTTTCAGGAGAGTCCAAATCGCGAAAAAATTTCTCACTTTTGATGTTGGATTTGTTGAAGTTAGATTGTATATCTTTCAGATACTTAGATAAGGACAAGATAATATCTTCCATTACCGCATCAAAATCTTCAATACCTTTAAATTCTTTAGTATATTCACCTAATGCTAGTTCTAAGTCTGACCAGTATCCTTCTGTATTTTCACTAATATGATTTTTAAGTTTCATAACTAAATCATGATCACTATGATTTTTGCTATAAACATCGTAAAAGTCCTGATACCTAGTTTTTAACCCAAGATTAATATCAAAGCCATTACCTAAAATAAATAAAATCTTCATGACGAGCCCTAGTTTGCTTTTATAGTTTTAAACGAATAGCGAGCCCAACAAAAAAAGCCAAACCCGCCATCCATCAGAAATTCTATTTAAAGAGCTTCTCTTGCAAACTTAAATCTTACAAGCACCGCCAGCACAATCATCTTCCATATCCGCTTGGGCATCGTTCGCGCCATCACGAGTGTTGTGGTAATACAACGTCTTCACACCCATTTTATAAGCGTTTAGCAAGTCTTTTAGCAATATCTTCATCGGTACACGGCCACCTGCATAACGAACAGGATCGTAGTTGGTATTGGCAGAGATACTTTGATCGACGAACTTCTGCATGATAGCGACCAGCTTTAGGTAACCGTCATTGTTTGGCATTTGCCATAGTAGCTCGTACTGATCTTTTAGCTTATCAATCTCAGGCACGACTTGCTTCAAGATGCCGTCTTTTGACGCTTTGATAGAGACCAGACCACGTGGTGGCTCGATACCGTTGGTCGCGTTGGCGATCTGACTTGAGGTCTCAGAAGGCATCAAGGCGGTTAGGGTAGAGTTGCGTAGACCGTGCTCAGTGATCTCGCCACGTAGCGTTTCCCAGTCTAGATGTAGCGGCTCTTGGCAGATTTTGTCCAAGTCGGCTTTGTACGTGTCAATTGGCAAGATACCTTGTGAGTACGTGGTCTCATTGAACGCAGGCACGCGCCTTGCTCTTTTGCTAATTTGTTTGACGCTTTCAAGAGATAGAACTGTAATGCTTCAAACGTCTGATGGGTCAGACCAAGCGCGCTGTCGTCAGAGTAGCGTGCGCCATTCTTGGCTAAGTAATAAGCATAGTTAATCACGCCCACACCAAGCGTGCGACGACGCATGCTGCCGTTTTGAGCGGCTTTTACCGGATAGTCTTGATAGTCGAGCAGGGCATCAAGCGCACGGACGATTAGCTCAGCTGGCTCTTCGATGTCACTGACGTTTTCGACTTTACCCAAGTTGACCGCTGATAGCGTACAAAGCGCGATTTCGCCTTCTTCGTCATTGATGTTATCCAGTGGTTTGGTCGGTAGTGCAATTTCCATACATAGGTTTGACTGGCGAATCGGGCAACCGTCGCGTCAAATGGGCTATGGGTGTTGCAATGATCGACGTTTTGGATATAGATACGACCTGTGCTGGCGCGCTCTTGCATCATTAGACTGAACAAATCTGCTGCTGGGATTTGACGGCTACGCACGTTAGGATCATTTTCGTACTTGGTGTATAGCTCTTCGAATTTGTCTTGATCTTCAAAGAATGCATCATATAGGCCTGGCGTGTCACCTGGTGAGAATAGCGAGATATCTTGGCCTTTGATTAGGCGCGTGTACATCGTTTTGTTTAACTGTACGCCGTAATCCATATGACGGACACGGTTGTCTTCGACGCCGCGGTTGTTTTTCAGTACCAGTAATGACTCAACTTCTAAATGCCATAGTGGGTAGAAAAGAGTCGCAGCACCGCCACGGACGCCACCTTGTGAGCAGCATTTAACAGCAGTCTGGAATAATTTGTAGAACGGGATACAGCCAGTATGCTGTGCTTCACCGCCACGGATAGGGCTACCAAGGGCGCGGATACGACCTGCGTTAATGCCGATACCAGCACGCTGTGACACATAGCGTACGATGGCGCTGGTGGTCGCGTTGATAGAGTCTAGGCTATCACCACATTCGATCAATACGCACGAGCTAAACTGGCGCGATGGCGTACGCACACCTGACATGATCGGCGTCGGTAGTGAGATTTTGAATTCTGAAGTCGCATCATAGAAACGTTTGACGAAATCAAGACGATCTGACTTGTCGTATTGGCTAAACAGACACATACCAACCAGCATGTACAAGAACTGCGGGCTCTCATAGACAGTCTTGCTCACGCGATCTTGTACTAGATATTTACCAGCCATTTGCTCAACAGCAGCATAAGCAAGATTCATATCGCGCCAGTGATCAAGATACTCTTCTAACTCATCAAATTCAGCACGGCTGTAGTCCGCTAGGATGTGCTGATCGTATTTGCCAGCATCAGTCAAAGTTTTGACATGGTCATATAGGTGCGGCGGGGTGAATTTGTTATAAGCAATCTTACGTAGATGGAAGATAGCCAAACGCGCAGCCAGATATTGATAGTCAGGCGTGGTTTCAGAGATTAGGTCGGCGGCAGACTTGATGATGGTTTCGTGAATGTCACGAGTCTTGATACCTTCATAAAACTGAATGTGCGACTTTAGCTCAACTTGCGACACAGAGACGTTGTCCAATCCATCCGCCGCCCACGCTATTACCTTATGAATTTTGTCTAAATTAATAGGCTCTAAACGTCCATCACGCTTGGTTACTTGGATTTTATCAATATGTGTCATGTTGGCCTCTATTTTGATTGCTTATAGTGATGCTGCGCGCCGAGTGGGCGGCAGACATTCTTTATAACGCTATTATGCTGGGTTGTGCTAGCTGGTTTTTTTTGGACAAAAAGCTACCACTACTCATAGTGACGGTTAAAATCACTGAGTACTACATATAGCGTGTTTGTTAATTGGTAGGCACAATATAGCGGGAAAATTTTGAAAATACTATATTGATTTTAGGATAAAACTATGTTGCTACAAGGTTGTAGGCAGTCCAAATTTTGGCAAAGGACGATGGGATAAGGGTTAGGCGCAAATGAGGTCAATAATAAAATTTTTGTAAAAATATCGTGAGATTTACTTTTCATTCTCTCGGTTATTGTCGACTGATAATGCGAATCATGGCGGCAATAATGCGGGCGCAGATTGTACATCAAACCACAAAAAATCGCCACCCATAACTTATTACCAGCGAGTGACGATTTGGACTAAAAAGGCGTGAAAGTTTTTTTTAGGCCACTTATAAAACAATACGAACCGTTTTTGCATTATCCAGTGAGGCATAAAGCGCATTCACTTGCTCAGCAGCGGTTAGGTATAAATTGACCCGTGCTGAGTGAAAACGACCTGTTTTAGACGGCTTAACTTCGATAGACGCCAAATCAAAATCAGGGAATTGGCTACCCAAAATTAGCTTCACTTCATTAAGCAAACTCTCACGCTCGCCTTCATGACCGATGATGCTCAGTGGGTAGTTCATCGGGAACTCCCAAAGCTCTGGGTTTTGAATATCAGTCTTTTTGCCTACCAATGCGCCCTTATTTGGCGTCAGGTCAGTGACTTTAACTGATGGCTGATTGCTGGTTGGGTTATTTGCGTTGTTGTCGACGTTATCATTGTTATCTTTTGAATCATCACTCATGATATGAGCCTCGCTTATATAGGTAAATAGGAAAAAGTTAATCAGTCATTAGTAGTAAGTAACTAACTAACATTAAGTCATTCGAAAATCGCTGCTTGCTATAGACATTTAGTTAGTTAGACATCTGCTCAAATCATGCCAAAAGCATAACGCCAGAAACTGAGACAGGCTCAGTATGGTCGTAAGTGGCATTTAAATCAGTCAAGCTATAGTCGATTCAGTTTAAAAGTAGTACAAGGCAACCGAGTGTAGATGTAACAGTGATACTTCAAGCGAGGTTAACGCTGTCATACTTTTATAGTGGAATGGCTATATTAGGCAGAGAATATATGCACTGTTTATAGTGGTCTATGGACGATTATTCAAGTGAAGTCTGTATTTAGTCCGTTCCATCTTGAAGTAAGCTAAGTGGCTTTTATTAAAACTGTTAATAGAAGCTATTGCAAATAACCATTGATAGGAGTGATATCAGGCGGAATATCCGTCTCTCCCAATGCTTCTCTTAGATTAATCTCGATGGTGCGTGATAAGGCAGTCAAAGGTAACTGATTAGCCGCCAAGCCAAAAGGTTCTTCTAACTCTTCACTAAGCGCATCCAAACCAAAAAAAGGTATAAGCAATCACTGCACAAATCAACGGGGTCGCCCAACCAAGTGAAGCTACTAGACCAAAGGGCAACATAATGCAGTATAGATAGGTGGTGCGATGTACCAGTAGCATATAAGCAAAGGGCAGTGGTGTGTTATGTATGCGCTCGCAAGCTGCCAGTACAATTGTCATAGAGGTCAGGCGCTCGTCCATGTTTTGTATGACTTGCTCCGATACCATTCCTTGACGTCGAATATCTCCAAGCTGCTTACCCATCAGGCGCATTATATAATCAGGTACGTTTTTTGCTTGGCGCATACGGTCATGATGTATCGCCGCGACAAAAGGCTCGATATCCGCCCAAGGTGGCGTACCACGCAATCGGTGGCGCACAGCATGGGCAAACGCAATGGTCAGATATACCATCGTTCGCTGAGTATCGCGTGCAGTCTCATTGCTATCCTCGCCATCATCTATGGCAGTCGCATTGCCATCATCTATAAAGGACAGTACTTGGCGCGTTAAGCTACGAGAGTCATATACTAGCTGACCCCATAGTCCGCGAGCTTCCCACCAACGCTGGTAACTGGCATTGTTTCGAAACCCAAGAAACAACGATAAGGCAATCCCGAGCAAGGTAAACGTTGCCATACCATAATAAGGAAACGAGTCAGGCATCCAGTGCTGAATAATCGTGATGAGCGTACTAAGAATAGTAATCAGCAAAATTTGCGGATAAATTTTTGGAATGATTGATCCACGTAGAGTGAAAAATATCTTAAGGGCATTGGGCGTTTGCCGGACAATCATGTCAGTTTCCTAGCGATGGGGTATATGGAGACACTATTCAATGTCTCGTGTGATTCTAATATAGAAACGAAATTTGTAAAGGGTGTTTTGCAATTAGGGAGGTGGTAACATTTCAATAAGATTCAATAGCATTCTTTATAATCAGGTAGTTGTATAACAGTGAAAATAAAAAAATGTGGAAAACTGTTAAAACCACTTTAGCCAATTAATAGCAAAAAGGGTATTATTCTAAAGGAACAAACTAATTTCGGTAGCTTTATTAACATTATTAGGTCGGATGAGTTTGCAATAAACACATTAAGATATTTTGAGTAGCGTGTATTTAAATTAATCATATATAAGGATATAAACATGGCAAATTGGTCAGAGGGTTACATTAGCGATATCGATTATACTTACGGCTATTATCCAGAACTTAGCCCTAATAATGTCAAAATCCCTTTCTTGATGTCAGGACTTGAAGTACCAAAATTCAATACGGCATGTGAACTTGGCTTTGGTCAAGGAGTATCAATCAATACACATTCCGCTGCATCGGATGTCCAATGGTATGGCACTGATTTTAATCCTTCACAAGCAAGCTTTGCTAAAGAATTATCTGATACTTCAGGCAGTAACACCCATATCTATGATCAGTCTTTCAGTGACTTTTGTAATCGTGATGACCTACCGGATTTTGACTTTATCGGTTTACATGGTATCTGGTCTTGGGTGTCTAACGAAAACCGTGGCATTATTGCCGACTTTATTCGCCGTAAACTAAAAGTTGGTGGGGTACTATATATTAGCTACAATACTTTACCAGGTTGGGCTGCAGCTTCTCCTATACGCCATATGCTAACAGAGCATGACCATATGCATGGTAGCCGTGGTAAAAGTATTAGCAGACGTGTCGAAGATTCTATCAAGTTTACGCAAGAGCTTCTTGAGCTTAGTCAGCCTTTAGTACAACAAGTCCCCTCTATTCCACAACGCTTAGAAAACATTAGTAAGCAAAACCCTAATTATTTGGCTCACGAATACTTTAACCGTGATTGGCAACCTATGTACTTTTCTGAAATGGCAGATTGGTTATCACCCACCAAGACCAGTTTTGCTTGTTCAGCCAGCTTTTTAGAAGATTATAGCCCTTGCAGCTATACCAATGAACAAAGCGAGTTTCTCAAAAGTGTCGATGATCCCATGTTTGAACAAAGTATCAAAGATTATATGCATAACAAACAGTTTCGCCGCGATTACTGGGTAAAAGGAGCACGAAAAATCTCCAGTGCTAAGTTAGAAATGACGTGGTACCAATTGCGTTTTATGTTGATTACTAGTGAACAAGACATTCAATACGAGCTGAACAGTGCAGTTGGTAATGTCTCTCTAAACAAAGACATTTATAAGCAAGTTGTCGGTCTCTTAAATGATTATAAGATACATCAAGTAGCTGATTTGCAAAAAAAATTGCCTGATGATTTTAAACAAAGTTGGTTATTCGAGTCTTTGGCTATCTTACACAGTCAAGGGGCAATTGTTCTTGTCCAAGATGATAATGTGATAAAAGAGGTCCAAGAACAGTGTAAGAAGCTTAATGCATATATTATGCAGCAAAGTCTTGTGAGTCCTGAATTGACAGCGCTGGCTAGCCCACTAACAGGGACTGCTTTAACATTTGGAAGATTCCCGCTTATTTTCTTGCATGCTTATATTCAAGGTAAAAACAAACAGGCAGACTGGGTAGATTATGCGTGGCAAGCGCTTAAGAAAAATAACCAGTTATTACTCAAAGATGGAAATACACTTCAAGCAGAAAAAGATAACATCGATGAATTGTATAAAATGGCTGATAACTTCGAAAAATACACCCTTCCTTTGGTGAAAAGATTAAAAATCGTCGAATAATAAGTGAAGTTGTGCTCTCATTTATGTGAAGGATTATGCTTTTCATTACATTGAGGTATGAAGCTATTCTCAACAATGTATATAAGCAGATGGTCTTATCAGAACGTCGAGCGCTCTTTAGAAGAGGGCTCGTTTAGTTAGATATGTTCAATCAAATTCTAAACTTTAAATTCAGATAGCATCGTACTGAAGGGAGTCACTAGGGCAGCGTTCATAGCAGAACCATTAATCAGAATAGCAGCGAGTTCTGGATCTACCTCTTTCTTTTTTCCTTCTCTTTGGTCCAGTTAGGCCATCTAATAAAATAATTCTCTGAATTTCTGGATCTAGCGCACCCTTAATGTAAATTTGTGCCTTAATTAGCAATCTTTCCCAAAGGCTCTCGCACCCTGCTGTTCTAGCCCCTGTATCTAAAATTATCGAGGGAGGTGATCTGAAATTTATAGCTAAAGGAGTTAAATGCTCGCCAAAAGGGCGATGTTTTTATTAATCCACTTTATGTATGTTAAAATGACGCCAAATATCACTTCTTAACTCCATAAAAGCTGTCACCACAAAGATGAATACGCCACCCTAGCTAACCCTCTTCTCAGTAATGATTGCTTCCTATAGCAATTACTCTTATAAAGCGTCTGACGCTTTTTCTTGTGCGCACGCACTGCTTTAACGTTTGTATCACTATTCAATATATCTAGTGGATCATAAAGATTACACCACTAAAAGTACGTTATAACGATAACTCGCTAACTATGATCGTTCACATTTTTATATTTGTCATTTGATAGGTAATGAGCAAAGTACCTAGATAGCAAAGGGTCTAAATATAGATATGCCTAGATAGAAATGTGTCAGACTTTTCATGTGAGCTGATTTTTAACTACTTTTTAGATGCTTTCCAATTAAATGTTTTCCAAATAATGATTAGATACCTCGTTTATTGACAGACTAAAGCAGTTACCCAAACTGAGTTAAATACGTTAAATACAATTAAAGAGCATTGGCTATCCAATGTGAGAGGCGATGTCTTGGCTGGCATGGTCGTCGCTTCGGCGCTTATTCCTGAAGCGATTGCGTTTTCTATCATTGCTGGTGTCGATCCCCAAGTAGGGCTTTATGCCTCATTTTGTATCGCAGTAGTGATTGCGTTTGTCGGTGGTCGTCCAGCGATGATTTCGGCGGCGACTGGTGCGATGGCGTTACTGATGGTGACGCTGGTCAAAGACTATGGCTTGCAGTATTTGTTGGCAGCCAGTGTGCTGACAGGTGTTATACAGATTATCTTTGGTTTCTTAAAGCTGGGTAATCTGATGAAATATGTATCGCAATCCATAGTGCTAGGCTTTATCAATGCCTTGGCTATTTTGATTTTTATGTCGCAGGTTCCTGAGCTGATGCCGCAGGCAGGTTCAAACCTAGTACATGTTTATGGTCTTGTAGCGCTAGGTCTAGTCATTATCTATGGCTATCCATATATTCCAAAGATCGGTAAAGTGATTCCATCGCCATTGGTCAGTATTGTACAGGTCACGCTATAGCCATCTTATTAGGTGCAGAGGCTCGAACCATCAACGATATGGGTCAGCTACCTGACACTCTGCCGATGTTTTTGATACCTGATATCCCGTTGAACTTAGATACATTGATTATTATTTTTCCGTATTCTATCAGTTTGGCGATAGTGGGCTTACTTGAGTCTATGATGACCATGACAATCGTAGATGATTTGACCGATACCAAAGGTGACCGTACGCAAGAGTGTAAAGGCCAAGGTATTGCCAATGTGGTTAGTAGCTTTTTTGGCGGGATGGCAGGCTGTGCAATGATTGGTCAGTCGATCATCAACGTAAAATCAGGCGGTTATACACGTCTTTCTACTCTAGTAGCAGGCGTGTTTTTATTATTGATGGTGGTGTTTTTAAGTGATTGGTTAAAGATTATTCCAATGGCCGCATTGGTCGCTGTGATGATTATGGTGTCTATCGGTACTTTTAACTGGGGTTCATTTAAAGAGCTAAAAACTAAGCCGCTGCAAAGTAATGTGGTCATGATTACGACCGTTGCTGTGGTGGTCGCAACGCACAACTTGGCCTATGGCGTATTGATTGGTGTATTGCTGTCAGCATTGTTCTTTGCCAATAAGATTGAGCGCTATATGAGCGTGCATAGTCACATGGATGAAGCAGCGCAAACGCGTTATTATCGAGTTGATGGACAAGTGTTTTTTTCATCAGCAGAGCGTATGATTGATTCCTTTGATATTAAAGAGTCTGTCTCTAAAGTAGTCATTGACGTGTCGCGCGCGCATTTTTGGGACGTGACAGCAGTCGCCGCCATAGATAAAGTCATCATTAAATTTCGCCGTGAAGGCACTGAAGTAGAGCTCATCGGTTTGAACGAGGCGAGCCAAGCGATGATAGACAATTTCGGTGTGCATGATAAGCCAGATGCTGAGCAAAGTTTAGGCGCGCATTAATTTAGCTACGTATTAATAGTATTATACTGATAAGGATAAAAAAAGCTGAGTGTACCTTGGCTTTTTTTTATGCAAATTAAAAACTGATTAGAAGACTATATTCTTTTATGGATAAAGTTTTTACAAGCTAATAGGATGGCAGAAGAGAAGGAATAGCTAGAAGGGAAGAAGTACTGGTTTGGATGATGCGGTATGAAGATAGTTAATCGTTATATTGAAATATCTAGATGTTATGTAGTAAAACAAAGTAGCTTTAAAGATCATGAGAAATTTTTAAAGCTTCAACAGCTCTTTTTCAACTTCATTGAGAAATGCTTCGATGTTAGCTTCATGACGCTGATAAAACGTCCATTGTCCATGGCGTTCGGACGTAACCAATCCTGCTTTTTTTAACACACCCATATAGTTTGAAATGGTTGATTGCGACAATCCAGCTTTTTCTTGAATGTAGCTGACGCATACACCATCCAGATTAGCATGCTCTGGTAATGACGCTGGGAAGTTTGATCTGTCCTTCAACCACTTTATGATTTGACGACGCATGGGGTTGTTAAGTGCAGATATTATGTTTTCTGTATTCATAAAATGTGTGATATCGATACCTAGTTAATAATCAACAACTGTCAGAGTAGAACATTAGATTTTTAGCTTACTCATTATGGGTCTAGACACCAAAGAGATGTAGATTCTATTTACCGCCAATGTGTCAACCATATATAAATAAACGGCTACTAGTAGAATACTGCTTATAACTAGCGTTTGTATTCTGACTATACGTTTCTATAACAGTAGAGTATACAGCCAAAACTAGATTAATTATGACAGTTGTACTGTCTAGTC
This sequence comes from Psychrobacter sp. JCM 18901, assembly GCF_000586435.1. Lineage (GTDB taxonomy): Bacteria > Pseudomonadota > Gammaproteobacteria > Pseudomonadales > Moraxellaceae > Psychrobacter. Next base: position 413,026 of record NZ_BAWH01000001.1, read on the forward strand.
ATCGGAATATTGTCGAATAGTAACAATATATGACGAGTAAAAAAAGATTGTTTCAAACCGTATTTAATACTAAAGGTTGTTACGACTGACTTATTAAATACACGTTAGTTCTTTGCCAAACCAGCAGTAAAATAGTATTAGAAAGCTTCTGACATGACAAGGGCGTGTTGAATATTCAATACGCCCTTAATGCTTTATGTTCTTAAATTTTATTAACTTTTTTTCTTAATCTGGTTAGCTTCGCGGCAGAGTGCCAGGAAGCTTAATAAACATAGTCGTGATATTTTAGCTTTTTAGAAATGCCTCAATTTTTGGTTTAATAGTCATAGAAACAATGACCATTAACGTCAATCCTACTGGTAATGCAACTAGAAACCCTTCTAACCAACCATTTAAAAATGCTGTTTGATTGGCAAAACCAATCGTCTTTGAGGCAGTACTAAAGGCCAACATAGACTCCATTATGCAAGCCATTAATATGCCTGTGATGAGATTGCGCTTGTACGCTTTGGTATTAGGTAGCTTGTGATTAATAAATTTTTTTGACCAGACCCATCAGTAAGAAGCCAATCGGCATAATCGCATACGCTGCAAGTAGCGCTCTAGACCAGTCTATAAAAAATGTATCGGAATATCCGACATTCATATAAGTCATCACACCTGTTAAGAGATCACCTATGACCGTCATTAAGGCAAGTATTAATAACACTTTGTAGAGCAACGGTGTTTTTTTTAGTGCCATCATTATTAACGCCACTATTTTTATTGGCATCAATGAGCAGGGTCTCGGTATTTGACGGCATAGTATTTGGAGCCATAGTCATTTTCCTATCATCATAAAGAGCGTTTAATTAGTCGGTGTTTTTTTCTGCCTGTCGATCGCTTACAGATTGATCTTCTGCAACACCTGCTTTCCAGTAAGAAAAGGCATATAGCTCATCCTTAGACCACTGTTGCTCGACCTTTAGGTAATGACGAAGGGCTTTGACAGATGAGAATTCGCTAGCGATATAAGCAAAACGGCTCTGCTCTGCAGTTGGCAAATCGAGAGATTTTACTGTGTCGATTAATTGACTGCCTTGCGTTGGATTTGGGTTATGTAACCATGTCATGGTGATATTGGCTGCTGTGGACAACTCTTGTTCATCTTCTACACCGTGTACTTCGATGATGCATTGACCAGTCGCGCTGGCAGGCAAGGTTTCTAGTATTGAGCCGAGCACAGGTATCGCTGTGGCATCGCCAATCAGTAGAAAATTATCTGCATCGGGATAAAGCGCTTTGGTTTTAGGCTTCATTAAGATACCAATCTCGTCGCCAACCTCAGCATGAGTAGCCCAACCTGAAGCAGGCGCCTTGTCACCATGAGCGACAAAATCAATCCAAATCTGTTGTTTTGCTACCTCAGCGCCGCGGTGAGTATAAGTGCGGACAATGAAAGTAGTATTGTCACTTAGGTCAATTGGCTGAGCTTTATCGACAGGAATAAGTACTTTATTGTTTGCACCAACTGTCATAGTCGCGATATTGGCAATAGTATCTGCTTGGCCTGTGAGGTATATACGGATGTAGTGCGGAGTAATCATTTGCTTGTGAGCAACGGTCATGATTTCACGCACTGGTTTCTGATTTATGGTGTTATTCATACGGATCTGTCCTTACTTATTTATCGGTAGTCTTGCTGTTGCTAACGTTGTCTATCATGGTGCGACTGACACGGAAGAATAACGCAAGCTCTACGAGGCTTAAATCTTTCGTTAATTGCTGTCTTGTCCATTCTTCTGCTGCATCAAGCTTTGTCATAACTTCTTCGCCTTTAGAGGTCAGCTGTAGTAATTGGCTGCGACCATCAAGCGGGTTATCTGTCTTCAAGATTAGCTCAGCCGCCAAAAGGTCATTTAAGGCACGAGTGATTTGCGCTTTGTCTCGCTGCATATGTTTAGAGATAGATAGCGCAGTGCTATTGGGGTTATAACAGACACCTTTTAACGTTCTAATATTAGTCACGGACAACTCCACACCTTGCTGACGAATACCTTCTAGCAGCAGGTTGGTATAGGTATGCATCAATTGATGTAGTGTTTCACTCAATGAATTGTTAGACATAAAAACTCTTTGATATAGTTGATAGAAGCAACTATATAGAATAAGGTTGATAGTGTCAACTATAAAGTGATTTTTGAAGAATAGTCTGTGTCTATAATTAGATAATTCTTAATGAAAGAAGGTAGTAGAAGGTAAAGAAAATAGGGATATATTGAACGAGGAGCTCTCGGATTAAAGGGATTTATGACTAGGAGGCTATGCAATTAAAGATCTCTGTAATTAAAAAGCTTTGTAATTAACAAACACTGTGATTAATAAGTTATAGAATTAAAAAGCACGCACAAAAAAAGCTGAGATATACTCAGCTTTTTTATTTTTAGCAACTATCTGAAACCTATTAGCTAGGCTCAATATTTTTCTGAAAATTTAGTCATTTTCAAGGAAAGAGCGCAAGTGCTCAGAACGTGATGGATGACGCAATTTACGCAATGCTTTTGCCTCAATCTGACGAATACGCTCACGCGTTACATCGAACTGTTTACCGACTTCTTCTAGAGTATGATCCGTTGGCATATCGATACCGAAACGCATTTTTAGGACACGCGCTTCACGCTCAGTCAGGTTACCCAATACATCACGCGTCGCTTCTTGCAGACCAGCAGCTGTTGCATCATCGACAGGGCTTGAGATCGTACCATCTTCGATGAAATCACCTAGGTGCGAATCTTCGTCATCACCGATAGGGGTTTCCATAGAGATAGGTTCTTTAGCAATCTTCAGCACTTTACGGACTTTAACTTCGTCCATCTCTAAGCGTTCGCCTAATTCCTCAGGTGTTGGCTCGCGACCCATTTCCTGTAGCAACTGACGTGAAACACGGTTGATTTTGTTGATCGTCTCAATCATATGCACAGGGATACGAATGGTGCGCGCTTGGTCAGCGATAGAACGAGTAATCGCCTGACGAATCCACCATGTGGCGTACGTCGAGAACTTATAACCACGGCGATATTCGAACTTATCAACGGCTTTCATCAGACCGATGTTACCTTCTTGGATAAGGTCCAAGAACTGTAGGCCACGGTTAGTATATTTCTTCGCAATAGAGATAACCAGACGTAGGTTAGCTTCGACCATTTCTTTTTTCGCGCGGCGCGCTTTTGCTTCACCAACAGCCATACGACGTGCCACATCTTTCATATCATGGATTTTCATGTCGAGCTGTTGCTCGTAATCACGAATACGACGTTGTAATAAAATCACATCATCAGTGACTTTTTCTAGCGTACCAGCAAATGCAGGCTTACCTTTGATACGTTCAATCAACCAATCAACGTTGGTTTCATTGCTAGGGAAGGTCTTACGGAACTCTTCACGCGGCATACGACCACGACGAATCACCAAACGCATGATTTGACGCTCTTGCTTACGCACGTCGTCATAGACGTCATGCATGATAGCCATGACTTGGTCTGACAAGCGATTGTTTAGCTTTAACATCATAAAGCGTTCAGCAAGTAGGGCATACGCGGTATCAGCCTGTACGCTACCACGGCCATAATCTAGCAATGCTTGCTTGGCTTTGATAAATAGATGCTCGATCTCTTCTAGACGCAAACGAACCTCTTCTGGGTCAAGACCGCTGGTTTCTTCTTCAGCTTCGTCTTCAACGTCATCTTCGTCTTCGTCATCATCATCAAGCGCCGCTGCTTTCGCATTGACCTTGGCTTTGATAACCGGTGGGTTTTCTTTTTCTTCTTTGATGCGTTCACGCTCTTCTTTCGCTGCTTCTTTTGCTTCTTGGGCTGCGATTTTATCTTCTTCGGTTTCAGGATCTAAGAAACCAGTGATGACGTCAGATAGCTTTTTTTCGCCGTCCTGTACTTTTTGATACTCGTCAAGGACAAACTGTACGGTACCAGGCCAGTAAGACATGGCATGCTGCACATCACGAATACCTTCTTCGATACGCTTAGCAATGGCAATCTCACCTTCGCGAGTTAGTAGGTCAACCGTACCCATTTCACGCATATACATACGTACAGGATCAGTGGTACGACCAGGCTCAGTTTCAACAGAGGCGAGTACTGCCGCTGCCTCATCTGCTGCCATATCATCATCACTTGAATCATCGTTCATCAAGATGTCATCGGCATCAGGAGCTGATTCAAAGATTTTGATACCGACATCGGTCAGCATTTGCACAATGTCTTCGATCTGATCGCTTTCGGTAATAGAGTCGGGCAGCTGGTCATTCACCTCAGCGTAGGTAAGATACCCTTGCTCTTTGCCCATTTGGATTAAGGTGGCCAGTTGAGATGTGGACTTAGAAACTGACTTATCGTTCATAAATACTCGCTTACTTGCATCGGACATTTTTATATTGTGACTCGCTATCGCTCGCTCTTTGCGTTGATCTTATCAATCGATTGATCAAAATATGGCGTAGAGGTTGTCAATAATATCAAAAATGAGTTGATATGAATAAAGGCTCAAAACACTACAATAACAATGCTGAAAAACAGCTAAAAATCAGAAAAGCTAAAAAGACTTCAATATGGTACTTAAAAAAAATACAGTACTTAAAAAAATAGTATCTAAAAGCTGATACGTAAAATAATACCTAAAATTTGTGCTTAACGATGCATGCTCACAATCATTCACCAAGCAGTGCTGTCAATATACAGCGACACAGTTTAACACAGACCACAGTCGTCAAGCACGAGCTAGTGATAGCTACCGACCATTTTTTTACTGATTATTTGCCATCAGCTAAATGATTTGGGAGCGACTCATGCTACTGGGCATAATCATTAGTAGTGGGGGCAGCTGCTAGACTTTTAAAGGGTCAACATTTGAAATTAAACATTAAGACTGCACAGTGACCATCTGGCAGATTGCTCTGCCTGCTGTGCGCGTAGCCAATCATTTAATAATTGGGTTTGTTTACGGACGATCGCAAGCTTAATATGATCAGGGTTCTGTATCAGCTCTTGTATTTTTTTTCTTCATATTGCGCTCAAGCAGCTGGCTGACTAGCTCTTCGATCAGGCCATCAAGCCCCAAAATATTGCGCGCAGTTAGCGCTTTATAAAAGCCGCCCCAATTACGGCTCAGCATCTCTTGGGTCGCAGGCTTCACATTTGATAAGATAAAATGCGCTGCTGCGTTGGCATCTTTTGGCAAATAATTAAGACAGCGTTTGATAGTGCTCACGATGTCAAGCAGAGCCACGTCTTGCAGGTCTTCCCAAGCAAGCGGACGCAGCGTATCGGCTGAAGCCTTTTGTTTGATATGCGCAGGTAGGTGTAAGCCATTAATACCAGACTGTTGCCAAATCGAATCAATAGGGTCGTCGATTAACGCGCGCGGCTGAAACAAAAAGCAAAGCTGCAATTGCTGACTGATGGTCATATCACCATCAAAATCCAGCAGCGCATCTTTAGCCTCGACATTCTGACTGCGTTTACCGCCAAGCTTTTGATAAACGTCATTGTTGAGCAAATAGCGAAAGCTACTGCCTTTGGGCAAGGCGGTCGTCAATGATCGTACTTGGGACATAAGCTTGGCTTTGCCTTCAGCCAGACTCATGTCATAACGTTCACTCAAATACGCAAAAATATACTGTGATAGCGGCATGGCATTAGCGATTTGCTCACGCATGGCATCGCTGCCCTGACTCTTAATAAAAGTATCAGGATCATGATTGTTAGGCAGGGTTAAAAACCGCAGTTCTTTATCATCGGCTAGTACAGGCAGGGCAACTTCAAGTGTACGCCAAGCGGCTTTTTGTCCTGCGCTATCTCCATCAAAGCTCAAAGTAAGCGTTGGATTGAGTGTCAGTAACCGCGATATTTGGCTTTCATTAATCGCTGTACCCATCGAGCAATTGCCCCATAGATACCCGCTTGATAAAGAGCGATCACATCCATATAGCCTTCGACCACTAGCCAGCTATCTGCGCGCTGCTGACGTGATTCATAATAGCCGTATAGTACATGCTGCTTATGAAAGACGGGTGAGTCTGAGGAGTTGATATATTTAGGCTTTACTTCGTCATCAAGCGCTCGACCGCCGAAACCAATAGTGCGGCCTTGGTTATCACGAATTGGAAGATGACTCGGTCTCGCAATAGATCGTAGTCGCGGCCAGACTCTGACTGACGTACCAATCCTAAGGCTTTTAGTCCTTCAATATCCTGCGGAAATTGATGCTCAAGATGCTGCCAACCAAATGGCGCATAGCCAAGACCAAAGGTCTCAAAGATGTCTTCAGTGATACCGCGCGATAAAAAGTAGTGCTTGGCATGGGGGTGCGTGATCAGATTGTGCTGATAGAACTGCTGGATTTGCTCTAGCAGCTCATATAGGTTGCCATCTTTATCATCGCTTTGCTCAATGCCATGAGCGTCCTGCATACCAGCGCCAGTATCCGTATCTGTCAGCCATGCTGGTGGATAGCCACTGTCATCTGCATGGTTTGGCGTATACGGCTCTGAGGAATACGAGTCCATCGAGTAGGAGGCTGAATCATACGCCTCTAATGGTGGAAAGTTCTCATAGCCCTGATTGTCATCATAACTGGCTGATCGATGTAATTTTGGTCACTTTGGACGACATTATTTTGATGACTGTCTTGATAAATGCCTTGACGATTATTTTGATGATTGTCTTTATTTGTACCGTCTTGGCTTACTTTGCTATGTTCTACAGTTGGGCTAGGCACATTGTGAACTGGTGGCGGTGCAATAGGTTTGGGTGCGCGACGTTGATAACTAACGTTTTGCTGTTCTTCTTTCGGTACTTCAATGCCTGTTTGCTTTGATAGTTCATTAACAGCTTCAATAAATGTCAAATTTTCATAATCACGCAAAAAAACTGATGGCATTGCCACCGACGCTACAGCCAAAGCAGTGATAGATGTTTTTTTGTGGATTGACATAAAAGGAAGGCGATTTTTCACCATGAAAAGGGCAGCAGCTTTATATTCACTACCAGCCCGTTTAAGCGTGGTGTGTTTGCCAATGATGCTGATCAGGTCAGCTTGGCTATTTAGTTGTTCAAGAATATGGTTAGGAATGCTCATACAAAAAAACAGTTTACCATAGGTCGATTATGTTGGGGCAGAGGTAATAAGGTGCTGCTAGAAAAATAAGGCCAACATAATGTTGACCTTATTATCAATGAATACAGACTGTGTTAGTTAGGCTAAAAGACTTAACGTAATCAATTATTATCCATATCATTCACACTGTCGTCATTTAGTGTAGTGCGACGTGTCGGATTGGTATTTAGTGGATCGACGTTGGCTTCTCTTGCAGTTGAGCCAGTACTTGATTGGCTGGTCACGCGCTCAGCTGACGCTTCAGGCAGACCTAAGCCTACGCTAATACCATTACGTGCAGCAGCATTATTGGCGACTGGAGTATTGGCAGGCGTCGTGTTTGTTCCTGCTAGTCTCAACTGGGCGGCATTACGAATTATTTGTGTCTTGGTGGCGCCGTTATACTCGCCAGATGCGACTGATTTGTCAGTTGTGTTCGAACGACCAAGCTTGCCAAAGGTAATCTTATTGAGCCAAGTACGGTCACGTTTGGTGCTTAATTTCACACTACCGTTGCTGGTTAGCATTTCTGGGTAGTTGATCTGCAACAGCGTTTTGTACTCATTGGCCAAATCGTTTAGGCCAAGTTTTTCATGGCTATAAGCTAATACCGCAAGAGCATCTGGGGTTGATTCACTCAGCGGGTAATACTGGAATACCCATTTGGCACGGTTGACCGCTGCTACATAAGCTTCACGCTCGATATACCAATTGGCCGCGCTCATTTCGCTCTCAGCAAACTGGTTATAGATGAACGTCATACGCTGAGCGGCATCTGGCGCATATGGGCTGTTTGGATATTTATTGATAAGCTCTTGGAAGTTGGCAAAGGCAATACGCAAATACGCGGTATCACGCTCAGCTTGGTTCAGTTTAAATAACTTTAGGCTTTCAGATGAACCTTCCATATTGGCAACGCCGCGCACATAGTAGGCGTAGCTAACTTGTGGGTTAGACGGATACAGACGGATAAACTGCTCAGCACTTGCTGCCGCCATCTCATACTTGTCGCCTTCGTATTGTGCATACATCATGTCAAGCAAGGCTTGTTCAGCGTACTGTCCAGTTGGGTAGAATGTGCGCAGATTGGTCAGCTCTTCGATGCCTTGGATATAGTGACCTTTGTCAATCTGATTGACGGCCTCGTTATAATACCCTTGCTCTGATTTTTCAGCTGTTTCTACTGCCTCACCATCTTTGGCGCCAGTTAGATTTTTGAAAGTCTGGCAACCCACTAGATTGACGCTAAGCGCCAGTAGGGTTATTGAGGACAGTTTGATAAACGTATTGCCAACAGCTTGCATACTTCTTCTCCGACACAAGACGCATAATAGCAGCGGCGCTATCATGCTATATAAAAGGTTAGTGATAAAAAACGGCGCTAAATAGTCAGCGATCCACTAGCAAAAATTTTTTTATCGAATGCAGTTTTTGTTATGACGTATTGTACTGATAGATTGGGCCTGATACATAGCGCTTGTATAGTAAGCCAGTCATAGACCACATGCATTTAGCCATAATCAAACGGTTTAAATGGCAAACACGGTCAACAAAACTCAATGCTATTTTCAAACTGTATCTAAATACGGCATTCGCATACAGTGCCATAGCATACAGCAAAACATGGCTATACTTTATAGAATAACATTTGCTACGTCTATTTTTTTCGCCATCTATATTGTATAGGCAGTTTAACATGAGCGGCTGTCACGAGCGATATCGAATGTCGCTAGCATGAGTAAATATACAGTAAATTACAGCAATGTCATGTTCTAGAGAGTTAAGCGAGGCATCTTACAGCCCAAAGGTATGCTCAAAAATTATCAGATAGCATGCAGCTTCTATAGGGCTTATGCGTGCGACATGGTACACTAGAGCGGTATTGTCTTCGCTTTTTTGTACATTAAAGGTGGTTATCTACCATTTATAAGCAAAGACTATAATAAAAAAAACGACAATTTTTTATACTGATATTTATAATACTATCTTCGAAGTCACCTCACAAAACACTGTCAGGGACTTTGCCACGTATCAATGTATCAATCCGCTATGAATAATGATGCCATGACTACCAATTTATCACCGAATCAATCGCTAGATACTGATTCATCAGCACAAGAGTCACCAATGCCAAATGAAGTTTTGAACAATAATGAGCTACCTGATAATCAACCAATGATGAGTGAGCAAGTGCATGATGATGCGCTTGATAATGAAGAGTTGCTCATCGATGATGGTAATGATCTGAACGATAGCGACATTGATGATAATGATATTGATGACAGCGATATGGACGGCGACGACGATGAAGCCCCAGTAGCGGGTCAAGCTGTGCCAGTGATTGTAGATATGACGCATGTGGTCACAGAAGATCAGGCTGGTCTGCGTATTGATAAGGTCGCCTCACAAGCGTTTTCAGACTTTTCGCGTGTGCAATTACAGAACTGGATTACTGATGGTAGTCTGCTCTATAACGGCAGTGTTCAAAAACCGAAAGTCCGTGTCAAAGCAGATGACGTATTGCATCTATCAACGACGTTACAGCAGCATGGCGAAGACCAACCAGAAACATAGATATCGATGTTGTTTATGAAGATGATGACGTATTGGTAATCAATAAACCTGTCGGTATGGTGGTTCACCCAGGCGCGGGTAATCAAAATGGCACTTTGGTCAATGCACTGCTATATCATTATCCTCAGCAGCATCATTTACCGCGTGCAGGTCTCGTGCACCGTATTGATAAAGACACCTCTGGATTGCTATTGATTGGCAAAACCAAACCTGCTCAGATGGCACTAATGGAGCAGCTAAAAGACAAATCTGTTTATCGTCACTATAAGTGTGTGGTGGCAGGGGACCAAGCAAGTTTATCTCGTCATCGTCGTATCGATGCGCCGATTGGTCGACATCGTAACCAGCGTACTAAGATGACGGTGATGACTGCTGGCCGCGAAGCGGTAACGCATCTGCTAAATGTCACACCATTGAACGAAAACTACTGTCTACTAGATGTTGGACTTGAGACTGGACGTACGCACCAAATTCGTGTGCATCTAAGTCACATTACTTATCCACTAGTCGGTGACCGTGTCTATGGTGGCCGTCGTCAGTTGCGCTCTGGATTGACAGAAGCTCAGCGTCAAGCTATTAATAATTTCCCGCGCCAAGCACTGCATGCCTATACGTTAGGGTTTGTGCATCCGACGACAGGTGAGGACATTGAAGTCACGACGCCACTACCTGAAGACATGCAAAAACTGATGGCCGTACTAAGCGACGGTTATTATGAAGAGTAAACGCTAATGTTTACTAGATGAGAGGTGAGAGCGAGCAGCCATGACGAACACGTTCCCGATGACAATGATTGCGCAAATTGATGATGTGGCTGTTTTTCAGACGGCTGCTTTTGTGTATGATGATATTGATGACTCTGCTGCTAAAAACCAACGTACAGGGTATGCGGGTCAGTCAAATTACGGCGAGCTGAATTTAGGTCTTCATGTCAATGATAATGCACTGCAAGTATTAGATAACCGCATGAATCTATTAGCTGCTATCAATGAGCAACTGACAGATAAGTCTGCACAAAACGAGCAGCATGCGGCCATTAATCGCTTGCATTGGGTCAGTCAGGTTCATGGTAAACATATTCATGATGTCGACGCTACTACACTGAATATGGCGCCACTGTCTGCTGATGCGATGGTCAGTCAACAAAATGGTCGCGGTCTGGCAATCATGACGGCAGATTGTGTGCCTATCGTGTTATATCAACCTACCAGTGGCAAAATCGCAGCGATTCATGCAGGCTGGCAAGGATTGGCCTGCGGTGTGATACAAGAAACTGTTAATCGATTTACTGATTCAGGCCCTATACAAGCTTGGATAGCGTTTGTATCAGTCAGGAAAATTATGAAGTAAATGTAGACGTTCGTGATAAGCTATTGTCTGGGTGTATAGCCAACCAGACGTTGTCAAAGAAGCATATCGATGACTTTGTGTCGCTATTTTCCATATCGTCTTATGATGACAAGATAAAGTTGGATTTACCGAAGCTTGCTGCTATGCAGTTAGAAGCTGCTGGTGCTACAGTTGTGAATGACTTGCCTGTTGACTGTAGTTACGCAGATACTCACTATTACTCGTATCGCCGCCAGACTCATATGCACCAGCCTGCCACAGGCCGGATGGCACTGGTCATCGTCCGTCGCTAGCAGCTTTATAGTCAGCGAACTACTAAACCGCTACGGTGTTACCCTCCCTAGATGTACTATATGTACAATCTACGGTCGGCTGCCTTGTAGCTGTTTTAGATTTCTTTGGCTATATAATAATGAGTAGTGGTAAGGAAGTGATAGACAATAAAAAACAGCAGATTATTCTGCTGTTTTTTATTTAAGTGCTACATTTGTATTAACATAAGGCCTGCATTATTACAACATATGTATTAGCAAACGGAGTCGCTAGATTTTGGTACTGATAAGCCAAATAAAGGACGTAAATATAGTGCCAAGAACGTACCTGCCATTGCCAGTATGCCCCAGATATAGCCATGTAAGCTAAAAGAAGCGATACCACCGAAGTAAGCGCCGATATTACAACCGAACGCGAGACGTGCACCGTACCCCATCATCAAGCCGCCAATGACCGATGCTGCAAAGTTACCAGTAGTAATCTTAGTAAACTTGAACAAACCACCCGCAGCAGAAGCGATAAACGCGCCAATGATGATGCCGATATTCAATACAGTGGTCGAATCTGCAAAGATAGAAGCTTCAAGCGCCGCTGCATTAGCCCCTTGCCAATAGCCCCAGCTAGCCACATCCATGCCAAAGCCGTTTGCAATTTTAGAGCCCCACAATGTGAATGCTGACGTAATACCCCACGGTTGACCACGTGTAAGCAATGTCAGACCGTTGAGTAAAGCTAAGACGATTGCGGCAGCAAATAGCGGCCAAGAACCACGAAAGATTCGTTTCCAACCAGACTCAGAAGGCACGGGCGCCATCTTCGGTGCGTTTCTTTTTTTCTCAACGACTAACGTCACCCATGCGATAATGCCAAATATAGCAAGCGATACCAGCCATGCCCCTGTATAGCCAAGACCTGTAGAGGTTGCCAAAGAGAAAGGCGCATAAGCGGGCATCTCTTCTGTCCAGAATGGCAAGTGATAAGCCCAATCGTGGCGCCCACTATGAAGAAAATAAAGGTGATGAACATAACAGAGCGTCCACCGCCTACCGCATAGAGCGTACCAGAGGCACAGCCGCCACCAAGTTGCATGCCGATACCAAATACAAATGCACCTACGACTAGACTGACCCCTAATGGCGCGACATAACCTGCGACAGGACCGCCAAATAGCGTCGTGCCATAAGCAAGGATTGGCGCAAATAGCGTGACAGCAACTGCCAACATCAGCATGTGTGAACGCATCGCCTGACCGTTACCCACTGACATCATACGTCTAAAAGCAGAGGTAAAACCAAAGCGAGCATGAAAAAGGGTATAGCCTAACAAAAGACCTATGCCAAGCAAGAGTGATTGAGAGATATGTTGAGTGGCTAGTAGGTATGCAAGCACAATCAATCCTACGATGCCACCACCCATAATTAAGGGTTTTTGCGGTGCGTTTAGGGCCAGATCATCTCTGACGATAGGATCTTTTGTGTCGTTTACAGGTTGAACGAGAGTAGTCAAGGTAATAGCTTCCTTATCCGATGATGTTATCAGATATCATTTTTATAAGAATTTATATGAGTATAGTTGCGCAGGTTTGCAGAATTGGAAACTGTACGGCTGTTAATTCGATTGATTTGGTTTAGCAGTAAGAAGCGCTACATCATAATCCTATTGTTATCAATGTAAATACGAAGTGGTTAGAAAAAGTAGAATTAGTATATGATTATATGGAATAAATAAACCGCTGTGTATATGACCTTATATCAATAGTTATCTATAGTGCTGATAATTATAGGTTTATTAGGTATCAGGAATTTGTTTGTGTCACATTATCAGTTAACGCGACTGACCCATTTATACAAAATATATTAAAAGTATATGTGCTTTGCTTAGTCAGACTTTAATAAATAACTTAAAAACAAAAATACGTCTGATACAATGGGCTTGAATTCAATGAAGTTCATCGCATATATACTGGTATGTATACGTTGACATATAGAGACTATGCGATTGCTCCATCATTATTGATATTTCTGCCAGTTAAATTGACTCAAAGAAACGTTGCTTGATTCTGTTGTATCGCTCGAAAGCTTAAGTTATCGATAAGTACTTATCAGTGAAAATAAGGCCACTAGCTATCGACTGTGGCTAAGTATCCAATATTTTATAAGTTTTATTATTCAACCAATTATTTATTATTAGAGTACGTATGAATACACCTGCTAAATCGTCTAACACATCTACACCTACTGATAACGCGCCTAATGTCTCAATCGCTGTTATCTTCCATAGTAATTATGGTCATACCAAGCGTGTCGCTGAGGCGATAGTACAAGGTGCGCATCAGCAATTGCCAGCCGCGCAAGCCAAGGCTGTCGATGTGTATGATGTTGATTGGGATTATTTAGATCAGGCAGATTTGCTGGTTTTTGGTAGTGCGGTGTATATGGGCAGTGTGACGGCTGAATTTAAGACTTTTATGGATGAGACATCTAAGCGTTGGTATCATCGTAAATGGGAAGGCAAGTGGGCAGCAGCGTTTGCCAATTCGGGCGGCTGAGTGGTGATAAACTTGCTGTATTGCAGCAGATTTCTCTATATGCGATGCAACATGGTATGAACTGGATTGGTTTGCCATTGATGCCGACAGGTCATGAGGCTCATGATTTGAACCGTCTGTCTAGCTTTTTGGGTCTGATGACTCAGTCGCTTGATGGCCCACCTGAAGAGACACCAGGTTCGGGCGATATTGATACTGCTATTTGGTTTGGTGATCATCTGGCCAAAACGATTATTAAGCATCAACCAGCTGATGCTAAGCTATAAAAACAGCTAGAACCGACAGAGCGATCGAATAAAAAAGCAGACATTATTGATGTCTGCTTTTTATTCGCCAATTTTTATTGAGCGGTAAGTTCTATTAAGTGCTAGGATTTTTATGGAGTAACAAGCTTAATAGGGGCGGGCTTCACGGGGATAGGACTGTCAACGAATTGAAACGATTGACAACCTCCTAACAACATCGTTGCCACTAGCAAATAGGTAAAGGCAAATGACTTCATAGTAATATCTCAAAAACGATGCTAGCCCAACGATATGTCACGATTATCCATCATTAGAAATAATAGTAGTGAAGAGTCGGGCTTATTTGCAGACATTATATATAAAAATCAGCTGCTCATAGCAGTTTAAAGGCGATATATGTATTTGACACTGTTTTTACGCAAGCTATCTCACTGTTTGGAGTACGGCTTATCTAACGCTCAGCTTTATTATTCACTATGTATAAAATTAGAAATATTTATAAAAACAGTGTCTGGTTTTGAGTGGCTGAGTAATGAATAAAATCTACAAACCGTATAGATATTCCCTTAGATTTAAGTTATTCACCAATTATTTGCCAACTGTTCGATAGTATCTATAGGCATTTTAACGGGTTGTGTTATAAATAAGAATAGTGATAATATATTGAAAGCTGACCAAATAGTCAAGTATCGTATAGTACAAGTTTTCTAACAAAATTGTTCGATGCTTGCTGATATTTGCAACCGATTTACCTGATATAAAAAGTGCGCTGTGCTGATTTTTTTATCTCTTAAGAATGTATTAGCAAATAAAACAGAATAACCGTACTTAAAAGGTTGCAGCATGATGTAAACCAAGTGCTTACGTTCAGCATTTAAGCCGTCAAACTCCTTAAGCCTTATGCTTATCTTCATTATTTTATTTTAGCCGAGTCTTGCTATGATTAGTTTTTACTTAAATGGGAAACGCCACGAGCTAACCCAGCTTAACCCTAATACGACGGTGCTTGAGTATCTACGATTGCATGAAGGCCAAACGGATACGAAGGAAGGCTGTGGTAGTGGTGATTGCGGTGCCTGTACTGTGATGGTTCAGCGCCTGCCTAACGCTAGCCAGCCAGCGCTTAATGATGAAAATGGTAATAAAGGAAATGCTACGCCACCGTTCTATACGATTAACTCCTGTATTACGCTAGTGTCGCTCATGAATGGTTATCATCTGATGACGGCTTCTTATTTAGCAGATAATCCAGAACATCATCCAGAACGTGCTCTGCTGCATCCAGCGCAGCAGGCCATGGTTGAATGTCACGGATCACAGTGCGGTTTTTGTACGCCTGGGTTTGTGATGTCGCTAGCTTGCGTTTACGAAAACAATCGTATGCAGACAAGTCTAGAAGCAGCAAATCAGGGCGATGCCAAGCAGCTGAGCTATGATGAGGTGGTTGCTTCAATCTCTGGCAATCTATGTCGCTGTACAGGTTATCGTCCGATTATCGAGGCGGGCCTATTGATGAGTGATATCGGTCAGCAGAGAGAAGCAGAGCATTCAGCGGTGAAAGACTTGACTATCAGTCTAGCCACAGACGCGATGCGTAGTACAAAAGAATCAGCAGTATCTGAAAACGTGTCAACTGAGTTAAAGAATGAAGAGCCGAATGGTATGGTACCTGCACTTAATGATGCTGGGCGACAGTTATATATGCCCAAGTCACTAGATGAGCTTAATCAAGTATTGGCAGTCAATCCACAGGCTACGATTTGGGCAGGTGGTACGGATTTAGGATTGAGCGTGACGCAGCACTTAGTCGACCATGAGGTGATTATCCAGCTTTCAGCTGTTGAGGCCCTAAAGTCATGGTCACTACTTGACGCAAAGTCTGACCCAAGCGAAGGTTCAGATAACGAGCAAGCTTCTAGCCAATCTCTAGTACTAGGTGCTGGCATGAGCTATCAGCAGATGTTGCCTGTGCTTGAGCAGTATTTTCCAATCTTTGCACAAGTATTTGAACGCATTGCTTCTCCGCAAATCCGTAATATGGGCACCATCGGCGGCAATATAGCCAACGCTTCTCCAATTGGTGATTTACCACCGATTTTATTGGCGTTAGATGCGTCAATTCATCTGCGTCATTGCGCACCTAATCGTGAAGAGTCAGGTATCGATCTAGATCGTAGTGATTCGGTTTATACGGATGAGATCATACCTTTATCAGAATTTTTCTTAGATTATAAAAAGACCAAACTGCAAGCAGGCAGTTACGTAGTCGCTATCCATATTCCTCTGATGCATGACAATCAGCACTTATTTATTCATAAAATTAGCAAACGTTATGAGGATGATATTTCTGCTTGTTTACTAGCGGTGCGAATCGATGTATCAACAGATGGCATGACGATAGAGAATGCAAAGCTTGGGCTTGGTGGCATGGCTGCCATACCGTTATTAGCTACAACCTGTCAGCAAGCGCTCGTTGGGCAAGCGGCTGAAGTTGCGAGTTTTGAGCAAGCAGCACAAGTCTTGTCTGCAGACGTTACGCCTATGACCGATGTCAGAGCCAGCCGTGAATATCGCTCACATGTGGTACAGCGTCTACTGGTGAAGTGCGGTAAGCAATTGGTAGCAGGTAGACAGACTGAGACTGCTTAATTAGCAGAGTTGTAAATTGCTAATACCGCCTTATCGTTATATTTGCCAAGAATAAAAGAGCATTAATAAAAGCGTCCTAATAAAAGAGATCCGCCATGAGCCATCATTCGTCTTTATTTGACAGTTATAGTATCCGCCGCGTGCGTCCGCCAAAAAAACAAAATTGGTACCTCGGCTAAGCATGATAGTGCGATTAGCCATGTCATGGGGACGGCGACTTATGTGGATGATATTGCAAAACCGCAAGGCACGCTACATCTGGCAGTAGGTAAAAGTAGCCACGCTCATGCACGTGTACTAAGTATGGATTTGAGCGCTGTTAGAGATGCGGATGGGGTGGTAGATGTCTTAAGTTTTAAAGATTTGCCTGCGCAGACGGATATCGGTGCGGTGTTCGACGGTGAGCCACTGATGGTGGATGACATCACAGAGTATGTGGGTCAGACGTTATTCGTAGTAGTAGCGAGCAGTCATCGCGCTGCCAAAAAAAGCTGCGACAAAGGCAGTGGTGGAGTATGAGCCATTGCCAGCGGTACTTAGTATTGATAAAGCGTTAGAGCAAGAGTTATTTGTGCGTCCGAGTCATTTTATGAAGCGTGGTGACGCGGCGACTGCACTTGAGAATTCACCGATTCGCATTGAAGGTCATATTCATATGCGCGGGCAAGAACACTTTTATCTCGAAGGCCAAGTGTCTTATGTCGTGCCTTGTGACGATGGCGGGCTAGAAGTGTATACGTCGTCACAGCATCCAAGCGAAGTACAGCAGCTGGTCGCCGAAGTGACAGATCTGCCATTTCATGCGGTAAACACAGTCGTGCGCCGTATGGGTGGCGGGTTTGGTGGTAAAGAAACGCAAGCCGCTGCATGGGCATGTCTGTGCGGTATTATCGCCAAACGTCATAACGTTCCTGTCAGTATGCGTCTAGATCGTCAAGATGACATGGTGGTGACGGGTAAGCGTCATGAGTTTGCCAACCGTTACGAAGTCGGTTTAGACGAGTCTGGGCGTATATTGGGCGTTGATATGCAATTGGCTGGCTTGTGTGGCTATGCACCAGATTTGTCTGATGCTATTGTCGATAGAGCGATGTTCCATTGTGATAATGCCTATTATTATCCAGCTGCTCATGTTGCGGGTCATCGCTGTAAGACACATACGGTATCTAATACTGCCTATCGAGGATTTGGTGGTCCGCAAGGTCTGATGACTGCTGAATATATGATGGACCATATTGCCTATACGCTGGGGCAAGATCCATTACAAGTGCGTTTGGCAAACTTGTATCAAGATGGTCAAAGTACGCATTACGGTCAGACGATTGAGCATTTCGATTTGGCGACCATCATGACCAAACTGGCAGACGATTGCGATTATGACAACCGTCGCCAGCAAATCCTAGAAGCCAATCAAAAAGCTGCCGCTGAAGGCAGTGATAAACGTTTGGGTCTTGCTCTAACGCCAGTAAAATTCGGTATTTCATTTACAGTGCAAACGCTCAATCAGGCAGGTGCATTGGTACATATTTATACTGATGGCAGTATACATCTCAATCACGGCGGTACTGAAATGGGTCAAGGACTGTATATTAAAATTGCCCAGATTGTTGCCAATGAATTTGACGTTGATCTGGACACGGTCAAAGTATCAGCGACACGTACCGACAAAGTGCCTAACACTTCACCAACCGCCGCGTCATCAGGGACAGACATTAATGGTAAGGCAGCTCAAAATGCTTGTCTAAGTATCAAAGCGCGCATACTTGAATTTGCTGCTGAGCACTTCGAAGTAGCACAAGAAGACGTACGTTTTGAAAAGAACCATGTCTATATCGGTGATAAAGAAACGCTTACTTTTGCTGAAATGATTCAACTGTCGTACCAGAACCGCATCAGTCTGTCGTCTACTGCTATTATAAAACGCCTAAGATATTTTATGATCGCTCTAAAGCATGGGGACGTCCGTTCTTCTACTTTGCCTTGGGTGCTGCCTGTGCTGAGGTTGAGATTGATACCTTGACGGGCGAGTACAAGGTACTACGCTGTGATGTGCTGCATGACGCGGGACAATCGATCAACCCTGCCATTGATATTGGCCAGATTGAAGGTGGCTTTGTGCAAGGTATGGGTTGGCTTACAGCAGAAGAGCTGATCTGGAATGACAAAGGTAAGCTGGCATCTGATAGTCCTGCTAATTATAAAATCCCAACCGCGCATGACTTGCCTAAGCAGTGGAATGTCAAATTGTACGATCGCAAAAACGAAGAACAAACGATTTATAACTCTAAAGCCGTTGGCGAGCCGCCGTTTATGTTGGCAGCCAGCGTGTGGTGCGCCCTCAATAATGCGGTCGCGAGCCTTGGTGATTATAAAAAGAATCCAGAGCTGACCATGCCTGCGACGCCAGAAGCGGTATTAAAAGCAGTCATGCGTATGCAAGGCACGCCGTGGGATTTAACAACTGAAGCAGATACAGATACGATTGATAGTTTAGTCAAAAACGCAGAAGAAAATAGCGACTTATACAACGAAAAAGCAATGCCGCAAGACGTGCGTCACGCTAAAGACATCGATCCAAAAAAAGTCGAAGGTAAACAAACCGATGATCAGGCTAACGCGATAGAGCATCCAAATGTAGCAGGGGCAAGAGGTCCTGCGCACAGTGAATGAGTCGTTAGTACCGCCAGTCGTCTGGTATGAAGGTCTAGCGCGATATCAGCAGCGCGGCATCGCTCACGTGTTGGCGACGGTCGTAGCTGTGAATGGATCTGCTCCTCGAGCGCTACAGGCAAAGATGATTGTCACGCAAGATAGTATCGTGGATACACTAGGCGGCGGCGGTCTAGAGCATGACGTGATCAATACGGCACGGCAGCTATTGAATGGTGAAATAACGGCAACGGTATCAAAAGAATTAAAACCAAAAGTCGCTGAAACTGACGGTGAAAGCACGTTAATACCTTCTAAAGCAGTGCGCCGTGATGCTGTCTACACCAAGCACTACCCGCTAGGTGCGAAATTGGCACAGTGTTGCGGCGGTAGCGTCACCGTTATGTTCGAATGCTTCAATGTAACGCCGCCGATGTCAGTACTAGTGTTTGGTGCAGGGCATGTAGCATCAGCGCTAATGACCATCCTCGCTGAGCTACCTTGTCAGGTAGATTGGGTGGACAGTCGCCCAGAGATGTTTAAGCGTTACTTAGTTAATGAATCTACTACTAATCAATCCAAACTTTATAGCTTACCAGCGCATATTCGTCCGCATATTGATGATGATCCTGTCGATTTTGTGCGTCCATTTATCGAGCAGGGTGGTCAGCGTTTTATTTTGGTTATGACGCATGACCATAGTGTGGATTTTGAGTTAGTACGGGCGGCATTAGATACTGTTTCTGATATCTGCTTAGCTGATGGTAAGCGCTCAGATATCTCATTACCTTATGTTGGCTGTATTGCCTCATCCACCAAAGCCAAGCGTTTTAGAGACCGTTTGATTCAGCGTGGCTACAGTGAGCAACTAGTCAATCAGTTGGTCATGCCAATCGGATTGCCAGTTGGTGGTAAAGAGCCGATGGCGGTGGCCGTGTCTATCGTGGCACAGCTACTACAGCAGTATCATCAGGCTATTTCTTGAACGGCTCACCCCATATAATTTTTATACTTTTTATCAAATTATTAAAGCGCTCAGTACTATTTATCAAAACGCTCAGGACTACCAAGCCATTGTGAGATCTACGAATGACCCTACATATTTATCAAGCTCGACTGCTGCACTATTTGACCGAAAGCGATCGTACTGAGCGTACATCCTCTGATCATTCACAGACATTAGCTGTGGAACGAGACGTAACGTTACTACCAGTGATTGAAGGTGTCCGAATTTATCCTGAATATATCGCTGATGGTGCGCTTGTCGTAGATGGTGTGACAGGGTGCATTGTAGAGTATGGTCATAACGAGACAATATTAGCGAAATATACTAATACCTCTGAGCAAGCAGGACAGTTAGTAGTCAAAGTACATGATTATCGCGATAAGTTGATCATGCCAGGCTTTATTGATACCCATGTGCATTATCCGCAAATAGATATGATTGCTGCTTACGGTGAGCAATTACTTGACTGGCTTAACAATTATACTTTCGTCACCGAGCCAATTTTGGCGATCCGAAAGTAGCGCATGATACGGCACAGTTCTTCTTAAACCAGCTGCTGGCAAATGGTACGACGAGCGCCATGGTGTTTTCTACCAGTCATCCTGAATCAGTGAGCGCATTTTTTTACGGAAAGTCACAAGCTCAATACTCGTATGATCACGGGTAATGTCTTGATGGATCAAAATGCGCCTGATAATTTGTGTGTGCCTGCTGAGCAAGGCATTCGAGATACCCAGAACATCATTGATAACTGGCATGAGCGCGGCCGTCAGCATGTGGCGATTACCCCGCGCTTTGCTATTACTTCGACACCCAAGCAACTACAAATGGCAGGTGAGCTGTATGCCAGTTACGAGAGTGTTTATCTGCAGACGCATCTAGCAGAAAATCATGATGAAATTGCCTTTGTAAAACAATTATATCCCAATCATAAAGGCTATCTCGATGTCTATGATACGATGGGATTACTGGGTCGACGCACCACCTTGGCACATGGTATTCACCTTGAAATATCTGAGTATGAACGCTTACGCGATACTGGTACGCAGATATCACACTGTCCGACGTCCAATCTGTTTCTGGGAAGTGGACTATTCGATTTACCCAAGACGTTAAGTTATACCGGTGTCAGTATCGCCACTGACGTTGGAGCAGGGACAAGTCTGTCGATGCTGACGACTCTGTCAGAAGCGTATAAAATCCAACAACTACAAAGCAATCAACTATCCGCTCATCAAGGCTATATCAAATTACTTTGGGTAATGCCCAGTCGCTATTATTGGACGATAAAATCGGTAACTTTATGCCAAATAAAGAAGCGGATTTTGTGGTCATCGATATGGGTGCAACGGCATTGCTTGAGCGGCGTATGGCGCAGACCAAGACACTGGAAGAGCAGTTGTTTGTACTAATGATGCTGGGTGATGATAGAGTAATTGATCAGACAGTCATCGCAGGCGTGAGTCGCTATCGTAAATCTACTGCTTAATAAATTAGCGAAAAATATGAATAACGAAAAAGCCCTGTTTATGTTAAACATAAACAGGGCTTTTATCAGATTGATTTGTGCTTAATGACAGCTTAGTTGCATTCATCTTTTAACTCAATAGACACATGCCACTCCGTGATATCAATCTCATGACAGTTATTACCCTCGCCATTGATACGATCAATAACTAAGAAATCACTGTCACGCCCAAGCGCGAGTAGAGGGTGATGCCAGACATTAGCATCGTACTGTACACCTTGGTGAGATTTCGCGTAAAACACTGCTAGGTCATCAGGCGACTGCGGCGGCACACCAGCTTTAGCAACTACGACGATATAGTCTTGGCCTTCCATAGATACAAATGCTTGTGTCCCAAGCGGATGATATTCCATGACCGAAAGGGCAATCGGATTCTCACGCTTTTTGGCTCGAAAGATACTCATGCCAACTGCACCACCGTCTAGTTTA
This sequence comes from Psychrobacter sp. JCM 18901, assembly GCF_000586435.1. Taxonomy (GTDB): domain Bacteria; phylum Pseudomonadota; class Gammaproteobacteria; order Pseudomonadales; family Moraxellaceae; genus Psychrobacter. The sequence continues at coordinate 435,426 of NZ_BAWH01000001.1, forward strand.
CTTTCGGCAAGTGCATGATGACGAACCGCATAGCCATTATTGATCTCATAAGTATTATCAGCGGTTTGCTCATTATCACTATAGCGCTCGATGACCGAGCCATAGGGGGCAAAGTTTGCCTTGGTCAAAGGCTTAGCCGTTAGTGTGACACTCATTATTCAGCCTCTTTGCTATCAATATCAGTACATTGTCAGTATTAGCCTCAGCAATTTTGCCATACACGCGTACACGGCTGATACCACCATCTGGGAAGATATTGACCCGAATATGGGTGATAGGCTGGTCTATCTCAAGCTTATCTTTACTAAAAGTATGAACGTCGTCAGCATTGGTTTTTTTGCGGCTCAAGCAGGGTTTCCCAAAACATACTCTGAGTCACTAAAGTTTGCTCTGGTGTATTTGGTGAGTAGACGGCTTGGATCGATACTTTATCAGGATAGTTGCCTTTAAAGTGGGCAGTATCTATCTCGATGGAATCAACGATACCTGCTTGACCTAACGCGATGATGCACCAGTCATTACCTGGCTCACGGCGACGGCGGGTCTCCCAACCATCACCCATATTAGGCGCTTTAGTTGGTAGTAGTAAATTACTAGCAGCACCAAAATGTGCATCGTTACTAGCAATCGCACGACCACCGTTTAACGCGCCAGCCAAGTCAAGCGTCTCGCCTTGTATGTTTAGGCTGGCATCAAGTTGGATATCACCATAGACACGTATTCGGGCAACGCCGCCATCTGGATAGATGTTTAAACGAATATGGGTCACCGTTGGCTCATGATCAATCTCGATAAGCTTATGATTGTGACCTTGCAACGGGGTCATACCCACTAGCGCCTGCCAATTTTTATTGTCCCAGTCTTCTTTGCTTAGACTGGTAAGTTCAGTTTCATCTTGCTGCAGTAGCTCTGGCGCGTACAAGGCATCGACACTGGCGGAAGATGGGAAATTACCTGTAAAGTGACTGGTATCAATATCGAGACCAGTCACTTTGGTTGGGCGCGCAAGCTGGATAACTAAATAATCGTAACCCAAGTGGCGCTTGCGACGAGTTTCCCAGCCGTCCATCCACTTACCGTTGTCATCGAACTTACCCACGACAAAGATAGGCGCATCAGGATTTAGAATACGGCTTTTATCCGCAAAGAAATCATCGGTGGCGAACAGTGATTTTGCACCCAAGCGACTGTCAGCGACGTTTGATTTTTTTGGTAAATGCTGGCAGGGTATCAGGTAGATTATTTGCGGAGATAATTTGTCCAACTTCTGAAGTGTGTTGACTCACAATGATTCCTTTTTTTAATAATGGTGTTTATTAATAACGTATGGCTTATTTTATATATTAATCTATGCCAATTCGCACTCGCTCAGCTAAGCAGAACGAGTACTAGGACGATAGCCTAGCTTACATCCAGTTGGAAGTATTGTCTGACGTGGCAGGATGGTTTTCATACCAGTGCTTGGCGATATCATCACGGCGGCATATCCATACGTCGGGCTTAGCGGTGATATATTGCAAAAATTGTTTTAGCGCTTTGATGCGTCCTGCACGCCCGATAATGCGACAATGCAAGCCAATAGTCAGCATTTTAGGGGTGTGTGCGCCTTCTTCGTATAAGGTGTCAAAGCTGTCTTTGAGATATTGATAAAATGGTTCAGCGTGGGTGAATCCTGGGCTAGAAGAAAAACGCATGTCATTGGTCTCGAGGCTATAAGGTATGACCAAATGCGGCTTGCGCGTGATCAGATTGCCATCTTGGACCTTTACATTGAGCCAATATGGTAACTCATCACCGTACGAGTCAGAGTCATAGGTATAGCCACCTTGTTCAGCGACCAGTTCACGAGTATTTGGACTATCGCGTCCTGTATACCAACCAAGAGGTTGGCCACCGAGCATGCGTTTAAATATTTGGGTGGCACAGCGAATGTGTTCGCGCTCAGTCTCACGGTACATATCCTGATAAGTGATCCAGCGTAAACCATGACTGGCAATCTCATGACCATCTTCTAATACACGCTCGATGATATGCGGGGTCTTTTCAGCAGCGGCGGCACAGGTAAACGTGGTGATAGGAATACCATAATCTTTAAAGACATCTAACACACGCCACACGCCGACACGGCTACCGTACTCAAAAGCAGATTCAATAGACTGGTGACGGTTGTTAAATTCTGGCGTGCCTAAAATATCAGACAAAAAAACGCTCTGATTGTCCATCGCCATGGATGACGCTATTTTCTGCACCTTCTTCGATGTTTAATACAAACTGTACGGCGATTTTTGCGCCACCTGGCCAGTTCGCTTTTGGTGGATTGCCAGCGTAGCCTTTTAGGTCACGAGGATATGTGCTCAGATCAAAGTCACTGGTAATTTTTTTGCTCATTATTTATGTTCCTATATCGGTTAGAGCCTGAAATATTTGTTTGAATATTGCTCATAAAGGACAGTTATTTTTTATCACAAATTAAAGTGATGATGCATAGGCCACGAGTTGTTGGCGCTCGGCATCCGTCAACTGAGTAATATTACCAAGCGGCATATAGCCAGTTTGTACCGCAGTGACGATTTTCGCTTTATGTATTTTTAGGTCTTCTGGTGTCTGCAAAATGATTCCTGCTGGCGGTGCGGCGAAGCCTTGCTGTGTTGGCTGCACCGCATGACAGGTGCTACAGCGCGTATGCACGACATCCATCATGGCGTCATCTGCTGACGCGCTCACTGGTACGGCTTCAGCAATAGCGGCATCATTGTTAACGCTATTAGTAGCATTACTATTAGAATTGGTATTAGCGTTAGCAACAGTATCAGTGTTTGAGTCAGTAGTCGCGCTCGTAGCTGGCGGCGTGCTATCAGTTGTCGTAGGTGCTACTGAGGCAGTAGCAGGCATTGCAGGCGCTGGCTCAATCGGCTCAGGTCGCATCCAGATAATTAATAATACAGTTAATACGGCTGGAATAACCAAGTAGCGTGGTTTTTTATGACCCAAATGCTTTTGGTTAAAGTAATGACGCGCAGTCGCGGTAATGATACCGACGAAGACCAATACCAACCAACCTTTTTCATGAGCATACATCATTGGGTAATGGTTGCTGATCATGGTAAAAATCAGCGGTAGGGTAAAATAGTTATTCATCAGTGAGCGATTTTTGGCTTGTAATGCCAATTCAGCCACTTCTTTACCCGGTTTTTCGCCGCGCCGCACACAGTCAACGAGCGCACGCTGAGCTGGCATAATACCGAAGAATACGTTACCTACCATCACCGTGCCCAAGATAGCACCGATATGTATAAATGAGGCGCGATCACTAAATAGCTGGTAAGAACCCCAGCTCGCGATGACCAGTAAGATAAAAATTAGCGTACTAAAGATAAACGCGTTTTTACCCAAATGACTGCGCACGATTACTTCATAAATGAAGTAACTACCAAATAAGAAAAGCAAGCTGGTAGCAATGGCACCGATACTAGTAAAAGGTACTTTGCTTGGGTCAATTAGGTAGGCAGTTGCATTGGCATAATAGACGATAGACATCATCGCCGCACCCGTCAGCCAAGTGGTATAAGCTTCCCATTTAAACCAATGTAGCGTCTTTGGCATCTCTTCTGGTTCGAGTTTGTATTTGGCAATTTCATAAAACCCGCCGCCATGGACAGCCCAAAGATCACCTGAAATGCCTTTGTCTGTTTTCCACTGTGGCGGTTTGCGTAGCTTAGATCTAGCCACACAAAATAAAACGATGCACCAATCCATGCTACCCCAGCGATAACATGAAACCAGCGGAAAAATAAACTCAACCATTCGAGAAGATAGGCGCCCATGTAATAAATGTCCTTTAATATGACAGTGTCTTAATAAAATGTCTTGGTAATTTCTTTTGATAGTATTTCTTGCAAGCTAAAAACAAAGCAGAGAGCTAAACAGCACCAAAGCTACGATCCGCGATAAGTGCTATAGCCGTGCGCACTAAGCAGAAGCGGCACGTGATAATGACTGGCATCGTTTACTACAAAGTCGATAACCACTTGCGGGTAAAATGCTGTTAGCTGCTGAGCATCAAAATAAGACTGAGTATCGAACGTTACGGTATAGCGGCCAATATTTAGCTGACGCTCTGTGCTATCGATAGCTGTATCAAACTGCCAAGCGTCTGGTGTGACACGGCCATCACTATTGGTTGTACCATGCGCTAGTAATGTGGCGACACCATTGTCTTGTACGCGGTGTAAGGTAACGGCGACATCAGCCGCAGGTTTGCCAAGATGAGTGTCTAAGATATGTGATGATAGGGTGGCAGACATAATGCTTCCTTTAAATTTGTGAGAAATATAAATCGGGTTAAAATACTAGCCTAACTCTGCGACTACTATTTGGTTGTCGAAGCATTACCTAGCAATTTATTTAAACGTAGACGCGTAATTTTATTTTGCTCAGCGGCTGCATTGAGCAGTTCAGTGGCACGATCATTAGGCAGGCGCGCTAATAACAGATCCAGCATTTGCTGCGCGCTTTTACCCGTCGCAAAGACAATAAAAATAAAACCAAATTTATCGAGATAGTCTCGATTGCCTTTGGCAAGTGCTTTGAGCACCTCATCTGCTGCATCGTTAGCCCCTGATTGTTCGTGTGCAGCGTTACTTTGTGTGTTGCGGTATTTTTCTTTTAGAGATGCCACGTTACCGATTTGCGGATGCCCATCAAACGCTTCTAATAGGCTAGCCTCATCGTTTTGTACTTTGTCCCAGATAGCGTCGCTACTTGCTAACAGTACATCAAAGTCTGCAAAAGGGCGGGCGACTGCAAGTTTATAGGCCCATCTTTTACTGGTGCAGCAAGTCAATAGCTGAGCGATGGCGACTTCTTGTGATAGGTCGTTGAATTGCGCTAAGGTTAAGCTCACGATGACATCCTTTTCTAATAGGGTAGCCCGTTATCTGTATTGGGCGATAAATGTTTGATAGAGGTTTATACCTTATGATTATTTGCATAAACTTATAGGTACAAGCAGTAATTTTGATAAGTAGCGGTTGCTTCAGCTTCATAGATGATTTGATTAAGCTAGCAGCTATTAATTGGCTTGAAAACAAAAGCCAGTAATCTATGTGTTCGTAGTCAGACCTTTAGCGCTTATATACGCTTTGCATAATTTCAAGTTATAGTGAACTGACAATATGAAACAGATTTGCTAAGGAAACACTGATATTTTAGCCGTCCAAAACGTATGGCAAGAAGTGATTAATGACGGCGTAATTGATTTACAGTTCCCATTTTGCTAAAACCTGACTAATTGGTCAACTGTTTTATGCGAAATATTTTTATTTAACAGGTTATGCTGATCAAATCTATGTATTTATACAAGAATACACAGCAAAATATAGCGACTATTTTGTCGAACCTGTCTCTTAAAGTGAGATACCACTGCTATGGCTCAAAATAATCAAAAGGAAGAAACCTCAGTGACTGATACGCCTCGCACCGTAGCCAACAAGCCATTCGCGCACAGAACCAAGCGCTTATCTTAGCGGCAGCTGAAGAAGAGTTTGTGCTCCAAAGCTATCGCGGTGCTACGATGCAGGGTATTGCCGATAGAGCAGGCTTGCCTAAAGCTAATGTTCACTACTACTTTAAAAACAAAAAGAATCTCTACATGGCAGTGCTGCGTTCGATCATTCAAGAATGGAACGAAGGTTTGGTAACCATTACAGTAGATAGCGACCCAAAAACAGTCATCGAAAAATTCGTCCGTACCAAGCTACATCAAGCCTTTGTCAATCCAAGTCGCCATAAATTGTTTGCGATTGAAGTTATCGGCGGCGCACCGCATTTGCATGAATTTATGTCCACTACGATGAAGGAGTGGGTACACGATAAAGCACAGGTAATGAAAGAGTGGCACAAGCAAGGCAAAATTGGGATTACTGATCCTCTCCAACTACTGATTTTGATTTGGGCGACTACCCAACGTTATGCTGAATTTGAGATTGAAATCGTTGGATTGATGGATAAGACATCATATGACGCAGCAGATGAAGCGCGTGCGGCAGACTTTCTGGTGCCCTTTATTTTAAAAGGCTGTGGCCTTGAATGATAACAAGATAGCTATTTGACAAGGTTCCTATTTGACAGGGTGTCTATTTAATAAGTCAGGTGCTTAATCAGCGAAGTGCACAGATTGTTTCTATTTTTCTGTGCACCTCGTTTACGGCGAAACACTTCGATATGTTCAACCCTAGCTTGTGTTTAGCATTAAGCGACTTCCTGAGTTGGTTCTAAACCGTCTTTAGCATGCTGTGCTTTGGTATCAAACTCGATGCCATAGTTTTTGGGTAAAATCATATCAAGGGTGATAGCCACAATCCCTGCCATCGTTACCGCTGAGCCAAAGATATTCTGAAAGAACTGCGGCGTTTGTGACAGTACGTCAGGGACAAAGGCGATACCCGTTGCCAGACCCAGTGAGGTGGTAATGATTAAGACATTACGATGCGTAAATTGCACGGTAGATAAGATACGAATACCAGCAGTCGCTACCGTCGCAAACATCAGTAGCGTGACGCCGCCAACGACAGGCTTCGGTAACTGCGTAAAAATAGCACCAAGGACAGGGAATAGCCCCATCAGGCATAAGAGGCCGCCAACATAGAAACCCACGTAGCGACTGGCAATACCCGTCATTTGGATCACACCGTTGTTTTGGCTAAAGGTTGTCACAGGGAAGGTATTGAATACCGCCGCAATCAGAGAGTTAACACCATCTCCTAGTACGCCGCCTTTGATGCGTTTCTCATAGAGAGGGCCTTTGATCGGTTCACCTGATATCATCGAGGTAGCTGTCAAATCGCCTGAGGTCTCGATACTGGTAATAATGTACATAAAGGCAATGGGAATAAATGCCTGCCAATCAAAACCAAAACCATATTTGAAGGGAATGGGAACGGTGAAAAAATCCGCTTCAGACACCAATGAAAATCAATGCGCCCCATAAATACGGCAGCGAGCAAGCCTAACATCAGACCGATAAAGATAGCATTTGAGCGAACAACCTTATTGTTAATAATGCTAATGAGCACCACACTGACGAGTACGCCACCACCTAAGAGTAGGTTTGGAATACTACCGAAATCCTCAGCACCAAACCCACCTGCCAAATCAGTGAGACCTACCTTTGTTAGGGACAAACCAATCGTGACAATCACACAGCCAGTAACAATAGGGCTCATAAATGATTTGAGTTTGGTGATAAATTGACTCAAAAATATCTCAACAAATGCACCGAGAAACGACACACCAAAGATAACGGATAAAATCTCTTCAGGACTACCACCGCGGTTTTTTACTACAAATCCTGCTGTCAATACTGCCGCCAAAAAACCAAAACTGGTGCCTTGCAGTGCCATAAGGCCAGAGCCGATGGGACCGATTTTTCGAGTTTGAATAAAAGTCGCTACCCCAGATACGATCAACGACATGCTAAGAAGATAAGGAATATGTTCCCCTAGACCTAAAGTGCCACCGATGATTAATGAAGGGGTAATAATACCAACGAAAGCAGCAAGTACGTGCTGTATGGCACCTAAGAATGCTTTAATGGGGGTGGGACGGTCATGCAGTCTATACAGTAAATCGGTATTCGCTGGAACGTTTTCACTCATGGTGGTTTCCTCCTAAAATAACTGCTTAGCACCCGATTAACTGTAGATATCAGACAATGTGGTAGATCACGAGATCAAAGTCTTAACCCAATCCTTGACTTGTATTTTTTTGGTACTAGTGCGTTTACAGGTTTGTTACGAAGTAGGGAGGGTTAGGTAACATAGGAAGGTAGATCAAAGACGAGGGGTGCTGACTATTGAAAGTAAATAAGTACTAAGATTTATTGTTATTTCTATTACTGTTTTTTTAATCAAAAAAAGCCCCAACCATAACGACTATGATTGGGGCATTTCAATTTTGCTTGCTTAATATTTATTCCACTATAACCAAAATTGCTACTTTGGGCTTGATGACCATACGGGTGAGCGGATAACGCCTTGCCCTGATTTACCAAACGCTTCGCCACCATTGAGAGATTTGATGGTCAGCACCCCTTTGCCGCCTTGGGTCGAGGCGTAGACCACGCGTTTACCGTTTGGTGAGAAGCTGGGTGCTTCATCAATACCTGTATTGCCAAGATTGGTAGTGATAGCACCATTACTATTCATAATAGCCGCTGAGCGTCCACTCAAAAAGGCAATTTGTGTACCGTCACTACTAAACTGCGGACTGGTTGCATAACCACCGTTTGACACTTTAGTCGTTTGTCCCGTAGCAAACTCGTAGCGATAGACTTGCGGCTTATTAAAGCCAGTTTTATCACTGACGAAAACGAAAGATTTGCCGTCTGGTGCATAGCTTGGTTGTACTTCACTGCTCGGTAAATTAGTGAGCCTTCTAGGTGTGCCACCGCTAGCGCTTATTTCATAGATATCAGCGCTACCTTCAAAACTACTAGAGAATAATATCTTGCTGCCATCAGGAGAGAACGAAGGGCTTAGGTTGCTACCTGAAAAAGGCGTCAGAGTAGTTGCGCTGCCGCCACTGACGTTTTGTACGTAGATGATAGGATATGATTTTTCACGCTGTATTGAGTAGGCGATACGATTGCCATCAGGCGACCATGCTGGTGAAAAAATAGAGCCTGCGACTTCAGTAATGGTTCTAGCATTTTCGCCATCAGCGTCCATCACTTTGAGACGAGAGATCTTTTGCTTGCCAGTCCCTGTTTCCTCAATATAAGCAATGTGTCCTGAGAAGTCTCCTGGAATACCAGTAATCAGCTCGTACACTTTGTCTGCGATGACATGACCGGCATAACGCATACTTTCCCTATTATTGTCGGCGGTTAGGCTTTGCTTGCCTTCTATCACACGACCAGATTTGACATCGATGACTTCATAATCGGTGATTATTTTACCACGATTGGTACGCGTACTGCCGACAACCAGATACGGTATGCCCATGCTTTGCCAAACGGGTAATGTACCTGTCAGCTCTTTACTGCTGTGCGGCTGCTGTGGTAGATCTTGATGGGCTACTTTTAGCTCGGTTTTACTCAAGTCATTTAATATAATCGGTGATAAGACAGAGTCACCCGCAAACGATACAAACGCGACTTGGTTTTGCTGAACAGGAATCTCATAGTCCAGTTCTAGTACAACAGGTGCAGCGAGCACGCTTTGCGATACCAGCAATGCTGAAGTGCTAGCGAGTAACGATACTAGTAGTTTTTTGTGGGTACGCATAAGTAAGTGGAGCTCCTAAAATTAGTATGATATTCATTTTTTATTTAATGAGACAAGCATCTAGATGAGGCAGCAACCTATGCGAGACAAGCCGCTTAACGTCACGTTACCAATATTATAAGGACCTAGCAACTGATTAATTGCTGCCTTTAAACTGTATGGTAAAAGTCGGGTATTTAGGGTCATCAGCATCAATCGGGAGGCTGCCAGTATTGAGTACCGCTTGTCTTGCCGCTTCGTTGACCGTGCTATCAGGTCCAGAGGCAGTCACATTGATCACATCGCCATTTGCATTGACAGTGATGGTCAGGGTGGCGCGTTGAGTAGAACCCCGCGCGGCGGTAGGCGGCGTATAGTTGCGCTTGATTAAATTGATGATTTCGCTGTTGCTGGCACCGCGACTGCCACTGGATGCAGAGCGGCTACTGCCCTTGGACGTACTAGAGGTTGACGTATCACCAGACATAGTAGACTGCCCATCTGATAGGTTAAAGGTTTTCCCTGCATTGCCAGAGCCAGCAGTATCAATCTCAATATTTCGATCGCTAGCAGTGGGACGTTTTATCTTTGGTGGATTGTTTTGCTTTTGACGAAACTCTCCCAGCCTTTTTTTGTTCTTCTATGAGCTGGTCGCGTTTGCTTTGATCGACTTGGTCAAGCTCTTCCATAGCGGATTCGTCTAGTTGTGCTGCCCACTCAGCCATTTTGCGCTCATACTCTTGATTTTGCTCAAGCAGACGTTGTTGATGGTCTTCACTCATAAGTATAGGTTGACCAGCTGGCTCCTCAGATCGTGTAAATACAGGCACGCGCTGAGAGCTTGACTGACTTGGATTTTGAGCACTGACGCTACTGCCAGACACTTCTGGCTGAGCACTACTGGACGAGTCGCTAGTGCTGCTATCCATCTGCATTGCGCTAGCTGCTGCACGGTTGGCCAGTATTTGTCCTTGCATTTCAGCAAGTTGCTCGGGAGATACCATGACCGTCTCAATACTACCAGCAGTCTCAACTTCAGTGGTTTGATAGTTATAAACCAGTATGCCAATGACAAGGCCATGCGCCAGTAAGCTTAGCAACGTAGGCAATGTTAGGCCGTTGCTTTCTGGTTCGGTAGGTACATAGACGGCAGGAGCATTATGCATGGTAAGGATACTCATGAACGTGATTTGTCAGATTGATTACTAGGATTAGCTATTATGATATGAAACGTTTACTAAAGGATATTTATCACTATAAAGAAGGCGTGGGTAGAGGCGCACCGGTCAGTAATCCAACTTTTTCGATACCTGCTTGCTGCAAAGTTGCCATGAGCGTCATGATGGCACCATACTGATTGTTTTGATCGGCATTGATCATCACCTGTACTGGCTCAGCATTACTATTATCGCTCTGAGACTGTAGGTAGATAATGTATTAATCAGCTCAGGCTCACTTACAGGCACGTCAACATTGCTTTCATAACTGATAAAAATATCACCCTTGTCAGTCAACGAGACAATCACAGGTAATTGGCTTTGACTCATGGTATTGGTTTGTTCTTTTGGCAAATCAACATCGACGCCTGTAATCAGCATCGGCGCTGTCACCATAAATATCACCAGTAGCACCAGCATGACGTCAATGTAAGGAACGACGTTCATTTCTGCATTAAGGGCTTTTTTTCTCACGGCCGTAGGGGTTTGGTTTCATAGCCCTGTCACCTGACCTGCATTAACTTGGGTTTCTTTGCTAATAGGTGTTTGTACGCTTACGCTGGTCTCACGCTGCAGCATGCCCGTCATCTCATCACAAAATAAGGCACGCGAGTCATATAGTTGGCTCGATTTTGCTGTGAAGTGGTTGTATGCCAATACCGCAGGGATAGCGGCAAACAAACCCATGGCTGTGGCAATCAGTGCTTCGGCGATACCGGGAGCGACAGAGGCGAGGGTAGCTTGCTCAGTTTGAGACAGTCCCAAAAAGGCATTCATAATGCCCCAAACGGTTCCGAACAATCCGATGTACGGAGCAACGGAGCCAATGCTGGCTAGCGTCGTCAGTCCCGACTCTAGCAATTGCTGCTGGCGACCTAGGCCGACGCGTAGCTTGCGTTCAACACCATCGATAATGTCGTCTTTAGGTTGACGCTTTTTATGCATTCTTAGGTATTCTGAAAAGCCCACATAAAAAAATCTGCTCAAGTCCCTGACGATCAGGAGAGCCTTGAATGCCTTGATATAGTTTGGCCAAGTCTTCGCCTGACCAAAACCAAGTCTCAAATTGTTGATCAAAGTTTTTGGCTGTACCAAGTCGAGCACTCATGCGAAAGATAATAACCCAGCTGAGCAAAGAAGCTAATAGCAATAACGCCATCACAATCTGTACCAATAGACTGGCTTGGGTAATAAGATCAATAATATTTAATGATTCAGGCATGTAATGGACTCACGGATAATTGATAACAGCTGGCTGGAATAGTGGTATCCGAACCAGACAACCCCTAAACAAACACTATTTACTTTTTATTATTTAATACGCAGCACGTTTCTTCACTAAAAATTTGTAACTGTGCTTAGAAAAATACTGCAACGGTAAGTATCGCGATTTAGGTATCGGTATAATAACCCCCTAGTTTACTTCTAAATGAGAGAAAGGTCATTATTAATGTGTTAAACGACTATTTGGTTGGGCTGCTATTGATTCATTCAATAGTTAGTTGGATAACATGAATAATGACCGAGCAAATACTTACTACCTAAAACTTATGACTCAAACCGAATATTTCCTCAATGACGAGTAGAAAGTAGTTTTTCGAATAGCGTCGAGCAGCATGACTATATATAGCTTTTCATGTGGCTTTTCTGACCGATAGTCTTGAAGTCTCTCAAAATCCTATTTTGTACGAGATAGACATTATCAACGATTGAGTTTGTAAGATAACTGGTCTAATATGTTACGCTTTGTTACTACATTATTCTTATTGTGGCATCGTTATTTTTTTCGCTGAGGTCATGTTCAATTTTAGGTAATGATGACTTTTTATTAGCCAGTCGGGGGCGACACTTATGAATGCAATTGAACGCTATTTTGGGATTAATGGTGAAAATACCACGATCAAAACAGAAATCATCGCTGGTATAACCACGTTCTTGACGATGGCTTATATTATCTTTGTCAACCCTAACGTCTTAGCCGATGCAGGTATGGATAAAGGGGCCGTATTTGTAGCGACCTGTATAGCAGCAGCAGTAGGTTGTTTCATCATGGGTATCTACGCCCGACTACCAGTTGCGCTCGCACCAGGTATGGGTCTTAATGCCTTCTTTACCTATGGTGTGGTGCTTGGTATGGGCTACGCATGGCAGACAGCGTTAGGTGCGGTGTTCTTGTCTGGTTGTATCTTCGTACTATTGAGTCTATTCAAGATTCGTGAAGCAATCATTAATGCCATTCCAACGTCTCTCAAAAACGGCGTAGTCGCTGGTATTGGTGCGTTCTTGGCGTTTATTGCATTGCAAAGCGCAGGCATCATCGTCAATCATGATGCAACCTTAGTTGGCCTTGGTGACATGACATCATTTGGTCCTGTCATGGCTTCATTAGGTTTTGTTGTTATCATTGGCCTGTCTTATAAGAGAGTCCCAGGTGCGGTAACCATTGGTATTTTATTGGTTGCACTGATTAGCTTATTAATGGGCTATACGCAGTTCACAGGTATCATCTCTTCACCGCCTTCTATTGCACCGACGCTTATGCAGTTAGACATTGCTGGTGCATTTGATGTGGGCATGATTAGTGTTATCTTTGCTTTCTTATTTGTCGATTTATTTGATACTGCTGGTACTTTGATTGCTACCACTAGCCAAGCAAAACTAACGGACAAAGATGGCAATATCCCGAACATGGGCAAGGCACTACTCGCTGATTCAACAGCGACAGTAGCAGGTTCTTTACTGGGTACTTCATCGACGACCAGTTATATTGAGAGTATCTCTGGTATCGCCTCAGGTGGCCGTACAGGCTTGATGGCTGTTACGGTAGGTGTGTTATTCCTGTTCAGTATCTTCTTCTCGCCACTAGCAGGTATGATTCCAGCTTATGCAACGGCTGGCGCTATCTTTTATGTAGCCGTACTTATGATGGGTACTCTAAAGGACATTAACTGGAGCGACTTAACAGAAGCGGCACCAGTGGTCGTGGTATTGCTATTCACACCGCTTACATACTCTATCGCTGATGGTATCGCACTTGGTTTTATTACCTTCACGGCTGTAAAAGCAATTGCAGGCAAGTTTGCAGATATCAGTATCGCTGTCTGGATTTTGACTGCTATATTGTTGTTCAAGATTATTTTCTTATAATGCAAGGCGTGATAAGACATTGATAGTGTCTTAAACAAGAAACCCTCCTTATCAGCTGATGATAAGGAGGTTTTTTTGTCAGCATTATAAGACTATGGTCTTAATTTGAGCTCAGTATCTTTGGCATTAATGTTTAGTATTTCTGATACCAGTATTAAGTAGGGTGATGCCAAACTATAGGCAATAGTAAACAAAAAAACGTAACCAAAGCGTCATGGCCAATAAAGTGCTTGTAAGTTATTGTTATTTAGATATATATTAATTTATGAAAATAATAAATTTCGTTAGTTTGAAAAAAACTTTCGTGATATTATAGCCGAGTTAAGCGCATCACCTCAATCAACGCCGTAGAGGTTTTTCTTACAGTGAATTAGCATCACCAAAGATGACAGATTTGTGATTATTAGAGCGATTTTTCGGTTCAATAAGGCGATATTTGGTCATCACACTCCTTTCACTACTAACAAGAAGAAGGCACTAATGCCGCTTAGCTTTTCGTTGTTGCCTTTGTATTGTTAACGTAGCCCGTTTAACAGTCGAACGACCTACTTAACCGTCTCCAGCCTATGCTGGATTTTTAGTTTTGTGATGGCGCCGTTTGGTCTTTTGATTATTGCTGTGAATATCCGTCAATAACCACTATTTTTTTGATAGCGGTTATGAGCAGTTATACAGGACGATCAGACTTCCTAAAGCACCATTTATTATGGTTTTTAAACGATAGTTATGGAGTTATTATGAACCCAGTAGACCAGTTTACCCCGCAAGAGCCGATCTTGTTTAATCCTGTTGATATGCTGTCGCCTGAGTATCTCGCCCAGTCAGCAGAAGCGCTAAATAAGCGTATTTCGCCGCTATATAGCGCTGATGAAGAACGTTGGTTGTCTGAGTTATTGCCACTTGCCAAACCCAGTATAGAAGAACGCGATGCTGCTGCTGAGCAAACGCGCAAACTGGTCGAGCACGTGCGTAATGATGGTAAAGCCGTCAAGATGGTTGACTCATTGCTGCTTGAATATAGCCTTGATACTCAAGAAGGTATCTTGCTGATGAGTTTGGCAGAAGCCTTGATTCGTGTACCAGATAATTACACAGCTGATGCGTTGATTCATGACAAAATGAGTGTAGCCGACTGGAAAAAGCACATTAAAAATGATAATGGGTTTATGGTCAATGCCTCTACTTGGGGCATGATGATGACCGGTCGTGTTGTCAGTATTGACAGCAGTACCACGGCATCAGGTTTCTTGGATCGCATGACTAAGAAGATGGGTGAGCCTGTCATTCGCAGTGCGATGCAAAAAGCCATGCGTATCATGGGTCATCAGTTTGTATTAGGCGAGACCATCGAAGACGCCAATAAAAACAGCCAGCCATATCGTAACAGAGGCTATACCTATTCATTTGATATGTTAGGCGAAGCGGCCATCACGCATAAAGATGCGGAAAAATACTTCAACGACTATCTACATGCGATCAGAGCCACGGCGAACGTAAAAGTCAAAGAAGGCATGCCAAAGCCGTCAGTGTCTATCAAATTATCAGCACTGCATCCTCGCTATGAAGCCACGCAAGAAGCGCAAGTAATGGGCTTATTGCGTCAGCGCTGCCTGCTATTGATTGAAGCGGCACGTGAAGTCAATGTCGATATCAGTATTGATGCTGAAGAAGCAGATCGCCTTGAGATTTCTCTAAAACTGTTTGAGTCTTTGTACCGCGATAATTTAACGGCGGACTGGGATGGTTTAGGTATCGTTGTACAAGGGTACTCTAAACGCGCAATCGCTGTATTAGCGTGGCTTGCTCGTTTGTCTACTGAAGTCGGTGATCGTATTCCAGTACGCCTAGTAAAAGGCGCTTACTGGGATACTGAGATCAAACTTGCTCAGCAAAAAGGTCTATCAGGCTATCCAGTTTGGACACGTAAAGAAGGTACGGATACTGCATACCTTGCTTGTGCGCGCTTCTTATTATCAGACCATCTGCGCGGCCTAATCTGGCCACAGTTTGCCACGCATAATGCGCATACACTGTCTTCAATCATGACCATGACTGCACATAGAGATTTTGAATTCCAACGTCTGCACGGCATGGGCGATGCGCTTTATGATCATATTTTGCAAGCTTATGAGATTCCTGTACGTATCTATGCTCCGGTGGGCGCGCATAAAGACTTGCTACCGTACTTGGTACGCCGCTTGCTTGAGAACGGTGCCAACAGCTCGTTTGTTCATCAGTTGCTAGACAAATCTTACCCAATTGAAAAGCTAACGGTGCATCCATACGACAAGCTACTTGGTAATGCAACATTGCACAATCCAGACATCCCGTTACCGTTAGAGATTTACGGTGAACGCCGTGCAAGTTTTGGCCCTAATATCTTTGTAGAGTCACAATGGTTGCCGTTCAAATCAGCTATTGATAGCCATCTGCATAAGACATGGTCAGCAACCTCTATCATTAATGGTAAAGCTGTTGATACCTATGAAGTAGATGGTCAAACGAATCAGCTTGATAAGCAGACTGTACTTGCGCCTTGGAACCATGAAGTTAGTGCTGGTAAAGTAACTTATGCCAACGCTGAAGTGGCTCGCCAAGCGATTGACGTTGCTGTTGCTGGTCAAGATGTATGGAAAAATGTACCAGCTGCTAAGCGTGCTGAAATATTACGTAAGATTGCTGAGCTATACGAAGAGAACTACGCTGAACTAATGGCACTATGCCAAGTTGAAGCGGGCAAAACCATGCAGGATGGTATCGATGAAATCAAAGAAGCCGTTGATTTCTGTCGTTTCTATGCTGACGAAGCAGAGCGTCTAGATGACGTCGTACATGAGTTCACAGACTTGGCTGGTAAGCAGTCTCGTCAAGTGTATAAAGCACGTGGCACTTTCGTTTGTATCAGTCCATGGAACTTCCCATTGGCTATCTATACGGGACAGATTGTAGCTGCACTTGCTGCAGGTAACACGGTAGTAGCGAAACCTGCTGAACAAACCAGTTTGGTAGCTCACTTTGGTGCCCAGTTGATGTATCAAGCGGGTATACCTGCAGAAGCATTGCAATTAGTCATTGGCGCAGGCGAGGTAGGTGGTGCTTTGACGGCTGCTGACAATATCGCAGGGGTGATATTCACAGGCTCTACTCAAACAGCCCAACGTATTAACCAAAGCCTAAACGACCATGCACAAACCAGTGGCGAATTGCCTGTCTTTATCGCTGAGACTGGCGGTCAAAATGCGATGATCGTTGACTCAACAGCATTGCCAGAGCAAGTCGTTAGAGATGCGGTACTATCAGCATTTGGTTCAGCAGGTCAGCGTTGTTCAGCTTGTCGCATATTGTGCGTACAAGAAGAAATGGCGGATGATTTAATCGAGCTGTTGCAAGGTAATATGGCTGAGCTGTCTGTAGGTAATCCTCTATATGCTGCGACAGATGTAGGTCCAGTGATTGATGCGGATGCTAAGCATGGTTTAGAGGCGCACATCGAACGTATGAGTGCTGAGCCGACTGCTACTATTTTGGCACAGACGCCGATGAGCTCAAGCTCAGTCGTCAGTCAAGAGAAGTCTACCTTTGTACTGCCAACCGCAATCGAAGTGAAGAGCATCGATGTGATCGGTGGTGAGCACTTTGGCCCAATCCTACACGTACTACGTTATCAAGCGCGTGATTTGAATAAGCTGATTGATGCCATCAACAATACAGGCTTTGGTTTGACTCTAGGTATTCATAGCCGTATCGAAAATACTGTTGAGCACATTGAGCGCCGTGCCTTTGTCGGTAACACTTACATCAACCGTAACCAAATCGGCGCGGTCGTAAACGTACAGCCATTTGGTGGTTGTGGTCTGTCAGGTACTGGCCCTAAAGCTGGTGGCCCGCACTATGTCGCGCGTCTGATGCAACTTAGCTCAGAAACAGTCAACGCTGAACAGTCAGCTGCTTATATGACAGCGACTGAAACCCAAACTACCACTCAAACAGAACTCGCATAAGGAGTAGCAACATGGCGACTGAATTCAAAAAAAATCATGCCCAGGTTTGTGAATCTTGGCGATTACTCGGCGCAGTCAACCGCGCAACGTATCTACAAGCAGCCATTCCAAAGCTGGCATTGCTCACTGGTGACGCCAATAAAGCAAAGCGTTTATTCAACCATTTGTTGAGCGCTGCGCCTAGCTTGGATGAGATGCATCGTATGACAGGTGCGACAGGCGAGTCAAATGACTTGTATGTGACTGGTCGTGGTAAGACGATGGTCATCGGCGGCGAAACTGCTAGAGCCATGGCAGTATTAGGTCAGCTTATCGCGGCACTCCTAACAGGTAATGAAGTTATATTGCATTGCCCGAGCCAAGATGAGATGTGTAATGAAGCTGCTAAGATACTGCACGACACAGGTATCAGCGAAGATGTATTAAGTGTGGCTAATGATTCGCAAACTGTGACACTTTTATATATCGATCGTCTAGCGCAAGTGGCTGTCTCTGGTAGCCGCAGCGAAGTGCAAGCCGTCAGTCAAGAGCTTGCCAATACTGACGGTATTTTGACGCAGGTTATTAGTGTTACTGATATGGAAGGCTTGTCAGAAATGCTAACGCCTGACTACCTACATCGTTTTGTCACTGAGCGAGTCAAGACTATCAATACCACAGCAATCGGTGGTAACGCGAGCTTGCTTGAGCTTGGTACAGAGTAGAATCACTGCATTAATTACGAATCCGCTTCGCTTTTATATCAACTTTTATAAAGGCTAAGCGGTGTTTGGTAGCGCTATAACTACCAAACTATTGATTGCATAAGATGTATAAGAAAAACCGCTATCTGAGTAATTATCAGATAGCGGTTTTTTTTGTTTATGCTGTTTAACTGAAGCCTGATGACAGGATGTTATTCAGCAATATCAACCATACCCAGCCGTTCTCTAGCCATTCGCTCAAATCATCTGCATCAACATCGGTGACGTCGCTATGTTGTAATGCTTCACCATTGGCCAAGCGTACTAGTACTGCTATCGCCGATTCATCAAGCCCATCGATACGTTGACCATTAGCATACAGTACAGTGCCATCATCGGTCTGGCTATAGAGTAGGCGGTTGCTATAGTCCGCCTGCAATGTGGCCCCTTCTGATAGGGCCTGTATTAGCTCATCGGTATCTAACGTCTCTTCTGGCATCAGCGCATCATATTGGCGTTTACTAACTACTTCAGAAACTGCTTGGCGAATCATATCATCACCGCGATCAGATTGTAGCATCTCTAGTAATTGCGCCTTGATAGCGGCAATACTATCTGCTTGCAATTCACCTGACGCTTGTAGCGCTTGCGGTAGTAGCATCGGGATAAATAGCTTGCTGTCGTTAGTCGCAATATCGGCCACACTATCGATGATTTGCATCAGGTTTGGACGGCGGCAACCAAACGAGAAAGTCAAACAGTCATCTTGTGCCACACCGAAATGTGATAATTTAGGCGGTACATAAAGCACATCACCCGCTTCTAGTATTTCATCAAAAATAAGCTCGCCCATGTTGTCGAACAAGCGTAAAGGCTCATCAGCAACAAACTCTGTCTGGTCATCACAGAATTTGCCCAACTGCCAACGTCTAGAGCCATAGCCTTGTGCCAAAAACACATCGTAGTCGTCATAATGCTTACCAACCGAACCACCTGCTGGTGCGTAAGATACCATGATGTCATCGCGCTGCCATTGTGGAATAAAGTTAAACGCTTGCCACAACTGGCCAAGCTCTGGTGACCATTGCTCAAGATTCTGTACCAATACGGTCCATTGCTCTGGTAAGTTTTCAAAATCCGTTTCATTCAGTGGGCTTTTTTTAAGTTGCCACTGTGCCTGACCTTCTTTCTTACTGGCTGCTTGAGTCAGCAGTCTTGCGCTAGCATCTTCTTCAAGCGCAAGACCAATCATGTCATCTGGTTCAAACATGTCAATTAGCTGTGGCAACCCTTGCTTGATAAGCAGTGGCTTCTTTTGCCAGTATTCAGATAAGAATTGCTCAGGCGTGATAGAGTCGGGTAAACAAAGAGGAATAGAAGTCATTGATAAATCCATATTTTGGCGGTGTACAAGATTAATAATAAGGGATGCTTTATAGGAAGGTTTTAATAGTTTAAGATTGTCATCTATTTGATGTCTATTATTTTGGTGACGTTTATATAGTACATATAAGCAATAACGATTATCAAAATAATAGCTGTCATCAGAGCATCCACTCAATCTTAGGAACGTTATGAAAAAGCTGCATTTTGTTGTCATCATCGCTAGCGTGTTTTTGCTACAAGCCTGTGTCCATAAAATCGTCACAGTACCCGCAAAAATCGCTTACAAAACTACCAAAGGCGTGGTCAAAGGAACCGTTGCTGTAGGTAAAGCCATCATACCGGGTGACAGTGATGACGATGATGATAAAAAAATAAAACCTTACTTATCGACTATGGGTTTTGAATCAAAAGCAATCGAATCAAAAACAATCATAGCGTTCAAAGTAAGGTTGCTAGTTATTCAGATAATAGCTATTAAGATAACAACTGAATAAGATAAAAGTGCTAGCAAGATAGGAGCGAGTAAATAATACTAGGCGCTCCTACCTTTCTAGTCCGATCTTATTATTAGTATGCTCTTATCAGTTATTAAAGCTTGGAAATCCATTCTTTAATAGCGCGTGCTTGCTCAGCGGCATTACCGATATAAGTAGCAGGCGTCAATGCACGTAGGCGTTCTTTATCCGCATCACTAACTGCCGATAGCTCATCGCTTTCGACAAAGGTTAGCATGGCTTCACGAGTCATGGCATTACCACGAGTCAAGGCTTTTAGCTTCTCGTATGGGTTTTCAACACGATAGCGACGCATGACCGTTTGAATCGGCTCTGCCAACACTTCTTGCGCTTGATTCAAGTCATCATTTAAACGCTGTGCATTTAGCTCAAGTTACCTACACCTTTTAGGCAAGCATCAAAAGCAATCATGCTCTGTGCTAGGCCAACACCGATATTACGCAATACCGTTGAGTCCGATAGGTCACGCTGCATACGTGAAATTGGTAACTTCTCACCCAAATGTGCCAGCATAGCGTTGGCAACGCCTAAGTTACCTTCAGAGTTTTCAAAGTCAATTGGATTAACTTTATGCGGCATGGTAGAAGAGCCAACTTCACCGTCTTTTAGGCGCTGTTTGAAATAGCCTAAGCTAATATATTGCCAGATATCACGGTTAAAATCGATCAAGATGGTATTGAAGCGCTTAACGGCATCAAACAACTCAGCGATATAGTCGTGTGGCTCGATTTGAGTCGTATAAGGGTTAAATGTTAGCTCAAGACGCTGATTGATAAACGCTTCAGCATGGCTCTGCCAGTCGACGTCAGGATACGCTGAAAAATGCGCATTATAGTTACCAACGGCGCCATTGATTTTACCTAATAGCTCTACTTGATTGATTTGCTTGATTTGACGGGCTAGGCGGTAGGCCACGTTTGCCATCTCTTTACCCAATGTCGTTGGACTGGCTGTCTGACCATGTGTACGTGATAGCATTGGCTGATCAGCATGAGCAATAGATAAGTCGACGATGCTATCAGTCACTTGCTGCATTTTCGCAACGACCAGCTCGCGGCTGTCTTTGAGCATCAATGCATACGATAGGTTATTAATGTCTTCACTGGTACAAGCAAAGTGAATGAACTCAAGTGAGTCAATCAAGGCATCCTGACCACGGAACTTGTCTTTGATAAAGTACTCAACCGCTTTTACATCATGATTGGTCGTCGCTTCGATGTCTTTGATAGCTTGAGCATCTGCTTCGCTAAAGTCATCAACGATTGCATTCAAAAAAAGCGTTGGTCTGGTCATCAAATGCTGCTAATTCACCAATTGCGCTGTTGTCAGCTAAAGACTGCAACCAGCGAATCTCTACCGTAACGCGAGCTTTGATTAGACCAAATTCAGATAAATAAGGACGTAAACTGTCAGCCTTTGATGCGTAACGGCCATCAATTGGAGAGAGAGCGGTAAGTGGGGTCATGGTTATGCCTCAGTAGTTATGAAATAAAAAAACTGCAAGAGTCTAGATAAAAAAATTACCATATAATAAACGACGTCGAAATCGTTGCGCGTAATATAGCAGAAATATGATATTAAAAAAAGCGGTCTATGCAAATAAAGCGATGTTGACGCCCGTTAAAATCAATCTATTTACTGCATCAACATCTGTGCCTTAAGTTGGGTCTTAGGAATCAATTAAAATCCGCAAGGTGCATCGATAGATTCAATCACGCCGCCGCCTAGACATACTTCATCGATATAAAATACCGCTGACTGACCAGGGGTGACGGCGCGCTGTGGCTCATCAAATACCACACGCACTTCGCTGCCATCAACGTTGGTCGCAAATACGCGACACGCTTGATCTGGCTGGCGATAGCGAGACTTTTCCATACAAGCTAGACCTTCGTCGCTAAACACATCCGCAGGTGGTAAACCATCAATCCAATCGAGCTTATAGGCTTTTAGCTCGTTGCTCATTAGCATTGGATGTTCATGCCCTTGACCGACGATTAAACGATTTTTCTCTAAATCTTTTGCCAATACAAACCACGGTGCCTCTACACGGTCTTTAACGCCGCCAATGCCGATGCCGCCGCGCTGACCCAATGTGTAATACATGAGGCCATCATGAGTACCGATGACTTTATTATCATCAGTAAGTATCTCGCCTTTTTGGGCAGGCAGATATTGCTGTAAGAAGTCTTTAAAACGGCGCTCACCAATAAAGCAAATGCCTGTAGAGTCTTTCTTTTTAGCCGTCGCTAGGTCATGCTCTTCAGCGATCTGACGTACCACTGGCTTTTCAAGCTCACCAACTGGGAATAGCGTTTTGGCGATTTTGTCACCGCCAACCGCATGTAAGAAATAGCTTTGGTCTTTATTATTATCAAGACCGCGTAAGAGCTGCGCAACCTCTTCACCTTCGGCATTGGTATAGTTCACACTGCGGCGCGTGTAGTGACCGGTCGCGATATAATCTGCCCCAAGGGTCAACGCATAGTCCAAAAACGCCTTAAACTTAATTTCTTTATTGCACAAGATATCAGGGTTTGGAGTGCGTCCTGCTTTATATTCTGCCAAAAAGTGCTCGAATACGCGATCCCAGTATTCCATAGCAAAGTTGGCCGTGTGCAGCTTTATACCGATTTTGTCACATACGGCTTGCGCGTCTGCTAGATCATCCATCGCTGTACAGTATTCGGTACCGTCATCTTCTTCCCAGTTCTTCATAAACAGGCCTTCGACCTTGAAGCCTGCCTGTTGAAGTAATACGGCTGATACAGAAGAATCGACCCCGCCTGACATACCGACAATCACATGCTTGGTGCTAGGATTTTCGACATCAGCAAGTGTTAAAGGGCGATGAGCATTAAAAGACTCAGAAACGGTTGTGCTTGAGGTATTTTGTATGGCTGACATAAAACGGCTCAACTATTTATACGTTATCCAAAGTACATGCCGACGCCAAGTGTTATGCAATCACTACAATAGGTAGTCTCAGCACAACAACGTCAGCTTGTCTTTTGGATCTGGTATTATGATAAAATAAACGTCATATTATACCAGTTAATTGAAACTGGTGGCGACCGATGGTGTCTGGCTACCAGTAAAACCACTTTGAAAATTCAGATAGTGGTTTTGAATTATTTTAATCACCTTTAACTCATCTTGGAATAATAATGATAAAAATTGGTCAAGGTATCGATGTTCATGCTTTTCATAATAATGGTCAGCAGCAACAATATGTCATTCTAGCGGGCGTGCCTATTGAGCATACTCACAGTTTGCTCGCACACTCTGATGGGGACGTAGTCTTGCACGCACTGGCTGATGCGCTTCTTGGTGCTTTAGCACTTGGCGATATCGGGCAGCATTTTCCCGATACCGATGCGGCACATGCTGGATTGGATTCACGAGTATTGCTGCGTTATGTTTATAGTAAAGTGCAAGAGGCTGGTTATAGCCTAGGTAATGCTGATATTACGGTAATGTGCGAGCGTCCAAAGTTAGCGCCGCATAATCCAGCAATGCGCGCTAATATCGCTAGCGACTTACAAACAGATATTAGCAATATCAGTGTAAAAGCGACCACGACTGAAAAATTGGGATTTACGGGTCGTCAAGAGGGCATCATGGCCAATGCCGTGGTATTATTAGTCCCTAATGCTGTCGAACCTACATAGATTGAAATTCGTGCTTGTAATACAGCGGCAGTCGCCCCATGTATCAGCCACGTCTTTACACAATTATTTTATATAAATAATCATTTTAATGAACCGCTTTATCAATAGGAGCTTTTATGAGTGAGCAAACCCCAAACACTGCTGCAAACGACGTTGAACAATTGATCCGTGATCAAATTCGTGACAATAAAGTCATTATCTACATGAAAGGCACACCGCAATTTCCACAGTGTGGCTTTTCAGCGCGCTCTATCGAAGTGTTGACTCAGATTGGTCGTCCATTTGCGTTTGTAAACATTTTAGAAAACCCAGAAATCCGTGCAACGTTGCCAAAAATTGCGAACTGGCCAACGTTCCCGCAGTTATGGATTGATGGCGAGTTGATGGGTGGATCAGACATCATCTTGCAAATGTATCAATCAGGCGAGCTAAAGCCATTGGTTGAAGCAAACAGCCCTGCTGCTTAATACTTGAAAGTGTGAATTGGATGTCTTTGATGTCTAATTAGCCTTTGTAAGATACGAGCATAGCAAACCCAGATAGTCATTTAATGGCTATTTGGGTTTTTTTATTGTCGCTATTAGTGTTGTTGGTAGCGTATCTATTCTTGTTCCTATTATTATTTCCGCGCGCCTATGTCATTAGGCTTCGTTGTTTTTATAGGATTTACCCCCATATAGTGTCCAAGATACCAGCGATATAAATAATAATTATCAGATGAGTAAGAGAGCTTTATGAATAACCAAACCAGCGAACAGTCAAACGAGCAAAGAGAAGCGGCTGAGCAGGCGGCGATTGAAAAGCGCCGTGAACGTTTAAAAAATGAATCGACACGTATTATTGAGATTGCTAATACTGAGTCATACTCAGCACTTAAATGTATTCATCAGCTTAGTGTGGCAGGTGGTGCAACTGAAGCAACATATGTGGCTATCGAGCAGCGCATCGTTGTAGACCAAGATCCTGCAGGTGCTTATCATTTGGCACTGTTGGCACAGAACACACCAGATTTGCCTATCGATGCCCGTCAGCTTATCGAATTGGTAGTCAACAAGGGTGATAACCATCAACGCTTGGCATTGCTTAAAAACTTACCATTACCACCGGTTGAGCTTATCAAAGAGCAGATTTTGGCCAGTGATGATGGTGAGGCGATTGGTCAAATGAACGCCTATCTACAGATTAATCCAGAAGGGTATGGTAGCCATCATATGCTGTCTAGTGGTCAATCAGATCAGATCGTACCGCTTAGCCTGGCAATAATAACTAAAATGATGATCAAAATAGTAATTAGTAAGGCAACTAGCAAGACAGTCACCAGAGTAGAGAACTTTTTGCTTAAATTTAATAGTTTTTGTTCTAACGTTTTTTAAGTATCAAAAAAAATTGTTATAATTATGGGTTATTCAGGGCGTGTCCTTAATCTGAACAAAAGCATCTGAATGGGCTAAAAATGGTTAAATATTGCCAAACTATGTCAAATAGCTGGTTAATATCCTGATATTATCTGCGCTATTTTTCTTGTTTGACTGCAATTTACCTCATTTTTATCACCATTTTCAAAATAAGAACACGCCCTAACCAATTATGAACGACTTATCTGAGTCGTTATCTTCTTATAAATTCGACTGACGTTTATTTGCTGCCTGTTTTCTTATTTGAACATAGGATATGGCAATCAGCAGCGTTATGAGTCAAGTGAGGCACACATGCAATACCCAAAACATTACGACGTGATAGTGATCGGCGGTGGTCATGCTGGTACAGAAGCTGCACTAGCGGCTGCACGTATGGGCGCACAGACCTTATTGTTGACGCATAATATTGAGACGCTCGGGCAGATGAGTTGTAACCCTGCGATTGGTGGTATCGGTAAATCGCATCTAGTACGTGAGATTGATGCGCTAGGCGGTGCAATGGCGCTGGCAACGGACAAGGCTGGTATTCAGTTTCGCGTACTAAACAGCCGTAAAGGGGCTGCCGTTCGTGCCACGCGTGCGCAAGCAGACCGCATTTTGTACAAAGCGGCTATCCGTCATACGTTAGAAAATCAGCCAAATCTGGATATATTTCAACAAGCTGCTGATGATATCTTGGTCGAAAACGGCCGTGCGACGCAGTCGTGACTTCTACAGGTATTATCTTTAAGACCGAAACAGTCGTATTGACCTCAGGGACTTTCTTAGGCGGCGTTATCCATATCGGTTTGGAGAACTCAAAGGGTGGCCGCGCAGGGGATCAGCCTTCTATTAAATTGGCAGATCGTTTACGTGAGCTTAAGCTGCCAGTTGGTCGTCTGAAGACAGGTACGCCAGCTCGTATCGATGCACGTAGTGTTGACTTTAGCGTGATGACCGTACAACCAGGTGATACACCGTTGCCAGTGATGAGTTATATGGGTGATGTTTCTATGCATCCTGAGCAGGTCAATTGTTATATAACCCATACCAATGCGCGTACTCATGACATCATCCGTGAAAACCTTGACCGTTCACCAATGTTTTCTGGCAAAATCGAAGGCGTAGGCCCACGTTATTGCCCATCGATTGAAGATAAGATTCATCGCTTTGCGGATAAGGACAACCATCAGATCTTTATCGAGCCAGAAGGTCTGACCACGCATGAGCTATATCCAAATGGTATCTCGACCAGTTTGCCATTCGATGTGCAGTTAGATTTTATTCATAGTATGAAAGGCTTAGAAAACGCCCATATTACTCGTCCGGGTTATGCGATTGAGTATGATTACTTTGACCCACAAAACCTAAAGCCAACGCTTGAAACCAAGTCGATTGATCGTCTGTACTTTGCGGGTCAGATCAACGGTACGACAGGCTATGAAGAAGCGGGCGTACAAGGCTTGCTTGCAGGTACCAATGCGGCATTGGTCACTACTAATAATAGCGAGTTTGACACGTGGACACCGCGCCGCGATGAAGCGTATCTTGGGGTGCTTGTCGATGACTTGATTACCCACGGTACTACCGAGCCGTATCGTATGTTTACGAGCCGCGCAGAGTATCGTCTATTGCTACGTGAAGACAATGCAGATCAACGCTTGACTGAAACAGGTCGCAAGCTTGGCTTGGTTGACGATGTGCGCTGGCAGGCGTATCAAGAAAAAAATGGAAGCTATCGCGACAGAAACCTCACGTCTAAAAGATATGTGGGCAACGCTGCTAATGCTTTAGGTAAGCAAGTGACTGAGCAAACAGGTGAAGTGTTGTCTAAAGAGTCGACTGCCTTCGATTTGCTAAAGCGTCCGCAAATACATTTTGCTGATATCGCGGCTATCACGGACTCAACTGTTGATGCACAAGTGGGTGAGCAGATAGAGATTTCTGTTAAATACGCCGGCTATATCGATCGTCAGCAAGAAGATATTGATCAAATGAAGCGACTAGAAAATACGGCGCTGCCGTTAGACTTTGATTATAGTATTGTGTCAGGACTATCAAATGAGATAGTACAGAAACTTACGCAAGTTCGTCCTGCGACGCTAGCTCAAGCGGGACGCGTAAGCGGTGTAACCCCTGCTGCCATTCAATTGTTGGCGATGACGGTTAAAAAGCATAAAAAAAGCAAAAGCTGCATTGGACTCATAATAGCTATGCAATAAAGCCTTTTATAATAAAGCACTTATAGTATAAAAAGCCCGTAACGACATTTCGTTACGGGCTTTTGTTTGTCAAAAAAACAGTCAGTTTTAAAAGAAAGTCACCTGTAACCTTGTCCTACTTGCTACTTTGTCTCTATACTAGGTCAGTAAATTTTCTTACTACTTGTTAATTTGTCTCGCTGATGTCCATATATTGATGGGCTTGTCACCGAACTGAGTCTACTTATGATTGATGCTATTGTTTTTGCTATTACCATTGTCTTACCCAACCTTGCCTTAATGTGGTTGGGTTTTTTTATGCAACGACGCGGTGAGGCAAGCCAAACTTTTATCGATCAGGCATCAAGTTTTGTCTTTAATTATTGCTTGCCGTGTTTATTGTTTTTTAGCGTGGTTGATAGCGACGTCGATTATGGTAAGCAAATTACGCTTATCCTTGTTGGTATCTTGGTGACGTTTATATTATTTATTGGCGCAGAGTTTTATGCCAAACGCTTCGTCAAGCGTCCTGAAGACCAAGGTGTGTTTGTACAAGGCGTATTCCGTAGCAACATGGCCATCATTGGCCTTGCAACCGTGGCCAACGCTTACGGCGCACAAGGGTTAAGTATCGGTGCTGTCTATATGGGCGTGGTAACGATACTGTTTAATATCTTGGCAGTCATTACCTTGAGCCGCGTATCCAAAAGTGTAGATGACACATGGATTAGTCGCGGTACGATGATCGTAAAAAAATTGCTAACCAATCCTCTAATTTTGGCATTGGTTGGGGCATTCGTCTACAAAGCACTGCCATTGCCACCACTTACAGGGGTGATTCATACCACTGGTGACTTACTGGCAGCGGTGGCTCTGCCGCTAGCCCTGATCTGTGCGGGTGCTAGTATTAACCTAAAGTCTATGTTGCATCCTTCGGGCTTATCTATGCAGGCGAGTATTGGGCGAATTGTCATTGCACCATTAATTGCTATCGCTGTTGGGCTCGGATTTGGGCTATCAGGCGTGCATATGGGGGTGTTGTTTTTGATGGTCGCATCACCAACAGCTGCAGCCAGCTATGTCATGGCAAAAGCAATGGGTGGCAATGATGTATTAGCGGCTAATATTTTGGCATTTACCACTGTTGTCGGCATGTTTGGTATGGCGATTGGGGCAGCGACGTTACGTGCCCTTGGATTGATGTAATGCAGATTTTATACTATCTTTAAATAAGCAAGTACTTTCGCCTTATCTAATTTTGACAGCATTAAAAAAGCCCTCTTTTCAAATAAGGAAAGAGGGCTTTTTATTAATCTAGCGTTCACTATTACGCTTGTCTTCACGGCGCTGCTTACGCTTTGGGCTAGTACGATAGGTCAAATAACCACCGATAGCCATAACTGCAAGAAAGGCGATGATATACATAAATATTGATGAGCCAATCATGAGCGATGCACCGATAATGGGAGTTGCTTCCATGTCAAAAATCCAGTTAAGGTTCATCAATAATTATGCAAGTGTCTCATTTCATTGTAAAGTAAATAAGTTTAGCTCCGGTGTAAGTTCAAGTGAACGGATACGGGCGGCTTGGTCATAGATATTGGCCGTCACAATTAGCTCATCTGGCTGATAGGTTGCCAAAAATGCAGCGAGTCTTGGTTTGACCGTGTCGACAGAGCCAATGAATGATACTGACAATGCATTGTCTACCATCATTTTCTCTGCTTGACTCCAGATACTGTCCATATCGTGGGTAGCTTAGGCATTTGACCTGTTTCGCCACGACGCAGACGTACAAAACTCTGCTGTGCTGAAGTAAAATGATACTCGGCGGTCGCATCATCATCAGCCAGCAATAAGTTTGCAGCTAGCATCACATAAGGCTTATCTAGATAGACAGACGGTTTAAACTGTTCACGGTAAGCCTCAATTGCTTGCCCAAGCATTTGCGGGGCGAAGTGAGAGGCAAACACATAAGGTAGTCCTAAATGTGCAGCCAAAGTCGCACCAAATAGAGAAGAGCCTAATATCCAAATCGGTATGCCTGATTTTGCGCCAGGGAATGCCTGTACAGGGCTGCCATCTGTATCATTACCTAAGAAATACATCAGCTCTTGCACATCTTGTGGAAAGCGTTCGGCATCTTTCATTTGTCGACGAAGTGCCTGAAACGTCGCACCATCAGTACCAGGTGCACGGCCTAGGCCTAGGTCCACACGGTCACCATATAATGCCTGCAAAGTACCAAACTGCTCAGCAATCACGAGAGGGGCATGGTTCGGTAGCATAACGCCGCCAGCACCAATACGGATACGGTCGGTTTTACTACCGATATGCGATAGTAGTACTGAGGTGGCTGCACTGGCGATGCCCGGCATATTGTGATGCTCTGCCATCCAGTAGCGGTTTAAGCCTGATTTTTCTGCTTGCTGCGCGGTTTCCACTGTTTGGGCGATGCCTTCAGCGATGGTTTTGCCTTGAGGTACAGGCGCAAGATCTAAAAAGATAAAGGGATTTTATTACTCATAAATGTTCCAGTAGTGTGTAAATTATTTTCTACTGATATGCTTATAGACAGTGGTAGTTTCAAGTGCCGCTAGTCACTGTTAATGAATCATAACAAATTCAGTTAACTCTGTTTTTAAGCTCGCTTAACAATTATTAAGGTGTATTTATAAAGGTTGTCGTTTGTCAAAATAAGCGATAAATAAACCATAAGTAAGGTAATAAAAGGATTTAGCAGCATTATACTATGGCATTAAAAAAAGATGGCATTAAAAAAAGCAGGCAACCTAAGTTACCTGCTTCTCTAATTATAAGATTATAAGATAATGATAAATTAAATAATCATTATCTTAAGAACCAAATGCAACATTATTTATCTTGGTCGCTAAGTTTGTAAGCTAAGACATAATCACCGATGGTTGTTCCAACTGAACCATGACCACCTGCAACCAATACGACCATTTGCTCACCTTTAGAGTTTAAGTAAGTCATTGGCGTGGCTTGACCACCTGCTGGAATACGGACATTCCATAGCACGTCGCCATTTTTTTTAAGTCATAAGCTCGGAAGTTGTTTTCTGTCGCCGCTGACAAGAATGCGACGCCGCCTTTAGTGATGATAGGTCCACCGATACCAGGTACGCCCAGTTCCAGTTTGATAGGAATAGGAGACAAGTCTTGTACCGTACCATTTTTGCGTTGATAAGCGATATCACCTGTGGCTAGGTCAGCACCAGCGATTGTGCCCATGGTGCTGCTGACAAGGTACGCCTAATGGTGACAAGAAGGGCCCCAATTCTACTGCATAATCTGCACCTTCATTGGCATTGACGCCTTGCTCGCCTTTATTGGTCTCTGCATCGCCCAACGTGTCTCTAGGAATGAGTTTTGAGGTAAATGCCAAGTAAGTCGGCATACCAAACATCACGCCATTCTCAGGATCGACTGCAATACCGCCCCAATTAAAGGTACCAAAGTTACCAGGATAGACCAAGCTACCATTTGTTGATGGCGGGGTATAGCGACCATCATAGTTGAGCTGATTGAACTCAATACGGCACATCATTTGATCGACGAGACTGGCACCCCACATGTCTTTTTCAGTCAGTGGTTCAGGCTCAAAGCTCAAGCCAGAATAAGGCTGAGTTGGCGCTGCGTGCTCTCCCGCTATGAGATAGCCTTGCGGTGCAGGACGTTCTTTAATCGGTACAATAGGCTCACCCGTTGCGCGGTTCAAGACGTATACATCACCTTGTTTGGTTGGTACAACTAGCGCAGGCTGTACACCATCGGCCGTATCTAGATCAAGTAAGGTTGGCTGCGCAGGCGTGTCCATGTCCCAAAGGTCATGATGGACAAACTGCTGAACCCAGCGTGCTTCACCAGTCTCGATATCTAGAGCGACAACAGACGTTGCATACTTTTCTTCAGCGGCATTTCGGTAGCTGCCTAGCTGATCCGGTGTGCGGTTACCCATAGGGAAGTAGGCCAATCCAAGCTCTTCATCGGCAGTAGCGACTGACCATGAATTTGGTGAGCTGGTCTTATAAGTCTGGGTTGGATCATTGACATCGAAAGGTGCTGTATTGTCAGGATCACCTGAGTCCCAGTTCCAAAGAAGCTCACCGGTATTGACATCATACGCACGGATCACACCAGAAGGCGAGTTGACGTCATAGTTATCATTGACAGCACCAGCGACGATGATAGTATCACCCGCGATAACTGGTGGTGACGTAGAATAATAGTAACCTGCTTGATTGAACGGCATGTTATGCATCAAGTCTAATGCACCATCATCACCAAAATCTTGGCAGCGTTGCCCAGTATTTGGATCGAGTGCATACAACTTCGCATCAGACGTTGGGATAAATATCTTGGCATCGCATTGCTTAGATGCATTTTCAAAGGTATTACCAGCAATTTTCTGTACTTGCACGGGGCTGGTCGCTTGACCCGCATAATAAGATACGCCGCGACAGGTTTGGTGCTGACGTTGTAAGTTTTCCTCTACTTGAGGATCAAACTTCCACAGCGTCTCACCAGAGTCGGCATCTAGCGCTAGTACCCAGTTGTGAGGGTACATAAGTATAAACCGTTGCCAATCTTTAATGGTGTTGCCTGATAAGTGGTCTCACCGACATCGTTAGGACCTTTGACATCACCTGTTTGGATTTGCCATGCCAGTTCTAAATCTTTGACGTTATCGGTATTGATTTTATCTAGAGGTGAGTAGCGCTGACCATAATCAGTACGACCATACGCGCTCCATTCGCCATCTGGCGTTTGCTGACCGTTTGATAACGGGTCACCAAGGTTGGCTGAAGTCTCATCTGAGCTGACGTTTTGCTCGTCATCATTTGCAGCAGTCAAGTTAAGCTCACCGAGTTTGTCAGTGGCATTATTAGCTAGACTACCAAAAGAGAGTAGTGCACCTACGATTACGCTTACGAGCAGTCCCCAATAATACAGAGGGCTTTTCTTAGCAGTATTTGTGGTTGATGCATTAGCTGCAGCATTTGCGTTTACTTGAGTTTTAGGCCCACGCATTTTGTTGGATACCCATGGCAGTAGCATGAGCAAACCAAATATAAGCGGGAAGCCAACTCGAGGTGCTAGTGCCCACCAATAGAACCCAGATTCCCAAAGCGCCCAAGCCATGGTTGCTACGATAAATAGTGCATATAACCCGTAAGCACTCCAGTGTTTTTTTGAACAATAAAAAAGCTGTCGTTAGTATAATGACGCCAGCAATGAGGTAGTAAGGACTACCGCCTAAGGACAATAAATAAGCGCCGCCAATGAGTAGAGGGGCGGCAAAAATTGCCATAATGATCGCTACGAATTTTTCCATGAGCGGTATCACCTGTTTACAAAAGAGCAAGTTAATATGTATTGATATTTAGTCGCAAATCAATTTCATTCGACCAAATATCAATACAAGTGTGAATGATATATAAAAGAAACATTGAATAACGTTCTAGAATCTATTTTATCATCCACAGCTCAGTCTAGTAAGGGTGAGCAAGTCTGAGATACTTTATTTAACAAATGCTCATTAATTTGCAAATTGCTTTTGACATAGCTCTATGAAAGCGCGACCATATTGACGGATTTCTGCATCATCGCGTACCGCCATCCAACTGGTAAAGCGACCAAAATGATCGACGGGTATGGCAGTCAGGTTTTGATAATGGCTTGGCTCAAATGCCATTTCTGCGATGATACCAATACCTAGGCCTAGACCGACATAGGTGCTGATCACATCGGCATCGAGCGCCGCTAATACAATATCTGGCTCCAGTCCTGCTTCATCAAACGTCTTGTCAATCGCGCCGCGTCCTGTAAAACCACCGTGATAGGTCACAATCGGATAGCTGGCAAGCGTGGGCAAGTCGATAGACTCTTGGCTAGCCAGTTCGTGATCACTCGGTACGATAACGCGATGCGTCCAGTCATAGTAACGGTAGCATCTTAAATAGTTGTTATGCAGCAAGGACTCAGTGGCAATACCGATATCGGCTTGACCGCGGATGACCATCTGAGCGATGGTCTCAGGATCTGCCTGTTGCAAAATCAGATTTACTTTAGGGAAACGATCTTTGAACTCTTTAACCACTTGCGGCAGTACATAACGCGCTTGCGTGTGAGTGGTAGCAATCGTCAGCGTACCGATATTAGGATTATTAAAGTCTAAACTTAGGTTTTCAATGGTACGAATTTCAGCAAAGATAGACTCGATATGTGGCATAAGCGCTGTGCCCATAGTGGTAAGTCCTGTCAGGCGTTTGCCTTGACGCACAAATACTTCCGTCTTTAACTGGTTTTCTAGCGCAGCAATATGCTTTGATAAGCTTGATTGACTGGTATGTAGCACGGTCGCCGCTTGGCTTAAGTTATAACCGTTAATCACCGTATGCCATACTGTTTCTAGCTGTTTGAGCTGAATCTGCAAATGCCGTTGGTTGACCACTACGTCGATTGCCATAACTTAATCCTATTGTATAAATATACAAACCTCGTCTGTATATGAAAGTAAAAATGTCTGAACATACAGTAATAAAGTAGTGTAAAACAAAGCTATTATTCTTGTATATAATAAATAGCTATCAATTTATGATAATTATGAATATAGAATTTGCATTTTGCAATGCTAAAAAAATATTCGTTCAGTAAATGCTGCTTAGTAAGTGAATGCTTCTTTATTCAGTGAGGTAACTTGATCTAACAATTCATAAAGAACGGTCATTATTGAGCATAAAAAAACAGCTACCTTCTAAAAGATAGCTGTTTGTTAGTTATAAAGTTATTTATTACTATTAATATTTACTACTGTTAATCAGTTGATACTGACCAACTTCAAACTCAGCTTATTTAGCAATATCAAAGCGATCTGCATTCATAACCTTGTTCCAAGCGCGGACGAAGTCACGAACGAATTTCTCTAAGTTATCATCTTGCGCGTATAGCTCAGCATAAGCACGTAATATAGAGTTAGAGCCAAATACCAAGTCTACACGGCTTGCTTGCCATTTGACGTTTCCTGTACCACGCTCACGTACTTCGTAGCTATTAGCAGTGTTGTCTGCTGCTTTTACAGGATGCCATGTATAGTTCATGTCCGTTAAATTGACGAAGAAGTCGTTAGTAAGCACGCCAGCACGTTCAGTAAAGACGCCATGTTGGCTTTGACCATGGTTGGTATCAAGCACTCGCATACCACCAAGCAATACGACCATCTCAGGCGCTGTCAATCCCATTAGCTGCGTACGATCAAGCAGCATCTCTTCCGGTGATACCGCATAGTCGCCCTGAATCCAGTTACGATAGCCATCATGTAGCGGCTCTAAATCAGCGAAAGATTCGGCGTCAGTCATTTCAGCGTCAGCATCACCGCGACCTGGGCTAAACGGTACAGTAATATCTACGCCTGCATCGTTTGCTGCTTGTTCAATAGCGGCGTTACCAGCCAATACAATAAGGTCTGCCAAGCTAACGTCTTTCTCAAAGCCAGACTGAATACTGGTCAATGTCTCAAGCACACGCTGCAATTGTTCTGGCTCATTGCCTGCCCAGTCTTTTTGTGGGGCTAAACGGATGCGTGCACCGTTGGCACCGCCGCGATAGTCGGAAGCGCGGAAGGTACGAGCGCTGTCCCATGCTGTAATGATCAACTCACGACGACTAATGTCACTGTCTAAAATCTGTGCTTTTAGCGTTGCAATATCATCAGCAGTCAAGTCCGTATTACCTGTAGGAATAGGGTCTTGCCATACAAAGTCTTCGCTCGGTACGTCGGCACCTAAGTAACGAGACTTCGGTCCCAAATCACGGTGAGTCAGTTTGAACCACGCTCTAGCGAATACTTCATCAAAGTACTCTGAGTTGTTATGGAACTTCTCTGAAATCTCACGATAGATAGGATCTTTGCTCAATGCCATATCTGCATCAGTCATGATTGGGTTACGGCGAACACTTGGATCATGAGCATCTAACGGACGATCTTCTTCTTTGATATCAGTTGGTTCCCACTGCCATGCACCTGCTGGACTCTTAGTCAACGCCCATTCATGGTTGAACAACAAATCAAAGTACTCATAGTTCCACTCAGTTGGATTGGTGGTCCATGCGCCTTCGATACCACTTGAAACGGTATCACCTGCATTACCACGACCTTTAGGATTGCGCCAACCTAGACCTTGCTCTTTAATGTCAGCGGCTTCTGGCTCATCTTCTAATATCGTTGCATCACCATTACCGTGACATTTACCAACGGTGTGTCCACCAGCGGTTAGAGCGACAGTCTCTTCATCGTTCATTGACATACGAGCAAAGGTAGTACGCATATCTTGAGCAGTCTTTAGTGGGTCAGGGTTACCATCGACACCTTCTGGGTTGACATAGATCAACCCCATTTGCACAGCAGCTAAAGGATTTTCTAATGATTCGCGCTCTTCATCACTGTCGTAACGGTTTTTGGTAGCAGCTAGCCATTCGCGCTCAGAACCCCAATAGATGTCTTTTTCTGGATGCCAGATATCAGCACGACCACCAGCAAAACCTAGAGTTTTAAAACCCATAGACTCATAAGCCATGTTACCTGCCAAAATCATCAAATCAGCCCAAGACAATTTATTGCCGTATTTTTTCTTGATTGGCCACAATAGACGACGTGCTTTATCAAGGTTGACGTTATCTGGCCAGCTGTTCAATGGTGCAAAGCGTTGGTTGCCAGTATTAGAACCGCCGCGACCATCAGAACGACGATACGTACCAGCTGAATGCCATGCCATACGAATCATCAAACCACCATAGTGTCCCCAGTCAGCTGGCCACCATTCTTGTGACTCAGTCATTAGGTTTTTTTAAGTCAGTCTTGACCGCTTCTAGATCTAGCTGTTTAAAAGCTTTAGCATAGTCAAAGTCTTCACCCATTGGGTCAGTCTTTTTGTCTTGCTGATGCAATATGTCTAAGTTTAGAGCATTTGGCCACCAATCTGTCGCAGCAGAAGCAGTGGTAGTGTGCGCTTGATGCATAACAGGGCAGCCACCCATACTAGGACGCTGAGGCTCGTGCGAGTTATCAACGTTTTCGCTATGGATCGTTGGGCCTTGACCATCACCCTGCTCATAGGTTGTGTTAGTAGGCGCATTATTATTGTTGCTTTCGTGATCTACAGGACAACGAGCAGCATCTGGGGCAGTGTTTTTGTCGGTGGTGTTATTGGTTGAGTCGGACATGGTATAACTCCTAGGCTATGATAATCGAAAGAACAAACCGTGAATCTCGGTAGTCGTTGTTTATGTACAAAGCATAACTAAGCTGAGTGGATTTATAAAACTAATATATAAGAATTATAAGTTTTAAATTACCAATCATAAAATACTTGATGTTTTGTTTATCTCAATCATTATTAACGCCCTTGCTTATCATCGCCAG
Source organism: Psychrobacter sp. JCM 18901 (assembly GCF_000586435.1). Lineage (GTDB taxonomy): Bacteria > Pseudomonadota > Gammaproteobacteria > Pseudomonadales > Moraxellaceae > Psychrobacter. The sequence goes on from NZ_BAWH01000001.1 coordinate 472,351, forward strand.
TTAAGAGTAAACCAATAGAGTGCACCTAACCAATCAAGCCTGCGTCAGTTTTACTACTACCTTTATATTACCTATAAATAATGTCATTGTCAGACATCCTTCAAAATAGAAATTAGCAATAAAAAAAGAGAGCTAAGATAACCTTGGTAAAACACTGCGGTTTTTTGCGTTACTATTAAGAAATATAAGCGATTGTACATGGCCTGCAATCGCTAAGTTAATGCAAAAACATCTAGTCAAGATAAAGGTTCTCAAGTACCATAACTGGATTTTGTTGTAATCATAATATTGGTGCAACGTAGAGCAATTTTTATCGATCCTTTTGTCGATAACTGATTCTAAAGATTGATAAAAATTGTGCGCGGTTGTGTTCTTTGTCTGAATTGTTGGTGAGTTATTATGTCTGCTGTCAAATCTGTACCGCCCAATCAACCAATTGCCAAAAAGTCATGGGGCGAGGCTACAAAAGCTTATCTCGATCCTCGTGTCATTATTATGCTGTTTTTGGGGTTCTCAGCGGGTATACCTATTCTGCTGATTTTCTCAAGTCTGTCGCTATGGCTGAGAGAAGCAGGCATTGATCGTAGTGTCGTCACTATGTTCAGCTGGGCAGCACTGGGGTATTCGTTCAAGTTTATTTGGGCGCCATTGATTGATGCGCTCCCTGTACCGTTTTTGACCAAGTGGCTGGGGCGTCGTCGTAGTTGGATGGTGGTATCACAGCTGCTTATCGTGCTGGCAATCTTTTTGATGGCAAGGGTAAATCCTGTTAGCGAAGATGTCTTGGTTTATATGGCAGGCGCGGCCGTGCTGCTTGGGTTCTCTTCTGCGACGCAAGATATCGTGATTGATGCGTACCGTATTGAGCTTGCGCCGCCGTCTATGCAGTCTATCTTGTCCTCTATCTATGTGTCAGGCTACCGTATCGGTATGATTGTCGCAGGGGCAGGCGCGTTATATTTGGCTGATTATTTCGGCTCAAATGAGACGTTTTATAGTTATGAAGCATGGCGCAATACCTATTACATCATGGCAGGAGTCATGACCTTAGGGGTGTTAACGACGTTTGCTAGTTATGAGCCAACCGCTGAGACCCTGCAAAGTAAAAAGCAGAAGGGTAACTTAAAAGTATTCCTAATTTATTCGGCGTTACTGCTTATCCCAGGTCTGCTGTTTGGTGTTATTTACCTGATTAATATTTTGATCAATACAGTATTTGATAGCACAGTGGCCTTGATACCACTAATGGTAATGCCAGCGATTAAATTTTACTTTTTAGCATTGGTCGCGTGCGCGCCATTGTTATTACTGTACTTTATTATCAATCAACCAAAAATCATTAACAAAGCTCCGTTGGTCGCTGAAACTCGTGAAGACTACGTCAGACTGGTAGCGTTGTTTGTTTTTTCAGTGATTGCCTTTATCGCTGCTTATATATTGATGGGACAAGTCTTACCAGAGTTCGAAGGCGCGTTTTCTAGCTTCTTTGTAGAAACCTTGCACTTATTAGTAAGCCTAGGCGCGGCGATGGCCGCAGGTTATGCCCTGGTACAAGTAGGACTGGTAAAAAAAGAAGTGGCCATGGCAACATGGATCGAGCCTGTTTTAGACTTTTTCCGACGTTATGGCAAAAAAGCCTTGCTGCTATTAGCCTTGATTGGTCTATACCGCATCTCAGATATCGTCGCAGGCGTGATCTCCAACGTGTTTTATCAAGATATGGCTTTAGCAAAACAGATATCGCCAATGCCGTAAAACTGGTCGGTGTGATTATGGCAATTGCAGGTGGCTTCTTGGGCGGGATTTTGGCTCAACGTTTCCGTATTATGCATGCCATGATGATTGGTGCAATTTTAGCGTGTGCGACTAACCTGTTGTTTGTAGTATTGACATATAACCCAGGTAGCCTGCCAATCATGTATATGGCAGTGATATTTGATAACTTGGCTGCGGGCCTTGCGAGTGCTGTATTCATCGCTTTCTTATCAGCACTAACCTCGATTCGCTTTACTGCTGTACAGTATGCGATTTTTCCTCATTGATGACGTTGATACCAAAAGTGATGGGTGGTTATTCTGGTGCTATCGTCGATAATATGGGTTATCCGTTTTTCTTTATCTTTACCTTTGCTATCGGTATTCCAATTCTGGCACTGATCTACTTTGTTGATAGACATATTGTCATTGGTGATAACGACGATATTTATGGCGATGACAATAATGATGGCAGCGGTGGCAATGGGGTAGGTGACAAACTGAGCAAAACCAATCCTAACCTGACCGATACCAAAGAGCCGCCACGCGCATCAGAGTAGTTTAGGCCCTTTACTGATCTTTCTATTATTTTTAAGAGTGACTTATGTCAGCATCAACCATCGGTCAAATTAAGCAACACATTGGACAACTGACAAATGATAATACGAGCAACCAGCTGCCGTCGTTTTGGCTAACGGACTGGTTGTTACATGTCACTGATAAGCCCGCGATAGCGTTGATGACGGATGAAGATTACCAGCTGAGTGACAGCGAGCTTGCACAGTTCAGTGATGGTGTGAATAAGATGCAGCAAGGCATACCGCTTGCATACTTGACTGGGCAGCAAGAATTTTGGTCACTTAATTTTAATGTCAATGAGCATACCTTGATTCCTAGACCTGATACCGAGGTATTGGTTGAGCAAGTATTGAACTGGATAAATGCTCAGCCAGCACAACTTAATAATAAGCGATTGTTAGATTTGGGCACAGGGTCAGGTTGTATCGCCATTAGTCTTGCTCATGAGTTAAAGCACGCTAATTGGCAAATCGTGGCGGTCGATTTATCGTCAGAGGCGCTTAAGGTTGCTCAGCATAATGCCGTGAGCAATAATGTTGCCAGTATTGAGTTTGTCCAAAGCAGTTGGTATCAAGCGTTACCTATTTACGATGAGCCGCAGTTTGATATCATCGTCTCTAACCCTCCGTATATTGATGAGACAGACGAGCATTTGGCAGGTCTAATAGCTGAACCGATTAGTGCGCTCAGTGCGCCCAATCAGGGTTTGGCTGATATCGAACATATCGTCCAGCAGGCAACGACATATCTCCGTACAGGTGGGTTATTAGCCATTGAACATGGATATGATCAAGGGGATGCGGTTCGGCAGCTGTTTCTAGACAATGGGTTTGAGTCGGTACATACCGTAAAAGACTACGGTGGTAATGATCGCGTCACGCTAGGGCAAGTCCAATAGATAGTTTTTTGGTAGTAGATTTCTTTGATTATAGGTTGTAGATGAATATGGTAGAAGAGAAGGTAAAGCTATCAGATGACGAGCTGCTCCGTTATGCTCGACAAGTTTTATTAGACGGTTGGGATATGGATGCTCAGCTGCGACTAAAGATAGCACGTGTGGTCATAATAGGGGCAGGCGGCTTGGTTGTCCTGCTTCTGAGACATTGGTGCGTGCTGGGATAGGTTATGTCCATCTGATTGATGATGACGAGATTGAGGCGAGCAATCTACAACGGCAAACGCTGTTTTTGCCAGAAGATGTTGGTCAGTCTAAAGCACTGACCGCAGCGCATATGTTAGCGCGCATCAATCCTTTGATAAAGACTCGCGGCACAGTCGCACGATTAGATGAAGACAACGCTTATGAATTGCTCGATATGGCAGCAGGCAAGCCTGACTTACTCTTAGACTGTACGGATAATTTTGCCACGCGCGACATCATCAATCGTATTAGTGTACGCTACCAGATTCCCTTGTTATCTGCCTCAGCAATTGCGATGCAAGGGCAGTTAGCACTGTTCGAACCTCAGCTCGATACTGGTTGCTATCATTGCGTGTTTGGCTCAGTGGTGCTTGACGAAGCCGCTGACGAACGTACGTGTGCCAACTCTGGTGTGCTAGCCAGTACCACTGCCGTCATGGGCAATTTGCAAGCCAATACTGCACTGCAATATTTAGGATTAACCAAAAATCTACTGACAAACAAGCTGCTCATATGGGATGGTAGTCAGATGCAGCAGCGGCTGATGGGCTATCGAAAAGACCCACAGTGTCCAGTCTGTAGCAGTCCTATAGTCAATCCTCTATAAATTGGATACGGTGTCAGGCTTGCTTAGTCTACGAGTTGTAGTACTTTCACTCGCCTTCCTTGTATCCAAATTATATTGAACCGACTATAACTGAATAATCTGATTTTAACGCATTTTTATATTGTATTGCCTATCTTCAAACATCCCTCTTATTACCATAGTTGTTTTTTTATGAAAATTCATCGTCCGCATTTATTAAAGCATACTTTTAATGTTATGAACCGTGTTCGCCAAACAGCGAGCGTAGCAGGTCTGTCTGCGTTAAGAGTGGCAAAAGGTGAGAAACCTGACGCGATGCTACTCAAAGAAACTTTTGAGCAGTTAGGCACGACCTATATCAAAATCGGTCAATTTATCGCCAGTACGCCGTCATTGTTTCCACGTGATTATGTCAAGGCTTTTCAGAGCTGCTTGGATCAAACCACGCCATTGTCTTATGCTTATATTGAGCAAGTGCTAAAAGAAGAACTAGCGACTGATGGCATGACCCTTGATGATACGTTTGCGCATATTGACTCAGAGCCGCTAGCCTCGGCTTCTATCGCTCAAGTGCATGCAGCACGGTTGCACAATGGCGATGAAGTGGTGCTAAAGGTACAAAAGCCTGGTGTCGAAACCATCATGCAGACTGACCTGGGTGTATTGCATGGCGTAACTAAGCTACTTGAAATACTAATGCCTTCAATGAAGTTTGCGAGTATTGCACCGATTATTGATGAGATTCGCCTGCGTATGCTTGCCGAGACGGACTTTATCGCCGAAGCCCAGAACATCCGCGATTTTCAACAGTTCTTAGCGGTATCAGGTAATACTCGTGTCGTTGCACCAACTGTCTATGAAGAGCTGACTACCAAGCGTGTGCTAACGATGAGCCGTCTCTATGGCGTCTCTATGGTGGATGAGTCACTCATGCGTCAATACTGCGCTGATCCTGCTCAAGTCATGGCAGACACGTTAAACACATGGTTTGCTAGTCTCATGCTGTGCAATAGTTTCCATGCTGATTTGCATGCTGGTAATTTGATGCTATTGACCGATGGCCGTATTGGATTTTTAGATTTTGGTATCGTCGGTAAGCTCAAAGCTGAGAGCTGGCGTGCATGTATGGGCATGATGCAAGCCATGCAAGACAGTGACTATCAAGCCATGGCTCGGCATATGATTGATATGGAAATGACGCATGGTGGCAATAAAGTCGATGTGGCTGCACTGGGGAATGACTTACAGCGTATGATGACAACCATCATGGCAGAAGATAAAACCTTTACCAGTGGTGTACCTTTCAATAGTAAAGAACAAGCCGATGAGCTGAATAAAATGATGCTTGAGATTGTCGAAGTTGGTAAACGTCATGGCATCCATTTCCCACGCGACTTTGCTCTATTAACCAAACAGATGTTGTACTTTGATCGGTTTATGCGTACGCTAGCTCCAGACATGGACATGTTTAGCGATCAGCGGGTACAAATGCTAGGACAGGATACAGTAGAGACGCCAGCGTTAGATGTATCATAGTTTTTGCTGATATTTTATCTCGACCTAACATATCTAATAACTGTTTATTCTTGCTTTTTTACTACTGCTTTTGACTGTCTAACACAAAGGATTGTGTGCTAATTGCCACAAAAATGGCGCTGTCATGATGACTGCTTTTAAAAGCCGTATGATCCCGACGATTACCAACGAAGCTGCCATTGCCTGTATCGGTATGTACTGCATGGCAGTCGTTATGGGCTATGGCCGCTTTCTGTTTACCGCCACCTTACCTGATATTATGGTGCAATTGTCGTTATCAACGACGATTGCAGGCTGGCTGGCATCAATCAATTATATCGGTTACTTTATTGGTGCTCTTATCGCTATGTTTGTGCCTCAGCGCTCGACATGGCAGGCGATGACGCTGTGGGCGATTATCAGTGTTGTCACCACGATGTTACTCGTCATACCAAATATGTCGCTCACGCTATGGTATATCATTCGCTTAATTGCAGGCATTGCAAGTGGTGTGGCGATGATTCTAAGCTCATCTTTTGTGATTCAAACCCTTAGCCCTGAGCGCCGTTCTGTATTGTCAGCAGTCCACTATGCAGGTATTGGCGTTGGTATTAGCGCCTCTGCCATCGTGACGTGGTGGCTATTAAAACTAGGCTATCACTTCGATGTAATTTGGCTGGTCGCAGGTGTCACCAGTTTGCCGCTTGTATGGCTACTGTATGCGATAAAGCCAAGACAAGTACGGGCTGTTGATTCACAGCAGATTGATGCCAAACAACACGTGTCAGTGCACCAGACCTATGTAAACTTTAAACGCTCCTTATACGAAGCAATTTCTGGACACCATAAAGCGCTTGCTTTACTTTTTGTCAGCTACGTACTGGCAGGGTTTGGTTATATCAGCTCAGCAACTTTTTTACCCGTTATGGCAGCACAACGTCTAACAACACAGACGTATGCTGGACTCATGATTTGGTTGGTTGTTGGTATTTTTGCGATGTTGTCAAACCCCCTATGGGGCGCGCTTGCCAAACGTATCGGTGAAATAAAAACCTTAATGGGGCTAACAGTATTGCAAGCATTTGGCATGTGCTTGCCTATATGGTTTGATGGTGCACTTGGATTGTATGGTAATGCTGCGATTTTAGGGTTGACCTTCGTCGGTATGGTATCAATGACACTAACGCTATTTAAAAATATTAATCCGGCCTATTCTAATTTACTGATTGCTCTAGCGACGTTGGCCTATGCATTGGGGCAGTTTTTAGGACCTTGGTAACAGTGGCACTGGCAGGGCAAGATAGTAATTTCAATGCAGGCTTACTTGTCGCTGCTATTGGATTAATGATTGGATTTGTACTATTGGTATGGTTTCGTCGACAGTCGACAACGACCGCATAGATCGTCTAAACCACGCTACGGCTAAATACTTCTCGTAATTCAAAACTGGTATGAACTTGAGCCACGCCTTCGATACGATTGAGACGATGTAATAAAAACTCTTCGTAATGTGTCATATCACGTACTCTGACCTTAATTAGATAGTCTTCGGTGCGACCTGTGACAATACTACAGCTGATGACTTCTTCAAAGCTCTGAACCTTGCGTTCAAACTGCTCAAAACGTTCTGCTGTATGACGATCCATACTAATAGCGATAAACACGGCCAGTGGATAGCCAAGTTTTTGCGCATCGGTTTTGGTATGGTAGCCAGTGATTATGTTTGCATCTTCTAAGCGCTTTATACGACGTGCGCAAGGGGTGGCAGACAGGTTGACGCGTTCAGCAAGTTCAGTAATACTCATGCGCGCCTGCGTTTGCAATAAGCGCAGCAACTGTCTATCTGTCTCGTCTATATCTGCAGTCCCTATACTATCAATATGATTATCTGGCATTTCTTAAGCCTTAATAGTGAATTTATTCGATTATAATGTCTAAATTGTGTTTTTCCACTAAAATAACAGAAAATAAAGTAAAAGAAAGCAGGTTTCTCTCTGTTAAACTTTGATATTATTATGGTATGAACACTAGTTATCTCGTATGATAAATACTGATCTAATCAACAGCTAATCGCCTAGCTAAATATATAAACAACCATATCATCTAAGGATTGATTATGTCTGACCAAGCCACGCACACTGCAGCCACAGGGACTGCAAAGATTACACCAAAAAGTGCCGCTTTTGACTTCCGTAAATACCGTCCATTTGCATTTGCGCCATCGCTGCCAGATCGTACTTGGCCAAGCAAGACGATTGAGAAGTCACCGATATGGGCAAGTGTGGATCTGCGTGATGGTAACCAAGCACTGATTGATCCGATGACCATTGAACAAAAAATGCGTTTCTTTAAGACTTTAGTAGATGTTGGTTTTAAAGAGATTGAGATTGGTTTTCCGTCAGCGGCGCAGGTAGAGTTTGACTTTGCGCGTAAGCTTATCGAAGAAAACCACGTACCTGAAGATGTAACGCTACAAGTATTGGTACAAGCGCGCGAGCATTTGATTGCCCGTACTTTTGAATCGTTAAAAGGTGCAAAACGTGCGGTTGTCCATGTCTATAACTCAACCAGCCGTGTACAACGCGAAAAAGTCTATGGCAAAGATAAAGCTGAAATCAAAGAGATTGCTATTGCAGGCGCTAAGCTATTACAAGAATATGCAGCAAAATACCCTGAGACAGATTGGGTATTTCAATACTCGCCAGAGAGTTTTAGCCAGACAGAAACTGAATATGCCGTAGAGGTTTGCGATGCAGTGTGTGACGTATGGCAACCACAGCAGGGTCAGGAAGTTATCTTTAACTTGCCAGCGACGGTCGAAGCATCTATGCCTAATGTCTTTGCTGATCAAGTAGAGTACTTCTGCCGTCATCTAGCGCAGCGTGAGCATGTTATTGTTAGCTTGCATACTCATAATGACCGTGGTTGTGCCGTAGCAGCAGCTGAGTTGGGTGTGCTTGCAGGTGCCGATCGTATCGAAGGCACATTGCTTGGTAACGGTGAGCGTACAGGTAACATGGATATCATGGTCATGGCCATGAACTTGTTTAGCCAAGGTATCGATCCTGAGCTTGATTTTAGCAATATGAGTGAAATCGTACAGGTGGTGAGCGAATGCAATAACTTACCATTGCACCCACGTCATCCTTATGTAGGCGAGTTGGTCTTTACGGCATTTAGTGGCTCACATCAAGATGCTATCAAAAAAAATCTCTCGACTACAATGAAAGCAATCAGAGCAAAACAGCCAATGTCTGGGACGTGGCTTATCTACCCATTGATCCTGCGCATATTGGCCGTAGCTACCAAGACGTGGTACGTATCAATAGCCAGTCAGGCAAAGGTGGCGTCGCATATATCTTGCAGCGTAACTACGGTTTTAATCTACCACGTTGGATGCAAATTGACTTTAGTCGTGTGGTACAAAAACAAGCTGAAGCGGCAGCACGCGAGCTGCAAAATGACGAAATCCTACAGACCTTTGAAGATACTTACTTGCAGCAGGGTAAGTTTGAACTACTAGACTATAGCGTCAACAATAAAGGCGGCGCGGTTTACTTTAGTGGTCAGGTGCAGATGAATAGCGATACCATTAATATTGATGGCACAGGTAACGGTCCATTATCATCGTTTATTGACGGACTTGCACAGCATACGGGCAAATCACTACACATTATTAACTATGCAGAGCACGCGATTAACCCGCATCATAACAGCGGTAATGGTATCGATGATGATACCAATAGTGATAACAAAACCAATGCCAACGCTGCTGCTTACATTCAGTTAAATGTTGATGGTGAAGTGTATTCAGGCATCGGTACTTGCAGCAGTACGGTGTCAGCCATGCTAAAAGGGGCGTTGTCAGCTTTTGCTCAAGCGCTAAATACAGAAGCTGCTTAGTGTTAAGTAGTCATTGATACCACGCAAAATTCTGTATGCTAATAACGCCATCGCTCCTTGTCTCTAGCAAGTAAAGCGATGGCGTTATTTTTTGCTATAAATACCTATGAAATTCCGACTATAGATTTATGAGCAATAGCATAATGTTACTTGTGTTTTTGGTGTCTAAGACTTACGCTAATGTGTATATTAAAATATTATAAATAAAAGGTTAATTATGGAACCTATCTCATTTGCTTCATTCACACTGGCATCTATTTTGGCTTCATTGCCTGCAAACGGTGAGGCTATTACCAAGCCGACCATCACCACTCATATTAGTCCAGCCATTGCTGGACAGTGGGAAATAGACTTGGACAGTAGCGCTCATTCTACTCAAGCCATGACGACCAAGGAAGCGGAAGCTAACCAGTCGGCAAATACTGCGCAACAACCTAGCAGTGTAGAGCCTAAGGTGATGACGGGCATGGATGGCGGCGTACTGACTCAAAGTGAAGAGCGGGTTCTAAACATTCAACCAACGACTAGTAAGAACTTACTTGCGTCAGTTGGTCAGTCTAACCAGTGCCGCGAGCTATATAACTTTAGTGCGGATAATGAGATGTGGTCTGTTAGTGGCAAAGAGTGGACATACGGCCGCTATCTAGTCACTCACCGTGAAGAAGGGCTGCCAGTTATTGCGATCAAGACTGTTTATGATAATAATGAAGTGGATTGCTCAGGCAATCAGATCGACCAGACTGATGAAGCGTTAATTGCATTTATCAATCATGATGGCAACCAGATGCAATGGTGCGCTGATCCTGATGGTAACGAATGCTTTATGAACTTCAATAGAGTGTTGCCATAATTAGATATGCTCGTTGTACTTTATGTATGATTGACAGCTTATTGATGACATAAAAACCGCTATATTAATAGCGGTTTTTTATGTGCTGTTTTAATTAAACTTAGCGAACTCTATAAGTATTTTAGCCTACGAGTCTTTTTTTAACTTTATTCGCAGTCAGCAGCTCTCTTTCGAGATAGTGAATATTTTGCGCTTCACGAGTAAAGTTCTCATCCGCCAAAATCACATCACGATGCAAAGGTATATTGGTTTTGATACCTTCGATAATCAGCTCATCAAGGGCATGTACTGTCTTAGCAATGGCTTGCTGACGAGTTTGACCGTGACATATAAGCTTACCAATCAACGAATCATAATAGGTCGGTATCTCATAGCCAGGGTATAGATGAGAGTCAAAACGGATACCAGAACCACTTGGCGTGAACAATTGACTGATAGTACCTGGGCAAGGTACGAAAGTCGCTGCATCTTCGGCATTGATACGACATTCGATCGCATGACCCTGAATCTCAATCTCACTCTGACGATAAGACAGGCCGTAACCGGCAGCAATTTTGAGCTGTTCGACAACAACATCAATACCAGTAATCATCTCAGTCACTGGATGCTCAACCTGTACACGAGTGTTCATTTCAATAAAGAAAAACTCGTTATTTTCAAATAGAAACTCAAACGTACCAGCACCGCGATACTTAACAAGCTCGCAAGCTTTTACACACGCCTTTAAGATCGGTTCACGTACATCATCTGGGATGTCAGGCGCAGGTGCTTCTTCTAGTACTTTTTGATGGCGACGCTGCAATGAGCAATCACGGTCATATAGATGGATAGCATTACCATTACCATCACCCAACACCTGTACTTCTACGTGGCGCGGGTTCTGTAGATAGCGCTCCATATAGACAGTGTCGTCACCGAACCAGAGTTCAGCTTCTTGTTTGGCCGCTTGTACTTGACCAATTAGTTCGTCAAAGCGTTCAACCACACGCATACCACGTCCACCGCCGCCAGAAGCCGCTTTAATCAATAGTGGGAAGCCGATATTGCGTGCTTGCTCTTCAGCATTATGCAGGGTCACAGCGCCAACTGAGCCAGGTACGGTTGGTACGCCCGCTTTTTTTTCATAGCGTTGATGGCAGAAACTTTGTTGCCCATGAGGCGAATATGATCAGCATTAGGACCAACGAAGGTCAATCCTGCTTCTTCTACTTGTTCAGCAAATTCAGCATTCTCAGACAAAAAGCCATAACCGGGATGGATAGCATCTGCACCAGTGATTTCAGCAGCGGTTAAGATGGTATTGATATCAAGGTAGCTTTGGTTAGCATTAGGCTTGCCAATACAAATTGCCTCATCAACAAAGCGCAAGTGCATCAAGTTGGCATCCGCAGTAGAGTAGACACCTACCGTTTCGATACCTAGCGCTTTACAGGCGCGGACGATGCGCAGGGCAATTTCGCCTCTGTTGGCAATGAGCAATTTTTTTATCATGGGTTCATCCTTGTCGAAGCGTCAGTCATTGACTGAGTTTCGATACATAGCATCATGTTATTTAGCATTGACGCGGTATATATACCAAAAGTCAGCCATAATGAAATAAAGTATGGCAAATATCGTTACGCTTTATAGCGTATGACAGGTTGACCGAACTGTACGACTTCAGAGTTATCTACCAAGATTTCGTCAACAATACCACTTTGAGTCGCTTCAAGCGGGTTCATGATTTTCATGCTTCGATAATACCTAAAGTATCACCTGCCTGAACCTTTTGACCGACTTTCACAAATGGTGGGTCATTAGGGCTTGGTGCTGAATAGAAAACACCAACCATTGGTGAAGACTCAACGCTACCCGCTTTTTCTGCAGGTTTGCCTTCGACAGCGGCAGCAGCGTTCGCAGTTGGGGCAGCCATCATAGTTGGCGCAGGCGCGTCATAGTGACGAGTTAAGCTAATATGCTCGTCGTCAGAACTGATTTCTAAATTAACCAGTTCACTTTCTTCCATAAGGGCGATGAGGGTGCGTATTTTTTCAATATCCATAGTTTTTATCTGGCCTTGTACTAAATTCGAGAAATAGTGTAACTAAATATTGTCTAATTAATTACTAATGATACCTAGATTCAGGGCAATGAGCAATCAATGTACAGTTGTTAACTGAGAATTTTTACATATTTTGACGTAAGCCATCTTTTTAGCAAGAAAATATCTACGATTTTTCATAGTCTGTATGATCAAATGACGCTGACAATGATTATAAAATGCAATCCATAAGCAATTGGCTTAACCCCATAGCACAGTTAAGCGTTTTTGCTGATAGCGTAGACGCAAAGTAAGTAAAATAGATGATAAGAATAAACCTGTAATCAACGCCATCCAAAATCCTTGTGCGCCAACGTCAGTGAAACGCACTAGATAGACGCCAAGTGGTAGGGCCACTAACCAGTAGCAGAAGAGCGTTACCCACATCGGTATAGTGGTATCTTGCATACCGCGCAATATACCAGCAACGTTAACCTGCCAGCCATCAAATAATTGATAGGCAAGTGCAAAGATAAGCAAATGCATAGACTGGGCTCTAACTTCTGGGTTATCCGTGAATGCTGCTGCCAGTTCTGGTCTGAATAGCCATATCCCAAGCATACAAGTCAAAGCGATCAATACGGTCCATACCAGTCCAGTAGCTTGCACTTGGCGCAGTGCTAATAGGTTTTTTTGGCCAAATCGATTGGAGACCATGATAGTGAGCGCCATGGCAACAGATATCGGTATCATAAATAGCTGTGAGGTCACTGACAGTGCTACTTGATGCGATGCTGTTGCCAACTCACCCAATGGACTGATAACGAGTGCGCCTAAGCTAAATAAACTGGCTTCAAAGAAGATAGAGATACCAATAGGGATACCAAGTTTTAACAGCTTTTTTTTATCTGTGTACGATTAGGCTAGAGAAGCCATAAAAAAATCGCGTGCTCACAAATTCGCGACGTTTCGTGAAGCTAGTATAGGCCGCCAATAATAGGACATTTATCCATAATACTAGCGCTGTAGCCACCCCGCAGCCTGCACCGCCCATTTCTGGCATGCCAAATAACCCATGAATAAAAATATAGTTCAAGGGGATATCTGCGAGTAGGCCAATGATACTAATGACAGTCACAGGCTCAGGACGACCCAATGCCTCACAATAACTGCGTAGAACAGCATATACAGCGAGCGCTGGGAAACCAAATGAAACACCATGTAAATATTGCGTTGCTATCGGCTGAATGTTTTCTGGGACACCCATAATACCAAGAACATTGGGAGCCAAATTAACAATGATAAAACCGATAATGCCAATGACACTGGCGTCCATAAGGACTGCTGCGTGATATGCGGTACTTGGCCGTGCTGGTCTTGACCAATCGCTTCACCAATCAGAGGCGTGGTTGCGATAAGCACACCTGTGGCCAATAAAAACAATGGTAGCCAAATACCAGAGCCAACGGCTACCGCAGCCAAATCAAGCGCTGAGACTTGACCTGCATGATGGCATCGACCACGCCAAGTGCGGCTTGGCAAAACTGAGTGATTAAGATAGGGAGGGCAAGTACGCCTAAACGTAAGCTGTAGCTTTTAAAATCTTTGAAAGACAATGGAAAAACCATGGTAAGCAACTTTTTATTCTTTGCGGTAATTGTTATTAAGGTTATTATTAATAAACAAACACTGCTATCAATCGATTAAGGTTGACGCAGCAAGGAGAGCGTAGTGCCGACGATAATACTCCGATAAATAATATGAGCAAGCTTATAATGTTGCATAAGTAGATAGGCAGAGTATGAAAATAAAAATAAAGACACTAAAATAAAAATAACCCGTCGATCCAAGTAGTGGATTGACAGGTCATATACATAGTAAGATGGTAAAGAAGCCACACTATGATGTCAACGCTTTAGCGCCGCTATACAGGTATTAATCTTAGGTTTTTTTGTACTCTATTTCATAGTTGATGAACAACAGATAATAGCCAACTCAATGAGTTTAATCCGGCAGCAACTCAAGTGTCTCCGCCATATCCATAATCGATCGCCAATGTTTGGGCTCTAATGGAATCACTGTTAACTGCTGACAGCCTTTCCTCAATAATAACGAGTCTTCCAAAGCTGGCAAAAACTTTAGCTCTGATAGTGGTAATACCTCTGTAAAAGCTTGCTCAAAAGTGAGATCGACCATATACCAGCGAGGTTCCTCTTCAGTCGCAATAGGATCATAATGACGGTGTTCAGGGTGAAACTGAGTAGGATCAGGATACCCTGCTGTAGTAACTGTCATAGTACCAGCGACTCCAGATGGCTTGGCGCTAGAGTGATAAAAGAATACCTTGTCACCAACTTTCATATCATCACGCATAAAATTACGTGCGCGGTAGTTGCGGACACCGTCCCAACCGTCGGTGCCCAAGCGCTGCAAATCTTCAATACCAAAAAATTTAGGGTTGGATTTCATTAACCAATACGCCATATACCTATCCTTCGATTTTTTTATTTATTTTTCAATTTGTTCTTAAAATTATCAGAGTTAGTTTCTCTTAACTCATTCTCAAACCCGTTTTTAATAGTTTCTGTTCTTAGTAGAAGCTGTTTTTAACATATTCTCTATATATTGCCCATAAGTTGCCATGGTGAATAGGGCGTTTATACGTGTTTTTGTTAATAGTTTTATGATAGATAGGCTTTTCTTTATCTCATCTAGTCGCTATCCTAGCGTTACTTTTGATATCGATCATTATTGCTCACTACAAAATAAGTTTATTTATGCCCAAAGTGAATACAGACAGTATGCCAAATGACCTGAATACGTTAAGTCTTACTGAACCAACGACGGATACTATCGAGGTCAATGTGACAGACATTCCATTGTCTCTTTACATTCACATCCCGTGGTGTGTGAAGAAGTGTCCTTATTGCGATTTTAATTCGCATGAGCTACCGATGGACAGTGAGCTATCCATGTATGAAGAATACGTCGATGCGTTACTGCTAGACGCCGCAATGCAGCAGCCTTTAACTCAGGGCCGAAAAATTGGTTCGATATTTATTGGTGGTGGTACGCCATCTTTGCTACCCATTGCTCAGTATCAGCGACTGTTTACTGGTTTACGGTCATGTTTTGAATTTGCAGAAGACATCGAAGTCACGATGGAGGCGAACCCTGGCACGCTTGAGTATGCACCATTTTCTCAGTATTTAGAGGTCGGTATCAATCGTCTGTCTATCGGCGTACAGAGCTTTGCCGCCGATAAGCTAAAGGTACTGGGGCGTATCCACGATCCTGTGCAAGCGTTATCAGCAATTCGAGCTGCCAAAGCGGCTGGATTTGTACGGGTTAATGTCGACCTGATGCACGGTCTACCGCAGCAAACCATGAATGAAGCGCTAGAAGATATCCAAATGGCGCATGATGCTGGCGCAACGCATATCTCTTGGTATCAACTGACTATTGAACCAAATACCGTGTTTTACCGTAGCCAGCCTATTTTACCCGATGAAGACAATTTGGCAGATATAGAACAAGCAGGTCAGTCGTTATTGCAGCAATTAGGCTATAACAACTATGAGGTATCTGCGTGGGCAGGTGAGTCAGACAAACCATGTCGTCATAATATCAACTATTGGCAGTTTGGCGACTATTTAGCAATCGGCGCAGGAGCACATGGTAAAGTGACGATCAGTCGTAATGACAGTATCGATAATGGCTCTTTAGAACTAAGAAATAAAATGGAAGATGACTTGTTAGTAACGCCAGGCATCTATCGTTTTAGCAAATCACGTTTGCCAAAAGATTATGTAGTGGTGAGTTCAGATGCCACAAAGGAATCTGACATAAACCAAATAACACCAAAAATGGTTGGCTGGCAAGCGATTGATCAAGAAGAGTTGGTGAGCGAGTTTATGTTAAATGCGCTGCGCCTACACGGCGGCGTTGCTTGGTCGATGTTTGAAAAGAGAACTGGATTAGCGCTCAATAGTGTTATTAAACAAGTAAACAGTCTAGTTGCACAAGGGTTATTGGTAGATAGTGATACGCAGTTGCAACCGACTGTATTAGGTCAGCGTTATCTCAATCAAATATTACGCGCTTTTTTTATAAAACGGCACTTAGATGATTGTTTAATAGCAGCGAGGTACTAACATAAAAAAGGCTTATCAAATAAATGATAAGCCCTTTATAAAATCTAAAAAAATCAAACCTTAGATTTTATCTTGTACGTCTTGTGCGCCGCCAGTTACAGCATCACCAGCGCTTGATACGTCTTGGCCAAAGCCTTTGAACGTGTTGCAACCAGTTAGAACGAACATAGCAGTTAAAGATGCGATGATTACTTTTTTTCATAATAGTATCCTCAAAGATAAATGAGTGGTTATAAGTAACAACAGTGATGCTAAGCATCGTGCTCAAGATTCACTGAAGAGGTATTGGATGAGACAGTCATACATAAATGCTATCGCGTTATCCATTACAGACATCATAATGAAAGTTAAAAACGCTGCACAGTATCAAAATGTAATTATTGGCAGTAAACTGTAACTTTCGATTACCTACCGCTCATAAATTTAAATAATAGAGCGCTGAATATTTGTGGAGTAAGAATGACCATCCATATCGTGCTAGTAGCACCAAAAATGCCAAGTAACACTGGCAATATTATTCGACTGTGTGCCAATAGCGGGGCACAGCTGCATTTAGTAAGACCGTTAGGGTTTGAGCTTGATGATAAAAAGCTACGCCGCGCAGGCCTTGATTATCATGAATATGCTCATTTGCAAGTGCATGACGATTGGACAGCTGCGAGACAAGCTCTAAAAACTGCTGATTGCAATGTCGTTACCGCATTGACAACCAAGCTTAGCAAACCGTTTTACGATTATGACTTTGGTAAAAACTCGGACTCTGACGCATCTGATAATTCTGCTATGCCTAATATTGCGCTGGTTTTCGGTTCTGAGACAGCAGGTCTGGCAGACGATATACGTGAAGATATTGGTGCTGATAACTGGCTAAGATTGCCCATGCTAGCTGACTCGCGCAGTTTGAACTTATCAAATAGCGTAGCCATTTGTTTGTACGAAATATGGCGTCAGCAAGGATTTTCAGGCGATGAAGGTCGTAGTATTGGGTATGAGACATTAACAGTCTATGACCCAAAATAGCTATTTGTTTAAACAATAGCTATAGATTTAGAAATATTTGCGTACTCAATGAGCAGTTATACACTGCTCATTAATCTATGATGATTTTATAGTGCGACGTCGATCATATCTTATCGCTTATCATATCTTATCGACTATAAAGCACTTATAAACAGTTTGGTGGTTTGGGTAAGCCTGCTAAGCGATTGACATGACGTGCAACCAAACCTGTATTAAACAATTGCTGTAGCTTTTGATTGCTAATATTAAGTTCTGGCAAAGTTTTTTTGTAGCCATTTGATTAGTGGACGGGTTGCTGGCGCGTGATTAAATTTGTCAAAAACGCGCGCACTTGTTGTAAAATTTCTAAATGCTCATCGCTCAGATTGACCTCGAGTGTGTCTGCCAATTGCTGTGCGATAGCAGGTGTCCAAATTGTATGATCACACAGATGACCGTCTTGATCTAGTTCGATATCAGCCGCCGATAATGCAGCGTTGTGAGTAGTCATGTCATTACTCATAAGGCAATCGTCACCACTTTGTCAATCTGACTGCTCTGAGTCAGATTCACCCATTCTGCGTCGGTTAAAATAGCAGTCAACTTAGTCTCTAAATTAAGTTTGCCAGTTGTATTTGCCGTGAGCTGTGCGATGTCATCTGCTAATGCGTAAATACCAGCAATACCATCTATATCGCTATCATTTAAATAAGCATTGAGCCAGTCGATAAAAGCAGGGGTGCTGCCGAGCAATATAATACTATCGCCTTTGCGCCAAGTGCGAAACATCTCTTCAGTACTGCGTCTAAGGGTATCCATCGTGCTATGCAATTGATATAAAGTTGCCATAAAAGTGTCCGATTACGTGCTTTATTATTTTATAAATCTAAGTTATACAGTGATTTAAAAGGTAAGTATCTGCTCAAAGTCTTGCGAGTTGATGACCTCTGGCACGAGTGTGAGCTGTGAGGCCAGATCTGTTGGCAGCATACCAGTGACCCAGCCACTAAAGACATCATCAGGTAGCCAAGCTGCGGGCATATCGTAAAGCTCAAGTGATTGAATCATGCCATGCAGCCGCGAGTCAGATTGCATCAATAAGCCAAAGACAGGCGCATCTAAGAACAGTTGCACTTCATGACCAAATGTCGCTAAAGTTAGCGCAAGCGCACAACCTTCGTAGCTTGCTGCTTCAGTGGGCGTGTGCAGCTGAATTAATAATCTCATTATGTATTCCTAAAAATAGTTACCGCTACCGGTGATCTCAATAGACAAACCATCAAACGACACGCTATCAAAATTGTATCAAACGACAGTTATCCTGCATCATCATCGCAAGTTCACTGAGTCCCACTAATGTAAACCCTGTCGCAAGATTGGCACCGTCAAGCTGATGGCGTGAGCTATTGTCTACATCACTCACGCCGCGGCTAAGGGCTGTACTGACACAGACAGGCAGGGGTAATTGATACTGCTCAGCCAAAGACTGCCATTCTTTGGTCAAGTCTAATTGATCGGCTGACTGCCAACGCAATCGATTGGCTATATGAGCCGAGTCGCCATAAAAGAAGACGTTGAGCAGGGGTTGTTCAGAGGTAGTATTATCGCTGCTGCCTGTACTATTAGTGTCAGTGTTATCAACATCATGACTATTCGCTGCGCGATTCAGGTAAGCGCGTGCATAGCGTAACGCCAAGTGTGCCAGTGGGTGACTAGGGTCAGCAGTAATCAGTAGTAACGGGGTAGTGGTCGTCATAAGGCGCAGTATCACATATTATAAATAAGAGTTTAAAAATTATGGCCGAGTTGCTATAAATGCTTTGTATAAAGTCATTTGGTCGTTATTATTATAGTGCTTGTGTGCAAATTTGCGTGACAGAAAACAGAATTTATACTGATAATGAGACATGCAGCGGATCATACTGTCACATCAAATAGCGGCGCGTCGTCTCTATCAAAGATGTTTATGCTAACATAAAGCGCCGCAAACCAAGTAGAGTCACTGTTATTTAACGTGGTTTTATCTCAAGTGTAAGCACATTGAGTATTATTATTTGATGCTGTGACTGCCTCGTAAGAAAAAACAATAAACTTATGAGCTAGGTTCACGTAGTCTTACCATTCTATGTAAGGAGTTTTTGTCACTATGTTACCTGCTATGCCCTCACGTGTGAACAATGGTACAGATTATCAGCCTACCGTAGAACAACTGCAAGTCCTGCAGACAGCGAGCGAGTTTGCTTATCAGATTTGGGAAAGTCGGACCGTTTCATGTCAGACGTTTTTGCGTAGCTATCCATTGAATAGTACGCTGACCCGCCAGCAAATTGATGATCTGATACAAGATTATACGCTAGATGAGAACTATCAACTCGCTGATGAAATCAAGGTCATGAGTGGTTTGCGTCACTTGCGCACGCTGCTGATGATGCGCTGGATTTGGCAAGATGCCTTGCAGACGATCAGTCTGGAGCAGCTGACCGATGAGTTGTCTGAGTTTGCAGATGGCTGTATCTCTTTTGCTAAGGATTATACTTATCAGCACTTGGTTGCTAAGTATGGCGAGCCGACCTTTATCAATGAACAAGGCAATGTACAGATTGATGATATGGCAATCATGGCCATGGGTAAGCTTGGTGCGCAAGAGCTGAATTTATCAAGTGATATTGACCTAATCTTTGTACATCAAGCGCGCGGAGAGACCAATGGTAATAAAGCAAAAGGCACACGTAGCATAGATAATAAACGTTTTATGACCAGATTGGGTCAAGGCATTATTAAACTGCTCGATAACAAGACCGCCGACGGTTTTGTCTTTCGAGTAGATATGCGCTTACGTCCATGGGGCGATGGTAGTGATTTGGCCATTCATCTGTCCGCATTACAAAAATACTTTACGATGCATGGCCGTGCATGGGAGCGTTTTGCTTGGTTAAAAGCACGCGTAGTCGGACAAATAGACCAGCCATTTTATGAAGAAATACAAGCGCTGATTAAGCCATTTGTTTTTCGTTATTATGTGGACTACAGTGCGTTTTCAGCATTGAGAGAAATGAAGTCTCTTATCCAAAACCAAGTTGCACAGCGTGAAGACTTGGACAATATCAAGCTTGGTGCGGGCGGCATTAGAGATATTGAGTTTATTGTACAGGCCTTTCAGCTTATCTATGGTGGTCGGCATCCACAGCTGCAAATAAAACCTTGCTTGCAAGCGATGCAAGTATTGTGTGAGCTTGGCTACTTGGAGCATTCAACTTACGAGCAGCTACAAGCCGCGTATCGGTTTTTACGCCGGCTTGAGCATGCTATTCAAGCGATTAATGACCAACAGACCCAGCGCTTACCACATGATGAGCAATGGCAGCATAATCTAGCAGTGACGCTGAATTTTGAAAACTGGCATGCCTTATTAGATCAGCTTAATCGTCATCGCGAAAGTGTCAATGTGCCGTTTGAGCGTATGGTCACTGAGCGCCAAGTACCTGATAACGAAGATACCGACCTAGAGCCAGAGCACTTAGATGAGCAAATTGCCCGTTTAAATGAAGTGCTAACAAAAGAAAATCGCGAGGTACTACAGAATTTTTGGCAATCAAAAATGGTGGCTAATTTAAGTGATGAAGCCAGAGGGCGTTTAGACGACGCATATCCTGTCATTGTCCATGCGTTGTTAGCGCATCAAGAACAGCAGCAACTTGCCAATACTGCTTTACCGAGATTGATCTCACTGCTTGAAGCGATTTGTCGCCGTTCTATCTACTTGGTCATGATTGCTGAAAACCCTAATGCAACGATTGAGCTGATTCCAATGCTATCTGCCAGCCCGTGGATCGCAAAAGAGTTGGCTCAGTATCCTGTATTATTGGATACATTTTTGCAGCAGCGTTATCGCCATCTGCCAGATAAGCGTGAGCTGCGTGATATCTTGCGCCAACAGTTGCTACGCGTCGAGCCAAACGATGAAGAAGAGCTGTTAAGCGTCCTGCGACTGTTCAAAAAGAATCAAGTGTTGGCGGTTGCTGCTAGCGATGTATTGGCGGAGCGTCCAATAATGAAAGTGTCGGATTCATTGACTTATATCGCTGAAGTAGTACTAGAAGCAGCATTGGAGCGTGCTTTTGCAGAGATTGTTAACCGTTATGGGTATCCTATTGGCCAAGATGGCGACCCAGTCACTGAAGCGGACTGCGGCTTTGCAATTATCGGTTATGGCAAGCTTGGTGGCTTAGAGCTATCGTATTCTTCAGATTTGGACTTGGTATTCTTACACAAGATAAAAGAGCAAGGCATGACCACTGGTGAAAAATCAGTCAGTGGTATGAAGTTTGCCGCGCGTCTTGTACAAAAACTGATGAATTATCTCAATACTCAAACCCGTGATGGCCGTGCCTATGAGATTGATATGCGTCTGCGACCCTCAGGAAATGCTGGCATGATGGTAGTGTCTTGTCATGCGTTTGAAACCTATCAAATGGATAAAGCATGGTCATGGGAGCATCAAGCGTTGGTACGTGCTCGTGCGATTTGTGGAGACAGACGAGTCACTGCACGCTTCTGTGATATTCGCCGCGATGTCTTGTCGTTGCCACGGACACTGGATCAAGTACGTAGTGAAGTTACTAGCATGCGTATCAAAATGCAAAAGCATCTAGGCACGAGCCAATGGCAGCAGGAAGCGGGCAAATTTCATCTTAAGCAAGATGCAGGCGGTATTGTAGACATTGAGTTCTTAGCACAGTTTGCCGTATTGGCCTACTCGCATGAATATCCGAGTTTGACCAAATGGAGCGATAATGTGCGAATTTTTGCAGAAGTTGCCTTGCTTGGTATTTGGGATGACCAAGTCTGTCAGGATTTGACCGATGCCTATCTAAGAATACGTGCTGCCACGCATCAATTGGCACTATCAGAGCAGTCTTTGCTCGTTGATGAGTCATTGTGGCAGGAGACGCGAGCGTTAGTACAGTCACAATGGCAGCATCTTATGGGTGTGGAGACAGACGACGAGTAATATCGTAACTTGTATGATTAAGGCCTTGCCGATAGTCCAAGAGACGCTTAAACTGTAAGGCCTTGTGATAATTAAAAAGCGTAATTAAAAACTATAGGGTCTCAAACCAAAAGATTTCATTTGCCAATACGGCCAGTGATATAATCGGTCACACATCATCTTAATACTGTTAGCTGTTCGTCATAATCAAGCTGTGCTTTAAGCAATAAAAATGGGCACTGCGGTGTTATCATACGATGTTGATCACTACTGTTAAATAAAACCTACCTAAAAAAGTTAGACGTCAGTGCTAGCATAAGGACAATAAAATGAATATGGCAACACAAGATGGTAAGCTTTGGATGAATGGCACGATGATCGAACAGCCAGATGCTAAAGTTCATGTGCTCACACATAGCTTGCATTACGGCATGGCTGTGTTTGAAGGCGTACGAGCTTACCAAACAGCGGATAATCGTACTGCTATTTTCCGCTTAAAAGAACATACCGAGCGTCTACTTGGCTCAGCTAAAATCTTTCAAATGGACGTACCTTTTGATGCTGCCACTCTAGAGCAAGCACATAAAGATGTGGTAAAGCAAAACAACTTGGCAGAAGCCTATATTCGTCCGCTTATTTGGGTAGGTGCAGAAAAGCTTGGCTTATCTTCACGTGACAATAGCATCAATGCTATGGTTGCTGCATGGCACTGGGGTGCTTATCTTGGTGAAGAAGGCATCAAAAACGGTATCCGTGTAAAAACGTCATCTTATACGCATCACATGCCAAACGTGACTATGTGTAAGGCTAAAGCCTCTAGTAACTATCCTGTATCTATCATGGCCAACCAAGAAGTGACGCGTAATGGCTATGACGAAGCTATCTTAATGGATCCACAAGGGTTTGTATGTCAGGGTGCGGGCGAGAACTTATTTTTGGTAAAAAAATGGTGAGCTACATACGCCAGACCTATCAGGTGGTGCATTAGACGGTATCACCCGTCGTACTATCTTGCAGTTCGCAGCTGACCTAGGTATCAATGTCATCGAACGCCGTATCACTCGTGATGAGTTTTACTTAGCTGACGAGATATTTATGACAGGTACTGCTGCTGAAGTGACGCCTATTCGTGAATATGACGATCGCATCATCGGTAATGGTGGCCGCGGTCCATTGACTGAAAAACTACAGACCTTATACTTTGATGTGGTTCATGGCCGCAACGAGAAATATATGGACTGGTTAAGCTTTATTGATTAAGCTTTATTAATTAAGTCTTAACATGACGCTGTATAAAGAAAGCTAAGACTTTGATGGTCTTGGCTTTTTTTGATTTGTTATGGGGAGGATATCGACAAGCTCGCACATATATGATGGATGTTGTATCATAGCTGCGCTTGGCCGCTAATTATCTATTAGCAAGCATCATGAAGCTGGTCATCTGTAGGCCATACTGCCGAGCGTGACACAGCTTTGGCGCAAAGGTGTGCCGGGTAAAAAAAATGTGCTAGGTAAAAGCTGGGTAGAAATAGTATAAATTCGCCCCTTTTTCTGGTATTGGTCGTACGCCTAATAAAACAATGGAGAAGCCGTTGAGAGTCTTACATTTTGTCACTGGTGGCTTTTCAGGAGCGACGAAAGTTGCTATTGATTTGGTCGAGGCTCACGATCAAATCGAATCAACGGACAGCCTATTAGTATTGCGCCGAAAAAAAACGACGGTCGCAGAAAAGCTGACAGAGCTTGAAGAAAAAGGCATCGACTATCAAATAGTCACAGGTAAGACGCACCTTGCGACTGTCCATGAATTAAAAAAACTATGTGAGCAATGGCAACCTGACATATTGGTTGCGCATGGGTTTCCTGAGCACTTACTTGGAAGACGAGCAGGACTGTTGGCACAGGTGCCTTACCTAGTACAAGTAGAGCATAATTCTAAAGAGCGCTACACACCGTGGACGCGACATCAAACACGTAAACTCAGTAAATCTACGGCCAGTATTGTGGCGGTCTCTGAAGGAGTGGCTCAGGTGTTGTCTTCGCAAGGTCTTCATGCACCCATTCATGCCATTCCAAATGGTATCGATACCACTCGATTTGGAGGTGCTCACCCCATAGCTGTCCATCAAAGGTCGCAAGATCTGATCATGGTGGGGCGCTATGCCAAAAGTAAGGATCATGTTACTTTGATCGAAGCGCTACAGCAGTTAAAACAAAAAGGTGTCACTCCCACCCTGACTCTAGTAGGGAGTGGCCGTAAGCGCTATCAAAAACAAATACATGACCTAGTGGCTCGTTATGAGTTACAAGATCAAGTGACCTTTATAGAGTACAGTAGTGAGGTTGAAAAGCTATTGCGCCAACATAAAGTGTTTGTCATGTCGAGCCGTTTTGAAGGGTTGAATCTTGCAGTATTAGAGGCTATGGCCAGTGGCTGCGTCGTAGTAGGTAGCACCGCGATGGGGGTAAAAGAGCTGATTGATGATAAAGCAGATGGATTTTTATTTCCTATCGGCGACTCAGCAGTGCTAGCAGATATCTTAGAGACCGTGCTGTCTGATCCAAAAAAACTACCAAGCGTTTGCTCATGCCGCAAGAGAAAAAGTCTTAAACCACTATGATAAAAATTATGTCACTCAGGCATATTATGAGTTGTTTAAGCAGCTGTTAAGTCAGTCTGAGTAGTATTTTATCACTCTAAACATCGGTAGCTTGATAAAAAGGAATTTGACTTTTTATATGACGCTCGACTTTTCTTATATTTCGTGTATTGATGGTCTTGCTCATTGATCGAAAAGGTATGATAAGCTTTTCGCCAATACCATCGACCAATACAAACTCTGGCTTCCCTTGTCGCTGTTCGGTGTACATAATGCCAGCAATATTGACCTCTCCAAATACCACGTGCATATCACAACACTCATCAAAAAACTGATCTAATGCTGCCGCGTGACGGTCAGTAAACAGCCCTTCTTTTACCAGATCATAGACTGAGAAAGCCCGACCACTAGGTGAGGTGATTCTCTCGGTGACCAGGCCTAGTCCTTGGTCTGTCGCAACAAAACCGTACACCGTCTCGATAGGAAAGGTGAACTTCAACGCTCCATAATGACTTTTACAAAGCTGCAGGTACTGTAGTAGCTCTCTACGAAACTGCCTATAGATGCCTTGGGATCTGTGCGCGCGCAGTTTATACTGCCCAGCTCTACCGCCATCAGGCGTCGCATGTTCAGACTTTATGATTTTGATAACTTTGTTGCTATCGTCTGGATATTCAAAGACTATTTTTTGAGTCCCTTCACCTAGTGGTTTTAATTGTTCGATATCTAACATTGATTAATCATTCCTGTCTGGCTAAGAATCTAAGCAAGAATTATTAGCATATAAAACTATAATTTATAATAATTAATAGTCATTCACTAAGTGGTCTAAAAAAGAACCTTTTTTAAACGTCCGATACTTATAAGTTAGTTTGTGAATACTGGACTCTCTTTTGATAATATCTAAAAAATCTTTATTAAAATTTTTATCTAAAGATTCCTGTAAAAGATGTGGCTGTTTATTAGATAAGAAAGCTTGAGCCTGCCACTTATTCAGATATTCCCTATTAGAGTGAATTACATTATATGCAATAAAATGGAAACAGAAATAATCAATCAGCCTAGCCTCATTTTTCCAGTAATTAAATAGTGTTTGTTTTATATCTTTAATAAAGGGCTGGTTCGGTTGAGCATGCATAAACCAACTAGAAAAAGCATGAAATTCATAATTTGGATGGTCTTCTGGTACATAAAAAGCAAAAAAAATCTGAGTTTAGTATTTTATCTTGAGGACTGCTGGTTAATAAGACGGTGGCATCAATCCACGTTCCACCATACTTTTCTAGTAAGCAAATACGGACGATATCAGAAAAATGAGTATTCGAGATAATGCCAGCTTTCTTTTTTCTAAGAATGAAGTCTGGCAAATCTATGTATGCTAATAAACTATTTTCATCTAGTATAATAATATCTCGTCCAGATGAGTGTTCTTCAACACTTTCAAAGCATTTTTTGATAATGGGAGGTGCTTGGTCAGAACCTTGAAACCATAGCTGCCATATAGGCAGTTCTTTAGGGGGAACTCTCTTTGAAATTGGATGCTCGGTAGAAGTTTCAGTGTATTGCTTAAGATAGTTTTGTACTTGCAAGTTTTTTCTATAATCTACCTTCATTACCGTATTTAGATACTGTCTAAAATCTCGTCTTAATTTTCTAAAAGGTACTAATGTAGAAGCAATTTTTATCAGCCTAATAGAGTTTTTATGTGAGATCATATTTTTATCCAAAATTTAATGATTAGAGGCTAATTATAGTATCAGTAAGTCTTTTGTTATCAGTATCATCAAAGCTAAGGTTGAATAATTTGATAGTGTTTTGACGTTGCACCGATAATGTATCATTCCCTGCTAGCTTCTTTAGCATTATACTGAGTAGAGACTCTAAGTCATATAACTTTTCACCAACTACTATGTTCTCTACTTCGTTATAAATCTCACGGCTTTTTGATTTATAGACATGCTCGTCAAATACATAAAATAAGATAGGTCTATCTAATATTAAATAGTCAAAAAAATATTGAAGAGTAGTCTGTGATTAAGCAATCAGCTTCAGACAAACATATGTTTGTATCTGTAGAACCGTCAATAAATATAATGTTATTGTACATGGTTGTATTGATATTATTTTTAGTATTAGGATGAAGTTTGATTTTAAAGAGACAGTTGTTTGTTTGGCAAAAATCATTGATTTTATCTAAGTCTAAATAGTCGCTATTTAAAAAATCGACTTCAGTATCACGCCAAGTAGGTGCATAAAGAAATACATATTCCTTACTATCGGATGGTTTTAGTGATTTTAGATAAACAGTGCGTGGATATGGAAAGTTTAGGATTTGGTTTTTACTAATTTTAAAAGCTTTTCTATAAGAATAGCTATATACAAAATTAGAGGGGCACAAAACATAGTTCACAGCCCTATAGATTTCAGGATGTTTTATTTTACTTCTGATAGAGCCATCAAACTTACGCGTTAAAGGACCTTTTTTGATATCAAACTCAATTTTTTTAAGAGGAATGCCATGCCATAAGTTAATTGCGATAGCATTTTTACTATATTGAAAACCTATATCAGAGATGTAACAGGTATATATAAAGTATTTAGCTGTAAAGCTGTGAACAATAGCTTTGTAGCTACCTTTGATATAGCATTCATAGCCTAATGAGGAAATATAGAAATATTCACTTTTGTTCTTTGCTATCCATATCTTGCGAATATTGTAAGGGTTGTATGCATCCTCAAACAAGTAGCGACTGTTATCGGAAAAAGGACTGTGACTTGCAAATATCCATTTTTTAGGATTTCTTCTGAATAGTCCTGAAACTAAATAAATAACTCTCTTCAATACTTTGTCAATCATAAGCTTATTCTTTTATTAGTTCGATTACTTCTGTCGTAGATATTGAAGGTGTACGACTTAAATATATAACTTCACAAATATCACTACAGAAGTCAAACCGTCCTTTCCAGTCATCACCCATGACTAGAATATTTGCTTTACAATCTATAATATATTGTTTTTTTAGATCCAATGACTCTTCGTAGAAAACTTCATCAACATAGCGTATAGATTTAATTATTTCCATCCGAGATGACTGGCAATAAATAGGATTTTTTTGCTTCTTATCAAAATTTAAAGCATCGGTTGAGATACCAACAGTTAGAAAATCACCGTATTCTTTAGCTCTTTTTAAGATATTTAAGTGACCGATATGAAATAAATCAAAGGTGCCGAAAGTGATTACTTTTTTTATTCATATATATCTCTTTGTAGTATGCAAAATATTTACTGAAACATTACTTCTTTAGCAAACAATGTTTTTTTTGCTTGACGCATCAGCCGAGAAGTCTCTCGTTTAACTTTGTGTAGACCTGTTTTTCTCTCCGAGTGCATACGATCTTTGCGCTCTTTTACAAGCGCACTAGGGAGCGCGGGCTTTTCTTTATTTAAAAGCATTTCTTGTATACATAACGCAGGCATCATCTGGTACACAGGTTCTGAGCCGCAAGCGATAAAGTCATCAAACATCAGCTCATCAAGTGGTCGTAGTTGATTCTGAGCAAGAGAGTCTAGATACTTTTGTGCGCCTTGCAAAGTAAGTATATAGCCTGCCGTTCCTAAGTTTTCGCCCTTTAATTGAGTTATATACCGATTCGTTGACTCTATAGGATACATATCAGACGATACAAAGACCTTTTTAGTAAAGGCTTCTATCTTAATGATATGCCATTCTCGTTTTATCCAGTCAGATGAATTTAGTAAAAACTCGGCATCCTTGCCCAAATAAACATCGTCTTCAAAGATTGCCAAATAGGGTATCTTCTCATCAATCATTTTTTTTGCCAAACTGAAACATGACTCATCATACACGCAAGCTCGCCAGCTGTAAGGTTGCTGTCTTCTAAGTTGATTGGCAAGTTTTTGGCGTATGATGCCGCTATATCTGGCGTCAAAGCGTCGAAAAACTCAAAATCAATATGATGGTTTTGGAACTCGTGGGTGATATGCTGTCTACGGTCTATAGCAGATTTAAGGCTGATAACGATACTTTTCATAATATAAGGGCTACTTATGGGAATATGAGTTTTTGATGGCAATACTTTTGTTATGCAGTATTCTTTTTTTCTTTTTTTAAGCTATAAGACCAGTCTCTATTCTCTAGCTCTTTACGTTGGATGTTTTTTTGCTTTTGCTTCACTCCAAATATCACTGTCCATATCCGTGGGCGTGACCAACGCTGGCCAAACCCCCAAACCTTTAGCGCTTTGGCTGAGCCAGTTTTGAAAAAACACATCAACTGGCATGGTAATCGTTTTGCCTTTTTCTATAAACTCTGCTGCCCCTTTTCTAGACCATATCAACCTAGGCCTAAAATAGGAAAATAATAAGCATGCCACAAAGTATGATTATTAATTTGGGTAATATCTTTCGCTAGCTTTCTTTTATTAGCGGCAATATTAATTAAATGCCACTCCAGATTTTTATTGGCGTACAAAAAAATCTAACAACTGTATGGTAACGCTCTTAAAATAATTAGACAACTGCATATCATCTTCTAAAACGACTAGGTAGTCGGCATCGCTCTCTAAAAATGCCGACACACAATGATAGTGGCTAAGATAGCAACCGATCTCGGAGTTTAAAAGGCTACGACCGAGAGTCTGTCTTGCTTGCCGGTCGTCATAATCCTCAAAACTAGACAGTGGTTTGCCACGTCCATCAAAAGCAGGAAACCTCTCAAAACTCCAATCGATGCTATCGAGTTGTTGTTTGGCACTTTCCAGCCGCTCATTACTACCATCAAGATTGATTAGATAGGTCTGTATTTTCATAGTTCTCATTAAGTATTAATGTCCTTTAACACGATTGCTATTTGCAGAGGTCCAATTCATAATTTCATATAAAAAGCAATCATCATTGCCAATGGTCTTTTAACCATGGGCTTGGCTTCACATGTCGATACCATTTACCGCCACTACCAGCAATTGCATCGGGCGGGTTAATCTCACCATGGAAGATAACGATTTTTGCATTATCCGGCAGAGTAGGTGTGCGTACAAAGTTAAAAGGAATCGGCGCAATACATTGGTACTTGAAACTGACACACCATGTCTTATCCCAATACTCTAGGTGGTGATGTTCACGCAAATAGTTAGAGAGGTAAGCCTGCTCGTGACGTACTTGGGTGCGAATGGTTTCAAAGTTCCGCTCAAAATTGGACAGCAAATCAGGATAGGTATTCATGCCAATATTAAAGCGATAAACAGAGCTATTGCCAATCATGCGCCAAGGTTTTTTTCCAGTCGCGGATGATGACGACACTGTCCTCATGCTCAGCTTGGTAAGTAAAAAACGCATCGATATTATCGACAATGACGATATCAATATCTAAAAATAGGGCCACACCTTTTAAATCATATAGCTCAGGCTTAAAGGTAGTCAGTTTTTTCCAACCACGTTCCGGACCTGCTGGCAAATCCATATCGGGTATAGGATAACAGGCAATCGCAGGGTCAATACCTGTGCTGTCATCGGTCAAGCAAACCATTTGGAAATCTAAGGTTAGATGTCGACTAATCATGTTATAGAGACGATTGACGTATTCAGGACCATATTTGTCGCCCCATTTCATACAGATGATATAACGCTGTTCAGCAACATTTGTGCTGGTCTGATTAGGATCTGTAGATGAATTCTTAGTTACGTCAGATGTCATAGTGCACTCGTATTGAGATAATAGTCAGATAAATGAAGGACTAATAAAAGTAAAAGAATATAGAGTTCAGCCAATATTAGCATAGCTGTGACTGATGGTACGTCTAAACTGATGGTATGTCTAAATAGTGCAACGCTAGGTTGGTGATGACTAATGATTGTCGAGCTTAGTGTTATCATTTTTAACGCTATCGTTGATATCGCTAGCAGAACGATTAGAAACGTTAGAATGGTGAGATTTGATAAAGGCCGCTAACGTCTCTTGATCTGCCTGATAAGGATTATTCAAACTTGGTATATGCTTAAAACGTCGATAGCCCCACATATAGTGACTACAATTGTCCCTAATTATGTGCTCCATGGCCTGATTGAGAGCGTGAGTCGCCACTTCAGTATTACGGTCGTATAAAGCAGGATCGTCGAGTTTGTAGCAGTAAATATCAAAGCCGCGTCCATCGGTACGGCGAATACAAGATAAGCCAACCAGTGCACATTTGGTTTTGCTTGCCAATTTGGAGGCAAGGGTGCTAGTTAGGGTTTCGATACCAAAGAACGGAACGACAACGCCGCCTGATGGCTCTGGAACGTGGTCTGGCAGTACGATACTAAAACCACCTTGCTTGAGTGTTTTAAACACGGCTTTAACGCCGCTACCATCAGTAGGTACCAAAGTCGCGTTGAGTCGCGCACGTCCTTGAAGGATAAAATCGTTAGCGAATTTGCCGTCAACTGGCTTATACATAATGGTTGGCGCACCAAACTGGTTGAGCCAAGCATTCATCATCTCCCAAGTGCCGAGATGCGGTACGATAGCAAGCATGCCATTTGGATTGGCAAGACCCTCTAAAAAAATGTCTTTATTATGGACATCACGAATCTGAGCGATACTCCACTCAGGTGGCATCGCCCAGCTTTTTATAGATTCAATACTGGTCAAACATTGATGATAAATAATGTCTTTGGTCAATGCGCGCTTTTGCTGCTCAGACAGTGTATGAGTAATCAGCGCCATATTGATCTGAATGGTACGCATGATACTTAGACTGGGTATCTTAATGATAACCCACGCAACAAAACGTGCCAGCATCTGCAATACAGACAATGGCACGACTTTGAAAATATGATACGGATTCATGACCACTCACATGGCAATGAATCACGTAGCAAGCACTGTAGACAGCAACCGCGCATCATCAAACGATTTATTCAGCAGGCTTGTTGGTATCAGCCTGTGCTTTTTCACGCACACGGATACCAAGCTCACGTAGTTGTTTGCTATCAACGCCAGCAGGTGCTTGAGTCAATGGGCAATCAGCCGTTTTGGTTTTTGGGAAGGCGATAACGTCACGGATAGAGCTTGCGCCTACCATCAACATAATCAAACGATCCAAACCGAATGCTAGGCCGCCATGCGGTGGCGCACCGAATTTTAGAGCATCAAGTAAGAAACCAAACTTGTCTTCAGCTTCTTGCTCACCAATGCCCAAGGCTTCAAGTACAGCTTGCTGCATATCGTAAGTATTGATACGTAAACTACCACCACCAATCTCAGTACCGTTCAATACCATGTCATAAGCGATAGAAAGGGCAGATTCTGGGTTGTTTTTCAACTCTTCAACTGAGCCTTTAGGCTTAGTGAACGGATGATGCATTGACGTCCAACGACCATCGTCAGTCTCTTCAAACATTGGGAAGTCAGTTACCCAAAGTGGTGCCCATTCACAAGTCGTCATTTCAAGATCTAGACCGATTTTTTGGCGTAATGCACCAATTGCATCGTTCACGACACTGGCTTTATCCGCACCAAAGAAGATAATGTCGCCATCTTCTGCAGCAGTACGCTCGATCAAGCTCACAAGCACGTCATCAGTCATGTTTTTGATGATTGGAGACTGTAGGCCTGACTCTTTATCCACACCGTTGTTGATGCTGCTAGCGTCATTGACTTTGATGTAAGCCAAACCGCGTGCGCCATAAATACCAACAAATTTGGTATAAGCATCGATTTGCTTACGGCTTAATGATGCGCCACCAGGAATGCGTAGGGCAGCCACACGACCTTTAGGATCGTTCGCAGGGCCAGCAAATACTTTGAAATCGACGTCTTTCATCAAATCTGCAACGTCAACCAACTTTAGAGGAATACGTAAGTCAGGCTTGTCTGATGCATAGTCACGCATTGCTTCTGCGTAAGTCATGCGTGGAAACTGCTCGAACTCAACGTCCATCATTGTCTTAAACAAATGCTTGATAAGACCTTCGTTGATGTTCATGATTTCTTCTTCGTTCAAGAAAGAAGTCTCAATATCTACCTGAGTAAATTCAGGCTGACGATCAGCACGTAAATCTTCATCACGGAAGCATTTAGCAATTTGATAATAACGGTCAAAACCTGACACCATCAATAATTGCTTAAATAGCTGTGGTGACTGCGGCAAGGCAAAGAAGTTACCTGGACGAGTACGTGATGGTACAAGATAATCACGCGCACCTTCAGGCGTTGCACGAGTCAAGATAGGCGTCTCAACATCCAAGAAACCATGGTCGTCTAAATAACGACGAATCGCTGACGTTGCTTGGCACGGAACACCATACGCTCTTGCATTTGCGGACGACGCATATCAAGATAACGATACTTTAGACGCAGGTCTTCAGATACAGTCGTTTTTTTCGTCATTCAATGGGAATGGCGGCGTTTCAGATTTAGCCAGTACTTCAATTTTTTTTGCCCAATAGCTCAATTTGGCCACTGGTCATACTATTATTTTCAGTACCTTCATAACGGCGACGTACGCGGCCAGTTATCTTTAGCACGTATTCAGGACGTACAGCATCAGCTGCTGCGAAAGCTTCTGGGGTATCAGGGTCGACCACGACCTGTAAGATACCAGCGCGGTCACGCATGTCTAAGAAAATCACGCCACCGTGATCGCGACGACGATGTACCCAGCCTACGATACTAATGGTTTGCTCAAGCAAGCTCTCGGTTACGGCTCCGCAATATTCGTCTCGGTATTCGCTATGCGTCATAGTGCTTTGCGTCATAATATGGTTATCCAGTTATCAGCCCAATTCGAAGTACAATAATGCAGCCATTGCTGTGCGTTTCAAGCTATTTGCAAAAAAAACACACAAACAACGCGATTAAGACATATGGTCATCACGTTGGCTGCAGAAAATTTGATATAAACGCATATTATGCCTAATCTGCCTTTGTTATACAACCGGCTGAGTTCAATCAAAGAACAGTAGTCTGCAAGTATCTAACGTATTTATTCAGTGATATTTATATTGGGTTAAATATTGTCATCATGCTTGAAAACACCGCTTAGTGTGCACATATCAACCGCACGCTAATAAAAACAGCCATATCAATATATTTACTGACTTGAGGATTTGTAACCATGCTATTTCATCCCCCTAAAAACCCTGTTGAGCTTAAAATACGCCACTTAAATGATGCTCAAAAGCAGCGCCGTGAAGATTTGATGGAAGCCACCCAAGGCAAAGCTGCCCTCAAACAGTTCAAAAAAAGTCATGGCCAAAAAAAGCCAAGCAAGCATTGAAAGCAAAGACTAAAAATAAGAAAAAAACATACCGATGACAAGGCACAAGTTTTTGTGCTCGATTTTGACGGTGATATAAAAGCAACTGCAGTCAAACATTTGCGTGAAGAAATCAGTACTCTAATTAGTACCGCAAATAAAGGTGACGAAGTTATCGTCCGTCTCGAATCAGGCGGTGGTCTGGTACACGGCTATGGTTTGGCCGCAGCACAGTTGGTTCGCCTAAAGGATGCTGGCTTAAAATTGACGGTTTGTGTTGATAAAGTGGCGGCGAGCGGTGGTTATATGATGGCTTGTGTAGCAGACAAGGTAGTAGCCGCACCATTCGCTATCATTGGTTCAATCGGTGTGGTGTCGCAGCTGCCAAATTTCCATAAATGGCTAAAAAACCATGACGTCGATTATGAGATGTTTACCGCTGGTGACTATAAGCGTACGGTGACTGTATTTGGTGAGAATGATGCCGAAGACCGTGCCAAATACCAAGAAGAGCTAGAGCAGACGCATGAGCTATTCAAACACTTCGTAAACAATTATCGTCCAGAACTCGATGTTGCCAAAGTAGCTACGGGTGAACATTGGTATGGCGAAGATGCGTTAAAGCTTAATTTAATTGATAGTCTACAGACTTCAGACAGCTATATTTTGGAACGTATGGAAGACAACGAAGTGTACGCACTATATTCACGTCAGAAGCCGACGTTGGCAGAAAAATTAGGATTGGCTCAAGCAGCAGAAGCGACACTGAGCATGGCCGTAGATAAATTACCTGATGCACTTGCACGTTTTGATTTAAATAGTCGCCTAAATATTCTGAAATAATGTTAGTTATCATTATGATAGTTAAGTAAGGGTGCTTTAGTGCTCAGAAATTTTTAGATACATTGTTTATATTTTGTAAAAAGGCGTGGCCTAGCTGGTCGCGCCTTTTTGCTGTTTATTGACAATTGCTGTGTTATAAATGTAGCTCACGGAAAACAGTATACGTGCGTGCACTAAAGCTCTAGTAGAGCTTTTTATCAACATTTGATTCAGACAATCAATAAAGAAAAGGAAGTCATTTATGTCTAACGACAATTTAATGTTTACCGCAACAGAACATGGTCAAGCCATGCATGCCAAAGTCAAAGCGTTCATCGAAACGAATATTGAGCCTATCGAAGCCCAATTCTGGAAGATTGTCATAAGAAAAACCCTGATGGCAATTGGGAAAACTGGGATTGGCCAGAAGCCTACGAAAACCTACGCAAGCAAGCACGTGAAGAGGCTTGTGGAATTTATTCTTGCCAGATGACACATTAGGTGCAGGACTATCAGTCACTGATTATGCGCCTATCGCAGAGTTGACTGGTCGTAGTTTGCTAGCACCTCATGTATTTAACTGCAATGCACCTGATAGCGGTAATATGGAGCTATTATGGCGTTACGGTACTCAAGAGCAGCAAGACAAGTGGCTTACCCCAATCCTAGAAGGTAAGACACGCTCTGTATTCTGTATGACTGAGCCTGACGTGGCTTCAAGTGATGCAACCAATATGCAAGCAACCGCCGTAGTAGATGGTGATGAGATTGTCATCAATGGTAGCAAGTGGTGGTCATCTGGTCTTGGTGATCCAGCGGTTGATGTCTTGATTGTGATGGCATATACCGCGGATGAAAGTGCAGACCGTCATCATCAGCATTCGATGGTACTTGTGCCAGTCAACACACCAGGTGTAAATATTAAACGTATGCTTAAAGTGTTTGGTGATTATGATGCACCGCACGGCCATGGTGAAATTAGCTTTGAAAATGTGCGTGTGCCAGTCAGCCACTTTATTGGTGGACCTGGTAAGGGATTTGAGATTGCCCAGGGTCGTCTAGGGCCAGGTCGTATTCATCATTGCATGCGCTGTATCGGTGCTGCCGAAAAATCTCTTGAGTTAGCGGTCAAGCGTGGTATGTCACGTACTGCCTTTGGTAAGCCATTACTACAATTGGGTGGTAACTTTGAGCGTATCAGCGAAGCCCGTATCAAAATCGACCAAGCACGCTTGCTCACATTGTACGCCGCCCAAAAAAATGGATGCTCAGGGTACCAAAGCCGCATTGACGGAAATCTCTGCTATTAAAGTAGTGGCGCCAACTGTGCTACAAGAAGTCGTCGATATGGCGATTCAGATTCATGGTGGTATGGGCGTGTGTCAAGATACCTTGCTACCGAATTTCTACGCGCAAGCACGTGTACTACGTTTGGCAGATGGTCCAGATGAAGTACATAAAACCATGATTGCTAAATTAGAGTTAAAACGTCAGGGCTTTAGTCGTTCTGCTAAATCTGACAAAGCTTAGTCTTAAGTTTGATCTTAACAAACGGTTGTGTGAGTTAGTTTTGATTTGCTCACGCAACTATCAAGAATAAGCCAATCAAAATGCTAATTAAGAATTCACTATTAACAACTTAGTAGTGAATTTTTCATCACTAGAGCGAGTCCTCATTTCAAAAATAGCGAGAAGAATGAGATAAATTGAATTGAGAACTGGCTCGCATATCTGTTATAAAAATAAATGACCACATGATAAGGAATGTCTCATGGCAACTGATAATAAAGTACTAGACAAAGGCGGTGCCGTACGCGAAGGTGAAGAGCTTGATGCCAAAGCAGTCAGTGAATGGCTTCGCGGTCAAGGCGTCGACGTGGTAGGCGAGCCTACGGTCACTCAGTTCTCAGGCGGCGCATCAAACTGGACGTATCGACTACAGTATGAGGGTGAAGATAAAAACCAAGACCTCATATTACGTCGTCCACCAAAAGGTACCAAGGCAAAATCTGCCCATGATATGGTGCGTGAGTACACCGTTCAAAAAGCATTAAAAGATGCTTATCCTTATGTACCTGAGATGATTGCGCTATGTACGGATGAAGCTGTTATCGGCGCTGACTTTTATGTGATGGAGCGGATGGAAGGTATTATTCCTCGTGCAGAATTACCAGAAGGTATCGATCTAAATCCTGAGCAAACGCGTCTGCTTTGCACCAATGTATTAGACGCTTTGGTAGAGCTGCATCAGATAGACTATACCGAGCATCCTGATTTGGTCAATTTGGGCCGCGGTGAAGGTTATTGCGAACGCCAGATCAGTGGTTGGGATAAACGGTATGTCAAAGCAAAGACGCCAAACGTACCGAGCTTTGCATTGGTCAGACAATGGCTTGCTAAGCACACACCAGCTGATAGCAAAACTTGTATCATTCATAATGATTGGCGCTTTGACAATGTCATACTTGATGCAGATGAGCCGACCAAAGTTATTGGCGTGCTCGACTGGGAGATGGCAACCCTTGGCGATCCATTGATGGACTTAGGTAGTGCGTTGGCTTACTGGATTGAAGAAGATGATAATATCATCATGCAGCAGTTCCGTCGTCAGCCAACACATTTAGAAGGCATGATGACGCGCGATGAAGTGGTTGAATATTATCTAAAACAGTCAGGTTTAAAGATAGATAACTGGACCTTTTATGAAGTGTTCGGATTGTTCCGCCTCTCAGGCATTATTCAGCAAATCTACTATCGTTATTATCATAAGCAAACCACTAATCCAGCGTTCAAAAACGCTTGGCTCGTTATACATGTCATGCATGCTAAATGTTTGAAACTGGTTGCGCAATACGAAGGCGAAGCTTTATTCAATGCGCATGTGCAGCCGCATTTAGAAGACATAGGCGTAGATGCTGCTGCTATTGAGCAGTTACCAAGCCCTGTTCAAAAGGTGGTCAAAAGTATTTTACCAAAAGGTTATTTTGCAAAAGCACCTGACTCTCCTGAAGCGTAAGCATTCAGCAAACCGTACTTTAGCAAATATGATATAAGGTAATAACTTATGACAACCATACTTTTAGCACGTCATGGCCAAGCGTCTTTTGGACAAGAAAACTATGATCAACTCTCAGAACTAGGTACTATCCAAGCCCAAATGCTAGGTCAGCACTATGCAGCCACACAGCGCCGCATCGATGCCATATTTACTGGTAGGTTGGTTCGACAGCAAGACTCAGCACGTCATTTTTGGGAGCGTTACCAATCATCTGTACATGCCAATAATAGCAATGGCACAGCTGTTGCGCCCGCAATCAACTTTGATCAGCCAGATAGTTATATTCTGCCGCAATTTGATGAATTTAATCATAAAGACGTCTTCGTTAAGTCAGCAGAGGCATCGGGCAATCGATCTGATATCTCAGCTGAAATCGCCAAAGCAGAATCGCCAGCTACCCGACTGGCTGAGCTATTTGATCAAGCGATGCAGCGCTGGCATGCTGGTGACAATGATCAAGACTATCTTGAAAGTTGGCCACAGTTTAATGATCGTGCACAGCAAGCCCTTGAACAAGTACGTACAAAAGTAGCAAGTATGAGCTTAGATCAGGACAGCACCGTACTCATATTCACTTCAGGCGGTGTCATTGCTGCAATCACTGCACAGTTATTGCGACAAGGCAGTCAGACCGCTTATCAGCTGAATAAAAGCTTGGTTAATACGGGTGTGACCTCTATTACTTTAAAAAAATCAAAGTTCTCGCTTGTTATCTTTGAATGAATACAGTCATTTATTTTCTGATGGTAAACCATTCGTGACATGGCGATAATTTTGCGCGTAATTTTACGGTTAATATAGTGTC
The DNA here is from genome assembly GCF_000586435.1 of Psychrobacter sp. JCM 18901. Taxonomy (GTDB): domain Bacteria; phylum Pseudomonadota; class Gammaproteobacteria; order Pseudomonadales; family Moraxellaceae; genus Psychrobacter. The sequence goes on from NZ_BAWH01000001.1 coordinate 511,385, forward strand.
ATATCTGTTTAAAGTATAAGCCTTATCGACGTTTATACTAAGAAATACCGATTTGATTCTGTGCAATATCGATATACAAAGGACTGTACATGCAAAACAAATTAATAAAATTGGTTGCTAAAAGTGCGCGCCATAGCAAAAACCAGATAGTAGGTGCGGTTCGACCTGCAAGCTATCTAAAAGACTTGAGTCAGCAGCAAGTAGGCAAAGGTAAAACGGTGCTTATCACAGGTGCCAGTTCAGGTCTGGGCGAGGGCATGGCTAGACTGTTTGCTAGCCTTGGCTACAACTTGGCTATATGTGCGCGTCGCACTGATCGTTTAGAGCATCTAAAATCAGAGATGATGGACAAGTACCCTGATATCCGAGTCGAATACCAAGCACTAGATGTGAGTGATTATGATACGGTTTTTCAAGTATTTGATGCTTTTGCAGATGACTTTGGTAGCATTGAGCGAGTAGTGGTCAATGCTGGCATTGGTGATAGTCGCCGCATTGGTAAAGGGCATTTTGAAACCAATCGTCGCACTGCTGATGTCAATTTTGTCGCCGCACTGGCACAGTGTGAAGCCGCCATGAATATCTTCCGTGCTCAGAACAATGGCCATTTGGTCGTGATATCGAGCATGTCAGCCATGCGCGGATTGCCTAGGCATCTGACGACCTATGGGGCAAGTAAAGCTGGTTTGGCTCACTTAGCAGAAGGCATTCGTGCTGATATGCTTCTGACCAATTTACCTATTAAAGTTTCTACGATTTACCCAGGTTATATTCGCACCGAAATCAACGAAGCTCTAAGCCATTACCGTTCGAAGTCGATACAGATACGGGTACTAAAGCAATTGTCGCAGCTATCGAAGCGGGTGTGGATGAAGCCTGTGTGCCGAGCCTGCCTTGGTCTATGGTCAGCCATGCGATGAAGCACTTGCCATTACAAGTAATGAATAAACTAAGTTAATAAAATTGGTTTCCTAAGGTAGAAAAGAAGAAGCCTACTACAATAATAGTAGGCTTCTTCTATTTGCTCTGAAATAGCAGAGCAAGTATTACAACGTTTGAGGATTATTTGACATATGCTGTTCACGCAGCTTTTGACGTAGTACTTTACCAACATTACTCTTTGGTAGTTCACTGACAAACTCAATATGACGTGGACATTTATAACCAGTCAAATTTTCAAGTGCGAATTCTTTGATGACTTCTTTAGTGACGTTATTATCGGCAGGTACGATATAAATTTTAACCGCTTCACCTTGATTTTCATCAGGAATACCAATTACGGCACAATCGACAATACCATCACAATCAAGCATGACAGATTCGATCTCATTCGGAAATACATTGAAGCCTGAAACTAAGATCATGTCTTTCTTGCGATCTAGTAGAGTAAAGTAGCCTTTTTCATCCATGCTAACGATATCGCCAGTGCGGAAGTAGCCATCACGAGTAAAGTCATTGCTATTGTCTTTATTAAAGTATCCTGACATTACGTTTGGACCTTTGATACACATCTCGCCTGCTTGATGCATGCCAACACGCTCACCGTTTTCGTCAATCACGATAATATCGACACTCGGTACAGGTATACCAATAGTACCGTTGAACTTGCGGTCAGTGATAACGTTGGCAGTACACCAGCCACGCCTTCAGTCATACCCCAACCTTCAACCATAGGGCAGCCAGTCACTTCTAACCAACGTGCTGCGGTTTGCTCAGTTGCCGCCATACCACCTGCTTGCGTGATACGTAGCGAGCTAAAGTCCAAATCTTTAAAGTTTGGTTGGTCAAGTAACCCTTTAAATAGAGTGTTGACTGCAGGGAAGATGTGGAACGGTTGTTTTGATAAGGTTTTGACAAACCCTGGCATATCGCGCGGATTAGGCACTAGGATAAAGGTATAACCTGAACGCATACCGAGCAAACTCAGCATAAAGGCAAAAATATGATACAGCGGTAAAGCCATAACCATATTGATATATACCTCATTTATACCTGAGGTCACAGGGCGATACCATGCCTCTGATTGCATAGCCGCAGCAACGACATTACGTTGAGTTAGTACAGCACCTTTAGATAATCCAGTCGTACCACCTGTATATTGCAAAATCGCTTTTTGTTGTAGGGTAGTCTTTGGTGCTTGAATCGGTAGGTTTTTTTCCCTTTTTTTAATACTTCAGGGAATTTAGTGACATTGTACTTAGGGTCATTCAGGTTGTATTTTGGAACCAAGCGTTTAACCTGACGAATCACCGTATTGACCAAAATACCTTTCAGACCCATCATATCGCCCATTTTCGATAGCACGATACGTTTGATATTGGTCTCTTCAATAACTTGCTCAAGCGCTTGGGCAAAGTTGTCAACAACAAAGATAACCTGAGCGCCCGAGTCATTCAATTGGTGACGCAGTTCACGACCCGTATATAGTGGGTTTATCGGCGTACAAACATAACCTGCACGCAGAATACCAATCATAGTCGGTAGGTATTGTGGCACGTTCGGCATCATGAGAGCCACTACGCTACCTTTAGGTAAACCTTGAGCTTGTAACCATGCTGCTACTGCCAGTGAAGCGTTATCAACATCACCATAAGTATGCGTCACACCCATACAGATAGTCATCGGATGCATACGAAAGCGGTTAAAACACTCTTCATATAACTCTATGAGGCTTTCATACTGATCAGGATTAATCGTCTTGGGTACATTTTCTGGGTATTGAGCAAGCCAAGGTTTATCTACAGTCATGATTAGCGTCCTTAAATATTAAAATAAATTAAGGCTCTATAAAAAAGTAGTCACATCCATGTCAACAATTTAAATCGCTGTTCCGTTAGCAAGAAATTGTCGAGTGCTATCCTATATGTTCACATACTGCTAAAATACGGGGCCCTTATAAAGTTTGATTTAATCACAGAGCATAAATAGCTCATCAGATTAAAAAAACCAATTAATGTTTTGGTAATGAAAATAGCTACTAGTAATGCTGCTAATCAATCGATATGAATCATAATTATATAAGATCAAAATAACAGAAAGTATAGTGACACATTTTGGCAATACATTAACATAACTACAACCGTGTCTGTTATTCTTATACAAGAACTTGATAGTTTACAGTTAAATTTGATAAATGAAACAATATATGTTGAATAATTAAAAAAATGCCTAGACAAATAATTTACTTTCTTATCAAGTAATTAACATGAAATTTATTCAAAAAAATGTCATATAACTGAATATGAAAGTAGATTTGTAGTAATTATAATAGAGAAATTTTATAGTTGAATGACAGAAAATAAATATACAAAAAGGGCATCTTACAATTACTGTAAGATGCCTTTAGTAAAAATAAATTCATGTTTTTAGAATTTTTTTAAAAATTGTCTCTATTTATACTTGAGGGTAGTCTGCATTGTGTTTTTCACGCAATTTTTGACGCAGTACTTTACCGACATTACTCTTTGGTAAGTCGCTCACAAACTCAATGTGACGTGGACACTTATAACCCGTTAGATTGTCTAACGCAAAATCTGTAATCACTTCTTTGGTAACATTATTGTCTTCAGGTACTACGTATATTTTGACCGCTTCACCTTGATGACTATCAGGAATGCCAATTACCGCGCAGTCAAGAATACCATCACAATCAAGCATCACGGACTCAATTTCGTTTGGAAATACATTGAAGCCTGAAACCAAAATCATGTCTTTTTTTGCGATCTAGCAGTTTAATATAACCTTTGTCATCCATGCTGACGATATCACCAGTGCGGAAATAACCATCACTAGTAAAATCAGCACTACTGTCTCTATTCAGATATCCAGAGGTTACGTTAGGGCCTTTAATACATAGCTCGCCCCCTTCATTTAAATCTACATGTCTACCGTCTTCATCGATAATAATAACATCTACGCCAGGTGCCGGTACACCGATAGTACCGTTAAACTCACGATTGGTAATAACGTTGGCGGTGCCGACTGCAACGCCTTCTGTCATACCCCAACCTTCGATCATCGCGCAGCCAGTTACTTCTAACCAGCGATTCGCAGTTTGCTCAGTAGCCGCCATACCACCAGCTTGTGAGATACGTAAAGAGCTAAAGTCCAAATCTTTAAAATTAGGATTATCGAGCAATCCTTTAAAGAGGGTATTTACTGCAGGGAAAATATGGAACGGTTGTTTTGATAAGGTTTTAACAAATCCAGGAATATCGCGTGGATTAGGGACTAGTATAAAGGTATAGCCTGAACGCATACCAAGTAGGCTAAGCATGAATGCGAATATATGATACAGCGGCAGCGCCATCACCATATTGATATACACTTCGTTAATTTCTGATGTGATAGGGCGAGTCCATGCCTCGGATTGCATCGCTGCTGCTACGATATTACGCTGTGACAAAATAGCGCCTTTCGAAAGTCCTGTGGTACCGCCTGTATATTGTAAAAATGCTTTTTGATCCAAAGACATTTTTGGTTGCTGAAAAGGTAAGTTTTTACCTTTTTTCAATACTTCAGGAAACTTAGTAACGTGGTATTTAGGATCATTGAGATTGTACTTGGGTACTAAACGTTTGACCTGACGAATAATCGTATTGACCAAAATACCTTTCAAACCCATCATATCGCCCATTTTCGATAGGATGACACGTTTGATAGCTGTTTCTTCAATGACTTGCTCAAGCGCTTGGGCAAAGTTATCAACCACAAAAATTGCTTGAGCACCAGAATCGTTCAGCTGATGGCGTAATTCTCGGCCAGTATATAGTGGGTTGACAGGGGTGCACACATAGCCTGCACGCAGTATCCCAATCATGGTTGTAGATACTGTGGAACGTTTGGCATCATGAGAGCGACGACACTACCTTTTGGCAAGCCTTGGTTCTGTAGCCAAGCAGCGACTGCCATTGAAGCGTTATCAATATCACCATAGGTATGAGTCACTCCCATACAGATGCTCATTGGGTGCCCACGGAAGCGATCGAAGCATTCTTCGTACAGCTCCATGATGCTGCTATATCTATCGGGATTAATGGTTTTTGGCACACCGGCTGGATATTGAGAAAGCCAAGGTTTGTTCGATATCATAGTTAGCATCCTTGCGATTTGATATAGGCTAAAGTATTTTAAGAAGGTATTTGTCAATCTATCAATAGTACAAACCACCACTTATTTAGGTGGTATATACCATATTCAATAGCATCCCTGTCTCTTGATTAATAGCTAGTTTTTTTGCTGCTGTCACAGCATTTTATTCAATGAGTATTTATATAAAGCATTAAATAGAACAAATAAATAAAAAGTTCAGTAATAAAAATAATGCTCGTTCTAAAACTATTTATCTGCTGCTCACAAATAAAGTATCAAAAAAACGATACATTTAAGCAATACATTAGCATGAATTTAGTCTAAAACAATAACAGTAAGCGATACTGATCAGTACATATATTAGCTTATAAGAATATAGTAACTTTGCTGGCTGACAAAAGAAGGATTAGATAATTAATATTGGTGAGCTGACAAAACACAAAGGAATGTAGATGCTAAGATTATTGCGGTAAAATAAATTGATCTTTTTTTATTAAAGAAACGTCGATAAATGAGTAATGCACTGATAGTGCAGCCAAGCGTGCTGCTGACACATATCAGGAACATAGTAACTATTTGATAGCGTACGGCTTGAGTAGGATCGGCGCCTGCTAGGATTTGACCCGTCATCATGCCTGGTAAACTAACAATACCGACGACTAGCATAGAGTTTAAAGTTGGAGTCATGCCATTAGTGATAGCTGCTTTTATCTGCTCATGGACGGCTTCGAATGGCTTAGCAGATAGACTGAGCATCATCTCGATACGCCCTGATTGCTCATGAAAGGATTCAATCAATTGATTGCTCGTCAACGAAATAGCAGTCAGAGAGTTCCCTAATATCAGGCCTAATATAGGAATAATGAATTGCGGTGTATACCAAGGCTGCACATTCAAAATTGCTATAATCGCAATCGCCGTTACTAGTATTGCTGAGATACCGACTGCCAATAGCGTATCTGTTAATAACCCCTTATAGCTACGTTTAACGCGATTTTTGGCGGCACTTCCTGCAATTAGAGTCATGACCGTTAAGATAAGTAGTACTTCATACCATTGTTCACGTGCAAAAATCCACGCCAGTATCAGCCCAATAAAGCTAAGCTGTATAATCGTACGAAGTGCCGCTATCAAAAGGGTCTTGCTTAGTCTTAAACGTAAGCGCCAAGAGATGAGTAATACAATGATAATTAGGCTGCTAGCAAGAGCAATATCACTATAAGTGAGAAAAATTTGCATATCATTCGTACCACTCGTATGAGCTTATTTAGGAAGTAATTATGGTAATAGTACATGGTGAGGGTTGAAGTTATTAACGTGCTAAATTGTCCGAGCAGCTATATGAAGACTTACTCATTTGATTAAATATTGCCAATCAAGAGGATGTCAAGAGTCTGCGGTAAGTACACCTGCTTGCATGTGCCAGTGTCTATTTGCCAAAGGCATAATATCTTTTGTGTCGTGAGTCACCCATAGGAGTGTGCGCTGTGCATCTGTGTGCAACCAGTTGATAAGTAAGTTGACTAGCTGTGCTGAAGTGTCCATGTCCAAAGCAGCAGTTGGTTCATCTAGCAATAGAACTTGTGGACTAAGCTGCAATAGACGCAATGTATTGACCAGTTGACGCTCGCCACCAGATAAGTGCTTGGCGTCTTGTTGCAAAAAGTCTGCACTTCTGTCCAAATGTTCAAGCTGAGCAATATGCCAGTCTCTATCAAAAGTCTGCGATTGGTGAGCGTGCAATTGATAAGGTATTTGTAAATTTTCAAGGACACTACCGTCTAACAGCTGTGGGTGCTGAGCAAGTAGGGCGACCTGCTTGCGCCACCGTACAGGTGCAGTCTCATGAATATCGTGATAAACATTATTCGACGTGTCATCGTGCAAACGAACAGTACCGCTGCTCATTGGCAATAATCCTGCTAATATTCGCAATAGTACTGATTTACCGCTACCAGACGCTCCTGTCAAAACAGTGACTTGCCCTGACAATAGCGTACCGCTCGCATCGCTTATTAGCGTTCGATCATGAGTTGATGGCTCTTTATCCAGTGAAGTGTTTGCGGTTAGCTTGCTTGTCCACTTTTGATAAATGCTAGACGGCATAGAAGGTTTTTTTCAGTGCTTCTTTGCTATCTTTAATGCTATGAGTACGTATCGTTCGTTGGCTATGTACCCATAGATTATCAAATTCAAGCAACACTCTATCCGTATCTATGCTCATAGCGTTCTACTGCTGACCATTCACTTGCTCGTCGATAGCCTGTTCGATCGTAACGCGCAGTTTTTTTTGGTACACGAATAGGACGCATTGGTGGGGTTGTCGCTGAAGTATCTGGTTTATCGCTGCCTATTTCATCATTACTCATTGGCTCTGGTTTGACGAGATTTTGTACGCAGGCAATGACGATTTTGGTGCTGCTTAGTAGCTGGCTATCATCTGTTTCGGTAGTACTATGATTTGGTAGATTGCGATATATACTTTGGTAAAAGATGATGCTGGCAGGTTTTAGCTCCACTTTATCAATACGTACGCTGATTACCTCATCTAATAGAATGGCTCTTTTGTATTGCAAGTCTGCCTGACTCACGACAAAATGCTGCACTTCACCGCTATCAGTCTGCAAAAAAATACCCATTTAAGCCCAGCTCAGTAAACCAGTCGCGTCGGCAGTTTTCAAAAAAACACCAAATGATTGGCGTGATAGACTATACCGCCAGCATCAGTATGGTTAATATAGACGTTATAATCTTTAGCAAATAATGGTTTGATGTCATCATTCATGGCTGATGTCGTATTTTTTTGCTTCATTGTTGTCATAGTGATGCTCGATATTTTTAATAAGTATTGTTGAATAAAAGTGTTTCAGATAGACCAATAATAGATAGTGCTTATAATAGAGTTACTCTAGCTCAAGATATCAGGCCATGCAACCGCTAGAACCGCTCACATTTGTTATCATAGCCGTTTATATTTCCCCCATTTATAGAGCGCTATATTCTAACCAATCAGTATAGGACAGTTTATGACCCGTTTTGTCAGTTTTAACATCAATGGTATCCGCGCACGTCAGCATCAGCTCGAGGCGGTGCGCGAGGTAATCGATCCTGATGTCATGGGCCTACAAGAAACCAAGGTTCATGATGATCAATTTCCGCTTAGCAATATCGAAAGCCTAGGCTACCACGTCGAGTATTTTGGACAAAAAGGGCATTACGGCGTTGCACTGTTATCCAAAGCTGCACCTGTATTCATACAAAAGGGCTTCCCTGGCGAAGATGAAGAAGCCCAAAAGCGCTTTATCCATGCACGTTATGAGTTTGAAGGTCGTGAAGTAGATGTGCTCAATGGTTACTTTCCGCAAGGAGAAAGTCAAGATCACCCAACTAAATTTCCAATGAAGCGCGCTTATTATGCCAATTTGATGGCTTATATTGATACGCTAAAAGCGGAGGGTCGTTCGATTATCGTCATGGGTGATATGAATATCGCACCAGAAGATATCGATATTGGTATTGGTGAAGTTAATGCTAAGCGTTGGCTGAAAAATAGAAAAACCTCATTTCTGCCAGAAGAGCGTGAATGGTATTCAGCATTGATGTCACGTGAGCTGACAGATACTTACCGTCTGCATTATCCAGAGAGCACCGAGTTATACAGCTGGTTTGATTATCGCAGTCGCGGCTTCAATGATGAACCTAAGCGCGGGTTACGTATTGATCATATCCTATGCACTTCAGACTTAATCGATAAATGTATCGATGCTGGTATCAGTTATGAGCTACGTGCTATGGAAAAACCGTCTGACCATGCACCGATTTGGTCAGCGTTTGACCTAAAGAAACCGTAATACTTATATACCGTGATACCTACATATAGTCAATTATCATGTCAATTAGATACGATGATTAGCTTGTTCAGTCTGCTTATTGTAGTGCTGCAGCTAGTTCTTCTTGGATCTGAACTGTCTTGAACTGACTGTAGTGTTTATCACTTCGTATTCCGTAAATAACGATAAAAATTGAAAAATAAGGATTTTATTATGGCTGTTGGAAATGTATCAGTACCTGACGTTATCTATCCTATCGATGGTATCAAACTCAGTGCCACAGCGGCAGGTGTCCGTTATAAGGACCGCGACGATCTAGTAGTTATCGAAATATCTGACAAGGCCACTACTGCGGTTGTAACCACTAAAAATACCTTTTGCGCCGCGCCAGTGCGAGTATTGCGTGAGCACTTTGCTAAGGTCAGTCCGCGCTATTTAGTCACCAATACGGGTAACGCAAATGCAGGTACGGGCGCTGATGGTAAGCGCCGTGCCATTGATATTTGTACAGCATTGGCTGAAAAGGCCGGTGTAGATACTAATACGATATTGCCATTCTCTACCGGCGTGATTGGTGAGCCGCTAAATAGTGATGCGGTCATCGCAGGTCTGGATAATGCATTGGCTAACCTAGCGTCTGATAGCTGGCTAGCCGCTGCTAATGGCATTCGTACGACAGATACTATTCCTAAATTGGCCAGCCAAAAAAATTGATGTAGCAGTTATTAGCTATCATGTTACTGGTATGTCTAAAGCTCAGGAATGATACGCCCGAATATGGCAACTATGCTAGGCTATGTGGCGACAGATGCTAATATCGCTGCTGACGTATTGCAAGAAATGCTAAGCGCTATCAATGAGCAGTCTTTCAACCGCATTACTGTCGATGGCGATACCTCAACCAATGACTGTTGTGTGTTAATCGCAACAGGTGCTGCTAGCTCAGAGGTGATTGATAGTCCAGAGCATCCACATTATCAGCCTGTATTTGATGCATTGGCTGATGTGTTTGTTCGTCTGGCACAACTGATTGTACGTGATGGCGAAGGCGCTACTAAATTCATGACGGTCAAGGTGACTGGCGGTCAAACCACGCAAGAATGCTGCGATGTGGCTTATGCAGTCGCACATTCACCTTTAGTAAAAACGGCATTCTTTGCCAGTGATGCTAACTGGGGACGCATATTAGCAGCAGTGGGCTATGCTGGTATCGAAAATTTAGATACAGAGCAAGTTGATGTGTATCTAGACGAGGTAATGATTTGTCAAAATGGCGGTGTTGCACCTGACTATACAGAGGAGGCGGGCAAAACAGTCATGAGCCGACCTGAGATTACCATTCATATCGACCTTGCACGTGGTGATGCTAGCGATACCGTATATACCTGCGACTTGTCATACGATTATGTCAAAATAAACGCTGATTATCGTAGCTAGTACTCTTCAATAAAACATAATTTGTATAGTTGTATAAGAGCCAGAACAGATATTGTTCTGGCTTTTTAACGTCAAACATATGCTCAGTAGCAAATCACTCTGCTATTCAATACGCTTTGTTAACATCAGTTGCAAAATCTGACGTTACTTTACAAAGCAGTCATAGAGGGTAAGACGACTAGCGACCTATACTGGTTTCAGTAAGAAGCAAATGACCTTGTTAGCTTGTAGCAAAGCAAAATAAGATGTTCAAAATAATAAGTTTATCTAAGTAGCAATGAATTATTAGCTAAATCAATAGATAAGCCAGTAACTAAGCTATCAATAAAGAATCAATAACAATTATCTGAGGATTGAATAATGAAGAAATTAGCACTTGCAGCATTGATGACAACTTTTGCCCTTTCTGGTTGCTCTACGATGAGTATGGATGATGAGCGCACGATGGTTGTTGAAGGACAACCTATGAATGTAAAAGTAGTAAACATCCCAAGTTTTGAAGTAGAAATCGCACCGCGTAAAGCAGTATGCGACTTGACTGCTACTGATGGTAGCATGGTTGAATCACAGTGCTTACAGTATCGTCAAACTTATCAGAAAAACTACACCACGCTAAATGGTAATATTCAAGGCTTTACCTATGAGCCGAACTATCGTTATGTCCTAGATGTACGCCAAGAAGCAGTAACAGCAGAAGGCTCAAACGTAGTGCAGCCAGTATGGATTCTAAACGAAGTGGTATCAAAAACTGCTGAATAATATTGATAGCACTATATAGACGATAAACCAGTTATAAAAGCAGTTATACATGACAAAAAGGCCTCTAACGAATCAGAGGCCTTTTTACGTATTTATTGTTAGTAAATTATTTCTCGAGAAGTCGGATTAGCATTGACTGTAGTTGACGCTAACACCGCGCGTTGCTGTAGGGATTCTATTATCAGCATAAACCGCCAGACCGCCTCGTGCCGTCTCTTTATATTTATCAGACATATCGGCACCTGTTTGCTTCATCGTCTCTATCGCTTTATCCAAAGAGACGAAGTGTTGACCATTACCTCTACAGGCTAGACGTGCTGCATTGATTGCCTTGACTGCACCCATCGCATTACGCTCGATACAAGGCACTTGTACCAGTCCGCCAATAGGATCACAGGTAAGGCCTAGATTATGCTCAATTCCAATCTCTGCTGCATTTAGGCATTTGGCTGGCGTACCATTCATTATTTCTGCCAGTGCAGAGCCTGCCATTGCACATGCAGAACCAACCTCACCTTGGCAACCGACTTCAGCACCAGAGATTGAAGCATTTTGCTTGATAAGGCTACCGATAGCAGTGGCGTTTAGCAAAAATTTACGAACGCCATCTTGGCTGTAGTTGGGCAAAAAATCACGATAGTAGTGCAGTACGGCAGGAATGATACCTGCTGCGCCATTGGTTGGCGCTGTGACTACTTTTCCGCCATTGGCATTTTCTTCATTGACGGCGAGCGCGTACAAATCGACCAGTCCATAGCGGCTAACTTATCAGTCTTGGTGATAGGTTGGTCTTTTTCCGCACACAGCTGCGTATGCAAATCTTGGGCACGGCGCTTTACATCTAATCCGCCCGGCAAGATGCCGCCATTTTCACAGCCTTGTTTGACGCAGTCTTGCATCACTTCCCAAATGCTATCTAGATAAGCAAATACTTCTTCTTTGGCATGGAAGTGACATTCGTTTGCCAGTACCAATTCGCTGATGTTCAAATCATGCTCACGACATTGCTCTAGTAGCTCTGCTGCGTTATTGAACGGATAGGGAACTCTATCGATGGTCGGACTGGCATGATCTTCGTCAGGGTTAGTCGCATCTTCTTCATTAATGACAAAACCACCACCGACTGAATAATAAGTCTGCTGATAGCGAACGCCTTCAGTTGAGATAGCGCGTAGCGTCAATGCATTAGGGTGATAAGGCAGCACAGTATCGTCATACCAGTAGATGTCTTGCTCTGTATCAAAAGCAATCGTATGCGTGCCTGATACATTGAGAATTTTGTCAGAGAAGATAGGAGATAGGTAGCTACTGGTCATACGTGTGTCTATCGTGCTAGGCGTGTGTCCAAGCAGTCCTAACAAGATAGCGGTATCTGTTGCATGGCCTTTTCCAGTCGCCGCCAAAGAGCCATACAGTTCAATCTCAATGGTCTTAATTGCAGTCAGTTCCATCTGCTCAGTTAGCGAGGTCAAAAATAAGTTTGCAGCGACCATCGGTCCGACTGTATGCGAACTGGATGGGCCAATGCCGATTTTAAACAAATCAAAAACACTGATCATAATAAGTCACCAAAAATTTTAAGCGCTTTAGCCTATTTTATCTATGGCATTGGGCGCTTTTGTGAAAAATATAATAGACAGCCGTCGCTCCTAGTCACCATTGATAGGTGGGCGCGAGACACTATTTATGAAGGTTATAAGGTAAATGAGCACTGAGGGCAGTTGAATAATAACTTTTATTTATTTTGAAACTCCGTTATCATGCTCGCAGTCAACAACTATGTAACATCCTGTAAGTTGGTTATCATCGTAAAATAAGACGGATTAAAAAAGACTAAATTTTTTTAGTCAGACATATCCGTATTCATACATCTAGCAAGATATGGCTATCATACCAAATAATACTTTTGGTTTGTCATATTACAACATAAATGAATGAATTGGGATGACATATTATAGATAGGAAGACTTAACGTTCTGCTATTTATACAAGCCCTTAGAAATATGTCCATTTATTAATATACTTATTTTATCAGTTATTCTAGCCTATTACTTTAGCTTAGCTCACATAGGACAAGCGCGCATGCCATCTCAAAAAGACCCTTCATCAGCGTCAGACAATAGCGCTCAAGATCTATCGACTCAAAATGCCTTGGAGTCTGCAGGCATTGATTCAGCCGCTATCAATTATCCGCACAATCCAGACTTTGAAAATGGCCGTTGGTTCCCGACATGGCGTCCTTATAAGGGCGATTTGGATCGTGATCCAGTCGGTATCAATGACTATTTACCTCCGTCAAAAAGCGTATTACTAGGTATACAGCATACGTTTGCCATGTTTGGTGCAACCGTGCTTGCGCCTTTATTAATGGGGTTCGATCCTAATTTAGCTATCTTGATGTCTGGTATCTGTACGGTAATGTTCTTTATGATTACCGGTGGGCGCATGCCGAGCTACTTGATCAAGCTTTGCTTTATTGGTCCAGTCATCGCGGTGACCGCTTATGCAGGCGCAGGATTCAATGACAATCTAAATGTTGCGCTAGGCGGTATTATGGCCTGCGGTATCATTTATGCATTGATTGGTCTGCTAGTGATGAAGACAGGTACAGGTTGGATTGAGCGTTTGATGCCGCCTATCGTGACAGGTGCGATTGTCATGATTATCGGTCTTAACTTGGCGCCAGTGACCATTCAAGCGTGTCTGCCAATCAGTTTGATGCTTGGATGGCTACCTTGACCGTATTGCTCATTAGTGGTGTTGCAGTATTTACTCGCGGTATGTTGCGTCGTCTGTTGCTACTCGTCGGTCTGGTTCTGTCGTACGTTGCTTATTTCGTCATGACCAATATTTTAGGCTTTGGTACTGCGATTGATTTTAGTACGGTAGCCGCCGCTTCATGGTTTGGACTACCAAGCATTCATACGCCGCGCTTTGAGATGAGCGCTATTATCCTAATTGCACCTGTGGCCTTTATTTTGGTGGCTGAAAATCTAGGGCACTTTAAGGCAGTAGAGGGCATGACCAAGGCTCGTGTAACTCCTTATATGGGCCGAGCATTTTTGGCGGACGGTTTAGCCACGACCTTTTCAGCAGGATTTGGTGGTACAGGTGTTACTACTTACGCTGAAAACATCGGTGTCATGGCGGTTACCAAAGTGTATAGCACGACGATATTTGTCGTAGCAGGTTTGGTTGCTATCATATTGGGACTGTCACCAAAGTTTGGTGCGATCATTCAGACCATCCCAGCGGCTCTATTGGGCGGTGCTTCTATTGTTGTCTTCGGCCTTATCACGGTTGCTGGGATAAAAATCTGGATCGATAGCCATATTGATTTTAGTAAAAACAGCAATCTGATTATTGCAGCAGTAACGGTCATTATGGGTACTGGTAATTTTAGCTTGCATTTGGGTGGCTTTGATTTAGGCGGTATCGGTACTGCTACTTTAGCCGCTATTGTGTTGAATGCCTTGTTTAACCAAAGCTCTGAAGCGAAATAAGTAATACTGATGAGAGTGAAGTTTGCGCCTATCAAATAAAGATGGTCAAAGCATATCTCATCTAACAAAAAGCGCAT